>JBEKBJ010000053.1:0-33757 GCA_050015455.1 Binatia bacterium
ATCCACGAACTGCGCCGCCTCCGCCACACGCCACCCCTGCTCCGGAGCTTCATTATTGCTTCAGAGCTGCCATCTCTTTTTTTGTCCTAGCTTTCTATTACTTTTGCAACTCTCAATAGGCCGCACGTTGCGACATGATGCAATAGGTTGAGTGGTCCAATGTGGCAGACGGAATGGCGAGCGCTGTCCGCTCGAATCGCTGCGCTTCTGGATGTTGCAAGCTTCTATATGCGATCCGTGACCGTATGGGGCAACGACTACCACGGCGTCAGCAGCCACCTGATCGCAAATGGTCAAGACATCATGCGTGCGTTGCAGGGATTCCATGAGTGCCACGGTAACTCTCTACCATCTGAGGCAGCCCTGCGACTCAGAGCCTTCGTCGAGGGTCCGGCAAAGTGCTCCGGGTCTTTTTGCGGAATTCCCGGAACCCAGTGGATTGTGACCATACTGGCGTCGTTCCGGTCGGAGTTCGAGTATCTCATTGCCGATCGCGATGAGGTTGTGCGCAGCTTGGTAGACCGTGCGTTCATTCATCTTCAGAGGAGCATCGTCGCCGATGTGAACGTAGCAGCGAGTTGGCGGCGGGCATTTGAAGAAGGCGAGACCCGCTGTGAAAAGCTTGGAGCGGCTCATCTCCTGGTGCACGGCATCTGGGGCTTCAAGGCCTCAGCGAAAGGTGAGCAAACAGATCTCGTCCTCGGAACTCCTCTTGAGCTTAGCCTGCAACTTCGGCGGGCAGCGGAGGGACTCGTCCTAACCGAATGGAAGGTTGTACGCGTGCCCACAGAGTTGGACGCCAAGGCTCTGCAAGCCTACGAGCAAGCTCGGCGTTACTCCGGAGGTGTGCTTGGTGGATTCGTGCTCAGTTCGCGGCGTTATCTCGTCATGGTCTCCTCGGACGTCCTCACGATGCCCAACCCACGGGACGAAGGGATGATAACCTACGAATTCATCAACGTGGCTGTGTCACCAAGCGTCCCATCAGCGGGGTGATTGCCTTAGGTATGTCAACGCGGCCCAACAAGGCGTTGGGCAAGAGAACGACATGAGCACACCAACCAAGACAATCGGTGAACTGGCGGAAGTCATTGCAGGCTTTAGCCCGAGACCCGAGGATCGACGAAAAACGGGCAAGTACCTGCTCCTTCCTCGGTGGACACCCAAAACCGGCCAGTCGTGGACACCTGCGAACCGGCCAGTCGCAGGGCTTCACTTCGGGGTGAAAGCCCTGCGCTGGCCTCGATTTGCAGCTCTTGGCACCACTCGCAACTGGCCGGATTGGACATGTCCATGACTGGCCGGATCGAAGGCGTCCATTGAGGCCTTGGTGGTCGCAATATCCGCATTGGTGACTTGGTTACAACAAACGCGGATTCATATGCAAACGACATAGCCAAGGGAAGTTTTCAGCGGGCGATTGCCCACCCTGGCGATCTGATCGTATCCACGCTCTTCGACCGTCGCAAACTCCTGGTCTACGCCGCTGACGACCCTCTCGCCGTAGTGAATAGCAGTTGCGCCATCATTCGCTCCGCTCACGCCGGTGATTACATAGTCTCCTACCTCCGGACTGTGCAGGGACAAGAGGACTTCCTCGCAAAGGCATCCAAGGCAACGGGTGGCACGTTCATCCCACGGCTTTCGATTGCCGATCTCGCGGCCATTAAAATCCCCATCCTCCCGGTTTCGGAACTCGCCCGCCTCGGTGACGCCAAGATTGAACGGTCGACCAAACCTGAACTCATCAGTCTGAAGCGGGAGCTTCAGTCCAAAGACGCCGAGATAGGCCAACTGAAGGCAAAGAATGCTGCTCTTGCCCGGTTCTATGAAGACCGCATCCGGGCAATCGAATCTCAAATTGCCACCAACGACCTTCTGAGTAGAATCAAGCATGGAGAGACCGCACGGTTGGAGTTTAAATCGAGCCTTCGATGGAATGTTCACAGGAAGGCACATGGGCCAGAGATCGAGAACGCAGTTCTGAAGACAATCGCTGCCTTCTGCAATACCAAGGGGGGAGAGTTGCTCATCGGTGTTGCACCTGACAACACCGTTGTTGGTGTGGAGCATGATGGAATCTCAGACAACGACAAGTTCCTGTTGCACCTACGCAACCTTCTGACCGAACGCTTGAAGCCATGTCTTGTGGAGTTTGGCGAATACGGCATGGTGAACTTAGATGGCAGGTGGATCTGCCATGTTCAATGCGGAAACCGAAGCGGCGACGCCGGCGGGCTCACTTTGTTTCAGGCGGACTTCCATCCCTGGGGAAGAGACGATAGCGCCCTGCCGAAGAGCGATTTCAGCCTACGGCCGATTGCGGCGCCGCCTTTACCTCACTCTGTGGTTGGTACCAAGTTGCTCACCGTTGTGTCGTCGCACTGGCGCGTATTGCCGCTAACCAGCCGCCCGATCGGACCGGCAGTGGAGCGGCCTTGCTTGACAGGACCGCCGCCGAGAAAGATGTACTTCGAAGTCATCAGTCGGGCGAGGACTACCTATACCCCGACAAGTTCTTCATGTCGCCGGACCTTCCGGAGGACGTGGAGGCCGCGCCTGAGCGCCACGTGGTTCGGCATGAAGCCCCCTCTGTGCTAAGAAGCGCGCATGGCCCAATTGGCACATCGGATCACAGTGAACCCCCGGCAGTGCGGGGGTCGCCCCTGCATTCGCGGCATGTGGATCCGGGTATCGGACGTCCTGGAGCTTCTCGCCTCGGGAATGACACCGAAACAGATCATCAAAGAGCATCCTGATCTCGAAATCGAGGACGTCTATGCCTACTTACGGTTCGCGAGCAGCCGCATCAGCCATGCTGTGGTCCTCCCGTGATCTTCTGGCTGCCCCTTGGGGAGGCGTTCGTCTTCCTGCCGCGGTTGGGTGCCAAGCCGTTCGGCGAGACACGGTAAGGGCCCTTTGTGAGGTCCCTTGCCGAACGGTAAAATGCCCACCATGAACATCGAACTGACGCGGGAACAACAGGAGGCACTCGATCAGCATGGAAGGGGCCCGCAACGTGTAGTCGACCCCCGGACCCACACCGCTTACGTTCTCGTCCCAGAGAATGAGTACGAAGCGATGCGGGAGATCCTCGAGGACGAGCGGCGCGAGCGGGCTATCCACGCGCTGGCTTTGCGCAACGCAGCAGACCGACTGGACGAGATCCCATGATCCGACCGGGCGGGATCTACACGGCCGACTTCGGCCCGGCAGGCCCGCACCCGGTGATCGACTGATCCGACTCTCTTCGGATTGCGGTCCGAGCGAAACATGAAAGTCAAATATTTTGCGGACACCGACACGGCCCTTGTCGAGTTCACGGATAATGAAGTCGCCGAGACTAAAGAGATCAGCGAGAACATCTACGTCGATCTCGACCAGCGAGGGAACCTCGTGAGCATGACGATCGAACATGCCCGCACCAACGCTCGACTGCCGGAAGTCTCGTATCAGGAAGTCGCGGGGCGAACCTAGAAGAGAGGGCCGGACTAGCGGTTGAAGCGGACGCGCTTCGCGCCGCGCGCCTGCCGCGGCGTGCCCCCCCGTCGCGCCGGTGCCGCTGACACTTCAATTCCTCCGAATCCGCGCTACGCCCCTCTCGTTCCCGTCCCTCCGCCGCCTCTGGCGGCTTTCCGCGGGGTGTGAGCGGGCCGGACGCGAGAGCACGACCGAGCGGCAGAACCACCGCAGGGAATGCTCTCTTCGTACAGCAAGTCCGGACAGAAGTCCTGCTCGTTGGGCCACTGAACCGTGCCGAGCGCTGGGCGGACCGCCTTGAAGTACGATAGGCTGCGAAGCTCTCGGAAGACTCCCTGATCTAGGTACGGTTTGACGTCGAAGCGCCGCCTCTCGCCATTCGTAAACGTGATGGTTAGAGAATGATCATCGTGAGCTTGTACGGTGAGAACGCGCGGGTTCATGGTGTCTCCTACTTCAAAGGGTCAATCTTGAAGACGGGTTGTCCCTCGACCGCCAGCGACCAATCAGCCACCAGCTCTTCTCTATGAATTTCGATCCAGGCCTGCACCAACCGTACCTTGGCCTTTGGAAGGCTGCCGTCCAGCACGCGGCCCTGCGGAATCGAAAAGACCGCTTCTTGATTCTGGTACCGGACGTGCACGTGCGGAAGCTTGTGCCGCTTCCGATCGACGAAGAACATCGATACGATCAGGCCATAGAACATCGAGATGACCAGCATCGCCGCTGCCTCGCCTACCCAGCTCTACCAATCTTACTAGCACACCGGACGAGGGCGTGACCACCACGTGACCGTACGGACTCCGCTGCCCCGTCAAAGGTTCCTTGTTTCCGCCACCGCAGCGACCGCTACTGGCGGTACGACTCGCTTTTCAATCTGTGCCGTCGCCGTCCGGTTCGTTCCTCGGGCCTGACCCGCCGCAGCCGAGAAGACGGGAGGGATGACTTCTCGGCGAATTCCGGTTATGCGGACGCCAACGGTGAAACGCCGCGGCGAAGATGGCAGCTGCACAAGAGCACACTATCGGAGAGATTCTCGACCGTGAGCTTCTGCGGCGCATGGCAGGAACGCGATCGTTCGAACGCGGGGAGGACTACTTCGCCGACGGAGCGGTGCGGGGGCTGGTGGAGCACGAAGGAACAGTCACGGCGACCGTTGACGGGAGCCGGCGCTATCGTGTGAAACTGTGGGTCGACGACGGCACCGTCGACTACTCCTGCACATGTCCGGTCGGTAGCGACGGCGGCTTCTGCAAACACTGCGTTGCCGTCGGGCTGGCGTTCCTGCAGTCTGCCGCAGACGCGCTTGCGCCACCCTCGGATTGCGCGGGGCGTTCCAGGAAATCGAAGAAACCGACCATTACCATGGACGATGTGCGGGTGTATCTGGCCGCGCAGGACAAAGATGTGCTCGTCAACATGCTGATGGATCAGGCGATGAACGACGATCGTTTGCGCGAGCGCCTGCTCATGCGGAGCGCGAAAAACTCCCCGAAAGGGCTCGACCTCGGCACGTTTCGCGCGGCGGTCGACAACGCCGTCGACACGGGGGAGTTCGTCGATTACCGCTCGGCTTGGGACTATGCCCACGGCATCGATGAGGTCATCGATTCGGTTGCTGAACTGCTGCAGGACGGCCGTGCCGCCGAGGTCATCGAGCTCGCCGAATACGCCCTCGCAGCGGTGGAGAACGCCATGGGCTCGGTCGACGATTCAGACGGGCACATGGGTGGTCTTCTGGAACGACTCCAAGAGCTTCATCACGCGGCATGCAAGAAGGCGAAACCGGACCCCGAGGCGCTGGCGGAGCGCCTGTTCGAATGGGAGCTGCGGACCGATTGGGACACCTTCTACGGCGCTGCGGCAACGTACGCAGACGTGCTCGGCAAGCGAGGACTGGCGGTCTACCGCACGCTCGCCGAGGCGGCCTGGGCGCGAGTCCCCGCGCTCGGTCCGCAAACAGCCAATGATCCTGAGCGTTACGGTAAGCGGTTCCGGCTCACGCACATCATGGAGACGTTGGCACAAGAGTCAGGCGACGTCGAGGCGTTGGTCGCCATCAAACAGCGCGACCTGTCGCACGCGTACGCGTACCTGCAGATCGCAGAGATCTACACACAAGCAGGCCAGCATGATCGCGCGCTGGAGTGGGCCGAGCGCGGCGTTCAGGCGTTTCCACAACGAACCGATTCGCGCCTGCGGGAGTTTCTGGCCAACGCCTACCATCGTCGCAAGCGACACGAGGAAGCGATGGCCCTGATCTGGACGGACTTCGGTGATTCCCCGGGACTTGAGCGGTACCAGAAGCTCAAGGAGCACGCTGACCGCGCCGGCAACTGGGGCCCCTGGCGCGAAAGGGCTCTGGCGCTTGTCAGACAAGCGATCGCAAAGCAGAGGTCCGAAGCGGCGAAGAGCCGCTGGTCGTGGGCTCCGCGAGCGGACCATTCCGATCTCGTGCGGATCTTTCTCTGGGAGAAGGATGTCGACGGGGCATGGCGTGAGGCCAAGGACGGTGGCTGCGCTAATGAGCTGTGGATGGAGCTTGCTGCCAAGCGTGAGAACGAGCACCCGGAAGACGCCCTCGCGATCTATCAGAAACAGATCGAGCCGACCCTCCAGCGGAAGAACAACGACGCGTACGCGGAAGCGGTTCGCCTGCTGCGCAAGATCTGCGACTTGATGACCCGCATGGGGCGGCAGAGCGAATTTGCCGGCTATGTAACGTCGGTCCGTGCGGCGCACAAACCGAAACGAAACTTCATGAAGCTGCTCGATGCCGCGAAGTGGCGCTGACCTCGACCGCAAACTAACTGGGGGAAGCGGGACGTAGAGAGGAAATCAGAGGGAACATCTACGTCGATCTCGGCCAGGGAGGGAACCTGGTGAGCATGACGATTGAACATGCCCGCACCAACGCTCGACTGCCGGAAGTCTCGTATCAGGAAGTCGCGGGGCCAACCTAGAAAAGAGGGCCGAAGCAGCGGTTGGACGGACCGCTCAGAGCGTCCAGCGGAATCTCCTTGGGGGACCGCTCGCAGAGTTGACGGTGCACGGGGATCGGTTATACTACGGGTATGAAGACAGCCGTGTCGATCCCAGACGAGGTGTTCGAGGAGGCTGAACGGCTGGCCCGGCGGATGAAGCGACCGCGTAGCGAGGTCTACAGCCGAGCCCTTGCTGAGTACGTGGCACGCCACGCCCCTGATCGCGTCACCGAGGCGATGAACCGGACGTTGGCCGAGATCAACCAACGCGCGGACGACTTCTCCCGCGCGGCCTCCCGTCGCGTCCTGGAGCGTAGCGACTGGTGAGCGTAGCCCAGGGTGACGTTTGGTGGGCCGACCTTCCGGCGCCACGGGGATCGGGCCCAGGGTTTCGACGTCCGGTGGTAGTCGTGCAGGGCGACGCGCTGAATCGCAGCCAGATCGCCACGGTCGTGTGTGTTCCGCTGACGAGCAACGTGAAGTGGGCAACCGCACCGGGAAACGTCTTGCTTGCTCCGGGCGTAACCGGACTTGCGAAGGAGTCGGTGGCCAACGTGTCCCAGGTTGTGACATTGGACAAGACCGATCTTACCGAACGTACCGGGAAGCTCAGCAAGGCAAAGCTCGAACTGGTGCTTGCAGGGATCGACGTTGTCCTCGGTCGCTGACGAGCCGTGCAAGCCGTTGCAGCTGCCGGTCGCCTGAGGCGCTTCGCGCCGCGCGCCTGCCGCGGCGTGCCCCCCTGTCGTGCCGGTTGCCCCTGGAACCTCAGGCGAGGTAACCTTTCCTCATAAGAGCCCTGGCTCCACTTGAAAAGAAGGGAGTTGGCGTCATGAGTCCGGAAAAGCTGTTTGCAGATTCACCGTTCGGCAGACGAGAAGTGGACTCCTCCGGTTCGCCGATCGGGGTCGCCCGCGTAGCGGTGGACGAATCCTACGCCGGTACCGGCGAACTCCTGCAGAAGTACATTGACGAAGGGGACACGGAGGCCTGGCAGGCCATCAAGCGCAAGATCGACTACATGTTCAGGGGCCTTGATGTCGCTCTGGGCGGGTTGGAGGCTGAGACAGGCTTCAGCCACGAGATCCGGCAGAGGCTCGAGAAGGGGCAGAAGCTCTTCTTCAAACCCAACCTCGTGAATGCGCAGAACATCCATCCCCAGACACACGGGCCCGACGATGGCAACACCGCCTGCACCGAGTGGCCGTTCATGGCGGCCCTGATGCGGTGGTTCCACGACAAGATCGGCGTCCGCTACCAGCAGATGGCGTTGGGGGAGGCTGGCACCGTGATTCCGGCACTTGCACGGATGTTTTCGCTCATCAACCCAGCCGGAAAGAAGGTGACGCCCGAGGCTGTCATCGAGGGGCGTTCAGACGATTTGTACGGCGGATGGGGCTTCTACTTCGCGCGCAAGTACCTGTCCGAAACCGAAGGGGCCTCAGCAGAAGACGATCCCATGAGCGGCTACGCGGAAAGCGTGGCCGGCACCTTTATCCCCCCTGGCCACGTCTCGGACAAACTCATGGTGTACGACCTGAACCGAATCTTCGACGATCTGAGCAAGGGCCGCGCTTGCGAGGTGCCCGACGGGATCAACTACAAGTACATCACGCTGCACAAGGTCATCGTGGGAGGAACACCGGGGAACCGCGAAGACCGGGAGGCGTACCCGGGCTGCGTCCTGGTGAACGTCCCGAAACTCAAAGTTCATAATGTCGCTCTGTTCACCAACGTCATAAAGAACCTAGGGGTCGGGCTATACCCGATGCAGCACTCGAGCGCCGGGAGTCTCGACTGGGACTACAGCGTGCCTAGAGGAAGGATTCCCGGGATGAAAGGCGGGATCCCGCACGTGGTTTGGGTAACGGAGATAAACCCCAAGACTGGCTTACCGCAACGGGACGGCAAAGGGGCTTACATCGTCAGGAAGACGGGAGGGATCACAGCCACGATGATCGACATCGTGAAAGCGGTGGCCAACCAGGGGGTCTTCATGGTTCACGTCGTCGACGGCATCGAGGCCATAAACGTGGATCATCAGGGGATCGGTCTCGGCGAGAAGTCCCCCGAGGGGATGATCTTTACGGGGTTGGACCCGGTTGCAACCGACACGCTGTGCGCTCGCTATATGTTCAACAACGTCCCACTCGCAGAGGCCTTGAAAGTGGCGGAGCGGGAGAAGCTGGGGACCTTTCTCCAGAAGGTGCCGATCGCGACGGTCAGCGGAGAGAACATCGTCTCCGAGGAAGGGTACGATTCCCCCCTGTCTCGCGACGTATGTCTCGAACGCGCCGAAGCAAGGGGCCTCGGCCAGATGCGGTACTACGTGACTGGCCGCGATCTGACAGGCGATCTGCCTCTCGTCTCGGTTCAAGGACACTTGGGCGTGCTCAGAGATGGTGCCTTTGAGGACCTCGTTACAAAGACCCTCTTCTACGGCATCTTCAAAGTGCCCTGGGACCTGCAGAAGACGACCTTGAGCTACATGGCAGCCGTCGATCAGCTGGAGGGCACGTCGTTGCAGAAATATTTCCTCGAGGCGTTCGACGAGGACGGTGACGGGGTGGTGCGGTACGATGAGTTCGGCAAAAAGGGCTTCATGGACGTTTTCCTTCACGTGGTCGGAGAGGCGGTCAGCGAGATGACTGCCAACGCATTGGGATACCTGAGGGGGCAGTTCAGTGGGTCTAGCAGGACGTACAAGGCAAGCGATAAGACGTTCAATGTCGGTGGGCACGATGTGATGAAGGATTTCTATTTGGCTGCTGCGTGCAGCTTCGCCTTCACTATTTCGAGACTGGACGTCGAGATGCCGGACCCGTTCTTGCCTGGGCTGGTATTCGGAAAGGGTAAGTGGCCCAGCTTTCAGCTCGCGCGCTATTTCCAGGCGGCCGTGATGCTGTACGGACGGGGATTTCCAACGAGCATCGGGCACCCAAGCATGTACACCTCCGCCTTTTTTTACGCCGACCTCACCCAGAACGGCGGAGACTACGCTGGGCATATCCTGAACAGACCCGAGGCGGATGCCGTCGGCAGGTACATGGCAGACCTGGCCGCAGGGAAAGTTAAGCCGCTCGATTTCACGTTGTACGTGCCCGCTGGTTTCGAAACCGTGGCCGGGGCCCCGATCCCCAACGTCGAGGCCACAGGCGATCCAGCCCGCGTGTTCACCGCGAGTTTCTGCGGCGGCAAAGAAATCTGGCCAGAACCCGAGAGGCTTGCGTAACGTCGACGCCAGGTCCAGTGGAAGTGGATGAGAGTTCTGCTCGGACAATTGTCGGTTCAGTTGGATAGCCACCCGAGCGGCGGCGGGGGGCGCGCATACGCGAAGGGCACTGTTGTCAAGGAGTGTGGCATATGATGCGGTCACCAACTCGGAACACTCGGACCTACGTCCCCTATGGCCCGTTGGTTGGCTTTCATCAGGGAGTGTGGGGATTGCACCAGCAGTTAGAAACCGCGCGATGGTAAGAGGGAAGACGCCCGCACGCCCGTTATTTCGGTGTCTCTCGTTTGCTATAGCTCTTCTATGTTAGTCGTTTGGTGGGCTTGCACTTCATGATTTCATGCATCATCAACTTCCATTTGATTCATCATTATTGTTTTATGTTGCGGCGCTCTTCGGCGGAACGAGGTTCCTGGTAATTGCACTCTCGGGCAGGTGACGCGAGTGGCAAGCCGCAAGCAAATGAGGCTGGCAATCGAGGACCCTCTTGGGGGACGTAGTTCCGAGTGTTTCGAGTTCGAAATGAGCCTGCAGTTGTGACGAACCAAAGCGGTTGAGGACGTGACGTGAAGCGAATTGACGACGAGACTGCCCCCAGAAACAGGGCCGATGCGGCGGCAGAAGGAACACGTGCCGGATGCACGCAGCCGGCCTGGACGCCGGCAGGCGCAGTACGGCAGCAGATCAGCGACGCTCCGCACGTGGGCACCGGCAGTGAGGCCGCGCAGCACGCTCTGCTTGGAGACCGACAAGGCCGCCGCGCTGGCGGTGAGCGAGAGGCCGTAGTGCGGAACCGCCCGCTGGCGCCGCTTGACGTGTGGTACCGGTGTTGACACCATACGGTCGTGCCCGCAGATGTCGATGAGCTACTCGCACGAATGCGCGCGAACCCACGGGATGTCCGCTTTGCGGATGCGTGCAGGGTGGTGTCGGCGTTCTTCGGCGCACCACGGCAAAAGGGAACGAGCCATCGGGTGTGGAAGATGCCCTGGCCCGGGGATCCCCGTGTGAACCTGCAGATGGGCGAGGGTGGAAAGGCGAAAGCGTACCAGGTGCGCCAGGCGCTCCAGGCGATCGACCGGTTGCGGGCGCAGAGAATATTGGAGGCCAAGCACGGTGCCAAGGGAAGCAAAAGGAACTGAACGACGCAGTGGACGAAGGGGGCTCACGACGGCTCCGGCCGCGCTGGTAGAGCGCTACACGTACCGCGTGGCGTGGTCTGAAGAGGACCAGGAGTTCGTGGGTCTGTGTGCCGAGTTTCCCAGCCTGAGCTGGCTTGACCGATCGCAGGCCGACGCCCTCGCGGGCATCGTGCGGCTGGTGCGCGGGGTGGTGACCGACATAGGGCGCGCCAAGGAACCGATCCCCGTTCCCATGGCACTGCAGCCGTATCGGGGTGAGTTCCGTGTGCGCATCCCGCCACACCTCCATCGGCGGCTCGCGACCGAGGCGGCCGAAGCCAAAGTGTCGCTGAACCGGCTCGTCAGCGCGAAACTGGCGCAGTCGTAGACGGCCTTCGGATAGAGCGCTGACCCACTCCGCCGGCGACGGGGAGCCTCGTGGGGGGCGTCAACGCCTTCTTGACAGTTCAGGCTCGCTCGTTTGCGCCGGACGGCGGTGCGCCTCGATCTCGTAGAGAAACGCGGCCGACTCCTCCAGCCAGCGGAAGATCATCGCCAAGGACCACTCGTCCTGCCTCACCTCGCCGGTCCACTCCGGCTCGCTCATGGCGCCTTCCCCTCTACGAGTTTCCTCTCCAACATCTCGATGTCAAGGGCATCTTGCGGTCGCAAGGGCTGAATTTCTGTTTCATGGCCAACAAGTGTTCGAGCGAGGCGACCCGCACCGCATACCCTTCGCCGTGTTCGACGATACTCTGCGCCTGAAGGGTCGCAAAGGGAAGCGGGTCCTCAAGGGAGACGTCAACCTGGCGGTAGGGCAGAGCGAGGTCGATGAACGTGAACACGAGCGCGTCCTTCTCCGTCTGCCAACAAGCGCCGAGGGACGTAGTTAAGTTGTTAACCGCCCGCTACGTTTCGGACTTCTCGATGCATTCACTGAGGAGTCTCAAGGTCTCCGCAGCTTCCGCCTCGTCCATGCGCGTGATGGCGAAGCCCGTGTGTACCACGACGTAGTCGCCCGGTTGCGCATCTTCCACGAAGCTCAAGTTCACCTTCCTGCGGATGCCGCCCATCTCGACGACGCCGTGCTCTCCGTCAACCTGGATGAGCTTCAACGGAACAGCTAAACACATTTCAATTTCCTTGCGTCACGGCGTACAGCGCCTGCCCCACGGAGATGGCTTCATCCCCGGGAGAGAGACGACGGGGGTAATGCACCGTGAATCCTTTCTCCTCGAGCATCGTGAACGTCCTCTCCAAGAGAGCGGCATTCAGGAAAACGCCTCCGGAAAGGAGAACCGAGCCTATTCCATATATCTCCCTGCACACTTCCGCCATACGGGCGATGACAGACGCAACGGTGTTGTGGAACTTCGCGGCCACAACTCCGGGTGGTTCACCGGAGCGGAGGATTTCGCGTATCATCTCGCGCACGTCGATTTCTTCTCCAGCGATAGAGAATGAATACACCGCTTGCTCGGAAGGCTCCACTGCGCACTCGAGCCGCATGGCAGCCTCGGCCTCGTAGTCCATGCTGTCTGGAGCGACGCCAACCAAGGCGGCGACGGCGTCAAAGAGCCTCCCCACGGAAGAGGTGGGCGGAGCGTTGATCCCAACTTCGAGCGCTCGGGTCACCGCTCGGATCTTGGCTTCCGGGATATCTTGAAGAACACCGACCCGAGGGATTTCGCCGGTCGCGTCCCGAAGGTAACTCAGCTCCATCCGCCACGGCTCGCGCGCGGCCAAGTCGCCGCCGGGCTGCGGAACGTAGCGCAAATGCCAGCGCTGCTGCGTTCTCCCGTCACTGAGCGCCAAGAACTCCCCGCCCCAGACACAACCGTCGTCGCCGTAACCCATGCCGTCAAAGGCCACGCCGAGGTAGTTCCCGCGAGGATCGAGGCCGTGCTCCGCCATCACGGCGAACACGTGCGCAAGGTGGTGTTGGACCCGGATCACCGGTTTCCCGGTTCCTTCCGCAAGCCGCGTGGTGGTGAAACGTGGATGGAGATCGCAGCACACCAGCGCAGGGTCGGCGGAGAACAGCTCGCGGAACTTCTCCAGCGCTTCGTCCATGTACGCGAGGTTACGCACGTCCTTCATATCTCCGAGATACTGGCTGGTGATCAGGTAGCCGTCCTTGAAGAGCGTAACGGTGTTCTTCATTTCCGCCCCCAAGGCGAGGATACTCTTCGGCTCTCGGATGTCCGGCAGCCAGAGCGGGTCCGGCACATATCCCCTGGCGCGGCGCAGAAAGAGCGCACCGCCACGGCATACCCGCACCACCGAGTCATCGCAGCGGTTTGCGATCGGGCGGTTGTGTGTGAGCATGCAGTCCGCAAGGGGCTGCGCCCCGCGTCTGTTTGACGGGTCCGCTCCCCGTTGGGTCGCTTCAAACGGCTTCGGACGAGCTTGACTCAAATCCGCCGAGTTCCTGCCACCAAGTGTTATAGCTAGCTCCTCGCCCTCATCCTTGAGGATCGGGCCGTCCCGCTCGTTGGCGCTGGTCGCCACCACGAGCGGTATCTCCTGGAGCAGCAGGGCGTGGAGTGGCGTATACGGCAGCATGATGCCGTAGGTGTCGAGATTGGGTGAAAGCCCGTCGATCTCTTTCTTCTTCCGCAGCAGCACGATGGGCCGTTGGGGGGACGCAAGCATGTCAAGCTCGTCCGCGCTTACGTAGGCCAGTTTCTCGATGACCGTGGCATCGCGCGCCATCAGTGCGAGCGGCTTCCTCGAGCGCTTCTTCAGCTCTCTGAGCCGCGTCACGGCCCCAGGCTGGAACGGATCGCAGATGAGGTGAAAGCCGCCGAGACTCTTGAGCGCAACGATCTTACCTTCGCGGAGGCTAGCCACGGTTTTTTCGATCTCTGTTGCCCCCTCCTTACCAAGGAGGGGGTGAGGGGGAGGTTGCTCGGCAGGGAGGGGGAAGTCAACGAACGTGATCTCGGGGCCGCAAGTTGGGCAGGCGTTCGGTTCGGCATGGAACCGCCGGCTGGACGGGGATTCGTACTCCGTCTGGCAGTCTGGGCACATGGGGAAGACGCGCATGGTCGTCTTCTCTCGATCGTATGGGAGCCCAAGGAGCAAGGTGTAGCGCGGGCCGCAATTGGTGCAGTTGATGAACGGGTAGCGGTAGCGGCGATCGTTGGGGTCTTGCAGCTCCGCCCGGCACGCGTCGCACATAAAGAGGTCGGCCGGAGCGAACACCGTGGAGCCTCCATCACGAGTTGTGTCTATGTGGAACTCTGAAACGAAGAGCGGCGGCACCTTGCGCACCTGCATGTGGTCGATCCGCGCCAGGGGCGGCATTTCCCGGCGCAGCCGATCGAGGAAGGACCGGAAGCCGTTCTCCCCCTCGACGCGGATTTCGACACCGGTGGGTGTGTTGCGCACAAATCCGCGCAGCCCTGCTTCCGTGGCGATTCTGTACACGAAAGGGCGAAAACCTACGCCCTGCACAGTGCCGCGCACTTTGATGCTCACTGCGTTCATGGGCCGGCATGGTCCTTTGGCTTCCGAGTTGGATACTCGTAGCGGACGGCGATGTCGGGGTGCCTCGCCGTAATCCAAGGTAACATGAATCCGATAACCGCTCCTCTAGAAAGCTTAGGCAATGTCGACTATGGGTTCAATGGCGTTCGAGCGTCGTTATGGGCAGTTGGGAAGCGCCCGTCGTTTCCGCTACAGTTCATTTGCCTTGGCGAACCCTCCGACCATTCCCGCAACACCGACGCGCCGCGCCGGGCCTCCAATTGCCCCCGAAGGATACAGGCTGATCGCGGCCGCGTTCGTTGTGGCGCTGGCGTTGTGGTGGTTCGGCGGAGTAATCGGTGCCGTGCTCGGCACGGTGCTGTTGGCGTTCGTGCTGGGTTTCTTTCGCGATCCGGAGCGGGCAGTGCCGGGCGGTCCGGACCTCATCGTGTCGCCGGCCGACGGCCGCGTCATCAAGGTGGCGCGCGTGCAGGACGACCGCTTCCTGCGCGGCGAGGCGACTCTGGTAAGCATTTTCATGTCGCCGCTGGACGTGCACGTCAACCGCGTGCCGATCGCCGGACGCGTGCTCGAGGTGCGGTACAACCAGGGCAAGTACTTCCGCGCCTTTGCAGACAAGGCGTCGCTCGACAACGAGCAAAATGCGGTCCTCATGGAAGATGAGCACGGACGGCGGCTGTGTTTCGTGCAGATCGCGGGGTTTATCGCCCGCCGCATTGTCTGCTATCTTCATGTCGGCATGGAGACGGAACGCGGTCAGCGTTGCGGCATGATCATGTTCGGCTCGCGCGCGGACCTTTACCTGCCGGCCGAGGTGCGGGTGTGTGTGGATGTGGGGATGCGTGCCCGCGGCGGCAAGACGGTGATTGCACAGTGGACCTGACAGATGAAGGGGAGCCGCAGCTCTCCGCCCGTGACCGCACAACACCAATCCGTAAGGGCGTTTACGTCCTGCCCAACCTGCTCACCACCACCGCCCTGTTCGCCGGCTTCTACTCGGTAATTGCCAGCTTCCACACCGATTTCCAGCGTGCCGCGATCGCCATCCTGGTCGCCAACATCTTCGATATCCTCGATGGCCGCATTGCGCGGCTGACGCGTTCGACCACGCGTTTCGGCATCGAGTACGACTCGCTCTCGGACCTGGTCGCTTTCGGTGTCGCGCCCGGCATCCTGGTGTACCGCTGGGCACTCGAGCCCTGGGGTAGCTGGGGCTGGCTGGCCGCATCGCTGTACGTCGCCTGTGGCGCCTTGCGGCTGGCGCGCTTCAACGTGCAGTACGAGAACGCGGAGAAGCGCAACTTCGTTGGCCTGCCGATCCCCGCTGCGGCAGAGGTCGTCGCCTCCATCGTGCTGGTCTACTACTACTTCGGCGGCGAGGGACCGACTCAAGGGCATTTCGAACTGCTGCTGGTGACCTATGCGCTGGCGGGGTTGATGGTCAGCAATCTGAAGTACTTCAGCTTCAAGGAAACGGAGCTGTACCGGCGGCAACCGTTCTGGGTGCTCATCGGGGTAATCGTGCTGCTCAAGTTGTTCATCGCCGAGCCGCAGGTCATGCTGTTCCTCAGCTTCTTGCTGTACGCTTCCTCCGGCCCGTTGCGCTGGGCGTGGGTGCGGGGCAGACGGCTCCGCGGGCGGATGCGGCGGCGGGGAAAGGTGGTGCCGTTCAGCGGCAGCCGCCTCGATGTACAGACTCCTCCGCCGAAGCGCCGCCTTGGCCTGGCGCGTCGACGTGATGGCACGGCCCCTTGACAACGCTAGGCCTCTCCTTTACACCTTGTGACAATGAACGCTTCTCGGGATGCACGTGGTTCGGTCTCGTTGCTCGCCCTGCTGCTTCTGGGCCCGCCCGGTGTGTCCGCGGGAGCGTGAAGGAGATACGCCACCGAAGGACGCCACGGGCGGGCAAGCCGTCCGTGGCGTTTTTGTTTGCTGAAGGGCCACGGGCGGCTCCCCCCGTGGCCCTCGATTTTTGAGAGGCCTGCAAGGAACGGAGGAGCAAATGAATCCAGATCAAAATGTCGTGCGCCTTTTCGACACCACCCTGCGAGACGGGGAGCAGTCGCCCGGGGCGACGATGAACGTGGAAGAGAAGCTGCTGATCGCGCGACAACTCGAGAAGCTCCGAGTCGATGTCATTGAAGCGGGATTCGCGGCATCGTCACCGGGTGACTTCGAGTCGGTGGCGCGCATCGCCGAAGCGGTCACCGAGCCCGTCGTGCTGAGCCTGGCCCGCACGCGCGAGGCCGACATTGAGCGCGCCATCAAGAGCGTCGAAAAGGCCAAGCACCCTGGTATCCATGTCTTCATCGCGACCTCGGACATCCATCTCAAACGCAAGCTGATGATGCGCCGCGAGGAAGTCATCGACGCCGCCTGCTGGGCCGTGCAGTACGCCAAGAAGCACCTCGATTATGTCGAGTTCTCCGCCGAGGATGCCTCGCGCAGCGACCGCGACTACCTGGTGCAGGTGTTCGCAGAGGTCATCAAAGCCGGAGCCATCGTCCTCAACGTCCCCGACACCACCGGCTATGCCGTACCCGAAGAGTTCGGGGCGCTGATGCGCTACCTTATCGAGCATACACCGGGCGGCGACCAGGTCACCTGGAGCGCCCACTGCCACAACGATCTGGGGATGGCGGTGGCCAACTCGCTCGCCGCCGTTCGCAACGGCGCGCGTCAGGTGGAGTGCACCATCAACGGCATCGGCGAGCGCGCCGGCAACGCCTCGTTGGAGGAAATCGTCATGGCGATCAAGACGCGCAAGGACTTCTTCGGGCTGCGGACCAACATCGCCACCGAGTACATCTACCCCGCCAGCCGCCATTTGGCACAGATCACCGGGCTCACCGTCCCCGCCAACAAACCGATCGTCGGCGACAATGCCTTCGCCCACGAAGCGGGCATTCACCAGGACGGGGTGCTCAAAGATACACTCAACTACGAAATCATGCGGCCCGAGTCAGTGGGCATCAAGAGCAACAAGCTGGTGCTGGGCAAGCATTCCGGCCGACACGCCTTCGTCGAGCGGCTGCAGCAGCTCGGCATCGATCTCCATGAGGTCGACATGAACAAGGCCTTCGAACGCTTCAAAGCCCTGGCGGACTTGAAGAAGGACATCTACGACGAGGATCTGATCACCATTGTGGCGGAGGTGACCATGGGGTCGCACCGGTTCGATCTCATTGACGTTTCTGTGGCATCATTCAGCGAAACCGCCCACGCTTCGGTCCGCCTCCGGGTGGACGGCAACGAGGTTCGCGATGAAGAGTCCGGAGACGGGTTGGTAGATGCATGCTGCAGGGCGATCTCGAAGATCACCGGCATTCACGCGAAGCTCCAGCGGTACCACGTCAACGCCGTTACCCCCGGAACCGACGCTCAGGGAGAGGCTTCGCTTCTTATCGAGTCGGACGGCCTGATGGCCATCGGGCACGCAGCGCATCCGGACGTGGTGCGTGCGAGCGCGCTGGCGTTCGTGAACGCGCTGAACAAACTGGAATACCGGCGCCAGCACTACCCGCAGACCCACAGTACCGGGCCGTGAATAAGCCCGCAGGTGATTGTGCTGGAATCGGATTTGCGCCACAGAGGATACCGTGAAGATCCTAATGTTGCCGGGGGATGGGATTGGTCCCGAAGTAGTGGAGCAGGCGAAGGCGGTGCTGGAAGCGTGCGGCCGCCGGTTCCATTTTGAACTCACGTTTACCGAGGCCATCGTCGGCGGCGCGGCCATCGACGCCTTTCACACTGCTCTGCCGGACGGCGCGCTACATCTGGCACAAGCCAGTGATGCGGTGTTGCTAGGCGCCGTCGGCGGGCCGAAATGGGATGACCCGCGTGCCGCCGTGCGTCCCGAGCAGGCCCTGCTCGGCTTGCGCAAAGAGCTCGGGCTGTTCGCCAACTTGCGGCCGGTGCGCGTCTTTCCCGAGCTGCTCGATGCTGCGCCGCTCAAACCCGAGATCCTGCGCGGTGTCGACCTCGTCGTGGTCCGCGAACTGACCGGAGGCATCTACTTTGGAAAGCCGAGTGAGCGCCGGAGCGGCAGCAATGGTCGTGAGGCCCTCGACACCATGATCTACAACGAGGTCGAGATCAGGCGCTTGCTCCGCGCCGCCTTTGGACTGGCGCGACAGCGGCGGAAAAGACTCACCTCCGTCGACAAGGCGAACATCCTTTCCTCCTCACGCCTGTGGCGCGAGGTCGCTCACGAAGTGCAGAGGGACTATCCCGACGTTGCCTACGAGGATGTATTGGTCGACGCCATGGCGATGTATTTGCTCCGCCGGCCACGGGACTTCGACGTGATCGCGACCGAGAACATGTTCGGTGACATCCTGACCGACGAAGCTTCGATGCTGGCGGGTTCCATGGGCTTGCTGGCCTCGGCCTCTTTGGGCGAGGCGCTCAATAGTCTCGGACACCCACGCGGCATGTACGAGCCGATTCACGGCAGCGCCCCCGACATTGCCGGGCATAACCTGGCAAATCCACTCGCCACCATTCTCTCTGCGGCCATGATGCTACACTACTCGCTCGGGCAGCCCGAAGCGGCGGCCGCCATCGAGGACGCGGTGGCCGCAGTCTTGGCCGAGGGCCACCGCACCGCGGACATTGCCGCTACCGGGACGAGTGTCGGATGTTGCGAAATGGGCGCCCTAGTGGTCCAGCACCTGCAACGTTGAGCTAGGCGAACTGACGATGAAGAAGTCCGTCTACTCGGTCGCCGTCGTTGGCGCCACAGGCCTGGTGGGGGCGGAAATCGTATCCGTTCTTGAGGAACGCCGATTCCCGATCGCGGACCTGCAGCTCTACGCCTCACACCGCTCCGCCGGTGACGAGGTGCGTTGCGGTGAACTCACCGCCCGGGTCGACCTGCTCGAGCGGGCGCGCTTCGAAGGCACCGACCTGGCCTTCTTCGCGGCTGGTGAGGAAGTAAGTGCCGAATGGGTCGAGCGCGCCACGCAAGCCGGCACCGTCGTCATCGACACCAGCCAACTGCTGGCGGATGAGGCGGACGTCCCGCTCATCGTGCCGGAGGTCAACACCGCGGATCTCGGCAGCTACGCCGACCGCCTGGTCGTCGTGAGCCCTGATGCGCCGGTCGTCGCGCTGGCGGCGGTACTAAAACCGTTGCACGAAGCAGCCGGCGTGACGCGCGTCGTCTGCTCAAGCTTCGAACCGGTCACCCACGCCGGGCGCGCCGGGGTCGACGAGCTGCAGCGCCAGACTGTGGAACTGATGAATGGGCGGAGCGTGGAGAACGACCTGTTCGCGCACCGGATCGCCTTCAACGTGCTGCCGCAGATCGGCGAACTGCTGGCGGGCGGCGCCTCACGTGGGGAGCGCCAGGTCGCAGCCGCCCTGCGCCGGCTGCTGGCGGACCCGTCACTGCCCGTGAGTATCACGCGCAGCTACGTCCCGGTGTTCTACGGCGCGGCGCTATCGGTGAATGTGGAAACGGCGGCCAAAGTTACGGCGGCGCACGCCCGTGAAATGCTGCGCACAGCGCCGGGCGTTCTGCTGCAGGATGATGCCAGCAGCCCGCAGTATCCGACCCCGGCGGAGGTGGTGGCGCAAGACGCGACGCTGGTCGGCCGCGTGCGCGACGACGAGTGGGGCAACGTCCTCGATATGTGGATGGCGATCGACAACATCCGTAGGGGTGCGGCGGTCAACGCGGTACAGATCGCGGAACTCCTGATCCGCGACTACTTGTAACTTCGAAGGCTTGTGCCGGTTTCCCTCTCCCCCTGGGAGAGGGACAGGGTGAGGGCTGCCGAGGATCATGCGCTACAAGCTGACCATCGAGTACGACGGCACCGACTACCACGGGTGGCAAGTGCAGCCAAACGGCCGCACGATCCAGGCCGTGTTGCAGGGCGCTCTCACCCAGATGACGGGCGAGTCGGCGGCGGTGGTGGCTGCGGGCCGCACCGATGCCGGCGTGCACGCCTGCGGTCAAATGATCAGTTTCGCTTTGCAACGTGCGCTGCCGGCGGAGATGCTCCAGCGCGGGCTCAACGCCTTGACGCCGCCGGACCTCTGCGTCACAGCTGCCGAAGTGGCCGGCGACGGCTTCGACCCGCGCCGCGCCGCGCGCAGCCGCGTCTACACCTACCGCATCTGGAACGCGCGCTGGATGTCTCCGTTCTGGCGGCGTTACGCTTGGCACGTACCGCGCCCACTGGCTCTCGATTCCATGCGCTCCGCGGCCGCCCACCTCATCGGCGAGCACGACTTCAGCTCGTTCCAGGCCGCGGGCTGTGAGGCGAAGCAGCCGGTCCGGCGGGTGCTCCGGAGTGACCTCGATCACTCCGATCAGCTCATCACCTACACCATCGAAGCCACCGGCTTCCTGCGGCACATGGTGCGCAATATCATCGGGACGCTGGTCGAGGTCGGCCTGGGCGAGCGCGGCGCCGCTGATCTTCCAGCCTTGCTGGCGGCACGCAACCGTACCCTCGCCGGTCCGACCGCCCCGGCTTGCGGCTTATGCCTGCAGCGGGTCAATTATTGAATCTCAGCGCGGGCTGACGCCCGCAACCCAACCGCCAATCCGCATTCCGTCATGCCCGCAATCTTTCGGCGGGCATCCAGGTGGGTGGGGCGGCGGCGCAAGACGGCAATGGATTCCCGCCAGAAGACTGCGGGAATGACGAATTGCAATCACGAAATTCTCGCGCCGCTCCACGGTTTACAGACCCAGTAGCTCAAAAAATCACTGCGGCCCCGACCCCGATTCCCCAATCCGCTGCCGACGGGCTGACCCCCAAGGCCCGGTCGGCCGGAAAATGAGATTCTCAGACAAGTTCACGTCGACACCCGGAAGGATGGTGAGGTCGTGATAATGGTTTCCTTTGAAGCCGTCCTTGAACAGGCGGTGCGCAACGATCGAACCATACCCGGCAGGATAAACCCGACCTCGGCGGTTTTGCCCAGGCCATACGACCCGACCAGGTCAATGATCCCGGCGTTGAGATCCTTCGAGCACCCCGGCTGTCCGACGGCACAGCCCGGGAGATGCTGGCCGGCAAGGTTCAAGCGCGCCGTATCGTCGGTTCCCTCTTCCAGGCCGCGGACTTCGAGGCGGATGCGGTTCTCACCCACAGTGGCGGTCTCGCGTGTATAGTTTCGAAAGACACGGTCTGCATCCGTCACTTCGACTGCCGATGCGACCTTCACGCAGCGAGCAGCGCCGCGCCAGCAGCAGCGGCGTAGATCCAACTTTGCCGTACAGCCTTCATTGCCACTCCTTCAACCCGCCAGAGCGCGCCCGGCATGGTTGCGACAAAGCTACGCAATTAGCAGCGGCTGCTACGCTGCGAAGTGCAAAATTGTCAAGGACGAAGTGTACCTCCGGGCACGCCCTCAGTCTTGGTGGCGGGGAGAGCCAAAGAACGCTTCTCGATACACCACCGGGACGGTAGGGGGATGATCCAGCGGCCCGCCGGGCGCTCAAAGCACCCGGCTGAGTGAAAGAAAGCCCGATCAATCGGGCTGGTCAGAGCGCGCAGCCGGCTTCCAGCCGGCTTGCTTTCATTGAGCCGGGGGCTCGAGCCCTCGGCGCTGCGGCGCACGAGCCGCCGCTCTCGCGAGTACGGCCGCGTCCTGCGGAGACTGAGCAGTTGTGCCGCCGGACGCGTCCGGACGCGGAGAACCGTGCTGATCACGGCGCCGCGCACCGCAAATCACTGCGAGCGGCGCTGGCGCAGGTCAGAAGGGAAGGTGTCAAAGTGGCACGATGTTAGGTGGAAGGTGACAGCATCAGGGTGTAACCGGGACAGCTAATCTGATGGTTATGGTGGACTGTTGGCACCTTTGCCACAGATCGTGCCAAACGCCTCTACTACCCCACAATGCGCCTTCCCGTGTTGGAAGACGAGTGCGCCGAAGTCCGTATCGATCGTGACGAGGACACGTCCTTCGACCGCTGCCCACCGCAGCACGACGGGATCACCGGGATCACGCCCGCGCTCCCGTGTCTCTACGACATCGTGTCCCTCTGCGCGCAGCCAGTCCGCCAGCCGCCGACCGGCGCACCGGTCAACAAGGAATTTCACTTGTGTGCCACGCGGATTGCATCAGGCGAATCGTTGGCGATGATCGCGTGGGCGTACGCGACGCACGCACGGACGTCGTCCGGTTCGAGATCTGGGTAGTTGGCGAGGATGTCCTCCGGCTTTTCTCCCTGCGCCAGCAAGCTCAGGATCAATTCCACCGAGATCCGCATCTCGCGGATGATCGGCTTGCCGCCGAAGATCTCGGGGTCCGCGGTGATGCGCTCCACGAGAATCGGATCTGTCATGGGATAAGCGCGTACTTGGTCGAGGTACCGAAATAGCCCTGGGCCGCTGTTTTCAGCAAGGCTGAGCAATGCTCGCGCTTCGTCTACCGCGCGGGCGCGACTGGAATCTCGTCGAAACGCTCCGGAGCGACCGCTCCCGTGGCCAGTTCCTGGACCCGCTTGAGCGTGTCGGCCGTGTAGTAGCGGCTGGCGCATTGGTCACAGATCCCCACCGTCACGTCTTCGAGGATCACGAAGTGGGTCTTGTGTTTGAAGGCCTCGCGCTGCACCCGCTTGGGGCGGACCGTGCCGTCGCACTGCTCGCATCGGTAGCCGAATTCGCTCATTCGTCGGTCACCTCGTACACCGTAATGAGCATGCCGAGTCGTATACCACTGCTGACCATAGTTTCGCCAACCGATGGACAGTTGTGACGGGCGCGCCATTATGGCTACAGTGGGGCACATGAACCCATACCGCAGTCGCATTACCACCCAAGACCGCTCCGTTCAGTGGACGCTTGCGCTGGGGTGGGGAGGGCTGAACTGCGTACGGTAGAGCGCAGCGAAGGCACCCTGGCGCTCGAGCAGGGCCTCGA
The DNA here is from genome assembly GCA_050015455.1 of Binatia bacterium. Classification (GTDB taxonomy): domain Bacteria; phylum Desulfobacterota; class Binatia; order HRBIN30; family HRBIN30; genus JAGDMS01. The sequence goes on from JBEKBJ010000053.1 coordinate 23,198, forward strand.
ACGTGCCGCGCTCGACGATTGCACCGTCTTGCAAGACGATGATCTGCGCCGCGCGCCGCACCGTGCTCAGGCGGTGGGCGATGACGAAAGTGGTTCGGCCGCGCACCACCTGCTCTATCGCTTCCATGATCATCGCTTCGGTGGCGCTGTCGACCGACGAGGTCGGTTCGTCAAGAATCAGGATGGGCGCATTGCGCACTAGGGCGCGCGCGATGGTGAGGCGCTGGCGCTCGCCCTCCGACAAGGTCACGCCTTGCTCGCCGATGACGGTGTCGTAGCCCGCCGGGAGACGCTCAATGAACCCGTCGGCCTGCGCCATCCGGGCTGCGCTTTGAACCTCCGCGAAGCTGGCGGAGGGGCGGCCGTAGGCGATGTTGTCGCGCAGGCTGAGCGGGAACACCATCGGTGGCTGCAGCACCATACCGATGTGCTGCCGCAAGGCGGATAACTTGAGCTCGCGGACATCGACGCCGTCGATCAGCACCTGTCCCGCAGAGGGGTCGTAGAACCGCGGAATCAGGCTGACCAGCGTGCTCTTGCCCGCGCCGGTGGGGCCCACGATCGCGACCATCTGCCCGGGCTGTGCCTGCAGGCTGATGTGATGCAGCGTTTCACGCTCCGCCGAATAGCCGAACGAGACGTCGCGGAACTCGATGTGGCCAGGGGGCGGCGTGCGAAACTCCTCGGTGCCGTCCGGCACCGTCTGCTCGCGCTCCAGTACTTCGATGACGCGCGCCATTCCCGCTTTGGCGCCCTGCACCGTGCCGTAGGTCTGGATGATCGCGTTGATCGGTGCATACAGGGAAGCGAGATAACTCAGAAATACCACCATATCACCGATCGTGAGATCCCGTTTCCAAACATGCTGCGCCCCGACCCACAGGACGGCGGCGGTGCCGAGGGCCAGCACCAGGTTGGTCCCTGCACCGTACGCCGTTTGCAGCGTGTAAAGGGTCAGGTTCTGCCGCAGGCTCGCCGCGCTCTGGCTGACGAAGGCGCGGTGCTCCTCCTCCTCTTTGGAGAACGCCTGCACCACTTTGATCGCAGACATGCCGCGTTGCACCAGCTGGTAGACCGCGCTTTCGCTCTCGCGCGCCCGCAGCGCCACAGCGGTGATGCGCCGGTTCAGCAGGACGATGGCGAGGAGGAGAAACGGACAGACCGCGAGCCCCACCAGCGTCAGCTTCCAATCGAGCCGCAGCATGACGACGAACATGCCTACGAGCAGCAGCGCAGCGGAGAGCAGCGGAAAGAGCCCGTTCATCGCCAGGGTCTGGATGGCGTAGGTGTCGCCGGTGATGCGGTAGATCAGATCGCCCACGGCGGCGCGCGAATGAAACGATAGCGACAGCCGCTGTAGGTGCTGGTAGAGCCGGCTGCGCAGGTCGTTGACCATGCCTTGCCCGATGGAGATGGTGGTGAAGTTGTTCAACACGCTGACGCCGCCCGAGGCGCCGTAGATGACGATCAATCCGAGCGTAGCCAGCAGCAGCAGGGCCGGAGGGCTCATGCCGGCGAGAATCGGCCAGGGAGGCGCGGCGCGCGGCAGGACGTAGTCGATGACGATCTTGAGCGGCCACGGCTTGAGAATCTCCAGGGCGCTGAGGACGATCACCTGCAACACCGCGAACACGAATGGGCCGCGGTACGGACGCAGGTAGCGGGCGACCTGGAGGAATACCCTCATGTTCACGGGAGAAAAGAAATGTCAGACCGGAAATGGAAACCCGGGAATGACAAACCGGCCAATTGAAGAGCATTCGCTCTCTCCGTGGGTTCGCCGGTTTTCAATTTCCAATTCGCCATTTCCGGTTTGACATTCTCTGCGCGCCAGTTTGTATAAACTCACTCTGGCGACACGCCGTCGACCGGCGTCAGCTGGATTTGCTTGGCGACGATCTCGATGACGTGGTACATCACCCGGCCGAGCCGGTAGTTGTCGACCGCGACGACCACGAGATTGAGGACGCCGAGAAGCAGCGCCACCTCCTCGATCTCCGCCAGCCTGATGAACCAGCCAGCGATGGCAAGGACGGCGAAGCTCAGCAACGAAATGCGCGAGAGCAAGGACTCGCGCACGCGGCAACGGGTGCGGAAGAGGCGCCTGTTGCGGCCGTGGTCCTCGACCGCGACCTTCAAGTCCGCTTTGGACCAGATGCCCCGGTAAATGGTGACGTCGCGGTCATTCCAACCCTGATCGACTGCGATGAGGTATTTTCGTGGCAGGAGGAACTCCATGACGGCATGCAGCAGATTCTCTTTCTCGAGCCCACGTTCGGACCAGTAAGACAGGAAAAACTGCCGCCTGAACCATTGCACACGCGCCGGCTGCGAGGGTTCCTCGAACTGGATACGCGCCACGTCGGTCATGCCTTGGATGCGGTACAGGTAGCGTTGCAGGCTGCGCAACAGCGGACCCAGATAGATCAGCGCCGTGATCAACAACCGGCTGCCGACACCGTCGTAGCGGGGATCGACCTTGGCTCGCCAGGCCCGTGCGCCCGCCCAGATCAGCGCCGTGAGCAGCGGCAGGGCGGCGAGGAGCTGATTCCGGCCCGCCACCACCGCACCGATGAGCAACACCAGCCCGACCACGTTCCATTCGAGCGTGAAGGGTAAGTACGACAGCAGCGACGACGACGGTTCGTAGAGCGTCTGGAACAGACCGCGCCCGAAGACGCCATGGTAAATGACCGGGCGGCGGGAGAACAGTGACCGGCCCAGGTCCCCGTAGATGCGGCCGATCCACTGCGACTGTCCGAGCATGTTGAAGTGGAAGGGATGCTTGAAGTAGAGCTGCGCCTCTGCTTTGCCGTAGCCCATCTGCTGCTTGAGGTAGGCCTTGATCGTGTTGCGCCGGAAATGCCAGACCATGGCCGCCGGGCTGAAGCCGATCGGATGCCCATGGTTCTGCAGGCGCCAGCACACGTCGACGTCGTCGCCAGCGGCGCGGTAGATCGGATCGAAGCCGCCGATCTCGTCGAGGGCGCTCTTGAGGAACGCCATGTTGCAGCCGGGAATGTGCTCCGCCACTTCATCGTCGATCAGGACATGCGTCGGTCCTCCGGGCGCCGCCGCCACGCAAGCGGGAACGCGCGCGGCCTCGTGCGGCGGCAGATTTGGGCCGCCGACCGCGACGAAGCTGGAGTGCACGAACTTGTAGGCCAGGTACGTCAGCCAATCCGGATCCACGACGCAATCGGCGTCGGTGAAGGCCACGATCGTCCCCGTGGCGTTCTCAATGCCCACGTTGCGCGCGACGCTCAGCCCTTTGTTCCCCTGCGAGAAGATGCGCACCTCCGGGTAGCGTTGTGCGATCTCCTCCGTGCGGTCGGTCGAGCCGTCGTTAACGACGATGACTTCGAAATTGTCGTAGCGCAGCGTGCGTAACGAGGCGAGGCACGCATCGATGGTGCGCTCAGCGTTGTAAGCGCAGACGACGACCGAGACGCGGGGTGGGTGCTCCAGCGGCGGGGGCAGCTGACCCGAGTATAGCTTCTGCACGGCATGGTAGGCGGGCTTCTTGTGCCGCTCACGATCGACGAGACCGAACGCCCAGTCGCCCACCTGGAAGCCGCCGGTGAACCAATCGTCGGTCCACGAAAACACCACGGTGCCGGCGACACCGGATTCGAATGCGGCACGCACCTGCCACGAAAGGATCTGCGCTTGCTCCGTGGCGCCCTCGCGCACTGAATCGATGCCGAACTCGGTCAGCACCAGCGGCTTGTCTTTGGCCAGGTTCTGCAGGCGCGAAAGGTAGCGACGGAAATCTCTTTCACGGTGCAGGTAGACGTTGAAGGAAACGAAGTCGAGGAAATCGAGGTCGAGGTACTCGGTGGGCGGGAAGTTGGCGTAACTCACCAGCGCGTCGGGGTCGATGCCCTTCACCAGATTGTACAGCTCATGCAGGAAGTCCTTGATGCGTTCCGGTTGGTGCCAGCGCACGATGTCAGGCGGGATCTCGTTGCCGATGAAGTAGGCAAAAACAGCGGGGTGCTGCTTGCAGGATTCGACGCCGGCCACCACCTGCCTGCGGATGTCCTGCATGACCTCGGGCTCATCGAGGAAGCACACATGCTCGGTCCACGGCAGCCCCACCAGCACACCGAGGTCATATTCTTCGGCGAGATCGAGCAGCCATTCAGGCGGCGGCGTGAAGGTGCGGATGCAGTTGGCGCCGAGATCGCGCATCAGCGCGAAGTCGCGCCGGACGATGTCCCGCTCGGGGAACTGTTTGCCGTGGGACGCCTCAGCGAACGGTCCGTAGGAAACGCCACGCAAGAAGAACTTGGCGTCACCGCGAAACAGAAACTTGCCGCCGGCGCGGGGACGGTTTCCCCGTTCCTCGGCAGCCACCCGCCGCTCCACCAAAGCTGCTGCACTTGTCCCGTGCGCCATATCCTGTCGTCACACGCCTGGTCCGAGGAACAGCTCCTCGCTCGGGGCGCCCCCGCCTTCGGCCTGGTTGGCTAACCTCCGCAAACGACCCACTGTCGTCCGAGGCGAGTCATCTATCCGCGGAATGGTGTAGCACCGCGGGGTGCGAATGCCAACGTCGGCGCAATCCCCCCGGGAGGGTGAGCGCGGCAATCACGAAGTTCAGCGCGTCGTACTGCGTGAGATAAAGATCACCGAAGCCCGGCTTCAGGACGTGCCGCCTTATATCGGCGAGCTTGGCAAAGGGTAACGTGTTGACCCTGTGGTCGATCAGCGGATGATGTTTGGCTGTGGCACGATCTCCACGTCGAACCGCACGGCGCGCCCACAAGACCGATAGGCCCGATCCCTTCGGTTACGACCCGGTGTTCGCGGCCCGCCTGCGGCCGCTGACCGAGTTCTTCTACCGCCGTTACTGGCGCGTTTGCACCGACGGCCTGGAACATGTGCCGAGCGCCGGTGCCGCACTCCTCGTGGGCAACCATTCCGGCGGCATCCCTCTGGACGCCGCCATGATCCGCGCCGCCATCGACCTCGAGCATCCGCAGCACCGGGTTGTCCGCTTTCTTTACGACCGCTTCGTCGCCGGCATGCCCTTCATGGGAGAGTTGTACAACCGTATGGGCTCCGTGGTGGCGTCCCTTGACAATGCTCGCCGCTTGTTGGAAATGGGCGAACTGGTCGGCATCTTTCCGGAAGGTGTTGAGGGCGTCGCCAAGGGCATCTGGCACCGGTACGAATTGCAACCCTTCAACAGCGGCTTCGTGCACTTGAGCCTGCTGCTGCGGGCGCCAATCATCCCCACGGCCGTGGTCGGCGCTGAGGAGACTTACCCCGTAATCGGAAAGTGGGAGCGCCTCGGGCCGCTGAAAGATCTCCTCAACGTTCCTTACATCCCGGTGACGCCTCTGTTTCCATGGCTCGGAGCAATCGGCATGATCCCGCTGCCGACAAAGTGGTACATCCGCTTCGGCGCCCCGATCCGCTTGTATGCGGAAACCCGGCTACGCCGCGCGCCGAGTCCCGCCACAGCGGCTAAGCTTGCCGAACGGGTACGGCGCCATGTCCAGGCGATGGTCCACAAGTTGCTGGCGCAGCGTGAGTCGATCTTTTGAGGGAGAGCCGTCCGCGTGTGGGAGCGCTCCACTCTCCACGCTCTACGCTGTACTCTCCACGCGCGTCAGCGCGCCACTTCCTCCTCGATGCGTGCGGCCTTGCCGGACAGCTTGCGCAGGTAGTAGAGCTTGGCGCGGCGGACCTGGCCGCGGGTGACCACGTCGATACGATCGACACGGGGCGAATGCAGTGGAAACGTCCGCTCCACGCCAACGCCGTAGGAGGTCTTGCGGACTGTAAAGCTGGAACGGTTCGCGCCCCGGCTCTTGCGCAAGACAACGCCCTCGAACACCTGGATGCGTTCCTTCTCGCCTTCGATGACCTTCACGTGTACCCGCACTGTGTCACCCGCTTTGAAGTCGGGAACCTTCGGTTTGAGCTGCTCGCGTTCGATTACATCGATGGGGTTCATGGGGTTACCTCGTGGAAATGGCTCTGTCGGAGAAGGTATTCTCATACCGTGCACCGCGCAGGCGGTCAAGGATGACCGCGGCGGCCGAACGGACGGAAAGGTGATTGTAGTTCGAGGGGCCCCGCACGGGTTCGAGCTGCACATCCGCCTGATCAATGACTTCCGGGGCCAACCCCCATCCCGTGCCGAGCACGAGGAGAAGCGGGTTTTGGCTATTCTCCAGCTGGGCTCGCAGGGCCGAAAAAGTCGTGCGGTTCGGCCCCTCACGCGCCGATGTCACGACCAGGCGCGGCCGCAACCCGGTCTCCTGTTCCACCGCCACGATGATGCTGTCGAGATCACGTTCGAGTCGCACCAAGCTGAGCGCATCTTTGCGTGTGGCGTTGTAGGTGCTGCCGTAACCGGTCTGCCAGTGTTCTATGATCTTGGCCGCCAACGTCCGTAGCGCCTTCACCGGGGTAGCCACGTAGAACGCCCGAACGCCATAGGTGCGCGCAGAACGGGCAATGTCGTGGATGTCCATGTTGGTCACGGCGGTCGTCACCACCAACCCATTCTTATCCAGGACCGGGTAATGCAACAGGGCCAGGTACAGGTCAGCCATCGGCAGGCCGGGATAGGGTTGCGAGAAAGGCTCGGTCCTCCTCGGTCAGGGTGGCACGCGCCAGCAGATCGGGCCGCCGTTCGTAAGTGCGGCGCAACGCCTCCTGCCGGCGCCAGCGGGCGATGGCGCGGTGGTCGCCGGAGCGCAGCACCTCCGGAACGGTGAGGCCGCAGAATTCGGGTGGCCGGGTATACTGCGGGTATTCGAGCAGCCCTTGGCTGAACGACTCGTCCGCGGCGGAGCTCTCACAACCCAAAACTCCAGGCACTAGGCGGCTCACGACCTCGATCACCACCAAGGCAGCGGCTTCACCACCTGACAAGATGAAATCGCCGACAGAGAGTTCCTCATCGACGAACTGCCGTACCCGTTCGTCCACGCCTTCGTAGCGGCCACACACCAAGGCCAGTGCCGGCCGTTGCGTCAAGAGGGCTGCGCGGCCCTGCGTGAACAGGCTGCCGTGCGGCGACAGCAAGACGCGCCAGGGGCGCTCGGCGCCGGCGCTCAAAGCCTCCAGCGCCGCCACTACCGGCTCGGGTTTCATCACCATGCCCGGTCCGCCACCGTACGGAGAATCGTCTGTCACCCGATGTTTGCCTTCGGCGTAGTCACGGATGTTGCACACCACGAACTCCACCGCGCCGCGTTCCTGCGCTTTCTGCAGCATCGTGCTCGCAAGCGGCGAGGTGAAGAACTCCGGAAACAGCGTGAGGATGTGGAACCGCATCACGGTTCAATCAGCCCTGGCAAGGGTTCGATCACGATGCGCCGCTGCACGCGGTCCAGCTGTGTGACGACATCCGCGACCAACGGAATGAGATGCTCACGCCCGCCCGCGCGCACGACACAGACGTCGTTGCTGGGAATGCTCAGCACTTCGCTGACCGTGCCGATCTCCACGCCGCCCGTGGTGACCACGGTCATGCCGACGAGCTCGTAATGGTAGATTTCTCCGGCCCCGGCGGGCGGCAGATCCCCCTGCCGGACACACAGTTCGTAGCCGATCAGGGCCTGTGCCGCGCCCATTGACTGACAGCCGTCCAACGTTAAGAGCAGTAATCGCCCGTGTCGGCGGACGGCGTGCACGCTGCGCTCGCACTGCTCTGTGGCGCGCCGCAGCACAACCCGCGAACCGGCTGACAGGGCCGTCGATTCGGGATTGTAGAGGCGCAGGCGCAACTCTCCGCAGGTGGCGTGGGTGTTGACCACCTGTCCGAGTGCAATCAGGGTTTCGGACGCCGCCGTTTGCTCCGGCGCCACCGCGAGATGAGGAGAACGAGAACGCACTGCGGCTGCCGGCCGCCTACTCTTCAACGATCTCGAGCACCACCTTGCGGTTGGTGCGTGACGCCGCCGCATTGAGGATGGTCCGGATCGACTTCGCTGTGCGTCCTTGTTTGCCGATGACGCGACCGAGGTCTTCCTTAGCCACCTTCAGCTCGAGCACCGATGCCGTGTCGCCCTGGGTTTCTTTGACCTCGACGGCTTCGGGGTGGTTGACGAGAGAGCGGGCAAGAAACTGGACCAGTTCTTTCATGTTTGCGTCTCCCCGGGCTCAGGCGTGGGTGGTGGCTGACTCTGCCCCGCCGCTGCTTCGGCACTCCCCATCGGGGCGATCCCCGTCGGGGCGATCCCCGTCGGGGCGCTCTCCATCGGGGCGCTCTCCATCGGGGCGCTCTCCATCGGGGCGAGCCCGCTACGCTTGATCAGCTGGGCGACGGTCGCCGAAGGCTGCGCACCGAGCCGCAGCCAGTGTGACAACTTGTCGCGCTGAAACTCGACGCGTGATGGCTTGCGGTTCGGGTCATAGATACCCACTTGATCCAGTCGGCGCCCGTCACGCGGCGCCCGGCTGTCGGTCACGATAATGCGGTAGAATGGTTGCTTCTTGGCGCCATGTCGGGCCAGACGGATCCTAGTAGCCATAACAAAAACTTACTCCTATCAGTCGGAGTCGGCAATCACACGGGCAGGCCCGGCGACAAGCCTCGGCCGGCAAACTTGCTCATCTGCTTCATCATCTTCTTCATTTGCAGGAACTGCTTGAGAAAGCGGTTGACTTCAGCGACGGAGGTGCCGCTACCGAGGGCGATGCGCTTGCGGCGGCTGCCGTTGAGGACCAGGTGATCGCGGCGTTCCTCCGCCGTCATCGAGCCGATAATCGCTTCGATATGCTTGAGTTCGGCCTCCGCCGAGCCCATATCCAGGCCGCGCGTGAACTTCTTCATCCCCGGGATCATCGCCAGCAGGTCTCCCATGGAGCCCATCTTGCGCAAGGTACGGAGTTGATCGCGGAAGTCTTCCAAAGTGAACTCGTTGCGGCGCAGTTTTCGCTGTAGCGCCACCGCCTCTTTCGCGTCGTAAGCGCGCTCGACTTTCTCGACCAGCGTGAGCACGTCGCCCATGCCCAGAATGCGCCTGGCCATACGGTCCGGATAAAAAAGCTCCAGTGCATCGAGCTTCTCACCGGTGCCGGCGAGGATGACGGGCGCTCCGGTCACCGCACGCACCGAGAGGGCCGCGCCCCCACGCGCGTCGCCGTCGAGCTTGGTCAAGATCACGCCGGTCAGCGCCAGCCGGCTGTGAAAACCGCCGGCCACGTTCACCGCATCCTGGCCAGTCATGGCATCGACCACGAGCAGGATGTGGTGCGGATGAGTCGCCGCCTTCATGCGCTGCAACTCGTCCATGAGCTCGTCATCGATGTGGAGGCGGCCGGCGGTGTCGATCAGCACCACGTCGTGCCCCTGATTCTTGGCGAATGTCAGCGCCTCGCGGCTGAGGGTGACCGGGTCGGCGCCCGCATGCGACGCATGCACGGGACAATCGATCTGCTTGCCGAGCGTGACCAGCTGCTCGATCGCAGCAGGGCGATAGACGTCGGCCGCCACCAGGTACGGCGAGCGACGGTGTTCCGTTTTCAAATAGCGAGCGAGCTTGGCAACGGTGGTGGTCTTACCCGAGCCGTGCAGGCCGACCAGCATGATGGCCACTGGCGGGGTGGCGCTGAGGTCGAGCGGCCTCGCGGAGGCACCCATCAACGTGGTCAGCTCGGCGTTGACGATCTTGATGAACTGCTGTTCAGGGGTGAGGCTGGCGAGGACGGCTTGCCCGAGCGCTTGGGAGCGTACCCGATCGGTGAAGTCCTTCACGACCTGGAATTGCACGTCGGCCTCCAGCAACGCGAGACGCACGTCGCGAACGGCGTCCTCGATGTTGCGTTCGGTGATCTTGCCAACGCCGCGCAACTTGCGGATCGTGTGGTCGAACTTCTCGCTTAGGTCGTCGAACATGTCCTTTGAGCCGCTGCGGCCCGACGCCACTCTAGTGGGAGAGTCTTGACGCTATAGAAAGGTGCGGATGATGTCAACAAAAGGGCCCACGAGGGCTGTTGCTGACGTGCCACTGGGCCGCTCGGCATTTGGCTCGCTGCGGCAGGGGCGCCGGCGCGGCCCAGTCTGCTGGCAGCCTTTACGGTTGCACGGCGGCGCCGGCCTCTGCCGGTGCGGCGCAGCGGGCTTGGCAGTCCTGCAGCCGCTTCTCCACTTCTTTCTTATCACGATCGATGATCGCTTTCTGGCTGTTGAGTGTGTCCCGCTCTTTCTGGAGCGTGCTGACCCTCTCCTCGAGTTGCGCCACTTGTTCTTTTAGCGCGCCCGCCTGCCCCCACAAGCGATACCCGACGAGCAAGCCGGCGAGCAGCGCCACCAGCAGCACGACTCCGCGTTGCGCGAAGATCCACACCTTCTCTTGCAGTTGCTTTTTTTCCGAGCCGGCGATGTTGGGCTGTTGCATCGAAATCTCCTTTTGTGCCGATAGAGTAGATGTGTTTCGTTAGCACAGGGCAGTGGCCAAGAAAAGCGACCCGATGGCCCCAAATCCGGCGCTAACGCACCGGCGCGCGCGATCCGGCGCGTTGGGCGCCGCTGCGGGCGGCTGACGCCGGCCGGGCGGCCCGCTGTGGTCGGCGAGTGGGCCGAGCCAAACT
>JBEKBJ010000054.1:0-32162 GCA_050015455.1 Binatia bacterium
TTGCGCTGCGCCAACACCTTCGTGATCGCCGCCGTCAGCGTCGTCTTGCCGTGATCAATGTGCCCGATCGTCCCCACATTCACGTGAGGCTTCTTGCGCTCGAACTTCTGCTTCGCCATCGAATCTTCTCTCAACGCACCGTGTAACGAGGGAGCCCAGGAGCGGAATCGAACCGCCGACCTCCTCCTTACCAAGGAGGTGCTCTAACCTACTGAGCTACCTGGGCGCTCTGGTGAAGCACGCGCCGGCGCGTGCCCAAGGGTCATCTGCTATCGACTCGCTCACCTCCATAGGAACGAAGCGGGAAACGGGATTCGAACCCGCGACCCTCAGCTTGGAAGGCTGATGCTCTAACCAACTGAGCTACTCCCGCCTACTTGTCTCTTTCCTAACAGTACGTCCTCGTCTTTTTTCTGGTGGAGAGGGGAGGATTCGAACCTCCGAAGGCGTTCGCCGGCAGATTTACAGTCTGCTCCCTTTGGCCACTCGGGAACCTCTCCGCACCCTTGGAGCCGATGGCCAGACTCGAACTGGCAACCTACTGATTACAAATCAGTCGCTCTACCTCTTGAGCTACATCGGCCCTGCCGCGCCACATCCCATGCCGAACCCACCTCCCCACCGGTGTGCAGAGGAGCTTGGCGCAAAATGTGCTTCGTACAATATATCGTCATCCCTGTCAAGACAACCCCGGAAACCCGATAAAGCCCACCTGATTTTCCCGACGCCAGCAACCTCCCCCTATTTCGGCCATCTCCGCAACAACTCGTACAGCATCACTGCCGCAGCGACCGAGGCGTTGAGCGATTCAATCTTCCCACGCATGGGAATAGAAACGGCCACATCACTCTGTTTGCCGACCAACGGGCGCATGCCTGCCTCGCCCCCGACCACAACGGCCAGAGGCTGCGGAAGGTCAGCTTGATAGAGGTCCAGGCCACCGGTAGGGATTAAGGCGACGCTCCAGTAGCCCGACTGCTTCAGCTTGTTCAATGTGCGCGCAACATTAGTCACGCGGCACACCGGTTCGAGCGCTGCGGCGCCGGCCGCCGCCAGCTCGACCGTCGCAGTAATAGACACCGCACCATCCTTCGGCACAATCACCGCGCCTGCACCGACCGCTTCGGCCGTCCGGATCAGCGCGCCGAGGTTGTGGGGGTCCTGAATCTGATCCGCCACCACCAGGAGTCGCGGTCTCCTGACGATGACAAGATCCAGATCGACGTACGGGAACGGCTTGACGATGGCCACCACCCCCTGATGCCTCCCCGTCCCTGCGAGCGAAGTCAGCTGCTGCTCGTTGCTGGCCCGAAGAGTGATCCCTGCGGCGCTCGCCAGCTGTATGAGCACCCCGAGGCGATTGGTTGCCCGCGACTCATAGTGTACGGCGATCACCTCCGCCGGGCGTGCCCGTAGCCATTCGGTGACGACGTGAATGCCGTACACGCGCCGTTCACGTGGGACTGCAGGATCTCGTCGATTGGCAAGACGTGGGGTTTTCATTACCATGCGTGGCCCGTGCACACGATCAACCGTTACATCCTGCGAGAGATCCTCGTGCCGTTCGCCCTCGGGTTGGCGGTTTTCACTCTCATCCTGCTAATCGCGCGCATTCTCAAGCTGGTCGAGATGATAGTGAACCGCGGCGTGCCACTGCTGGAGGTGCTGAAGCTATTCTCGTACATCCTACCGGGGTTCCTCGAAGTGACAGTCCCCATGGCCCTGTTGCTGGGCGTGCTGGTCGCGTTTGGGCGGCTTTCTTCCGACAGCGAGATCATCGCGCTGAAGACTTCCGGTATCAGCCTCTATCAGCTCTTGCATCCGGTGGTATGGTTCGCGATGGTCATTTACTTTGTTGCGCTGGGGCTTTCTTTGTATGCGCGGCCGTGGGGCAATAGTCTCTTGCACGCTGGCGTGTACGAGATTGCAAAGAGGCGCGCCAGCGCCGGGATCAAGGAGAAGGTATTCAATGATGACTTCTCCGGATTGGTCATTTATGTCAATCATATCGAGCCGCCGGGGAATACCTTGCGGGGCATTTTGATCTCCGATACGCGGGACGGCAACCAGCGCAACACGGTGGTGGCGCAGGCTGGCGTTCTGGTGCCGAACGAGCGCCTGCACGTGCTCACGTTGCGCCTCCTCAACGGCAGCATTCATGCCTTTTATCCCAGCGACCGCAGTTATCATCGCACCGACTTCAGCGCGTACGACATCACTCTCGACCTAAACACCGCTTTGGCCAACCTGCGTCCACGCGAAAGAGATCCGAGCGAAATGACTTTCGGGGAATTACGGCAGGCGATCGCCGCGAAGCGCCTTGCGAGTGAGCCAACGTTCAGCGAAGCCGTAGAGCTGCATCGCAGGTTCTCGATCCCGTTTGCCTGCCTTGCCTTCGCCGCCATCGGCATCCCACTGGGGATTCAGCCCACGCGCTCGGTGCGATCGCGCGGGTTCACGCTCAGCTTGGGGCTGATTCTCACTTACTATCTCCTATTGACTTTGGGCGAGAGTTTGGGACAGCGCGGCGTACTCCCAGCCGGCATCGCTATGTGGCTCCCGAACCTGCTGCTGAGCGCGCTGGCCCTGGTGCTGTTCATCCGCGCCGCTCGCGAAACCAGCGTGACGCGACTGGGGCGATTCGAGCGTTGGCTGCTAGCGTTGCGCCTCCGTGTCATTCCGCTGCCAGCTTCAAAGTCGAGTTAAAGCATGCGCTCCCGCTTCGCACTGCTCTCGGTCACCAGCCGCTACCTGATTCGCGAGTGTCTCTCTGTCCTCTTGCCGGTGATTCTGATGTTTCTCGTCCTGTATTTGATCGTCGACTTCTTCGAGCGGCTCGATCTGCTGCTCAGGAACCACGCCGCGCCCATATCCGCCGTGCGCTATTTCGTTTTCAAGATTCCACTCATGGTTACGCAGATTATGCCCCCGGCGGTGTTGGCTGCGGTCTTGCTGAGTCTCGGGATGTTGTCGCGCCGCAACGAGATCATCGCCTTACGCGCCTCGGGTGTGAGCTTGGTGCAGACGGCCTTTCCGCTGCTGGTGCTGGCGGCAGCTCTCAGCATCGGCACACTGTTGTGGAACGAGGCTGTCGTGCCGTACTGTACGCGAGCGTACCAGGACGTGAACCACGTCGAAATCCGGAAGCTGCCTCAGCGTGGCGTCCTGAATCAACGTGAGATCTGGTATCACGGCACTGACGGCTTCTACAACATCGACGAGATCGAGCCGCGCAGCAAACTGTTGCTCGGGTTGATGATTTATCGAACCGACCCCGATTTCAACTTGCGCAGCATCATCGAGGTCCCATCGGCGCGCTGGAACGGCTTGGTTTGGGTGACCCGTGGGGCTACCGAGCACTCCGTCACCTACGACGGGCAAATCGTGATCCGGCAACTGGCCCCCGATCAGGTGGTGATCCACGAAGCGCTCGACGACTTCCTCGAAGTGCACCGCGAACCCGATGAACTGAGCTATCTCGATTTGCGGCAACGCATCCATGACCTCTCACGCAAGGGCATCGATGCTTCCAGTTATCTGGTCGACCTGAACATGAAGCTGGCGGTGCCGTTTACCGCACTGGTGCTCGCCTGTGTGGCGGTCCCATTGGCCGGACGGGTGCAGCGCCATCCAAGTTTGGCCGCGATCGTGGGGCTCGGGCTGGCGCTGGGGTTCGGGTACTGGGTGCTTCTGGCGCTGAGTAACGCCCTAGGCGAGAGCGGCGTACTCCCGGCAGTCGTGTCGGCCTGGGCTGCCAGCGCCATCTTCTTGCTTCTCGGCGGCGTGCTATTCCTGAGCAGCGAGTGACGTCGTGTTGGTGCTCGTGAGTCGTGCTCGGCCGCATGATTCCGAGCACGACCACGGGCCATGAGCACGACTTCACCGCTTTGAGTACTGCGGGCGTTTGCGAGCTTTGTGGTGGCCGTACTTTTTGCGCTCGACTTCGCGTGGATCACGGGTCACATAGCCCGCCTTTTTCAGCGTCGGCCGATGCTCAGCATTGGCTTCGATGAGAGCACGGGTGATTCCGTGGCGGATCGCCGCAGCCTGCGCTGAGACGCCGCCGCCGCAAACGTTCGCCGCTACATCGTACTGCCCGACGGTGTTGGTGAGTTCAAACGGCTGTTGGATGATCATGCGCGAGGTGGGTCGGCCGAAGTAATCTTCGAGCGGACGGCGATTCACTACAATGCTCCCAGTGCCGGTGAACAGCTGCACCCGTGCCACAGCGCTCTTGCGTTTTCCGGTGGCTGCGAACGAAGGTTTTCGATCCGCCATGCTGACACTCCTAGTTTGAAACTTGCTCAGGTTGTTGCGCGCCGTGCGGATGCTCGGGACCCGCATAGATCTTGAGCTTGGTCGCCAGTTGCCTGCCGAGCCGGTTTTTCGGCAGCATACCCGCGACCGCTTCCCGCAGTACGCGTTCCGGATGCAGCTTCATCTCACGGGCGGCCGTGCTGGTGTGCAGCCCTCCGGGGTAGCCGCTGTGGCGCCGGTACAGCTTGTTCTGGAGCTTGTTGCCCGTGAGACGCAGCCCGGCAGCATTGATCACGACGACGAAATCCCCGGTATCCTGGTGGGGCGTGAAGCTCGGCTTGTTTTTCCCCCGCAAGATGTTGGCGATCTGGGTAGCGACTCTGCCGAGCACTTTGTCCTGCGCATCGATCAGGCACCAGCGGCGCGCCCTCAACCCAGCCTCACGCGACGCCATGTAGGTTCTTTCCATATGCGTGTCCTGTTTCAATCATGAAGCGGAAAACCCCTCGGGGGAGGGGTTTTCGCTTCCCGTAAACATAGCGGGGTGGACGGGACTTGAACCCGCGACCTCCGACGTGACAGGCCGGCGTTCTAAACCGAGCTGAACTACCACCCCCAAACACAACGACTAGGGCTCGTTCCTCCCTCCCTCAAATCTGTTCATTCCTAGCACACTCCACCACACCGATATACCATCCCGAAAATGGGCGGTATCCGATTTGAACGGATGACCCCCGGCTTGTAAGGCCGATGCTCTCCCGCTGAGCTAACCGCCCGTCCGCCGAGGGATCAGTTCAATGAATCCTTAAGGGTCTTGCCGGCCTTGAATTTCGCCGCCCGAGACGCGGAGATTTCGATGCTTTCCCCTGTCTTCGGATTGCGCCCGGTCCGGGCTTTCCGCGACGACACCGAAAAGGTGCCAAACCCCGAAATGTTCACCTTATCGCCTTGCCGCATAGCCGCAACGATGTCGTCGAAAAGCGTGTTGACGGCACGCTCAGCGGTCGCGCGGGGCAAGTCCACTTTACTGGCGACGGATTCGATGAGCTCGGCTTTTGTCATGGCAACCTCTTCCAGACCTCTAAGAACGGCGTCGCTATAACAGCCACCCGAGACAAAGTCAAGAAAGTGTCAGTGAGTGACCACGTCGGTTTCTGTCGCCGGTGCCTCGAACGGCGGCGGCACCGGCACTTCAGGTGCAGGCGGCTTCCTCAAGAAGCCTTCGGGGTGGTCCAACACCAAGGCCTGACGCAATACCTGATCCATGTGATCGACGAGCTTGATCGTAATCTGCCTGAGGATCGTCGCCGGAATTTCTTTGATGTCCTTTTCGTTCTCCCTCGGGATGAGCACCGTCTTGATCCCGCCGCGATGCGCCGCCAACACCTTTTCTTTCAGGCCGCCGATGGGGAGGATGCGGCCCCGCAGCGTCACTTCGCCCGTCATTGCAAGATCGTTACGTACGGGGGCCTTGCTCAGCGCTGACACCAGTGAAGTCGCCATGGTGATACCCGCGGACGGACCGTCCTTGGGTATGGCCCCTTCGGGCACGTGGATGTGAATGTCGACGCGCTGGTAGAAATCCCGCTCGAGCCCCAGTTCTTCGGCACGCGAGCGCACGTAGCTCAGCGCAGCCTGCGCTGACTCCTGCATGACGTCACCGAGGCGTCCGGTGATGATGAGCTTCCCTTTACCAGGCATCACCGTGACCTCGGTGGCCAGCAATTCGCCACCCAGTTCGGTCCAGGCAAGCCCGGTGGCGACGCCGACCTTCTGCTCGGCTTCGGCCTTGGCGAAGCGGAAGCGTGGGGGCCCGAGATATTTGCCGAGATTCTTGCCGCTTATCTGCACCCGGGCTTTACGATTGGACTTGACTACCTCGACCACGACCTTACGGCAGATCGACGCAATCTCACGCTCGAGGTTCCGCACACCCGCTTCCTTGGTGTAATGGCGGGTGATGTTGAGGATTCCGTTGTCGGAAATCTCGATGTTATCCGCTTTCAAACCGTTCGTCTCGAGCTGCTTTGGGACCAAGTAGCGCTTAGCGATGTTGAGCTTCTCAAGGTCCGTGTAGCCGGCGATGCGAATGATCTCCATCCGATCCTGCAGCGGTCGCGGGATACGGTCCAGCGTGTTGGCTGTGGTGATGAACATGACCTTCGAGAGGTCGTAGTCGATATCCAGGTAGTGATCGTTGAAAGTGGAGTTCTGTTCGGGATCGAGGACCTCGAGCAAAGCTGATGACGGGTCACCACGGAAGTCGGTCGACATCTTATCGACCTCATCGAGCAGGAACACAGGATTGCCCGAGCCCGCTTTCTTCATGCACTGGATGATCTTGCCGGGGAGCGCGCCGATGTAAGTACGACGGTGGCCGCGGATCTCCGCTTCGTCGCGCACGCCGCCGAGCGACACGCGAATGAACTTCCGCCCGGTAGCGCGGGCGACGGACTTTCCGAGCGAGGTCTTGCCTACGCCTGGCGGGCCCACCAAGCACAGAATCGGGCCCTTCATCTGCCCGACGAGCGACTGCACGGCGAGGTATTCGAGGATGCGCTGCTTCACCTTCTCGAGGCCGTAGTGATCCGCCTCGAGCACCTTCTCGGCTTCGTTGATGTCGAGCTTGTCGTCGGTGTACTCGTGCCACGGCAGCGAGATGATCCAATCGATGTAGTTACGCACGACTGTGGCTTCGGCTGACATCGGCGACATCATCTTGAGCTTCTTCAGCTCCTTGTCGGCCTTTTCTTTGGCCTCGGCCGACATCTTCTTCTGCTTGATCTTCTCTTCCAGCTCTTGGATCTCGTTCTTAAACTCGTCCTTCTCCCCGAGCTCCTTCTGGATGGCGCGCATCTGTTCGTTGAGGTAGTACTCCTTCTGCGTCTTCTCCATCTGTTTCTTGACACGGGTGCGGATGCGCCTTTCGACCTCCAGGATCTCGATCTCGGACCGCATGTGGCCAAGGACCTTCTCCAAGCGCTCGCCGGGACTGGTGGTCTCAAGCAGGCCCTGCTTGTCCTCGAGCTTGATGCCGAGGTGGGCCACGATGGTGTCGGCCAGGCGCACGGGATCATCGATCGACGCCACCGACATGATCATTTCGGGTGGGATCTTTTTGTTCAGTTTGACGTAATTCTCGAAGGTCGAGTTGACCGAACGGACCAAGGCCTCGACCTCGGTAGTCTTCTCGCACTCCTCCTCGATCTCCTCGGCCACGACGAGGAAGAACTCCGTTTCGTCGAGGTAGCGCAGAATGCGGGCGCGCTTCTTGCCTTCAACCAGCACCTTCACGGTGCCATCGGGCAGGCGCAGCAGTTGCACTACGGCGCCGAGCGTGCCGACGTGGAAGATGTCGTCTTCGGTGGGCTCGTTGGTTTTCGCCTCACGCTGTGCCGCGAGCAAGACATACTTTTGCTTGTTCATCGCCTCTTCGAGGGCGCGGATCGATTTCTGACGGCCGACGAAGAGCGGCACGACCATGTGTGGGAACACAATGATGTCGCGCAGTGGCAGTAAGGGCACGCGTATGGCGGCCCCCCCTGGACCGGGCGCGTCGCGTTTGTCGTTACGAAAGAGCATGCCTTGGTATCCTCTCTCCCCGCGCGCCGTTCTAGGCGGTCTCGGCCGCCTTCTGATACAGAACGATCGGTTGCTCGCGTTTGGTGACGACCTCTTCGGAAATCAGGACCTCTTTGATGGCCGGCTGCGACGGAATCTCGTACATCACATCGAGCATCGTGTTCTCCAGGATCGCGCGCAATCCGCGCGCGCCCGACTTCCGTTTCAGTGCTTCTCGCGCTATCGCCGTCAGCGCGCCGTCGGTGAATTTGAGGTGGACCGCTTCCATCTCAAATAGCTTCTGGTACTGGCGCGTCAGGGCATTCTTCGGCTCACGCAGGATCCGCACCAAGTCTTGTTCCCCCAGCTCCTCCAGCGTTGCGATCACTGGCAAGCGCCCGACGAACTCGGGAATGAGGCCGAACTTCAGCAGATCCTCCGTTTGCACTTCATGCAGCAGTTCGCTGACGTTGCGCTCCTCCTTGCGGCGGATGTCGGCCCCGAACCCCATGCCTTTCTGCCCGATGCGTCGCCGAATGATCTCTTCCAGCCCCACGAACGCGCCGCCGCATACGAACAGAATGTTCGCAGTGTCCACCTGCAGGAATTCCTGCTGCGGATGCTTGCGCCCGCCCTTCGGTGGGACGCTCGCGGTCGTCCCCTCGATGATCTTCAGCAGCGCCTGCTGCACGCCTTCGCCGGAGACATCACGTGTGATCGAGGGATTGTCGCCCTTGCGGGAGATCTTATCTATCTCGTCGATGTACACGATACCGCGCTGCGCCTTCTCGACGTCGTAGTCGGCGTTCTGCAGCAGGCTGAGGATGATGTTCTCGACGTCCTCGCCGACGTAGCCCGCTTCCGTCAAGCTGGTGGCGTCCGCAATGGTGAACGGCACCTGGAGGAAGCGCGCCAGGGTTTGCGCGAGCAAGGTCTTGCCCGATCCGGTTGGCCCGATCAGCAGGATGTTCGACTTCTGCAACTCGACGTCGCCGGTGACCAGTTGCGTGTCGATGCGCTTGTAGTGGTTGTGGACGGCAACCGCCAGCACCTTCTTGGCGCGCTCCTGGCCGATGACGTACTGGTCGAGGACCTTCTTGATGTCTGCCGGCTTCGGCACGGTGGAGGTGGATGCCAGTCCTTCTTCTTGGTCGCACTCCTCGGCGATGATGTCGTTGCACAGGTCGATACATTCATCACAGATGTAGACCGTCGGCCCGGCGATCAGCTTCCGCACCTCGTCCTGGCTCTTGCCGCAAAACGAACAGACGAGATTGCCGCTGCGGTCGTCACCGTGTTTGGCCATAACACCCCTCACACTTTCTTCGTCGGCCTACTGGAGATCACCTCGTCGATGAGGCCGTACTCCACCGCCTGCTTGCCGGTCATGAAGAGGTCGCGGTCGGTGTCCTTTTCGATCTTCTTCAGGCTTTGACCAGTGTGCTTGACCAGTATGTTGTTGAGCTGCTCGCGCACGCGCAAGATCTCGCGGGCGTGGATGTCGATGTCGGAGGCCTGCCCCTGCATACCGCCCATCAGCAACGGCTGGTGGATCATGATGCGCGCATGCGGCAAGGCGAAGCGCTTTCCCGCTGCCCCAGCGGCCAGCAGCCAGGCACCCATGCTCGCCGCCTGCCCCAGGCAGAGCGTCGACACGGCGGGCTTGATGTATTGCATGGTGTCGTAGATGGCGAGCCCTGCGGTGATCGAGCCGCCGGGAGAGTTGATGTAGAAATGGATGTCGCGCTCCGGATCTTCCGATTCGAGAAACAGGAACTGCGCGGTGACCAGATTCGCGATCTCATCGGTGACGGGCAAACCGAGGAACACGATGCGGTCCTTGAGCAGACGCGAGTAAATGTCGTAGGCTCGCTCCCCCCGCCCGGTTTGTTCAACGACAATGGGGACAAGACTCATGACACCTCGGTACCTTTTGCATGCCGCGAAGATTCTAGCCAGTTTCAGCTGGATCAGCAACGTTCAATCTCGAGACATCGCGGATCTCTGCCCGGCTGACCAGGAGATCCACCGCGCGCGACTGCAGCATCTGCGCCCGTAGCTGTTCCCGCGCCTCCGGCTGCCGGTAGAGAGCATGCACGCGCTCCGCCGCCGACCCCGCTGCCTGGGCCAGCGCTGACACGTGCGCTTCGACCTCCTCGTCGCTCACGCTGATCGCTTCCTGGCGTGCAACGGCTTCGAGCAGCAGGACTGTTTTCACTTGCTCGTGAGCGCGCGGTTCGAGCTCCTTGTGCAAATGCGCTCGCGCTTGCGAGTCGTCCTTCAGCCGTCCACGCTGACGCTGCCAGTCGTGCAACACTTCCTCGACGAGCGCTTCGGTGCGTCGCTGGACCATGGCCTGTGGCACCGGCACATCATGCCGCTTCGCCAATTCAACGACAACGTTGCGGCGCACCGCCTCGTCCGCGCGTCGCGCCGCGTCTACCTCCAGCTGGCGGCGCAGACGCTGGCGCAGTTCTTCCAGTGTCGAGCATTCCCCGTGATCCTTGGCAAACTCATCATCCAGCGGCGGGACTTCCTTGACCGAGATGGACCGCACGTCGACGTGGAAGTGTACGCTCTTCCCCGCCAACTCGGGTGCCGGATGCTCGCTGGGATAGGTGATGTCAAAGTCCAGCTTGCCCCCAACCGGTGCGCTCACGAGACGGTCATCGAAGCCGGGGGGGAAGCGATTGGCGCCAAGCTCCACATCACGGTTCTCCCCCCGACTCATCAGGCGGCCGTCGATATGGGCTTGGTAATCGAGCGAGACGACGTCGCCGCGTTCAATGTGCGAGCGATCGCTTACCGGACGGAGTTGAGCCAGCGACTGCTGCAAGTGCCCGAGAGCGGTCGTAACATCTTCATCGGTAACCGGTAAGAGTGGGCGGTCAACACTCAGGCCGGTGTAGCCTTCAACGCTGAAGTTGGGCTTCACTTCGACGGTGGCGCGGTAGCGCAACGCTGCCCCCGCTTCGGTTTGCTCCGTCACGATCTCCGGCTGTCCCACTGCAGCGATTTGTTGCTGCTCCAGCGCTTCAGTGTACGAGGCGTGAATGAGGTGCCCGAATACTTCGGCGCGGACGCGGTCGCCGAACATCCGTTCGAGCACCGGGCGTGGGACGCGGCCCGGGCGAAACCCCGGGACCTTCGCTGCCCGCCCCAGCTCGGTGAAGGCCTTATGGATTTCGGCCGAGACGGTTTCCGCGGGGACCTCGACCGCCAGGCGCCGGCGCAATGAGTCCAGCGTCTCCACTTCGACTTTGAATATCATTGTGTCACTGCTTTACCCTAATCACGCGACTGGTGAGGATTCAAGGAGTTTTCCCCGGGGCCAAAAGCCCGCTGCCCCACGCCACAATGCGAGAGGGGGGACTCGAACCCAAGAGCGACCCCAGCAACATTAAGAACTTTCCTAACCAAGACCGGCATCAACCGCCAGCTACCGCCGCAAATTGTCCGCCGGGCGGACAATCTCGCAAGAGGCGCCGATGACGTCGTGGCCGCCGATAATCACAGCGCGTGGATGTCGCGGCGGCTCACGAACACGCATGCTCCGCGTCACCGGTCAGCGCCTACAGCGCGCACGCGGCGCTGGACGGGTGCAAGTACCAACTACGCGCCGGAGGTCGCCCCTGAGCGAAATGCGGCGGCGGCTCACGTCAATCTCAACGCACCTCGGGCGTGACGAGCTCGCGGTGCTCGTGCTGGTGTCCGAACGCCTGCGCGTCGGCCGCCGGCGATACGGGGAGCTGCGCCTCGACACCGACACGCGCGACTTTCGGCGCGAAGCCCTCGAGGAGGCGGCCGACCTGGCGGTGTACGCGGCCGCGGCGCTCATTGCGCCCGACAAAACGGCGCTTCCGCAGCGTGCCGCGCGTGACGAAGGGGGTTCGTCGGTCCTGAACACCGCAGCACGGCCACGAACAAGGCGAAGTTGCCCCGCATGAGCAACACGTCCACACGCGCAGTTCATGACAGTTTGCTACGCGGACAGTCCTGGGCGTCCCGCGCGCGCGCGTCGCGACGGCGCGTGCAGCAACTCAAGTCTGAGATGGCGGCGATCATGGCCGAGTACCGGACCACACTCGAGTATCGTCGGCAGGCTCGCAACCGGAAGCGCCGCCGCTGGCCACGTGTGCCGCTAGATCTGATCGATTACTTCTGCAGCGTCGAGGGCCGCAAGGGCGGACGGCCACCTACGTTGCGGCGATGCCGGCACCGTCTCGGCTCGCGGTTCTGCTGGAACTGGAGCCTTCCCGGCGGTAGCCGACTAGGGAAAGCCGCTGTCACGGTGGGCCGGTGCCCTTCGTGCGGGCGATCCCGATTTGTCGCTGCCCAGCAAGCACGAATCAATCGCAGCGGTGGTGGTGGTGATGAGTGCGAATCGAACGCCTAGCCCGTCCAAGGGCTGAGGGGTGAGGGGCGTCTGCTGTTCTTTGGGTACTGTCCGGGTTTGAGCCCGAGTGTCCGGATTTGAAGGGGCGAGTGTCCTACTTTGATTTTCGTGGCCGGTGACCAATGATTAAATCGAAGGCCGCGAGGATGAACTCCTCGATGCCCTCTGCCGCCGCTGCCGCCGCTGGCGGGTAGCCAACCCAGGAGAAATTGCACCGGCTACAGGCATAGTGCTCGTGATACCCGTCCTGGGTGCAGCCAGGAACGCGGGCGGCCGGCGCGCAGTGCGCGGTAACGAGATCCTGGTCACGGCATTTCGGGCAGCGCATTGGCATCTCGGGACGGTACGCCAATACCATGCTTGCCGCAGAAGCGCCAAAGCCAGCGGGTAAGGGGCGAGTGTCCTAATTTGCGGTGGCCGACGGCGCACGCCCGGCCAATAGCACATCCGCCGATTGAAATCGCGGGTCAGTTCAGATACAAGACCTAGACATGGCCAAGCACGGGGGCGGGAGCTTGGGCGTGGCGACCATTTTGCTGTTGCTTTACTGCACTCTGTGGCCTATCGGCGTGATGGAGAAGGAACTGCGGCGCTGGCGCTTGCTGTTTCAGCCGCGCCGGAAGCGTGCGGGTTGCTGGTCGCCAGAAGAGCGCCACCCTTGGGGCAATGCCAAATTCCCCACCGATGAGGACATCAGACGCATGATGGGCCGAGCTGTTGGATTCTGTGGACATCACAAACACCGGCGGAATGGTTCCGGCGATTGAAGCCACTACTCGGACCCCTCAGTGTCCTAGTTTCCCCACCCGAGTGTCCTAATTCGGACAGTACCAAACGCGCCACCCCGGCGCAGGCGGCCAGGCCGACGACAACCGAACAAACGAGCACGGGGCGAAGAGGGATCATCCCTCCTTCTCGCCCTTCGCCTTCTTCCACCGCGCCTGCACAGCCTTGCGCGCTGCTTCGCTACGCTCCTTGGGCGTCAGGTTTGCTGCCCGCGCTGCGCCGCCCTTCTTCCCACCCTTCCTGCCCAATGCCACTGCGTGCGGGTTCTTGCGCTTGGCCATGACGACCTATCTATTACGTAAGCGGTTAGGAAATACAACCCCCTTGACAATACGAAGGCGCTTACGTATGATGCGGACAAAGAAGCGAGCCGACGAAGTGTTCTGAGCACTCCGCCGGCTCTAACCACAACCCGAAAGGACACTTCGAGCCATGGCTAGACGGAAAACTACCACAGCGCGCCCCGGCGGCCGAGCGCCGCAGGTGCGGACACCGTCCCGGTTTGAAACCTCGCCGGAGCGTATCGCATGCATCTATGAGGTCATCGACGCGATGCGCGACGCAGGCGGAATCACCACGCACGACGCGTTCAGTGACGAGGACTCCCTGCGCACGCTGGCGAGTAACCTGCGGGTGCCCTACCTGGCGCTACAGGTCTCGCGGCTCGGCAGCGGCGGCATCACGGAAACGGACGTCGACGAGTACAACGCCTGGCGTGCGGCGCTGGATAAGGGAGGTGCCCGATGAAAACGCGCCAGACAGCGGAGGACCTGAGGCAGGCAGTGACACAGCAACGTTCGCGAGCCGCCGGCGGACACGTGCGGCGACGCGTTGCAAAGCCCAGGGGCGCCCCCGCTTCCAACTGGAACTGCGAGCACTGCGGACGGCCCGGTTCTGAGGTGTTGGCTGCACACCGGCTCGATGCGATCCGCACCACGTTGCGCCGGATCAACGATTGCGCCGAGAGCCATTGCCCCGAGCTGCGAGCCCGAGTGCGCAGATTCGCCAGCAAGCTTGAGGTACCCTACCTGGCGCTGCTGGAATGCGTCGATGACGCCATCGCGCCGAGCGATATCGTCGGATTGCCGACGACCCGGTGCACCGCCGTCGCGAACACTGACTGCGCAAACGAGGCCGCCGGGAGCACGGGAACGATTCGCTCCGTGCGCGCCCTGGCAGGAATCGAGATGGTCGTGCTCTTTCTTAAGGAGGTCGAAGAGGCATACAGCTCGAATATCTTCACGGAGCCCTTCGAGCACGAGTTGGCAAAGAGTACAGGGTTGCCGTACTACGCCCTGGAGGTCGCCATGTCGGCCGTCGCCTTTGACGGCCAGGTGCTCGCGGACATCGAGGCGTTCATTGCTTGGCGCGCCGCTGAGCCGGTGGCGGCGAAGATGCTGGAGGGCGTGTAAATGGCGACTCAGGGAAAAGCACGCACGAGACAGAGACACTCCCACCGGGAGGCGAGCGAACGCAGCTGCACCGTTCCGACCCAGCGCGCCAGCACCCGACCTCGACAGCCCGCCGACAGGAAAGGAACTGCGCGCAGCGCCTCCATCGCACCGCTGGGCAGGATCTGCGCAGCGTGCCACTGCTCATTTGCGCCGTGGCTGAGTGCATGTCCGCGATGCCACAGCGGCGTCGTCCGTGGGAGTGAGATCAAATATCTGGACCTCGCCAAGGCCGCCCGGCTCTTGTTCCGCCACGAGGCGGCGCTCCGGCGGCAGACGTTGATTGAGTATCTGCAGCACGTTGGTGTGCTCACGCACGACGATCGGGCACAGCAGAACGACCTGGAGTTGTACGAGGCGAGCGGACACGAGAACCTGCCGGAGCTCGCGCGGATCATGGAGCGCTCGCCGTATGTGCGGGAGCTCGTCAGAATGTACCGGCCGCAACTGTACGAGCGCGCCGTGCAGGCGGAGTGAATCGCGCATGACTCGCTCGGCGGTGGCCGTACGAGGCCACTTACGAAGAAAGTGACCGGACAGGGACAGGGGTTTTGAGCGCGCCATGCCGCTACTGACACCGGAGCAAGTCGCTGCCGAGCTCGGCGTTCCTGTTGGCCGGATCGTGCGCGCACAGTGGCGGCACGAACTGCCGTGGATCAAGATCGGTCGCCAGCTCCGCATGCGTCCGGAGGACCTCACGGAGTATCTGGCGAAGTTCAGCGCCGAGGCTCGCGCATCGCGATTGCGTCCGGCGTCGCCACAACTTCCGGCTGCGGGGCCAGCGCTACACCAAGGCCTAGTTCCCGTCGCGCAAGGCGACGCGCGACGCCGAGGGTCTCAAGCGAAACGGACTCGGCCGCCTTCTTTCGCTCATGCCCTCCAATTTCGGCGAGTGAACGGCGAGCTGTCTGTTGTCGAGCGGGCGGAGGACTTGCCGCAGTTGCCACGCTCGACGCCCGCACCTGGGGGCGGCCGTAAGCCGTGCGGTCAGAACCTCGATCTTCACCGCCCTGGTCGACGTGAAGAATGAGCCTCGGCATTGCCAACAATTCTGTAGAATTGTTGTTGGCAGGGCGGCAAACGTGCTGTAAATACAAGGGCAAGAGACGGAGATAAGCCCATGGCGAGCACGGTGAAAGCGGTCAGCTACCTGAGAGTTTCGGGCAAGGGCCAGGTGGACGGGGACCGGTTCCCGCGACAACGGGAAACGATCGCGCGCTATGCCCGAGCTGCTGGGTTCGAGATCGTCGACGAGTACCGCGACGAAGGCGTGAGCGGGACCAAGGACCTCGAGGCGCGGGAAGGCCTCTCCGATCTGCTCGCGAGGATCCGCGCAAACGGCGTGCGCGTCGTGCTCGTTGAGCGCGCCGATCGACTGGCGCGCGATCTCATCGTTAGCGAATTGATCCTCAACCAGGTGCGCCAGCTCGGCGTGAAGGTGATTGCAGCGGATGGCGGAACGGAGCTGACCGCCGGCGACGACGACCCGACCCGGACACTGATCCGCCAGGTGCTCGGCGCCGTGGCGCAATTCGAAAAAGCCGTGATCGTGTCAAAGCTGAAGGCCGCGCGGATGCGCAAGCGGCGCACGGAAGGCCGGTGTGAGGGGCGCAAGCCGTACGGCACGCGGCCGGGTGAGGCCGAGGTGGTGTCGCTGATTCACAAGCTGCGGCGGAAGCCTCGCGGTGGTGAGCGCCTCAGCTTCGCCGCGATCGCCGAGCGCTTGAATGCTGAGGGACATCCGACCCGCACCGGCAAGCCGTGGGCGCCCCAGACCGTACGCCAGATCGCTGGCCGGCGGGGATAAGGTGCGCGAGGCATTTGTTGTGCAGGAATCACCCTGGTAGCATCCGGCCCGATCGTGCGCCGCGGCTAGGGTCGCTCCCGAACACTGGGCCGGGCCGGCCGGCACCGGGGGGGGCGCCGATTGCGAGCGCGGCGCCCTACACCTACCGTGAACCGCGATTTTTTTTGTATAAGCGGCCGCGTCGTAGCCGTGATACTCCACGTTAAGATTTCGTCATACTGTCCCATCTTCTGCTTCTCGTGTTTTTCGCTTGCGTGGCACGTTCCACCACGGCGACTTGCACTTGGGGCAGGTCACGGGCGGCCCGCCCCGAGCGTGCCAGGTGTGCGAGCAGCGCTCGCAGTGACATTGCAGCACCTCGACCTTGCATGTGCTCATTCCTTCGCCTCCCTTCTCCCCGCTGCTCCTGCCTGCTCCCATCTGCGCAGCACTTATGACCGTGCGATCTACGGCCAAGGGAAAGGCGGGTGAGGTGACCTTCGGGGTCCTCGCCTGAACTATTCGCCGAAGTAAGCCCTGATCTGCGAGTCATGAAGCAAGAGAACACCTAACGCCTGAGCCAGCTGTCGCGCGGAATCGGTGAACTCATTGTTGGACACCACCACAGCTAGATCCGCTCCCACGAAGCGTTTGCCCGCAAAGACCTCTTGGACCGCCTTGTTTCCCACCGGAGAGCTGTAATACTTGCACTGCAACACAACCGTCAGGCCTGGCTTACGGGCAATGACGTCGACCCCTTGGTCACCGGATGCCTTAGTCAGCGTCGCGTCAAATCCGCAAGCCCTCATGTGTTCAGCGCATAAGCACTCGTACTCTGCAGGCTGGACTTCCTCGGAGTTCGCGGAAGCGACACCCTCCGGTGGTGGGGCGCCAGCGACCCTCTCAAGGATAAGATCCAGATCGGCAATAAGGGCATCCCCGATGAGCTCCATAATGGCCTGGTCAATCATGCACACGTCACTCAGGAAGTACCTGAGTTCGCGAAACCATGGCACCGGATCGATCTCACCGTAGTCACCGCGCACCAGAAGATTCCTCCTCTTGCGCAACAACGTTTCCAGATGGTCAGCGGCCACTTCCACTACATACTGCCTGAACAGCGGGAACAACTGCCCTCGGAGCCAAGTCTCGACTTCTGCCTGCGAGTGCGCCCGCCGCAGGAAGCCGCCCCTTCGCATCTTCACCGCTTGTCTCCGGATCTCGAGTTCCCCCCTTTCCACGGCGCCGAGTCTACTTGCTTGGTCTGCTGGCGTCATCAGGTCACCAGATTTTCAGGCAGCGAGCTTTTGCCAGGCCTGCGATCCCCAAGGGCATTTCCCCGACCGTGGTTCCGTCTGTCTATCGCGGACAAAGCACTGGCGTCAAACCCAAAGCTGCAGTACCGCAATGTCCGCCCACCACCCTGAACGGGCACGTCGTTCAATCGTACGCTTGCCCACTGGCTGATGCTCGCGCTAGGCTGATCGTCAAGGTTCGCCGCGGCTCAGGGTCTGCAGCCTGAAAACCGGTTTCCACGGCCGGCCGCCGCGGCGCCTTCATTCCCCGTGGATCACTGCGTGGAGGTGCGGTGACGTTTCATCGCGCCGCTTCTTGCACCCGTCATTGCGCTGACCTTTTCAAGTATCTCCTTGTCATGGCGCCCGCACGCTCTCTGCCGCTGGAGCCAGCGTCGAGCCGATTTCTCGTCGATTCCTCGTCTTTGCGCGAGTCGCTCCGGCAACCCGTCCCAGAAACGCTTTTCCGCCTGAAGTTGGCCCAGGCGGTCAACCTCACTCTGTCGAATCACGATGAACTCTTGGCCGCTGATCCCCGGACGTTTCTCGGCAGGGACCTTCCCGAGCCGCACGTGGCGGTACAGTGACTTTCCGGAGATACCGAGGGAACGCGCGGCCAGTGGCACCATAACAAGTCTCTCCCCGGAAGGGTCGTAAAAGACATTGGGCTCTCCAACGGCGCGACGGGTGCGGTGGGCGGTTTTGGCGCCCGCGCCCAAGTGCTGGTCTGCCCAGTCGCCCGAGCCTTCCATCTCGACTTCCGTTCCCTCCGGGCATTCGGCAGGGCTCGATGCGGAACCTGGGTCGCGCGTCGATTCTGGCTCTGGCGCGCCGTAATCCGCAACGAGGCGGTCTTCGAGAAGATGCTCGTTCCCGCGTTCCCCAAGCGTGAGCCCGCGGGCGGTCGATGCGATGTACTTTCGCAAAGCGCGGTTATCTTCTGGGATGCCATATCGGGACAACATGGCTTGAAGGATCTGATGCCACCCCACTTCCCGAACCCAACGGTACTTGTTCAGATACGCCGTCACGAAGTCCTGGACCTGAAGGTCCCTATCAACGTCGACCAGACCTACCTGCATCAGGTAAACGCAGATCAGGAAGCGAGCGTCGGATAGGGCAAAGTGATACTGGCGTGCAGGTACACCCTCCGGGAGATACACGCGCCTTGTGGCATACGCGCGCAGGGCCGCAGGCATCCCTCGCAATAGCCAGGTCCGCTGTTGCGCCGATCCCCACCGCACAGAGACACCAACCCTGGACCCCGGAGCCTGTGCCGAACTGAACACCAAACAGATGTCCTTCAGGAGGGCAACCTTGCCCGTAGCGGCTTCGGCATACCCATGTCTCTGTTCGCCCCCGCGCCCGAAGTGCGTAAACGTTTCCCGATAGAGTTGCCGCGCGAAACTCCTGCTGCAGTACTGGCTGATCGAAGCCGACTTTTGACGAATAAGCGCTTCAAGCTCCGCATCGTGGTCACTGTCCGTTATCCCTAGTTTGCGCTTCACCCTGAGTTTGCGCTTCACCCTGTCGAGAGTGGTTAGGCCTTTTTCGCTGGCTGCCATCCGTAGCGACTGAAAGCGATCCGAGCCATTCTCCCAGTACGCCACTGCCTGGCACTTCAAGGCCGGCGTCCCGACCTTGGTCAAGATCTCTGAACGAATCGGCCACACGTCCGGCTGTGCCTGCAAGTCCCTTTCGGAATCCACCAGCCAGTTCTGGACGGCGTGCAGGCATCGCTCCCTTGCTGCGCAGTCCGTGCGGAGGACAAACTGGTAATCCAGTACCGCAGAGAGCGCCTGATCAATACCGCCAAGGGTATCGGCCGCAACGGGCGCGTCACCGAGCGAACCATTGGCTCCAAGGTGGCCCAGTTTCTGAATAAGACCGCACAGCGCCTCCAGCGCAACTGGCCCCACCGGGAAAACGCCGTGGGCAAACCGGAAACTAGCGCTGAGCCCTTCCGCCACCACCGCACCGTGTCGCCGAATGAGAATACTACCAATTAGTCATGGAGGCGACAAGCAATATGCAAAAAGAACCAACCAACCAAGGACGTCTCTACGCATCGGCCGACGTGGCGAAGCTCGCGAACCTGACGCCCGCTGCCGTCCGGGCTGCAACGGTGGCGGGGAGAATCACACCAGTCGCCGTAACGGCTGGCGGCATACGGTTGTATTCCCAAGACGCCGTTGACTCGTTCCTGCGTGCTCGCCAGCGGCGTGCCCTCCAACGCGCGCGGCAATGAGTGGGCGGGGAATGAGCCTCGAACTGCCCAAAGGCGTCAGCAAGGCCGAGCAAGAGACCGTAATCCGTTGGGACGAAGACGAGAAGACCGTCACCATCTGGTCTGCCAGCGCCGTTGTGCTGACCAGAACCGGACCGTAGACGATGGCTCTTCCAGCAGGATGGCACGACGCGCTCAGGCGCCCTCACCGACGGGTGATGCTCTGTACCATTCTGCCTACCAGCATCGCTGTCACCGACCCGACGCTCGCCAACGTACTCGACCTCCCGCACCCCGCTCTTCAGCCGGGCGCTGTCAATCTTGCAACCACCGACCAAGTCCATATCCTCGACGAACGTACCGGCCGCGTGATCCCGTTCAAGCCCTACCTTCAGGCATGGCCGACAACGACGATGACCCTCGCCCGCCAAGACCGCCGCGTCACGATCGCGGACGCCAGCGTCACGATCCTGCCTGATGCCAAGGTAGCCGGAACATTGATCGACCTCGGGGGCGGACAAGTGGCCTACGGGTGGCTCGGCTTGTGGACGGACGGCCTCACGCTTCAGCAAGCCTACACCCGCCTTGCGGGGCCGGTACAATCTCCGGCGCAGAACGAGCGCCGCACCGGCCCGATCACACTCGATATCTCTGATGGCCCGGTGCAGGCTTCGCAATCGTACCCAGCGAACGCGCTCGACCGCGAGGCATTCCCGAACATGCCCGAATCGGTAGTCGGCACCGCTTCACGCCAGGTCATCCTCGGGCAGATGCCGAGGCGCGTCCTCTGCGTACCCATCAGCCAAGACGGGACTCAGTTCTACGTCTGCGAGATGGATATAACGAGACTCCCCAGCAAACCTCCCACGCAAGTCTTCAAGGGCGACAGCGCAATCACGTCCGGTTGGCACTTCGTGGGCGTCCATGCTCAGCCGACCGATTACACGATGCTCGTCTTCGATGAGAACACGAAGCAGATCCCGGAGATCGGCGAGATTTCATGCTCCGGTGGCATCGGCTACGACAACAAGAACCCAATCCAGTTCCTACTCGACTACGGTGGATACATCGTGGCGCCAGAAGCGAAGCCGCTGCTTGCCCGCCTCGCCACTGAGTACAACTTCTCGGTTTTGGTCAACAAGTCGAGCGACGTGGTGTCGATCATCAACAACCTGATCGCCCAGACGCAGTACGTGAGCACCTTCCGCCATGGCCAGTTCTTTCTAATCGACCTCATGGCAGAAGCCCCGGAATGGCGCCTTGGCATCGGCCGCGGGTTACGCTTTCGCATGCCGCAGCAGGACAGCGAGACGCCGCTGACCAGCGTATTCAACCGGTTCGAGATTCGGGTGAGCCGCGATGTGTACGGGTCTACGAGTTCCACGAATCTGCCGTTGTGGCGCGTGTATCGAGACAAGAACAGCGGGCCAGCGGCCTTGCGCGCCCTCTGCGCCGCCAGCGAGGCACGGTTCGGCGTCCTCACCTACCCCGGCGCGGGACAGGCACCGGGACTTGACGCGGCCGATCTCTCAGCCGTGATCGACAAGAAGACGGGAGAGCCGATGGGGAGCCCGTCAGCTGAACTGCTCGGCAATGCCATGGTCGATTGCTGCGCCTTCCCCTACCAGCCGCAGGCGTACATGGTCTCGGACGAGATCGGGCTTTCCATGGACCTGAATCACCGGGCCTGCCTGAGTGACCCGAAACAAAATCTCAATGAGACGCCAGCGCACGTGCTACAGATTTCAGATACGGCGACCGGAACCGTCTGCACCTTTGGTGTCAGGGCAGTGGGCTGAAATGACTGGCTCGAGCGCATGGCCTGACGCGGGAAAGCTGATTCGTGGAAGCCTCGACTTTCTCGGGATACGTCGCACTGGCCGAGGATCAAGCTGGTTGGGACGCAACGCTTGTCCCGAGTGGCATGAACGTGATCGTAAGAGTCACTGGAGCAGCCGGCAACAACATCACTTGGCACGTCACCACCGTCGTTCAGTATGTGGGGACGTAAGTCGCTGGGGTGGCGGTGGCGGGGTGGCGGATGGCGACTGCGGGCGCACGCGTTGAACGATCTCCGGAACCGGTGGAGGTCCAATTCCGGGAGGCGATCGCGGCCGCGGGCGTAGAGACACCCCCGGTGATTGTTGCTGACGGCAAGCTGCACCGCTTTTCCTCGGATCGCACGCGTGGTGATGACGCCGGCTGGTACGTCCTGCATGGCGACGGCGTTCCGGCTGGCTGCTTCGGCGACTGGCGCACCGGGCTGTCGAAATCCTGGCGCGCTGATATTGGGCGTGCGCTGACAAAAGCGGAGGTATCCGCCCACCGCGCGCGAGTGGCGGCTATGCGCCGAGCCCGCGAAGCGGAGGAAGCCCGACGGCAAGCTGAGGCGCGCGAAAAGGCCGCCGCTATCTGGAACGCCGCGCGCCACGCAGACGCCGATCACCCGTACTTGAAGCGGAAGGGCGTGAAACCCTACGGTCTGCGCCTCTATGACGGGCGCTTGATCGTGAAGTTGTGCGCCGACGACACGCTACATTCGTTGCAGTTCATCGACCCGGACGGCGACAAGGACTTTCTCCCTGGTGGCCGGGTGAGAGGCTGCTGTTACGTGATCGGCTCTCTCGCCAATGCTCCTGTCGCCTGCGTCGCTGAGGGATTTGCTACGGGCGCGACGATACACGCAGCGACGGGCTACCCGGTAGCGGTGGCCTTCAACGCGGGCAACCTGACAGCGGTGGCCAAGGCGATGCGTGCGCGGTGTCCCGAGCTGCGGCTGATCCTGTGCGCCGACGATGACATCGGCACGAACGGGAATCCGGGGCTCACCAAGGCAACCGAGGCGGCGCGGGGCGTGGGCGGCTGGCTTGCGGTGCCCGACTTCGGCACCGATCGGCCGGCGAAGGCGACGGACTTCAACGACTTGATGATGCATCGCGGTTTGGAGGCGGTGGTGGAGGGAATCACGCACGCACGGTTGGTGGATCGCGGCGATGTCAAGACGGAAACGAAGTGGCCCGAGCCGCTGCCGCTGGTGGCAGAGGTCGCGACCGAACCTTACCCAACCGATGCACTGCCGGAGCGCATCCGCGAGGCCGTCGAAGAGGTACAGGCGTTCGTTCAAGCGCCCGTGTCGCTGGTGGCATCGTGCGCACTGTCTGCCGTGTCCCTCGCAGTTCAAGCGCAAGCCGACGTGAAGCGTGCGGAGAAGCTGACGGGACCGGTGAGTTTAAATCTGTTGGCCATCGCGGATTCCGGCGAGCGCAAAACAACATGTGACGGCTTTTTCACCGCGGCAATGGCCGAGCACGAGCAGGAGCAGGCCGACCAACTGAAGCCGTTGATTGCCCGGCACAAAGCCGACCTGGACGCCTGGGCCGCGAAGCGCAACGGGCTACTCGACAAGATTCGCGCAGAGAGCAAGGCGGGAAAACCCACCGCTGATCACGAATCGAGGCTACGCGACTTTGAGGCGGTCAAGCCGAAGGCACCGCGGGTCCCGAAGCTGTTACGCGGTGACGACACACCCGAAAACCTAGCGTGGTCGCTTGCCACGACGTGGCCAAGCGCCGGCGTCCTGTCGAGTGAAGCGGGGTTGATCCTGGGCGCACACGGGATGGGCCGCGAGTCGATCATGCGGAACCTCGCCCTCCTCAATATCCTCTGGGACGGGAAGAATCACGACATTGGTCGGCGGACATCGGAATCGTTCAAGGTCCGAGGCGTCCGGTTTACCCTCGGGCTCCAGGTGCAAGAGGCCACGTTGCGGAGCTTCTTCGAGGACTCGAGGGGGCTCGCGCGCGGCATGGGCTTCTTCGCACGCTTTCTCGTGGCGTGGCCGGACTCGACGCAGGGCGATCGTCCGTTTCGCGACCCACCGGAGCGGTGGCCAAAACTGGCGGTGTTCCACCGGCGCCTATCCGAAATTCTGAACATGCCTGTCCCGATCGATGACGATGGTGTGCTCACACCGACCGTCTTGGAGTTCACGGCGGAGGCCAAGCGGGCATGGATCGCGTACCATGACCTGATCGAATCCGAGCTACGCACCGGGGGTGAGTTGCGAGACGTCCGTGACGTCGCCAGCAAGAGTGCCGACAACGCGGCGCGCTTGGCGGCACAGTTCCAGGTCTTCGAGTACGGCGCGGCCGCCATCGGGCTAGCTGCCTTCGGGGGCGCGGCACGGATCGCGGCATGGCACCTAAACGAGTCACGGCGGTTCTTCGGATTGCTCGCTCTACCGAGTGATGTATCGGACGCGGCGCGCCTTGATGCTTGGCTGATTGAGTACTGTGAACGGGAGGGCGTCGCCAATGTTCCGATAAGCGTGGTGCAGAAGTACGGACCGAACGGGCTTCGTGCCAAGTCCATAATCGAGGCCGCCCTGGCCGACCTTGGCGAGTTGCACCGCGCGCGGATCACGAGCCCGAGGGGCAAGGCAAAGGTGATCGAAATCAATCCCGCGCTTCTAGCAGCGAGAAAAACCGCAATAACCGCCATAACCGCAGTAGCAGAACCCTGCACCGAAGGTGCTGCATGAGTCTGAGGGACCTCATACGGGGGCGGGCTGAGCAGGTTGCGGTTGCGGTTCCTGCGGTTATTGCGGTTATCGGGCCGAAACCGGAACGGCCGACGGCGCGGGAACCGGAATCGGCGGCCCGGCTCGACTTGGCCGATTGCCTCAGACTGCTCGACGACATGCACGCCAGCAACCGGGCCGCCTATGAACCCGGCGCTCTCTCCCAGCTCGACGCTGACGCCGACTTGTACCGGCGCTTCCATGCTACGGAGGCGCGCATTGATGAGCTGGCCAAGGTGGTGGGCGGACCGACCGAGACCGACTTCCGCCGGGCGCTGGCCGACCATGCCGCCGTCTGGCGTGAGCTGGTGGCGTGCTACCGGGCGCACAAAGAACGCCAAGCCGAGCGGGCGGACCCGATGCCGGATCTACCCGATGACACCGCGCTGGCGATCGGCATCAGCTACGGCGACGGGAAGCCGGGCACGTGGGACGTGGTCCGACAGGGGCGGAGGCGATGAGCGGCAAGCGCTGGTTCGAGCTGGAATGCCGGCACTGCGGGCAGCGGTTCATCGACATGGTCAGGCTGCTCTATCACGCCTGTCCGGACCGACCCGACGCACAGAATCGCCGCAGAAGCCACGCAAAACGGCCGACGAAGGTCAGGGTGGTCACCAAGGCTCAAGGGCTCTTCAGGCCCGGTGTGGGTGCGCGATGACGGCGAAAACGGTAGCCGGCAGCCGCGATTTCATCGGAGATTCGCACTCTCACCGCGTGCTGCTGTCAGCAGGGAAAGCAGCACGGACGGAGACCAAGTGCAGGACGCCTCACCTTGGCTCGCCCCGCATCGGTGGAGACCCGCTGCAACCAGCGAGAGAACAGCAGGCCGTGATGGGTATGGAAGTCGCTGCGGGCAGCGAAGGAGCGGCGAGCGAAGGAGGAAGCTGGTAGCCGCGATGTTCGCGACGGAACCGATGCTGCAACCAGTACGGGAACAGTATGAACGACGAAAATGGACTCCCCTGCTGTCACGGCAGAAAACAGGCACAGCCGCCGCTCGCTGCACTGAGCGACGAAACAGCGAGCGACGGGTTGAAGAAATGAACGCCAAGCGCAAGGGCAACCGCACGGAGTTGTAAACGTGAGCTGCTCCGCACGTGATCGCATCCCCGAACCCAGCCCCACACCGGACACCGCAGCAACGCCGGAGCTGGTGCACGTGCGCCCTTACCTCTCGGCCGAGCAGCTTTGCGCGCTCACGCCCTGGACGCCGGATGCACTGGAGAAACTCGTCCGCCGTGGCGTGCTGAAACGCGGCGTGCACTATTTCCAGCCGTTCGGTCGACGCGGGCGGCTCTTCTTCAAGTGGAGCGCCATCGTGGCGTTGATCGAGGGCCTCCCTGTTCCCTCCGAAACCGAACCCGTGGTAGACAAACCGCGACCGGCACTGAAAGCGATACCAACGCGGCGAGCGACGATCGATGTCGAAAAGGCGACGACAGACCTACAGCGGCTGCTCAGTTGAGCCCCACCGCGGCTATCTGCATCTGCGCTTCCGCGTGATGCTCGCGGACGGAGCGGTCAAGCATGTCGCGCGCGCGACCGGGATGAGCGACACACCCGAGAACCGCACGGCGTTGCGCCCGCTCGCACGGCTGGTTGCCGCCGCGATCGCCGCGGGCAAGCACCTGGCCGACGTCGACCAGATCATCGGGCGGCCAGCGCCGAGCTCGATCGACCAGGCCAGCAACCGCACGCCGCCGGCGACCTCCGGTCCGACCGTCGCCGAGTACTTCACGACCTGGATCGACCAGCAGACGCCGATTGTGCGCCGGGCTCAGGCACGCGACTATCGACGGCACCTGAAACGCAATGTGCTGCCGGTGCTCGGCAAGCTACCGCTCGCCGATCTGAAGCCGGCCGACGTCCGCGCCCTGCAAGCCGATCTGTTGGCGCAAGGCAAGTCACCCAAGTACGTGCGGAACATCATCGCGGGGAGCTTCCGCGCGATGATTCAGCAGGCCCGCATTGACGAGCTGGTCACGCGTGACGTCTTCGCCGGCCTCAAGTGGCCGCGATGGAACCCACCGAAGGCCGACCCGTTCACCATGGACGAGGTGAAGCGGATCCTGGAGCGCTTCCGAACGAAGCGCTTCGGCTGCCATCCCGGGCCCGGCTCCACGAGCGTGCGGTTCCTGCCCCACCCGGCATTTCATGCCTTCGTGCAGTTGCTGTTCTGGACCGGCCTTCGGCCCTCCGAAGCCGCCGGGCTCCAGTGGGGAGACATCGACCTGGTCGGCCGCCGGCTGCATGTCCGCCGCTCCCGGCACCTGTACGCCTACGGCGAGCCCAAGACGGCGAGCGCGCGGCGCACGGTCGAGCTGTTCGATTCGACCGTCGACGTACTCCGGGGCCTCCAGCCGTTGCACGTGGCTCCGGATCAGCCGGTGTTTACCAACACCAACGGCCGGCCCCTGGAGCCGAACACGTTTCTCCGGCACTGGTACGACTGCCTCCGCGCCCTGGGGATTCGGCAACGCGGACTGTACGCGACGAAGGACACCTTCGTCACCAACGCCCTCGCGATCGGCGTTCGGATTGCCTGGCTCGAAGCACAGACCGGCGTGAACTACGCCACGCTGCGCCGGCACTATGGCCAGTGGATGCCGAGCGAAGACCGCACCGAGCTGCAGCGCTTCGCCGCGCTGGACCCTACCCTGTTCGGCCCGGAAAAAGGCAAATTGTCCGCCCGTTCGAAGGGCCGTGGCGGACAATTCCCGAAAAAGCCGCGCGATCACTACGTGCAGCCAATGCGAGAGGGGGGACTCGAACCCCCACGGGAATCCCACTAGATCCTAAGTCTAGCGCGTCTGCCAATTCCGCCACTCTCGCCCATTGATTTTTCAAGTACTTGGCTCCTACGCCTCATGGCGCTGTCCGTGGATTGTCCGGGCTTTGTCCGGGATCTTTTCGGACACCGCCTCTCAAGCCCCTGCTTCCCTCAAGGGCACCACGCGCGCCGGCAGCCGCTCCTGCAGGTGCTCATGCAACCGGTCGGTCGCAGCGGTCAAGTCGGCTTCGCTGACAATGTTGTAGCGGTCGAACACGTCGCGGGTCTTGTGGCCCGAGAGCGCCATGCAAACGCGCTCGGGGATGCTGGCGCGCACCATGTTGCGGACGGCGGAGCGTCGCAGGTCATGCACTATGAGTCCCGACAGTCCAGCCGCTCGACACGCCTGCTTCCAGGAGGCGCGGAAGTCCCGAAGCGGTTTGCCGTCGACGTGGAACACGTGCGGACAGTCCAGCCGGCGCCGGACAGCGGCCCGCTCCATCACGTCGAGCAACTCGCCGGACAGCCGGAGCACCCGGCCGTCCTTGTTCTTCGACAGCTCCGACCGGAGGTGCACCACCCGGCCGGCAAGATCGACGTCGCGCCATAGGAGCCCACGCATCTCGCTCACCCGCCAACCTGAGTAGTACAGTAAGGCCACCGCATCTTTCAAATGCTCCGGCAGGGCGCCGCGCAGCACCAGGAATGCGGCGTGATTCAGGAACCCTCGCCGTGCGTCGTGCTCTTCGAGCATCCGGATATGCGGCCGGCTCGACAGCCGGCCCGCTTGCACGGCGAGCGTGAACATGCGCTTGAGCGCCGCCAGCCCGCGGTTGATGGTGGCGTTCGCGGCTCCTTCCTGCTGGCGCGCAGCCGCGTAAACGCGCACCCGGTCCGTGGTGATGTCCACCGCGCGCAGCATGGCGAAGCCAGCCCGTAGGTGCCGCAATTGGTAGCCGAGCGTTGCGGCGCACCGCTTGCCGTTGATGGCGTAGTCGCCTTCGAGAACCTTAGCCATGTCTTCGAACGTGACCTTCTCTTCGTTGGGTGAGATCAGCTGACCGCGGCCGATCTCACCCAGCCGCTTCTTGAGCAGCTTGCCGGTGAGCAATTCACCCTTCGTACCGGTGGCGTTAGTGCTCTCTCGGTACTCTTTGCCGCGATGGTGGTACGCAATCCACCACACGTCACCGCGCTTGAAGCTGCGTCCCATGCCGTTCATGATGGTTTTCCTCCCTTCAGCGGACGCTTCAAGTACAGTTCCAGGGCTTCTGCCACCATGTCCTGAAAGTCGCGGCGTTCATCAAGCGCCCGGTGGCGCGCCGCACGCCAGAGGTCGACCGGTAGTTTGACCGTGCATTTCACCGTCTCGGCAGTGTCTTTGGCTTTCATGCTGACAATGTACCCCCTGCCCGCGTAGCTGTGAAGCCGGCTAGTATCCGAGACAGCTACACCCCTTGCCAGCTTCGGATGTAGCGAGCAATGCCCGCCGTGCTGAAGCGCAGCAGCCGGTCCTGATGCACCGTGAAGGGCAGCTGGTGTGCGTCGCGGTAAATCCAGTCCTTGGACACGCCCAGGCGTTGCGCCGCGGCGTCGACGTCAAGCAGGCGGTCTGGTTCGCTGGTCGGTCCGGTGCTGGCTTGTGCTGCCGTGGCCACCAGCGCCCCGAGCAGTGCGGTCTGAGCCGTGGGGCAGCGGCAGAGCAGGCCCTGAAGCGCTCCGGCCGGCCAGCGCTAGCGATCGTGCCACATGTGGATCAGCCGCTTGCAGTTCGGCGGGCAGAGGAACAGCCCCAGCGTTTCCCCGTGCAGGGCGTCGAGCACGGTCACCAGGTACTGCCCCAAGACTGCCTTCACGTAATGAGCGCTCGTTTGCGGACCTGGAGTAGTGAGCGAGCCCCCGTCCGGCTGGTGGCCTCCCTGCGCGTTTCGCCTCCGACGACGTGCCGGCCTGAGGTGCTGTGCTCGCCGTTACAGCCGCGATGCTACCGCTCGCAGTGCCGCGTGGCGCGTCCGCGCTCGTCGCAGCGCCTTGGCGCATGTAGCGTCGCCGAGTACCTCTTCCACCCACACCGCAAAGTCGTTCCGGCCCCTGGCGACGTGGTAGGCGAACTGCTCGTCGGAGATGCTGTCTGCCAGCGCCTCGCACAACTCGCGCAGGTTTTTGAGGATCGGGCCGCAATTGACCCAGAAACACTTGTCGGGCGGCGCATCGGTCAGTACCACCGCCGCGGCGCGCTTTCGAGCAGGGTTCGCCGGGATGGCGGCCTCTGGTCGCTTGCTGCGCGTGGGAGTGGCGGCGTGTGTCTTTTCCGGCTTCTTCGTTTTCACCGTACGGTCTCCTCGTGCCCTCCCGCCGCGTGCATCTCATAGTACACGCCGCGGTGACGGTCCAGCGGGATGGTTATCGCTTCGCGCGATCAACGGCCACGCTACGTGCCGATCTGAACGTGGGAATCCAGTTTATCAAGTATACGACTGGGGCAGAACCCAGATGTCCTCCACATTGAAGCGGGTAGGTACAGGTAGCGGAGGCTGTCTTGCCAGAGGTCATTGCGCTGGCAGCGGTAGTTCCGTCCCCCCGGAACGTCGATGATGTCTCATCTCACTTCACGTAGCGGAGGATCCACAGACCGACTACCCGGCTCGCGGCGATCACCAACACGGCCACTCCGATGTGCTTGCCGACCTCAGGCAGCGCGCGGACGTCTCGCGCCCGGGCCAGGATGTACGAGATGCCGACCAGCAGCAGAAGGCCCCATCCGAGCGCGATGATGACAGCATAGGGGTTCGGAAGCACCAGTACGACAATCGCGAACGTCAGACCAATTAGCAGGCGTGCCACGAAGTTCATGAGCATCGCCCTGAACGCCGCTCGGGCTTCCAGTTGCTCCGCTTCCTGGTACATGTGGACGCTCAGCGAATCGGTGATGTTGTCGGCGACCGCCACGATCAACAGCCCGCCCACGATGCTCGCCGGGCTCACCGTCGCAGTGCCCAAGCCGATGATGAGACCCATACTGGTGACGATGGCTGCCGTGCTGCCGAAGCTGAACGTACGTGGGTTGAACATTGACCGTTGCCACCTCGCAGAGCCGAAACTGCGTCACCCCGGCAGCGCCCTCTCCGCCCCGGTCGCGTTCGCCAATCCCGTTTATCAAGTGTAGACGCGGCGACCGTCTGGCGGGGGTTGGGGAGCAACGGAACGCAAAACCCGGCTAGGGTCGCCGTCGTCGCGGCCCGGGTGCCGCGGGTCGGTGCGCTTAACCGATCATCGCCTTGAGCTTGCTGAGTGGCAGGACCTTCACCTTGCGGCGAGCAGGCCTGGCCGCAACGTCCATGGTTTCCCCAGGCCGGAAGGGGTTGGGGACGCCCTTTCTAGCCGGGCGGGCGGGGGTCTGGACAACTTTGACCTTGAGCAATCCGGGAAGAGTGAACATCCCCACGGAGTGTTTCGCGATGTGTCGCTCGATCAACGCCGCCAATTCATCGAGGACCCGCCCCACGGCTTTCTTGGGCAGCTCCGTGCTGGCGGCCAGCTCGGCCAGAATTTCCCCTTTGCCCATCGCCTTGTCGAGCCTCGTTGTCTTCTTTGCCATCACAGCCTCCAGTTCGAGCCAAAATAGACGCGCGTATATATCCATGCTTTCCGCCGGCATGCAATCCGAGGAGGAGAGAAAAATTCCAAACCCACCCTTACGCGTCGTCGTCCTCTTCAGGTTCACCCTCATCCTCGGACTGGGCCAGCTGCCCGAGCAGGTCGGCGACGGCCTGCCCCAAATACCATCAAAGTGCCGCCGGAGATGCTCTAATCTTCTTCATGACTTGACGCTGCTCACTCGCTCCGCGCTCCGATGCGCCTTCCCTTTTGATAGCGCCTCGAAGCCGGAGATGACGTCGAACAGTTCCTCGTCGATGCCACTCTGGCGCAAACGATGGAATGTCCCGTTGAGATCCTCAAGCAACTCGTCGATGTTTTTGTCGGCGTGTTGCATCGCCGCCAGGCGGCTCGCGTTCTTGCTCGCGAGGGATTCGGCACACGCCCGGAAGAGCGAGACGAAAAGATATTCGCGGATGAGCGCCCGCAAGGTCGCGGTGCCGCTACCCATGACCTCGGGCAAGTTTCCCCTCGGCCAGGGAAGTTCGGCCAGCCTGCGTCGCCAGTTTTCGTCCAGCGGTAGCAGTCGCTGACTGACGGGCGCATAAACCGCCCCGGACGTGGGGCGGTTGTAGAAGAGGTGGAGTTCAGTGACTTCACCCTGGCTGTGGCGAGTCTCGCTCTCCACCAGAATCTGCCCGACGAGCGGGGTGATGGCGTTGACGGAGTTCGGCACGGTGAAGAGACCCATCAGCGGCAGGCCCGCGTCCGCCAGGCGCGCATGAACGCGCTCACCGACGGCCCAGACCTCGGGTTTGGCCGGCATAGCCGCCGGCGTCTTGACCGCATACTCGGCCACCACCTCATTAAACTGGCCCACCCGCCCCTGGTCTGAACCGAACACGACCACGCCAATCGCACCCGCAACTGTTTGTCTTTTCCGTTCTGCAACCAAGGGCACCGGGGCAAATTCCGGCTGTTTGAGGCAGGCACGAATTCGCCGTCCGTGCTCGATGATCTTGCGGGTGTCTTCATCCAGTTCATCTTGTGGAGCAGGTCCGAAGAAAGAGTTTTTGTCTTCATGGTTAGATTCCCCTTCTTTCAGCCAAGGCCGAGAACACAGCAAACTGTTTTGGCTATCATGCGTTCTTCGTCCGTGCGAATGAC
Organism: Binatia bacterium; assembly: GCA_050015455.1. Classification (GTDB taxonomy): domain Bacteria; phylum Desulfobacterota; class Binatia; order HRBIN30; family HRBIN30; genus JAGDMS01. Next base: position 31,873 of record JBEKBJ010000054.1, read on the forward strand.
GCGAACAGCAACCCGGCTGGCCGCCGCGGAAATCACGCCCTCATTCGCCGCGTTTCGCTCTTCTTCGAGTTCGATTCCAAGGAATCCCAGCCCATCGCAAATCCGGGCGCGGACCGTGGGCGCATTCTCTCCGATGCCACCAGCGAACACCAGCGTGTCCAGTCCGCCCAGCGCCGCCGCGAATGCACCCATCCATTTCTTGACCTGGTAGCAAAACAGCGCGACCGCTTCAGCCGCCCGCACGTCCTGCGCTTCACGGTCAAGCAAATCACGCATGTCGGAACTGGTCT
>JBEKBJ010000055.1:0-31665 GCA_050015455.1 Binatia bacterium
TGAGCGGGATGTGGAAACGGAGCATGGCTGGGATCATGGGACACTCGCAGACGAAAGGGCGAGCAACAGGGAACCCAAACTCCGGCCTAAACCACCGCGCCACATCTCGACTCTACACAGCTTCCCAACCTCTTGACGCACCCAGCTCTCGGCCGATACTCGTGGCCCGATGGGCACCGACAGCACAGCGGACTTGGAGTTCGACGTCGTTGCCACGAGCGATCTCGGGGAGCGCGCCCTGGCTCGCGTCCTGGCATTGTTCCGCGCGTCGTATCGGGGGGCCAGCGAGGCGTACCTCAAGCGCTCCCTGAGCCGGCTACGTTTCATTGCGACCGCGACGTCGGCCGACGCCCTTGCCGGCTTTGCGTTGGGCGAGATACGCATCATGGATCTGCCACGCTTGCCGCAGCAGGCCGTTGCGCTAGCGGGCATCTGTTGCGTCGACGCCGGCTTCCGCCGCCGGGGCTTGTTCCGCGAACTCGAGCGGCGTGCATTCATGGCCGCAGGCATCGCGGTTGAACCGCGGGTGTTGAGCTGCGGACGCATGGCGCACCCCGCCAGCTTCCGCACCTTCAATTGTTATCCGACCCACGTACCGAAACGGGGCATTCGGCCGACTCCCTGGCAGCAAGAGATCGGCGCGGCCGTTGCCGCAGCGTATGGCGTCAGCGGCTTCGATCCTGAGACCTTCGTGTGCATCGGCAGCGGTACGCCCATCGGCTATCCGCGCATCGACATGGACGTGCGCCCGGAGGAGTGGGACGTCTTCGCCCCCGTCAACCGCGACCGCGGCGACTCCCTGCTCGGTTTCTTCTGGTTCCCGGACGCCCCAGAGGGATGGTGACCGGCCCCTCTCGCAGCTCACGGGTGGTGTTGCGCACCCGCCGTGGCGTTCAGGCTCGTCCCCGGGGTCCCTGTTCCTGCGCCGGGCGGTCGCGCTCATCGCGGAAGATCGGCTTGCGCTCGTTGCCCCGCGCCGTGACGTGGTGGACCGCGCCAGAGAACTGCACTCGCAACGGCCGGGCTAGACGACGACGGTATGCCACTTGGCGAAAGTCTTAGTTCAAGGGCTGACCCCGGTTCGCCCGGCGAAGCTGTAAGTATATCCAGCGGCGGCCGAAGCGTTTAGGACCCCGTCAGCTGAAGCGCGGGCCAGGTGGCATCCTGCGAAAGCCGCTAGACGACGGCGCCGAATAGACGCCCGACTGCGGCAGTACATCCCATGGCCACCGCACCCCAGAACGCGACGCGCAGAGCCCCTCGTGTGAGCGAAGCGCCGCCAAGGCGAGCAGCTACACCCCCGAGGACAAGCAGGAGGCCCAACGTCACTCCCATGACGTCTAGCGCCAAGCCCCCGGGAGGCAACAGCGCCGCAAGGAGCGTGGGGGGTGCCGCCCCTACAGCGAAAGAGGCCGCGGACGCCACCGCTGCCTGAATCGGCCGAGCCCGTGTCGTCTCATGGATGCCGAGCTCGTCCCGGGCATGAGCCCCCAGGGCATCGTGGGCCATCAGTTGATCCGCGACTTGGATCGCGAGGTCGCGGCTGAGGCCTCGGGCCATGTAGATCCCCGCCAACTCGGCTCGCTCGGCCTCGGGCGAGGTAGCGAGTTCGCCGCGCTCCCGGGAGAGATCAGCGTGCTCGGTATCCGCTTGGGAGCTGACCGAGACGTACTCGCCCGCTGCCATGGCGAGGGCGCCGGCTACGAGACCCGCCACCGCGGCGAGCAAGACGGCCGCTTGGGTGGGCTCGGCCGAAGCCACGCCCACAACCAGGCTGCTCGTGGAAATGAGGCCGTCGTTGGCGCCGAGTGTGGCGGCGCGCAACCAGCCGATGCGCCCGCTACGATGCAACTCACCGTGCATGGCCGACCTTTCTATTGGCACCAATCGGTTTCACCTCGATCCTATTGCCGAAGGCTATTCTGCAAAGTACTGTCGAACTTTCGCCGCAATCTGACGATCCGTCATCTTGTCAACTGTTTCAACCCCTGCGATGCGTCCGCCCAGTTTGCCTTTTTCAAGACGTTCCTTCAGTTCGCCCTTTGCTTCACCAGGACCAAATATCAGAATGGATTCCGCATCACGAAGACACGCAATTACCGCCTCGTAGTAAATGTTGAGATGTCCCGTAAACGTTCTCTGGCGGCTGTCATCTGCCGGTACTCGCCCTGGTTCGTAGGTGCCCTTAAGAGGCGAATCGCCAGAACGGCGGAGCTGTTTTTCAACCTTCGATATGACCAGTGCTGTCTCGTCCCCTTTCTCCGTAACAGCCACGATAATGGCCTTCCTATGGTCAATCCATAAACCCACTTTGGTTTTCATCGCGTTCTCCTTTGTCACTGGCCTCACCTAACGAGGCTGTAGGAAAACCCGGAAAATGGAACTTGGAGTGACTTTCCACAACTCGATATTTTCCCGCTGCTTCGCTTCAGATCGACCCTGAAACGCACGCTGCGCACACCGGACTCCAGCGCGGTCGCGGCATGGCGGGCGTCATGAACGCGGCGCCCGGTTAGCGCGTACCGTTTCGCAAAATCGAGCATCCGCAATCCGGCCGCACGTCCCGTATCCAGAACTCGAATGGCGGATGGCTCCGCCACGAGCAATCGAACTGCCTCTGCCGCGGTGTCGGGAGATTGAGGGGGCTGAGCGCCGATCCAGGTCAGCGCGGCGTACACTTCGGCGAGAACGCCCGCTGACGTGCATCAGGAGATCTCGCCGCAGCGGGCAGACTCGACCAGAGGGCGCGCTTCTTGATGTCTCGGGTCATCTCCGAGGAGAGCACCGATGAATACTCCGGCATCGACGAAGACAGTATCAGCGCTCGCCATAGATCGCGTCCTTCCAGCCGGGCGTCATGCGTCCGGGAAGGACGGGCAACGGAGTCAGCTCGCTTCGTGTCCCTGCGGGTGATTGTTCCACCTGTGAACGCAGGAATTCTGCGAAGTCCAGGACCTCCTGCCGCCGTGCTGCGGGTAGCGCCTTCAGGGTTTGCATCAAGCGTTGGTCGAGCGTCATCTCTGCTCCCTTGCCGGCTTGAGATTAGCCTGAAATCACAAGGAAAACCATTCGATCCGCCGAACGGCAGGAGTTCCGCATCTGGCCGCGAACGCTGTTCTCACACAGCGGCCCGAGAGCACGGGATGTTTGCCCGGGGGGCAGGACAATAGGGGCCAGGGCCCGGTACGGTAGAACGTCGGGCAAGAGGTGACGCGTGGAGGGTTTACAGCGGGTGTGTGCGAAGGCGGGGGTTGTAGCGCCAGCGAGGCAACGGGGGCGGTTGCTCACCGCCACGCGCTGCGTGCCTGCGCGTCGGCAGACAGGCACTGGCTGAGGTGTTTCCGGACCTGCACCGGGCGATCGCGCTCATCGCGGAGGATCGGCTTGCACTCGTTGCCCCGCGCCGTGACGTGGTAGAGCGCGCCACAGAACTGCACTCGCAACGGTCGGGCCATACGACGCCAGTATGCTACCTGGCGAAAGTCCTAGTTCAACGACTGACCCCCGTCCCATGATGGTGGCCAGTCGCCTGCAGCCACCCTGTTCGGCCTCGGAGTCGCGCGCCCGGAGACATGCCATCTCCGCGGATTGCACACCGCGACGGTCTGCTGGCGTGGTCAGCTATGTGGGGCCTTGTGCGATGCGGGCTGCTCGCCGGGATGAACACTGAGATACTCGCGCACCTCGAGTTGCATACGGTCGACCTCAGCCAGAAAACCCGATACGCAAGCGTGGAAATTGACCGGATTGGTTTCGACCCTGCGCAAATGGGCAACCTGATGCTGAAAATGGACAATGCGCTCCAACGTGACCTCTAGTTCTTCGTCGTTGGCGATCATAGGGCGTCCTCGACAATCTCGACTATTCCTCTCTTGCCACGATCGCGCTTCGTTTGCCAGTGCGCAATGGCGGCCTGCTCGCCGCCGAAACAACCCAGCCGACGCACCCAGAAGACACTGGCACCGAAGTGAGTCTGAGCCGCCAGATGATCGAAGAGAAGCCGCGTTTCCCCAGTGATCTGAGCCAGATCAAAGCTGTCCTCCATGATCAGGAAGACATCGACATCGTTCGGCTCGTGTTTCTGCGTGACGAACGACCCATAGACGACGAACCGTGCTAGAAAGCCGGTCGAGCGGGCCGTATGGTAGATGTGCTCCAGACGATTCGCGACCGCCAGACGTTGAAGGGTCTGGCTACCGAAGCGTTCGATTACTTGCGCCAGAGTCGCCCGGTGTACACCTTCCGGTAGGTCACCGTTGAGACAGAATGGCGGGAGCGCTTCGAAGCCACCCGAAGGCATGGCACTACCTGCCAGTCCCCGATCTGCCCGTCAACTCTCGCGCCGGCGAACGCTAAGGGTTCTTCCGTCATCCGGCCCGACGGACGCACCGCGCGTGCATCGCGCATTGCGCGGCCGGATGGCGGAAAGGCCTGCCTTCGCCGTGGCTTCGGCAGGGAACCCTGCCTCCGCCGTCGCTTCGGCACGCAAGCCCCGTTGGACTGAGCCGCTGACCATCATAGGTGGTGTTCAAAACCTATGGGGCTTGTATCGTGGTTTGGGGTTGTCGGGCAAGCGAGCCGCGGGTGGCTTGTCGCGGTAGGTGAAGCGGAGCTTCCCCGCACCGACAAAGCGCAGGCGACGGTTGCTGATCGCCACGCGCTGCGCGCCTGGACGTCGGCAGACAGGTACTGGCTGAGGCACTTTCGGACCTGCACCGGGCGATCGCGCTCATCGCGGAAGATCGGCTTGCGCTCGTTGCCCCGCGCCGTGACGTGGTAGAACGCGCCAGAGAACCGCGCGCACAGCGGTCGAGCCATAGGACGAGGGTACCTACTTGGCGAAAGTGTTAGCTCAAGCCGACCCTGGTCGGCGGCATGTTGAGGGGCGAACGCGTCACCTGACTCTTAAGTCCATAATCCAGACTTGACCCCGGTGCCTGGCTCCCCCACGTCTGCATATGAAACGTACCAAAAGTACCATCGTGCCCCTGAGACGCTTCCAGTCCCGGCGGGCCGAGTAGCCAGCTCACCCCCTGTGTGCTGCGACTGCTCCCGCCTCCAGCGACGCTCAGGCGGGTCGTGTCAGGCGCAGAACGCGGGCCAACAGCGGGGCCGGCCACCGCTCACGGCAATAGGCAACCGCCTCTTCTACATCGAGCTCAACCGTCGCAGCGCCCACCCTAAGGTAGAAGGCCTTGCCTTTCGGAACGGCGATGTAGACCGGCGTCGGTGAAGAACTCGCGTGGACAAGGCAAACGTCCTTGCCATCTCGATAAACGATTGCCATTGTTACACAGAGATTGCTGACGTCCCGGCCAATCTTGGTCGCCAAGAGATTGCGCAGATGAAGCTGAAATCGATCCCGTTGCTTGTCGGGGCCAACCGGACCTTCCCCGGGCTTGGCCAGTGAATCGTAGTCCCGGTCGAGGCCAACGACCTTCCTGTCATCCGCGACCCCGATGAGCAAGGTTCCGCCCGGCCGGCTGTTGAGAAACCCGGCGACCGCCTTGACGGCAACGGCCTCGGCGACGCCCTTCTGCTCGGCGGGTTTCCTTGGATCATCGGGCTGGCCAGCAGGAGCCCTCCAGTGGTCCCAGCGTAAGGATTCCTTGAACTCGACCGTGGGAGACTCGCCCTTCTGAAGGGCGTCAACGAGCAATTCCTCGGGCCGAAACTCATCGGGAATATACCGAACTCCGATTAACGTACCCACGAACGCAAGAGCCAGTGATGAAGAGAGATTCACCAGCCAGGCGCTGAACGAAAACCAGGGCTGCGGAGCAAGTTCCTCGAACGCCGTGATCGTCCCTACGGTCTTGCCTGACGCGGTGACAAAGGGGACTGAAAGAAGGGCGTACGTTAGGGTGCTTCGCCCGGCCATTTCCTCTACTTCGTCGATGGGTGATTTGGGGTACTCCACAAGCCTCAGCGGGATACCACCGATCGCGAATCTCACGCTGCCGCGATCGTCGAGAACGGCGTAGTAAAGGTTGCGATCTATGTCACTGGGGGTGACGCGAGTTGCGCGTTCCAGAGATTCACCAAAACGTTTGGCGTTTTCTTGAAGGCGGTCGTCAACCCCAGTGATGTCCTCTGGCGGTGAGACGCCCAATGTAACTCGTCCTCCTTTGACGGGTGCCACCAGAAGTCGCCAGGTTTCGTTGGTGAGCGGCACGGTGAGGCTATGAATTCCGGGCTGCAGATCTGTTACATCGGCCCGAAAGGTCAGGTCGGCAGCGAAACCCTCAACATCTATGAGCAGGCCGCTCGCGTCCACAATGTAGTACCGGCCGCCGAGATCAGCTTGCCTTAGCCGCGTGAGCTCCCAGCGGCTCTCATAACGGAGCTCCTGACGAATGTCGTGGACTGTCGCACGGAGATCGGCGCGCGCGGCCGCCCAGCGCTGGTACCAGCCGACTCCGAGTTGGGTTACAACGGCGAAGACAAAGAGAGCGGCAAAGAGCAGTGCCGCGCGACGGAAACGCCGGGAGCGCAAAACGGTCATGTCATCTACTCACGCTACTCCGTGGCTGGCTAACGTTAAACGGTTCTTCCGTCATCCGGCCCGACGGACGCGCCGCGCGTGCATCGCGCACTCCGCGGCCGGAGGGCGGAAAGGCCTGCCTCCGCCGTCGCTTCGGCACGCAAGCCCCGTTGGACTGAACCGCTGTCATCACAGTTGTGTTCAAAACCTATTGGTCTTGTATCGTGTTTGGGGGTTATGGGGCAAGCGTGGCGTGGGGCCGCTGCAACTCCAACTCGGAACACTCGGAACTACGTCCCCCTACGGTCCTCTACGGAAGATGGAACTTGGAGTGACTTTCCGCAACTCGATATTTTCCCGCTGCTTCGCTTCAGATCGACCCTGAAACGCGCGTAGCGCTCCTCTGGTCAGGTTTCCCGACATCTTAGCCAAATGTGCGGCGTTTCTGATTTCGATTCGTCATATCGCGAGTTTCGGCTTTTGGGCCCGCCTCGTTGGGTTTTTCTACAAGCTCAACGCTTCCGCTTAGCCGCACGCGTCCTTCTGCGCGTCGGCTGGGGTGGCTTGTTCGGGCTGAATCCGTCCCTTCGCCTGCGTCTGAATCGTCGAGTCTTTCGCTTTGTCTCGGTCGTAATTGCCTGCCAAGAGCCCGTCAAGGACGGAGCACGCCCGTCGAAGCTCTTCCAGGCACCGCGCGTCAGCCCAGAGGACGTCGCGAAGGGACTCGCAGTATTTCTCAAAGCGGTTGGTGGTCATGCTGGGCATGTCTGCACCGGCCACGGCCATTCGGAGGATCCCCAAGAGGTGGTACTTGAATGGCCGATACCGATTGTCGAGTTGCTTGCGACGGAGGAGGGACTCGATGCAAAAGAGCGCATACGCGCTCACATAGTAGGCAACCGGGTAGTGACCGTCCACGAATATTCTACTCTCAATATCCTTTAGCAGAGTGCCGTAGTACCGGCTTGCCTGGTGGGCGCGATCTAAGAACATAGATGCGAACGCGCGGATCTGCGTGGAAATCGTCACAATCCTGATCTTCTCGAGGCCGGGAGTCGCCCTGAATTGCTGCGACCGCCTTTCGTAATACAGCCGGTGCTGCTCAGGGATGGCATTGTAGTACAGCTCCAGAAGCTTCTGGAAATCCGTGAGAGCGGACAGCTCTTCAGTCTTCACGACGGTCTGCCGGTTGGTTGCCTTGATGATCTGATTCTTGAGGTCTTCTGCAGGTGCGACGACCAACTTAACGGGAAGCAGCACTGTATCTGTGAGCTCGTCCTGGTTGTTGAAAAGCACATGGCTTGTCTGGCAGCCGTTCACGACCTGGAAACCCGAAAGGGTGAACCTATCTCCAGTGAGCCCGAGATCCTCTGAGACAATGGTGACGCCGTTGTTGAGAAGAACAAACGCATGCTTCTCAACGGTCCGAAGGGTATCCTCGATTTCCTTGTTCACTGGGTTGTTGCCCTGGAAATCGCGGACATTTTCGTAGAAGAGGCCCCTCAGTAGGTTGCCGTTCTCATCCGTGATCATGGTCACATACTCGGGAGCGGGGAGGTACCCAAGATAGGCCTCGCGTACGCCCTCCATCGCCGGCAACGTGACTCTGTTGCCGAACGTGATCGTCTTCGTAAGTGCATTCTGGGCACGGTTGAAATACTGCTGGAGGCGACGCGCATCTACGGGCTCGAAAAGCGGCGGGGACTTGAAAATGTTGAGTTCTTCAAGGGTGGCCACCTCGTTCGCAATCCTAGCGACAAGTTGCTGGTCGTCCTGCCATTTGCCCGCCGTTACGTAGTACATCTTCAGCCGAGGATTGCCGTGTCGGAAGAGGGGGCTCTTGGAATAGAGGCGGCGTGCAACCCGCTCCTTTGCCTGAAGCAATTCATTCCGTGGGAGTTTAGGACTTTCAGCGAAGAGTTCACGTATGCCATAAAACATGTTGGAAATGTCAGCCCCGCTAAAGTCGGCGCCAGACTTCGCTTGCACAAACACGAACTCAGCGTCCAGGTATTTGTTGGTCTGAGCGAGATCATCCACTTCATCTGTGGAGTTGACCAGCACGCCGTTGACCACGATCGCAAACCCATCGAGCTGCAGGTCGTTTCCGCCCGCTACGTGGAGATCTTCGACCTCGAATTCGTCAGAGTACTCCTTGGACGCGACGCAGAAATTGGCGAAATGCTCGAAGAGCGTGGCCTGATCGACATCCTCCGGGAAGCCGTGCTCTTGGCGGAAGGCATCAAGAAGGTTCCGAGTCACGAGGTCCACTACTGCTTCCCCCTTTCATGCGGTGCCGAACGTTCTGGTCAGGCGCGCCGGACCGATGACGTCCGAAATGTAACACAAGCGCGAACCCGGCGTCGCCTGCACCCGGCGGGTCGGGCAAGTCCTAGGTCATGCAACGCCATGGACGTGCTCACGGCAAATAGACGCTGAGACCGGAGTTCGGTCCGGGCGGGAGCCCAAGCGCAGTGTCAACGCCTGGATGCTCGCGCAGATCCTCGAGCAAGGGCTGTGCCGCCACTCTTTGCCCGATCTTCGCCTCCGACTCTGAGCGGGCCTGCTGCACCTGTTTTGCTCGATACACTATGACCTCAGCGAAGCCGTCCTCCATTGCCCGTAAGCAGAGGGCACGAATGTAGAAACGATTGAATTCACCCTCAGCAAGCATTTCGTGAGCATTGCTTCGCATCACGGGAGCTCTTGAGAATCCCCCGGATCTCAGCTGTCGCGGTTTCTCGTGCGTGTTCAGTCTGTTCTTGATGTCTGCCGCAAGCGTCACGTCGCTTCCGGTCCTAACTGCGTTCCGAAGGAGATCAGGATAGTCGATTCTTCCCTGAGGATTAAGGTTGTCGCTCAGGAAGAGCCTATTGGCGTTGATGTCCCTTTCGATCTCCGACAACATAAGGTTCCTGGTTCGTTCATCCAGGTTTCGGTATGCCAGTCCCATGGCTGTCTTCTTTCTGCGGTGGTTGTCGTTTCGTGTTTACGTGTTGTTTCGTGTCTGCCCGACTATGTACTTGCCGTAGCTGCCCTCATAAAACCTCCAACGCTTGCAATCGCATGCAGCCTATCACGCCGGGTGAACGGGAGGCAAATGCCAAGCAATCCCCCGCGATTCCGAAGGCTGCCCGGAGCGGTCAGCCGCTGTCCGCTTGCAGCCCTTAGCGACCCACCGGGGAGCGGGTCACTGCAAGGGCGCTGGCCGCAGGCCCTAGCGCGGGAAGGCTTCGACGACGCCGCCGTCGACTGGCAGGGTGGCGCCGGTCGTGGGCGTGCGGTTGCTGGCGAAGAAGACGACGGCGTTGCCGACGTGACGCGCGGTGACCCGGGCGCGCAGCAGGTTGCGACCGCGATAGTATTCAGGCAACTCTTCCATTTTCAGCCCGCGGCTGCGGGCGCGGTCGGGTCCCACCGTGGCCCACAAACCCGACTCGATGTCGTCTTCCGCAAAGATGGCGTCGGCGTTGATCATGTTGACGCGGATGCCTTCCGCCGCCAGCTCGATTGCCGAGACCTTCCCCAGCTGATGCCCCGCCGCCTTCGAGGCGCTGTACGCGCCGAAGTCCTTCCCCGGTCCGAAGACGTTCTTCGACGAGTTGATTACGATGTTGCCGCCCAACCCTTGCGCGCGCAGGACACGGACACCTTCACGTATGGTGAGGAACGCTCCCGTGAAGTTCACCGCCATCACCCGCTCGAGATCGGCATCGCTCAGCTCGGCCACCGGAGCGACATGGGCGATGCCCGCATTGACCACGACCACGTCGACACCGCCGTAGCGGCGACAAGCCTCGTCGAAGGCGGCGCGCACCGAGGCGGCGCCGGTGACGTCCATGGTGATCGCGGAGGCGGCCCCGCCACCATGCGTCTCCTCGATGCGCTCGGCCACACTCCCCAACCGCTCCGCATCGATGTCCGTCAGCACGACGTGCGCGCCGGCTTCGGCGCACACCTTGGCGACCCCGTAGCCGATGGCGCCGGCGGCGCCGGTGATCAAAACGACCTGGCGCTCCAACGGTCGCTCGGCGTCATTTCCGAGCTTCGCCTGCTGCAAGCTCCAGTACTCCATCGCGCACAGGTGCTCGGCCGAAGCCGACTCGTACCCGCCCATCGCCTGCGCTACCCCCTTCACGTGCAGGCTCTGCACCGTGATGTCGGCGGCGATCTGCGCTTCCCGTTTCGTGCGGCCGAAACAAAAGACGCCCGCGCCGGGCAGAAATACGACGCGAGGGAACGGATCCAACTTCGTTCCGGTGAGACCTCCGGCGTTCTCTCGGACGTACACCTCATAGCGAGTGACGAAGTCCGCCACCGCATCCGTCAGCTGCCCTCGCAACTGCTGCACGTCGTTCCACGCAGGATCTGCCACGTGCAACGCAAACGGCTTGGTCCGGATCACATGGTCTGGGGTGAGCGGCCCGGTTGCGGCGAGGGCGGCGGCTTCGACACTGTTGACGAACGCGAGCACCTCTTCGTCGGCGCGCCAGTCGAGCAGCAAGCGGCGGTACGGCACATCCTCGTCGCCGGTACGCTCGGCGAGCAAGCCACGCAGGATCGGCGCGGCGGTTGCCGCCAGATCGGCCGGCCGCGCCTCGACCCGATACCGCGGGGTGAAGAGCGGCCGCCGCTGTCGCGCCGACACAAAGCGCTCGCACGCATCGACGATCTCGATGTGGCGTTCGTATGCGGTGCGGGCATCATCGGCGAACGTGAACAATCCGTGTTTGGCGACGATGATCCCACGCGTTGTCGGCGCGACTTCGAATGCGCGCGCCACTGCTTGTGCGAGTAGGAAACCAGGACAGATGTACGGTAACACCGCGACTTGCTCGCCCACCGCTGCGCGCAGCAGCGCCTCGCCCGTTGGCTGGTTACTTAGGCAGAGCACGGCGTTGGCGTGCGAGTGAACGATGAAGCGAGGCGGCAAGAAAGCGTGTAGGAGCGTCTCAACCGACGGGCGGACTGCGGACGCATCGAGCAGACTGAGGCGGAGCTGGTTGGTCATGTCCGCGTCCGACAACTGGCCCAACTTACACAGCCGCACCAGCGGCGCGAGCTGTAGAGCGGTAAAACCCGCCGGCTCGATGGCGTGCAGATCGCGGCCCGATCCTTTCACGAACAGCGCGGTGGTCTCGTCGCCGAAGAGCGTTTTCACCGGTGCCTTCACGGAGGTGTTGCCGCCGCCGTGCAACACCAAACCGCTGTCGCTACCGATCAGCCGCGAGATGTAGACGCAGAGCGCCAGGTCTTTGCCGTACTGAGCGGCCCAGCGCTCGATCGCGGAGGCCGCTTCGGCGTCGTTCCAACCGCTGCGCATGCTTCACCGAGGGAACGCCCGCACGAAGCGATTCAACTCGCTGCGCTCGAAGACACCGCCGATAACGTACGGGTCCTGGTCGACGATGGCGCGCGCGGCCTCGAGATCGGAGGCATCGAGAATGAGCACCGCGCCGATGGAACGGTCGGACTCGTCACGGATAGGGCCGCCGTAAGCGAGGCGGCCGGCACGGTCGAGCGCTTCCAGGTGCGCGACGTGGCGCTCGCGATTCAGCTTCCGCCGCTCAGATCCGTCCGGGCCGTCGTGGCCGATGAAGATGAACAACGGCACGGGACGTCACGCTGCCGCGCTGCGCAGGCCGGTGAGGAAGCGGAAGGCTTCGTCCGGCGTCTTGTTCTCGTGTACCACCTGGCGGACGGCGCGGATCATACCCACCGGACTGTCCGATTGGAAAATGTTGCGCCCCATGTCGACGCCGACGGCGCCGTGCGACACGGCGTCGTGCGCCAGCTGCAAGGCGGCGCGCTCCTCGATCTTCTTGCCGCCCGCGATGACGACCGGCACCGGGCAGCCGCCCACGACTTCTTCGAAGCCCTCGCAGAAGTAGGTCTTGACGATGCGTGCGCCCAGCTCAGCCGCGATGCGGCAGCAGAGACTCAGATAGCGGGCATCGCGCTGCATGTCCTTGCCGACGGCCGTGACTGCCAGGACGGGAATGCCGTACTGTTCGCCCATGTCGACCAGCGTGGCGAGGTTAGCTAGCGTGCGCCGCTCGTTCTCGCTGCCGACGAAGATCGACAGCGCCATCGCCGAGACGTTCAGGCGGATCGCGTCCTCGATGGAGACAGTGATCTCTTCGTTAGAGAGTTCGGTGAGGATGCTGGTGCCGCCCGAAACCCGCAGCACGATCGGGACGCGGCTGCGGGGGTCGATGCACTGGCGCAGCACGCCGCGGGTGAGCATCAGCGAGTCGGCGTGCGGCAGTAGCGGAGTCACTGTCTTCTGTGGTTCCTCCAGGCCGCCGGTCGGACCGAGAAAGTAGCCGTGGTCGACGGCCAACATCACGGTGCGGCCGCTCTCGGGCGGGATGATGTTTGCTAAGCGGTGCTGCATTCCCCAGTCCATATCGGTCCTCCTCTACTCGCGGTTAGTCCCTTTTTCGTTCAACTGCCCCGCAATTTCAACTGGGTTAGGTCAAGGCAACGTCATCGCCTTCCGTTCGTACACCTCGATTGGCATTGTGCCGATCCCTGGAAAGGCCTGCCATGGGCGCCGTAGCAAGCGTATCCTCGAGGCCGCGCGGGCTATGACTTCCACTGTTGATGGTTGCAGTTAGATACAGCGCGATGTAAGCGAATCAAGGTCTTTGCGCCGGGAGAGGTGCGTGAGTGGACGAAACGGCACGCCTGGAGAGCGTGTGTACCCAAAAGGTACCGTGGGTTCGAATCCCACCCTCTCCGCTTTTTTGTTTCCGCTGTGGACGCGTCACCCGCAACATGCGAGTATCTCGTTGAGCCGTGATTGGTCGGAAGTGGTAGCGAAATCGGGTGCGGAGAAGCGGTGAGCGCCACGAACACGAATCACTAGGCGATGCGGATGGGCAGAAGTGATAGCTAGGTCCCGCGCAAGAGGGCATCGCGAACTCCGTCAGGTCCGGAAGGAAGCAGCGGTACCGATCGCTTCTCTGTGCCGCGGGGAAACCTAGCTATCACTTCTGCGCATCCGCGGCATGTGGCTCATGGTCCCAAAGAATAAGAGAGAGACTGCTCAGAAAATGGCCCCCATCCTGATCCCTCGACAAGCTCGGGACAGGCTCTTCCCCCGTTGCCGGAAGCCTGTCCTGAGCCCAGTCGAAGGATGGCAACAGGGGAAGGGACCCAAGCGGGTTGCCGGGTGTATTTTCATGGTACGTGAATGAGCTACCTCGTCCTCGCCCGCAAGTGGCGGCCGCAGACCTTCGACGACATCGTAGGCCAGGGGCATGTGGGCCAGACGCTGATGAACGCCATCCGTAGCGACCGAGTCGCTCATGCCTTCCTTTTCACCGGCGTGCGCGGTGTGGGCAAGACCACGGCAGCACGCGTGCTGGCGAAGGCGCTCAACTGCGAGAAAGGGCCTACCCCGACCCCGTGCAACGCCTGCGTGAACTGCCACGAGATCACCGCCGGCAACGCCGTCGACGTGCTCGAAATCGACGGCGCCTCCAACACCGGCGTCGATGACGTGCGTGAGATCATCGAAAACGTGCGCTACCAGCCGGCGAAGAGCCGCTTCAAGATCTACATCATCGACGAGGTCCACATGCTCTCGACCAGCGCCTTCAACGCGCTGTTGAAGACGCTGGAGGAGCCGCCGCCGCACGTGAAGTTCATTTTCGCCACCACCGACCCGCACAAGGTTCCGTACACCATCCACTCCCGCTGCCAGCGCTATGACTTCAAGCGCATCCCGTTCCGCCTCATCGCCGAGCGCCTCGCCGCCATCACCCAGAGTGAAGGCGTTACCGTGAGCCCGCGGGCTCTGCTCACGATCGCGCGCGAAGGCGAAGGCAGCATGCGTGACGCGCAGTCCCTGCTGGATCAGGTGATCGCCTTCGCCGGCAAGACGATCCGCGACGAGGACGTGGTAGCCGCGCTCGGCCTAGCCGACCGCAAGCTGCTGTATGGTGCCGCCGAAGCCATCCTGGATCACAACCCGGCGCGGGCGCTCGAGCTGCTGAACGAGCTGCACCTCTACGGTTACGATATGCGCCGCTTCGCGCGCGACCTGCTCGAACATTTCCGCAACCTAGCGGTGGCACGGCTGGTGCCGGGCGTGGACCTCCTCCCAGATATCCCCGACGAGGAACGCGCTGAGGTCAGCCGCCAGGCACAGAAGTGGGACACCGAAGACCTCGACCGGGCTTTCCGCTTGCTGCTCGGCGCCGAAGCCGAGGTCGGCCGCGTGCCCTACCCGAAGCTCGTGCTTGAAATGACTTTCATCAAGCTGGCGACGCTGACGCCGGTGGTGGCCGCCGGCGAGTTGTTCGATCGCATCGACGATCTGGAGCGCCGCTTGAACGACCGGCCACAACCCCCGGGCAGCGGAGGTCCAGCGTCAGGTGGCAAGACGCCAGCGCCGGCGCGCCGAGAAGCCAGCCGTGCTGAGCCCGCTGCGAGTTCGGCGGAGGCTCCCGTCGCGTCCGCCGCGACGGCGATTCCCGGCGGGCGCGGCTGGGAGGAGTTCCTCCATTTCGTCAGCAAGGAGAAGATCACGCTGTTGCCGTACCTGAAGAGCAGCCAAACGCCGTCCTGTGACGGGGCGGTACTGGCGCTCACCGTGCCCCGCGGTTACTACTACGATTATCTGGCGCAACACACCCGGCAGGTGGAGGAGATGGCGCAGCGCTTTTTCGGCCGTGCGCTGCGTGTCACTGTCAGTGTCGCAGAGGCCGCGGCGGCGGCCCCGGCGCCGCCCGAGAGCGGCGCGGCGTTGCATGCGGCGGCGGTCGGAAATCCGGTGGTGCGCGCCGCCGTCGAGATCCTCGGTGGCGAAGTGCAGGAGGTCCGCTCGCGAGGACGCCGAGAGAAGGGAAAGGAATGAGCAAAGGATTCAACCCGCTGGGCAATATCATGAAGCAGGCGCAGGAGCTGCAGGAGCGGCTGACGCGGGTGCAGGAAGAGGCCGGTGCCAAAACGGTCGAGGCCAGCGCCGGCGGCGGCATGGTGACCGCCGTCATCAACGGCCGACTGCAAGTCACGGCGCTGCGCATCGAGCCCGAAGTCATGAAGGGCGGTGACACCGAGATGCTGCAGGACCTGGTGATCGCCGCGGTGAACAAAGGCATCCGCGCGGCCCAGGACATGATGGCGGAAGAGATGAAGAAGGTGACCGGCGGCTTGCAGATCCCAGGACTGACGGCCTGAAAAATGGCTATTAGTCGACACTGTCACCGGCCACTGATTACTGGTCACTGATCACTGCTCTATCCATGTCCGCTCTCCCGCCAGCGTTGGCCCGATTGATTCAGGAGCTGGTGAAGCTTCCCGGGATCGGCGAGAAGACCGCCACCCGGTTGGCCTTTCATCTGCTGCGCACCGAGCGGCGTGACGTCGAGCTGCTCGCGGAAGCGCTGCTCAAGATGCGGGATGAAACCAAGCTGTGCTCGACCTGTCTTGGACTCACAGCTAGTGATCCGTGCGAGTTGTGCAGCGACCCGCAACGCGAGGCCGATGCCATTTGCGTCGTGGAGCGGCCGGCTGATCTAATTGCCGTGGAGCGCGCCGGACAGTTCCGCGGACGTTACCACGTCCTGCACGGGTGCCTGGCGCCGCTCGACGGCGTCGGCCCGGAGGATTTACGTATCGCGGAACTGCTGCGCCGGCTGCAGGACGGTTCGGTGCGCGAGGTCGTCATCGCCACCAACCCGACGGTCGAAGGCGAAGCCACGGCGTTGTACCTGGCGCGGCTCATCAAGCCGCTGGGTGTGCGCGTCACCCGCATCGCGCACGGCCTGCCGATGGGCGCCGACGTCGAGTACGCCGACAGCGCCACACTCGGCAAAGCCCTCGAGGGCCGCCGCGAGATGTAGGGGGCGCCCTTCAGGGTGCGCGGGCGCAGGCTGAAGCCTGCGGCTACGGCGTCACCCTGAGGAGAGCCAGCTGATCAGTTCCTTCTTCTTGAACTTCCCCGGGCCGGCGCGCGGGATTTCCTCGATGAAGACGACACGGGACGGAACCTTGTGCGGCGCCAGGTGCTGGCACGCGAAGGCGCGGATGTCTTCAGCACTGAGCGTCACACCGGCCGCCGGGGTGATTGCCGCAACCACGCGCTCGCCTTGATCGGAGTCCGGTAGCCCCACGACAGCCACTTCCTGGACCTGCGGGTGGCGCTGCAGACAATCCTCGATCTCGACCGCGCTGACTTTGAAGCCGCGCGTCTTGATGATGTCGACCGACATGCGCCCGAGGATGCGAAACGCGCCGTCGGGCTGGCGCACCGCGAGGTCGCCCGAACGCAAGTAGCCGTTCACCAATGCCCGCCGTGTGTCCTCCGGGCGGTTCCAGTAACCGCTGAACAGGTTGGGGCCGCGGATGGCGAGCTCGCCTTCGAGGCCCTCGCCGACGGCGGTCATGTGTCCGGCGTCCGCCGCCTCTGGATCGATCACCCGAACGGAGATACCCGGCAGCGGCAGGCCCACGGTGCCCGCCCGGCGCGGCCCCTCGTACGGCGTTGCCAGCGGGAATCCACACTCCGTCATGCCGAACCGTTCCAGGATCTCGACGCCGAAGCGTTGCAGAAAACGCTCGAAGGTCGCGGCCGGCAACGGGGCTGAGCCTGACACCCATAGTCGCATGTGGCGGAGGTCGCGCGCGATCGACAACGCATCCGGCACGGCGAGGAGTCGGTTGTACATCGTCGGCACACCGAAGAACATCGTGACGCGATACTCCTCGAGGTCGGCGCACACTTCCTCGGCGACGAACCGCTGCCGCAGGACGACGCTCGAACCAACGAGAAAGGAGGCGATGATGCCGAGACCGAGGCCATGCAGATGAAAGCAAGGCAAGGTAAGCAGCAAGCGATCGTTCTCGGTCCAGCGCCACGCCTGCGCCACCGTGGTCAGGTTACTGAGCAAGGCGCGATGCGAGAGGATGGCGCCTTTGGGCCGGCCGGTGGTGCCGGAGGTATAGACAATGAGCGCCGGCGCCTCCGGATCGGCGGCAACCGCGGCGGGCGCAGCAGCGGCGAATCCATCCAGCGCCGTGACGATCACCGACAACTGCGGCAAGTGCGCTTGCGCCAACAGCACGGCATGCTCGGACTCGAGGATCGCCAGCGAGGCGCCAGCATCGCGGACGATGTAGGTCACCTCGTCAGCGGTGTACGCCGGGTTCACGGGGACCAGCACGGCGCCCGCGTGCAGCACACCGAGCACGCTCACCACCAGCTCTGGCGAGTTGCGCAACCCCACAGCCACGCGATCGCCAGGGCGCACGCCGCGCTGCCGCAAAGCGCCGGCGACCGCAACGGCCCGCGCGCCGACCTCCGCAAAGGAGTACTGCGCGCCGCCGTACACCAGCGCCGTGGCGGATCGCCGCCGCGCGACGGTGTCAGCAAATGCGGCGCCGAGGGTCATGTCGTGCCGTTGTCTTTGGTCGTTTCTCTTCTCGCCGAGGCCATCTGCCGGCGCGCGGCCTGCAGCAGTTCGACGACCTCTTCGTCGGTCGTCTGACTGAAATCTTCGTAAAATTGACCAACGGCGTGAAAGAAGAAGGGCATGCTCAGACACACCAGCTCGTCGACTTCGGGTTGGAGCGATTCCACCGTGTCGGGAGGCGCCACCGGAACCGCGAGAACAAGCTGCTTGGGGTCGGAGCGGCGCACCCCGCGCAGGGCAGCGCGCACCGATCCGCCGGTAGCGATGCCGTCGTCAATCACGATTGCAGTGCGACCCTCGATCGGCTCGGGGGCACGCCCGCCGCGATAGAGTTCCTGACGACGCCGTATCTCTTTCAGCTCCGCCTCGGCTTCGCGGTTCAGGTAGTCGTCGGAAACATCCAGGGCACGCAGGACTTCCTCGTTGAGCACGCTCTGCGGATGGTCGCCGTCCGCCACCGCCCCGACGCCGAGTTCCGGTTGTCCAGGAGCACCCAACTTGCGCACGACGACGATGTCGAGCGGCGCGTTGAGCGCCCTCGCAACCTCGTACGCGACCGGAACGCCCCCACGCGGCAGCGCCAGAACAACCGGATGCTCGTCCTTATACTTTAACAGGCGCGCGGCCAATTTCCGCCCGGCGTCTTTCCGGTTCTTGAACACCGCTGCATTATAATCGGCAGCGGGCCTAAAGACACCCTAGACCGTGTCCGCCCGACGTCTTGGCAGCGAGATGCTTGCGCATGGTTGTGATAAAGTGGAGGGGTAAGAGTGGAGTGGCATCCGCACTTCGGCCTGTCTGGAGGACGCACGGATTGGTGGTTAGGACTCGGCAAAGAGGAGAGCTGAAACTCCGAAGGTGAGGTCAGGGACGTCAAGAACTTCTTGCCCAAGGCACTCCGTGATCTGTGGCCAGGTGAGTGACGCACGTGGCCGGCGCCTGCACGACATTTCGGCGCCGCCGCAGAGGAATTTCGCCGGCATCGGTGGTATCCTACATCAGCAACCGTTCCAGACGCATTGCAACCATTGAGATGGGAAGTGCCAATGCAAATCCCCCTGCAGATCAGCTTTCGTGACATGGAACCTTCGGCCGCCGTCGAAGTCAAAATCCGCCAACGGGCGGCCAAGCTCGACCGTTATTACGATCGCATCATGGGCTGCCGTGTCGTTGTCGAGGCGCCGCATCGCCGCCACCAGCAGGGCAGGCTCTATCACGTACGCATCGACGTGACCGTGCCGCAAGGCGAGCTGGTCGTGAGCCGGGAGCCAATGGACCATTATTCCCATGAAGACATTTACGTCGCTATCCGCGACGCCTTCGACGCGACGCAACGCCGCCTCGCGGATTACGCGCAGCGCCAACGTGGTGACGTCAAACCGCGCGAAGCTCCGCTGGCCGTGCACGTCACTAAACTGTTTCCGACGGAGGGGTACGGATTCATCACCACCTTAGATGGCCGGGAGATATACTTTCATAAAAACAGCGTCCTGAACGATGCCTTCGACCGGCTGGAGGTCGGCAGCGAGGTCCAGTACGTCGAAGAGGAAGGAGAAAAGGGGCCGCAGGCGAGTACGGTGCGGCTCGTCGGGAAATGGTGAACATCACCTTGGGCAACTCGCAGGTCGCCGCGTGAGGGACCGGCGATAGCTGGCAGGCTCGAAGCGACGAAGGGCAAGTGCAGGCTCATCATACTCTACCGAATCCGTCGACCGGAGCGAGGGGACACAGATAGGCCAACTATCAAGGACAGAACTTGATGCCAGTCGCGGCTAACATCCTAGTCATCGATGACGACGAATCCATGAGGCTCGGCTGCGTTGAGACGCTCAGCCAAAATGGGTTCCGGGCCCGGGCGGCCGGCAACGGGGCTGGCGGTCTGCAGCTGGCGCGGGAGGAGTCCTTCGACGTCGCCATAGTCGCTCTCAGGATGCCTGGTATGAGCGGGATGGAGGTGCTGGCGAAACTGAATGAGGAGAACCCCAGCATTGCCGTTGTCGTCATGACCCGCTACGCGACGATCGAGTCGGCCGTCGAGGCCATCCGCCAAGGCGCATTCGACTACCTGCCGAAGCCTTTCTCGCCTGACCTGCTGGTCACGGTGGTGAATAGGGCGCTGGACCGTAAACAGCTAGCCCTGGAGAACATGTGCCTCCGTATGGCGCTGAAGGAGAAGCTTGGGCCCGAGACGATCGTCGGCGACTCGCCGCCCATGGCGAAGGTAGCCAAGCTGATCCAGAAGGTGGCTCCCACAGATGCTACGGTCTTGGTGATCGGGGAGACGGGCGTGGGCAAGGAACTCGTGGCTCGTGCCGTGCACCACCAGAGCTACCGGCGAGACAAGCCCTTTGTCGCGGTCGACTGCGCGGCGTTGGTGGAGAATCTCTTTGAGAGCGAGCTGTTCGGCCACGTACGTGGCGCCTTCACCGGCGCGGTGGCGACAACGGTCGGCAAGTTCGAGCTGGCCAACAATGGTACCCTCTTCTTCGACGAGATCGGCAACATCGGACCCGAGGTGCAGGTCAAGCTCCTGCGCGCGATCCAAGAGCAGGAGTTCATGAGGGTCGGCGGATCGCAGCGGATCAAGGTGAACGTGCGCATCATCGCCGCTACCAACACCGATCTGCTCAGGGATATGAAGGCGGGCCACTTCCGCGAGGACCTCTTCTATCGGCTCAGCGTGGTCCCCATCCAGATCCCGCCGCTGCGCGAGCGCCGGGAGGACATCCGCGTCCTTGCCCATCACTTCCTGCGCAAGTTCTCGGCCAAGCGCAACCGCGACGTGACAGGCTTCTCCGACGAGGCGCTGCAGGCGATGGAAGCGTACGAGTGGCCCGGCAACGTGCGCGAGCTGGAGAACACCGTCGAGCGGGCGCTGGTCATGGCTGAGAAAAAGATCATCGAGCCCGGAGATCTCTTCTTCTACGGGCCCGTGCAGGGGGGGGGGCCCGATGCTCCAGCCGAGGGCCACCTAGTCGAGATGGAGAAGCGGGAGATCACCTTGGCTCTGCAGCGATTCCACTGGCAGGTGGGGAAGGCCGCCTACTATCTGGGAATCAACCGCAAGACCTTGCGCGATAAGATCCGCAAATACGGCCTCTCCGAGCTACAGTAGCGCTGGGTTTCCCTAGATTGGTACATATTCTCCCCATCTACGCGCACACGGAATAGAAATGCACCATGCCTGCAGCGCCGCTGGCTGTCCCCTGATGGGCTAACGCACCATTCCTCTTAGGCTTCTCAGGGGAAGGGTCTACTTATGCACCTGGCATAGAGCTTGCTGTTGATCGGCTTGCAAGGGAGCGAACCGCACTCATGCGGTACCGCTCGACAGAACCTTCCGCAAGCCGAGGTGAAATATGGCAAGCACGTACCCACAGCCTTCCCATGGTGCCCGCGTGGATGTGGTCGTCATCGACGACGAGGATTCCATCCGCGAGGGCTCCCGGCAGACGCTGGAGAGCGAGGGCTACCGCGTCTTGGTGGCGGCGGACGGGGTGGAGGGACTCGACCTGGTGAAGCGCGCCAGGCCTCGCGTGGTCATCCTCGATCTACGTATGCCTGGCATCAGCGGAGTCGAGGTGCTGGAGAAGCTTCCGGGGATCGATCGCCGCATCATTCCGATCATCATCACCGGCTACGGCACGATCGACTCCGCCGTCCAGGCGATGAAGCTCGGGGCCTTCGATTTCCTCACCAAACCGTTGGACATGGATCGGTTGCTGGGCGTCGTCGACCGCGGGTTGCGCAAGTACGAAGCCCTCGTGCCGGAAACGGCGGTGGCCAAGCCGCCTCCCATGGAGGCGCCAAGGCCCAGCGAGCCCGACATCCTGCTCAAGGGGCTGGAGACGCTCGGCCAGTACTACTCCCTAGGCCTGCGGGACCACACCTTGGCCGGCGAGCTGCGCGCGCTCGAGGCCGAGGCCCAGTACCACTCCAAAGTCCTGGGACAGATTCGCGAGAAGGAGAAGGCCATTGCCGACCTGCTGGCGGACCTTCGTATGGTCGATGAGATCATAGAGCGGCACGGTTTCAGAAAGAGCGCTCTGATCCAGATTCTTCTTGCTATCCAGAGCCAGAAGAACTGGCTGCCGCGGCACACGCTTCTTTGGGTCTGGCGGCGCCTGAACATTCCGTTGGCCCAGATATACCAGGTCGCCCAGTTCTACGAGGTCTTCAGTCTCGAGCCACAAGGAAGGCACGTCGTCCAGGTCTGCACCGGCACGGCCTGCCACATGCTGGGCGCGCAGAAGCTGGTAGAGGCGTTTTCGCGCGAGCTGGGGATCAAGGAGGGCGAGACGACCGCGGACGGCCTGTTCAGCCTCCGTACAGTGAACTGCCCCGGTTGCTGCGGCCTGGCGCCGGCCGTCACCATCGGGCAGGACGTCCAAGGTAAGGTAACACACACTGGGATTCGAAGCCTGCTCAAGAAGTACAGGCCAGAGCCTTCGGGTAGGGAGGCGTGAGATGCCGAGAATGACCATCGGGGACCTGAAGCGCATCAGGGATCAGGCGGAGCAGACCATGATGGCCGGGTCCGGTGAGGGGCGGGGCAAGGTCACCGTGCACATGGGAACGTGCGGCAACGCCGCCGGCGCCCGCGAAGTCATGGCGGCTCTCGTCAAGGAGGTCGAGACCCTCAAGGTGACCGACGTCGTCGTGACCACGTCGAGCTGCGCAGGGTTGTGTAGCCGGGAGCCGATGGCCACCGTCGACATGGCGGGACAGTCCCCGGTCAAGTACGTTGACTTGACCCCCGAGAAGATAGTGCGCGTGCTCAAGGAGCACGTGCTTGGCGGCGCGATCGTCGCCGACTTTGCCTTGCTGAAGGAGATCCCGTTCTTCTCCAAGCAGAAGCTCGTGGTCCTGCGAAACCGCGGGCTGATCGACCCGGAGAAGATCGACGACTACATCGCGTCCGGTGGTTACACGGCCTTGCCCAAGGCCCTCATCGAGATGACTCCGGAGCAGATCATCCAGGAGGTGAAGAGGTCCGGGCTGCGCGGTCGCGGGGGCGGCGGCTTCCCCGCTGGCGTGAAGTGGGAAACCTGCCGGCGGGCCGCCCTCCATCGGCATGTGGAGCCCGTGGCGATCTGCAACGCCGACGAGGGCGACCCTGGGGCATTCATGGACCGCTCGATCATCGAATGCGACCCGCACGCTATTGTAGAGGGGATGATTATAGGCGCCCGTGCGATCGGTTGCAGGGAGGGCTTTGTCTACGTCCGGCACGAGTACCCCCTGGCGCGCGAGCTTCTGGTCAAAGCCGTCGAACAGGCAAGGAACTACGGCCTACTGGGCAAGAACATCCTCGGTACCGGCATGGACTTCGACATCGAGATCGCCCAGGGCGCCGGGGCCTTCGTATGCGGCGAGTCGACGGCGCTGATGGCCTCGCTTGAAGGCAAGGTCGGCGAGCCGAGGCCCAAGTACGTCCACACCGTGGAGTACGGGTACCGGGACCAGCCGAGCAACCTCAACAACGTCGAGACCTGGGCCAACGTGCCGCTGATCATCGACCGTGGCGCTCAGTGGTTCGCGGCTATGGGCACCGGGGACGTCAGCGAGAACCCGTGGAACGGAAGCAGCGGGACGAAGGTCTTCTCCCTCTCCGGCGCGGTCAACAACACGGGGGTCATCGAAGTACCGATGGGGATATCGCTTCGCGAGATTATCTTCGAGATCGGCGGGGGTATTCTCCACGGCAGGAAGTTCAAGGCCGTGCAGACGGGCGGACCGTCCGGCGGGTTCCTGCCCGAGAGCGACCTCGACCTGAAAGTGGACTTTGACGAGCTGACGCGGGCCGGATCGATGATGGGCTCGGGGGGCATGATCGTGATGGACGAGGACAACTGCATGGTCGACGCGGCCCGCTACTTTGTCAGCTTCCTCGCCTACGAGTCTTGCGGGAAGTGTGTCCCTTGCCGCGAGGGGCTGCGACAGATGCTCCACATCCTGGATAACATCGTCAGCGGCAGGGGCCAGGAGGGGGACATCGAGCTGATCGAGGAGCTGTGCGAGTTCCTCGAGGTCGCCGCGCTCTGCGCTCTGGGCACCAGCGCCGCGAATCCCGTGATGAGCGCGATCAAGCACTTCCGGCACGAGTTCGAGGCGCACATCCGCTTCAAGCAATGCCCAGCCCTTTATTGCCCGGATCTGGGTCAGGCCGCGAGCGCGGCGTAGTTTGCCTGACAAGGGAGAGATCATGAGATCGATCACGATGGAAATTGACGGCAAGGCGGTCAGCGCGAGCGAAGGGATGACGGTGCTCGAGGTGGCCCGCGAGGCCGGGATCGACATTCCGACGCTGTGCTACAACGAGCAGCTCAAGCCCTCCGGTGTCTGCCGGATGTGCATGGTGGAGATTGTTAAGGGCAAGCGCCGCAGGGTGGTGGCCTCCTGCTGCTACCCGGCAGAGGACGGCCTCGTGGTCGCGACCAACACCCCCAAGATTCACAAAATCCGCAGGATGATCATCGAGCTCCTGTGGCCGGCGTGGGGAGAGCTGGGCAAGCAGTACGGCATCACGAAATCACGCTTCGTTCCCCAATTGACCGACTGCAGCCTCTGTGGGCTGTGCGTCCACTACTGCGCCGAGGTCGCCAAGAAGAATGCGCTCTACTTCCAGGGGCGCGGCATCAACCGCCGGGTGGCGTTCATCCCTGGCATAGCGGACTGCGACTCCTGCCGCGAGTGCTTCGGGCTGTGCACCGGAGGCTGGATCGTCGCAGAGCACGGCAGGGCCAGCGCGACCTTGAACGACTGAGCCGAAAGCGTGTCCTGGGCGCACTGCAGCCCCATACCTCCTGATCTCGGGGATTTTTGGCACCACGATCCGCGCCTTCGGATCGCCACACACCCCACGCACTGTTGCCAGCGGGAGCAACCCGGCGAAGCGATACGCGTCCTGCAACCGTCGCTGTTTGCCCATCGCCAAATCACGCCAGGTTTTCCGCTCGGCTCAAAACCCTCAAACCTTTGTGCCGCGCAGCTTTCCAGTGCCAACCTCACCATTCTTTATGCACTCGACTTCCCGAAGACCCTGATGTAGAAACGCAGTGCGTCAGGCAAAGCGTGGGAAAGGGGAAAGGCGGGTGAGCGGCGTATCCGGAAGAACGAGTGGGCCCATAGGCTGCCCGATTAGAACGGGCGAAGGGAGGAGAAGACTAATGAACGCGCATCGACAGGTATGGTGTGGTCTGATCCGAAGATTCATGGTTGCACTGGTTCTGGCTTGTGTAGCGGTTACGGGCTTGGTGGCGAGCGCGACCGCGGACATATCATTGGTCGTCAAAACTAACAAAGGACTCGTCAGCGGCGTCGAGACATCTACGCTCTTCAAGTTCCTCGGCATCCCCTACGCCGCCGCGCCGATGGGAGACCTTCGCTGGGCGGCGCCTAAGCCTCATGCTAGCTGGAAGAAGACCGGCACGCTCGACGCGACCAACTTCGGCAACCACTGCCCTCAGCCTTCAAGCCCTTTCGGAACCCCGAGTGACACGGAAGATTGCCTGTATCTGAACGTCTTCGCGCCTAAGACAGGTAGCGGGTACCCCGTCATGGTGTGGATCCACGGCGGCTCGCTGTGGCTGGGCGAAAGCGACGACTACGATCCCACCAGGCTCGTGGAACAAGGTGTGGTTGTCGTCACGATCAACTATCGCTTGGGCGACTTGGGTTTCCTCTCCCATTCGGCTTTGGGAAAGCCCCACGGCAACTATGGGCTCATGGACCAACAGTTGGCACTCAAGTGGGTGAAACAGAACATTGCCCACTTCGGCGGCAACCCGAAGAACGTGACGATCTTCGGCGAGTCCGCCGGCGCCCTGAGTGTACATTCCCAGCTGGCGTCCCCCAAGGCGAAGGGGCTATTCCATAAGGCGATCGTGGAAAGCGGTGCGTACTCGCTGGCGCAAGAGTCACTGGATTTGGCTGAGCAGGACGGCAGCGCCTGGGTGGCGGCCGAGACTCCATGCGGCGGTCTCCTCACCGCTAAACTAACCGCTGCGTGCCTGCGCGCGCTGACGGTTGACCAGGTGCTCACCGCGCAGGGCACACCCCTCACCGGCTTCGTTCCCATCGTGGACGGGAAGGTGCTCACCCGGTCTATTGGAGACGCCTTTAGCAGCGGGCAGTTCAACCGAGTGCCGGTTATCGAGGGCTCGAATCACGACGAATGGAGACTCTTCGTGGAGTTGTTCAACCCCTCGCTGACGGCCGACCAATACCCGTCCGCCATTGCGATCACGCTCCACATATCGTCGACGGAGCTAAATGAGGTCCTCTACCAGTACCCGCTTGGCAACTACGCAAGCGCCAAGATCGCACTGGGCGCTGTCGGCACCGACGCCATTTTCGCTTGCAACGCTCGCACTGCGGCCCAGCTGCTGTCGCAGTACGTGACGACGTTCGCCTACGAGTTCAACGACCCCGATCCCCCAATGATCTTCTTGCCGCCCGACCCTGGCTTCCCGTATGGAGCTTACCATGCCGCCGAGATCCCGTATATCTTCGACACACCGACAGCAGTGTATCCGCCAGTGCTGGACGACGATCAGAAGGAACTCTCCGCGACGATGATAGGCTACTGGACGCAGTTCGCGAAAACCAGCATCCCGGACGCGTCCTGGCCCCAGTACAAGGCCGACACGGACGAACGCGAATCGTTTGTGCCGCCGACGCCGGGGGTCGAGTCCGGATTCGCCGTCGATCACCAGTGCGCGTTCTGGGCTTCGCTCGGTGGCTAGTCTCGGCGGCGCTGCGCGCAGCGGCCGGCGCTCGTTCCCGAGCAAGGGTACTGGGCAAATTAAAGAGAGCCAGCAGCGCCGCTAGATTCCATCGGCACTTTTTGCATGTCGTTGGCGTGCGTGACCGTCTGCTTCGGACTGTCGCTCCAGGGGTTGAGGGTTCGGGCGATCGCAGCGGCCGCTTCACTCCCACTCTATCGTTGCGGGCGGCTTATTCGTGATGTCGAGGAAAACCGCATCTACCCCCGAAAGGTTTGCGACCTTCCGCGCCACTCGCATCAAGAAGGGAAGCGGCAGTCTGGCGAAGTTCGCTGTCATTCCATCTTCTGAATTGACGGGCCGCAGGACGACGCTCTCGCCGCCGCCGAAGCAAATCGGAGCGAGGACGACCGGGAACTGCCAGACAGCACCGGTCAGGCCACTTCGCTCCATGGCCATCCGAACGAGAAAGTCGGCCCTGCGCAAGATATCGACGCGCTTGCGTGTGATCGACGCTTGCCGGATGCGCGCGTCTTCGAGCCGAACCTCCGAGCCCGTCGCCAGCAAAACGATCACCCGGTTGGTTTCTGCATGCACGTTGCACAAGACCGTGCTCAGCTCCTGCATGCGGTGGTAGTCGAATCGACGTCTTTCGTTTCGCAACGCCACTACCTTCCGGTATGTCCGCGCGTCTCCCTGCACGCCGACGCTCTGCACCGGCAAGAGAACGCCGCTAAAGCCCGCTTCCCGCACGGTTTCCGCAGAAGCGCTCGACAGTTGCGCCGCCTTCCCAGAGGTCGCGCTGCAAATGCAGCGAATTGCCAATCCAGGCCCGGGGAACGGCCACCGCTGTGTCAGCTGCGGAGGAAGCTCGAGAGCGCTCCCCACCTGTCGCACCTCATCCTTGTAAAACTCCGAGAGTGGCTCGATCACCCTTCCCAATCGGATCAGCTCTCTGATTTCCTCGCAGCGGTTATGGTGCGTCTTGATGAGAGCCGCTCGCCCCGCGGCGCCGCCCGACTCGATGGTATCCGGATATATCGTACCCTGCCCGAGAAGCCAGTGTTTGGAGTCGATGCCGTACTCGTGCATCGCCTCGGACTGGATCTGCACGAAGAGTCTGCCGATGATGTGGCGCTTTTCTTCCGGTGCGGTGATGCCGCGCAGCTTGTCGAAAAAGAGCGCCGAGGCGTCACGAACCATGAGGCGATCCGCCAGCCCGAGGCCGGCAAGGGTGGCACGGAGTTCCTCTGTCTCGCGCTCGCGCATGAGACCGGTGTCGACGTAGAGGCCGAGAATTCTTTCCTTCGGCAACGCCCGCGCGCACAGCACGAAGGCGACGGTCGAATCCACCCCGCCACTCACCAGGAAGAACACCGACCTGTCGCCGACGGTCTGACGGATCCATCCGACGAGCCTTTGAATGCGATCGCTGGGCTTGCTGCGCTTCCGAATTTTGCAGACGCAACGGGCGAAATTCTTGAGAATCTGCCGCCCATGCTCCGTGTGAACGACCTCTGGGTGAAATTGGACACCAAAGACCCGCCGCTTGAAGTCTGCAAACGCCGCGTTCTCGCAACGTTCAGTTGACGCGATTGGCGCGGCTCCTTTCGGAAGCTGGGTCACCGCGTCGGAGTGGCTCATCCACACCTGCTGGGAGCGGGGTGTGTTGCGAAACAAGGTGTCGCTCACCTTCACATGGAGCTGCGCGTGGCCGTACTCTCCGTCGCGTTTCGTCACGTGGCCGCCGAGCATCTGTGCGAGCAGCTGATGGCCGTAACAGATGCCGAGCACCGGCACACCAAGATCGAGGACGCTCCTCCTGATTTTCGGCGCCGCCGCCTCGTAAACGCTCTGCGGACCGCCGGACAGAATCACGCCCGCGCACCAGTCGAGCTGCTTGGGAGCCACGTCGGGTCCGTAGATCCTCGGCTCGACTCCGATGTCACGCAGCTTGCGCGCGATCAGGTGACAGTACTGCCCCCCTAAGTCGATGATCGCGATGGTGTTCTTTTTCAGTTTCATGAACGGCTCCGCGGCTCTTGCCGGCGGCGCGCCCTTCTCGAGACTTTGCCGATCAGGGTCTCGGCTGTTGCCGCGTCGGTTACGAGCGTGTTGCATAGCTTGGCCTCCAACACGAGCCGCATGGCTCGCAGTTTCTCACGTCCCCCCGCCACCAGGACCACCCGCGCATCCGGACGTCTGGACAGCATGGACAGGCAGCCCGCCGATAGGATCGATTGCTCAGCGCTTATCGCGATGGGAACCAGCCGACCGTTCTTATCGAAGAAGTTGTACGCGAAGTCGCTCACGACACCTTTAGCGAGGAGCGTCGACGTGATCTCTTCTCCCAGCAATCTCGCCAGCGGGCCGCCCGCAGCGAACGGCGCACACGACGCAACAACGAAGTATTTCGGGTGTGGCTGCACCGGCAGCGAGGCGTTCAGAACCTCTTCCGCATCGCCCCCAACAAGGCGGGCCACCGCGCGCGGGCTGAACAGCAACCACAGCAAGGTCGTGAGCGTGTTGGCATGCGCGTGCAACACATGCGGATCGTTCTGCCTGTAGCCCAGGGCGACGATGCTGACCTCCAGGGGCCGCGGACCCAGGCGCTGCACGATACACCACGATTGCCGTCCGCCGGCGATTGCGAGAACAGCGCCCGTACCCAGCTGTTGGCTCAGGTACTCCGCTGCCATACTCCCGAGAGATTCCCGCAAACCAGCTTCGTGCTCCACCGGCTCGCCACTGACGCGCACGTCCGCAAGCTCGTACCGTTCCGTCAACCGCTGTTCCAGCGGGCTTGCCGGCCGGTGGATCTTGGCCAGCAGCGCAGCGGCGCTGCGGTGCGATTCGACCGCGGTGAGCTCGTAGCGCAGAGCCTGCGCACAGATCTCTGATAGATTGATCTTTCTGCGCCACTTGGAGACCAGCGGCGCGAGGTCGTCCGGGATCGATACGTTCAGCCGGCCCATGTGAGCTTCCTCCTAGCAGAGCCAATGCGCATTGTCAAAAATAATGCGCATTAGGCGGCGCCGTCGGTTATGGTTCGTTCAAAGACAGGTGAGGTGGTGTTGCGGCGCCCCGAAGGGGCAGCCATTCATCAGCCCCGGGCAACGCCCGGGGCGGGGGCACCGCCGTCAGCCTTACCGAGATTGTCCGGGCGGCAACCGCGTGCGATGCTCGCCGCCACGGGTCGTTCCTCATGCCGCACACACTCGCGCTCTTTGCCACCACCGCCAAGGGAATGGAGGATCTGCTGGCCGCTGAGCTGCAGACGTTCGGGGCATCGGCCGTCGAGGTGCGGCGGGCAGGCGTGTCCTTTGCCGGCTCGCTCGAAGCCGCGTACCGCGTCTGCCTGTGGTCGCGGGTAGCCAACCGCGTGCTGCTGCCGCTGGCGACGTTTCCGGCGCCGACGCCGCAGGCGCTCTATGAAGGGGTACGGACGATCCACTGGTCGGATCACCTCGACGCGCGCCGCACACTCGCTGTGGACTGCGCGACATCGCGCTCGGCCATTGCACACTCACACTACGGCGCGCTGAAGACCAAGGACGCCATCGTCGACCAGCTGCGTGAGCAGACCGGCGCGCGGCCTTCCGTGGAGGTCGCGCACCCCGATGTGCGCGTGAACGTGTACCTGCACGAAGACCGCGCCGTCGTCAGCATCGATCTTTCCGGCGAGAGCTTGCACCGCCGCGCCTACCGGCAGCACGGCACGGCCGCACCGCTGAAGGAGAACCTCGCCGCGGCGGTGCTGTTGTTGGCCGAGTGGCCACGCCTGGCTGCCGCTGGCGCGCCGTTGCTCGACCCGATGTGTGGCTCGGGCACGTTGCCCATCGAGGCCGCGCTGATGGCGGCGCACATCGCGCCCGGGCGGAACCGGCCGTACTTTGGGTTTCTCGGCTGGCGCGGGCATCAACCGGCGCTGTGGACGCGCCTGCGCCAGGAAGCCGCGGAGCAGGAGATCCGCGATCCCAAACGGCTGCCGCCGATCCACGGGTATGACGCCTCTGCCGCCGCGGTGAGGGCGGCGCTGGAGAATGTCGAGCACGCCGGCCTGCGAGGTCGGGTACACATCGAGAAGCGCGCGCTGGAGGCGTGCGAGCCCATTATGATCCGCGGGCGCGGCGAGGTACCCGGGGTGGTCGTAACCAATCCTCCCTACGGCGCGCGACTTGGAGACAGCGCGCAGCTCGGTGCGCTGTACGCGGCGCTCGGCGATGCGTTGCGCCGCAAATTCACCGGCTGGACGGGCTACGTCCTGACCGGCAACCCTGCGCTCGGCAAACGCATCGGTCTGCGCGCCACGCGCCGGCACATCCTCTACAACGGTGCCATCGAATGCCGCCTGCTCGTGTTTCCGATTTCATCACAACCGGTGCGGCAGGCTGAAGGCCCACGTTGGCGACAGGAGCCCAAGTAACGGTCAGCGTCTCCCTACAGACCCTGCCATGGCGCAATCAAGGCGGCACCAACCCTGACTACGCCTTGTCGTAAGCCGCGAGGAAATCCTCTCTCGAAATGCCCGCTTGCGTGCAGATCGCCCGCAAGGTTGATGCTTTCAGCGTGGGGTGGTTCGGCATTGTCACCGGTGTCCTGTGCCGTCGGCGTTGTCGCGAACCATTGAGATGTGTTCTTTTTCGCGAGTGAACCGAAACCCGAGAATCGCAAACGTCCTGACGACTTTCGACTTCGGCGCGTCGATGGGAAACTTTGCCACTACCGTTCGACCGCGGTTTCGGCGACGAAGGCTTCGAGTACTGGGGGGTCGACCTCGAGGACCTCATCTCCGAAGCTCTCGATGTGAAACTGGATCGCCGATTTCACATCGGCGAGGGCAGCCTCATAGGTGTCACCTTCGCCAACGACCACTCCCTTCACACCCAACGGGTACGCGACATATCCATCGGGATGCTGCCGGTTCCGGAAATTCTGACCGGAAGAATTCCGGAAATTCTGTCCGGTCTTCGAAAGGAGACCGGAGATGAGAGCAGAGAAGGAGGAGGCGTTTGAAAACGTCGGTGCACGG
>JBEKBJ010000056.1:0-31558 GCA_050015455.1 Binatia bacterium
TTTCAAGTGGGTGAAGACCGCGGACGAGATTCTGACGAAGATTGCCCGCTTCTGCGCTGACACCGTGGCTCGCCATGGCTAGTCGCTTATTACGCGAATTTAGGTTACGGCCGACTAGGATTGCTGAGCGGTAGGGAATCAGCGGGAACCTGAAAGGGAGAAAGCTGAAGCCGGAGTCTTCTTGGTTTTCGCTTTGAGCTTTCAGCTTTCCGCTGATTGCCTCATCCGCGGTAGCCAGCGAGGGACAGACCGGTAGTACTCGTCGTAGCTGGCGCCGAAGGTCTTTCTCAACTGTCGCTCCTCATAGAGCAGCACTCGCAGATGGAACAGCACCAGCAACAGTGCTGCGTAGCCCAGCACAGGGATCGAGTCGAAGAGCACCGCCTCACCGAGAATGATGCTGATGACGCCAAGGTACATGGGGTTGCGAACGTAGCCGTAGAGGCCGCGCGTCACCAGCATTCGCGGCGGATCGTACGGCGCCGGCGTCCCTCGTCCCGATACAGCGAAATCCCGGGCGCACCAAAGATATATTATGATCCCGGCTGAGAGCGGCAGGAGACCGAGCGGGCGCAGCACGGGTGAGAGGCCCAGCGCGCACTCGATATCCGAGTGCAGCAGGATGTAGGGCACCAGGACGGTGACGGTCCCCGGGATGAGCGCGGTGAAGACGGCGACTCGTAGGAAGAGCATATCCGCCTCTACTATCGCAAGGCCTCAAGGCCTGGAAGCAGCGGCACGTTGCGGTAGTTCTCGGCAAGCGATTCTTGGGGTAGAAGCATTTTGTGCTTCGCCTGACGCAGACGCCGACGAAGTTTGTCCTTGAAGATGCTGGCCTTCGCCCCTGATCTTCCGCTAATATTGGCGCGCTGAGGGGTACGGTGAGGCCAGACTTGGACAACGGTAATGACCGTTTGAACACGGTCGACGCGCTGAACCTGATGAGCATTTTCCTCCTGGCCGTCCTGGTAGCGTTTTTTCGCAGACAGCTTGGGGGCGAGGCACTCTGGCTGCTGGGCGTACTGGCAAGCCTGTCGTTGTTCATTCTGTTGTCGGTCTTTTTGTCCGGGCGGCGGTTGGTATGGCGCGTGGTGCACGATTTCGCTCCGGTGCTGACCGTCCCCGTACTGTTCAATACCCTGGGGCCGATCATCGACTGCGCGAGCCCGAACCGCTGGGATTTGCAGTTGGCGCAAGTAGATGCGCGAGTGTTCGGTGAGTTCGCAACTATGTGGCGCGGGGTGCTGGGGCGGCCGGCGTGGCTGACCGACCTGACCTATCTCGCCTATGTGGGCTACTATGTAACGCCGGTGGCGCTCGGTGTTGTGCTGTACCTCAAGAGACCGAGGGATGAATTCCAGCAGTTGGTGTTCACCGTAGTGGTGACGTTCTACGCTTCCTACGTCGGCTATTTCATCTTCCCCACGCTTGGGCCGCGCGTCCCGCTCGGCAGCGAGGCGCTGATCGTTGGCGGAGGGGCGATCAGCCACGCCGTGCGACTGTTCATCGAGTACGTCGAGCGCACCCGTACCGACGCGTTTCCGAGCGGGCACACCGCCGTCGCGCTTGTATGTCTCTACTTCGCGTGGCGCACATCGCCGGCGGCGTTCGCTGTTTTCACCCCGCTCGCGGCAGGAATTGTGTTCTCGACCGTGTATCTGTACTACCACTATGTCGTCGACGTAGTGGCGGGAGCTGCGCTTGCCGCCGGGTGCATCTGGCTGGGCCCGCGCTTGGAGGTGGCGCTCGAACCTCGCGAGATCTTCGAACGCTTCGGCACCCGGCTGGGATTGTGGTGAGCACCGCCGGTGACCGCCCATCGCAATGGACCGGGCCGTTGAGCGCTACGATCCGCGGCCGCTCCGGGACGAACCCTGAAGCGACCCTCAGGTTTCGCCAAGCACCGCTGCCTGCACCGCCCTCGCGTCCGCGGCATCGGGCGTCAGCTCACTGTGGCAGGCATGCTTCTCACCGATCACAGGCAATGGCCGCACGCGCTGCTGCAGCACCTTGAGCCCCTCGGGTCCTATTCCGGGACTGGGGACGGACTTGCGCTCCGGCTGGAATTCCGGGTCCTTGCCGCTGGCGAACGCGTCGATCTCCTTCGAAATCCGCATGCTGCACCAGTCGTGACCGCACATTGCGCAGAAGTCGGTGTCGACCGCGAGATCTTCGTCATGCAGCGCCCGCGCCGTCTCGCCATCGAAGGCGAGCTCGAACTGCTTCGGCCAGTTCAACGCGGCGCGAGCCCGTGACATATCGTCATCCCACTGCCGCACCCCCGGGATGCCACGGGCGATGTCGCCGGCGTGGGCCGCGATCTTGTACGCGATGCAGCCGGCCTGGACGTCCTGCGCCTTGGGCAAACCGACGTGCTCTTTCGGTGTGACGTAGCAGAGCATGGCGGCGCCGGCGCGCGCCGCTTCCGTAGCCCCGATGGCGCTGGTGATGTGGTCGTACCCCGGGAACACATCGGTAACCAAGGGGCCGAGGACGTAAAACGGCGCGTCGTCGCAGACGCGCTGCTCCAGCTGCATGTTGAACGCGATCTGATCGAGCGGCACATGTCCGGGACCTTCCACCATGACTTGGACCCCTGCTGCGCGCGCGCGGTGCACCAACTCACCGAGGGTGTACAGCTCCGCGAGCTGCGCCGGATCGGAGGCGTCGGCGCAGCAGCCCGGGCGCAAGCCGTCGCCCAACGAGTACGTGACGTCGTACTCGCGCATGATGGCGCTGATCTCGTCGAACATGTCGTACATCGGGTTTTGCTTGTTGTGGTGGATCATCCACTTCGCCAGCAGCGACCCGCCGCGCGATACTACACCGGTGACGCGGTTCTTGATCAGCGGCAGGTGTTCGCGCAGGACGCCGGCGTGGATGGTGAAATAATCGACCCCTTGCTGCGCTTGCCGTTCTACTTCTTTGAGGATGTCATCGTAGATGAGGTCCTCGATGCCGCGGCCGACGATCATGCTGTAAATCGGCACCGTGCCGATCGGGATGGTGCTGTGGTCGATGATCGCCTGCCGGCACTCGTGCAAGTTGCCGCCGGTCGAAAGATCCATCAACGTGTCGGCGCCATATTTCTGCGCCCACTGCAGCTTCTCGACTTCCGCTTGCGTGCCGCTGCTCACCGGCGAGGCGCCGATGTTGGCGTTGATCTTGGTCGTGATCATGCGGCCGATACCGGTGGGGTCCAGACCCTTGGGGGCGCGCTCGCCGCGCATGAACTCCGGGTCGCTGATCACTTGCCAGCGCTGCGCCACCGTCTGGTTCACCCAGTAAAGCGCGCCGCGGGTCTCGGGATGCCCGATGGCGGCATCGGGGTACCTCGGCGTGCCATTGCCGTTGGCAGCGGACGTTGGGGCCTGCCCCGCGCTGCCGGCTAGGTGCCGCACATTGGCCGGGATCACCAGCCGGCCATGCGTCACCTCATCCCGGATGAATTCGGGCGTTGTGTTTTCGCGCACCGCCACGCGGCGTATCTCGGGGCTGATGATGCCCTGGCGCGCGGCCTCCAACTGCGTCATTGCTGCCTCTCCTTATCTATGTGCTCAAAGCGGCCAGCCGAGGGCGCTCTTGCACCGCAACTTAACCTTACGCCGTGGCTTCCGCAGCTTCAAGCCGGACACAAGCTTCCCGCGCGATCGGGGGACCGGCGGTAAACACCCGCCTCACCCCGCGCAGAGACAAACGCCGCGTTTTCTGGCAGGCTTATCAGTGAGGGGGAAACGAAGGTGCCGGCATGGCTGGAGTGCCGTGGCCGGAGTGATGAGCGACGAATGCTGAAGAATGAAAGGATGAAGCGGGTGAGGGCTCAGTGGACGTCGCGGCTGGGGCATATTATGTAAGGAGGCCGGGACAGCAAAAAGGAGGAGAACATGGAGGAGATCCGATTTGACGACATTGAGAAGCTGCGCAGCAAGATCAGCGACACCTTCGGGCCGTTCGGGTCGCAGATCGAGGTGACACAGGAGATGATCAACAAGTTCGCTGACCTCACCGGTGACCACCAGTGGATCCACACCGACGTCGAACGCGCGAAGCGCGAGAGCCCGTTCCGGCAGACGATCGCGCATGGCTTTCTGACCCTTAGCTTGCTGCCGGTCCTGCGTGCCAGCTCCCAGTATCAGATCGCCGGTTACGGGAACGCGACGAATTACGGCGCCGACAAGCTGCGCTTCGTCGGCCCGGTGCCCGCGGGCTCGAAGGTTCACGCGCGCTCGCGGCTGGTGGCGGTCGAGGCGAAGCCCAGAGGGACGCAGATCACGCAGGAAACCAACGTGCATGTCGTCGGCAACGACAAACCAGCGCTGATCTACGTGGGACTCGTGCTGTATCACCCGCCGATGAAATGATGGAAGAAACCCCTCCTGGCCTCCCCCTGGTATGGGGAGAAACCTCCTTGCCCTCCCTACGAAAGACGGCTCCGGGGAGGTTCCCCAACCGGTTTCGAGTGCTGGGACAGCGCGGATTCAGCTTCGTGGCGGTGTTGCTGGCGCTGCTGATCGCCGCGGCGCTGTATTTCGGCTACTTCCATTTCCAGAGCGTCACTGGTGAGCGCGCAAAGGGCATCGCAGCGATCAACGCTGCGCGCGCCATTACATGCCGCACCAATCGGCAGACCATAGAACGGGAGATCGTACTGTGGTCGGTCAACCATCCAGATGAAGTCCCGACACTGGCTGCGTTGCAGGCGGAGGGGTTGCAGATTCCGTCCTGCCCCGAAGGCGGTCGTTACGAGATCGTCGGGCACGAGGTGCACTGCAGCGTACACCGGTAAGTGCCGCCTCGATGTGGTCTAGCAGGCCGCACCCTCACCGCCCGCAGAGGTACGTTGGGGCCCCGGGAGCTGCGCTTTCGCATGCTCCAGCACGACGCAAAGGCCGTGCGTTTACTTGTTGACTAACGCTTGGCAGTTGGGTTATAGGGGGGCGACGAGGGTGGAATAAGGGGCGAGTCAGCGCAGTTGAACTGCGCCAAGGCTAGGAATCGGGGGGGCACTTGATGCTCGGGAAGATTCTTCGGGGGGTAGCTGTATTGCTGGTGCTCGGAAGTGGTCCGTCTTTCGCGGCCAGCCTGCCGACTACTTTGGATAACGTGGTCATCCTGGCCCGGGACAGCTTGAGGCTTGGTTTCGACTCCAAACTTGCCAGCGGCCAAGTTGTCGTCAACAACACGGGTGGGGTGCTGACAGTCCGCCCGAGGGCTGGGGCGCTGCAAGACACCGAGATCATCGCTGATATCGTCGCTGTTCAGGCGACGGCCAATCAGAAGCCGGAACTGTTCGACATTTTCACGAATTCATTTCTCAACGGAGCCAACGCAATCATCGACGATGTCGTCGTATCTCCGCCCGGCGGATGGCTGCCGCTCTTCCCTTTCCCGAGTGCCCCGGTAGTAACACCCGGGACTGATTCCTGCCCGAGTCAAACCGGGAGAACGGGTAATTGCACCGTTCGGCGCCGAAACGGACCGGTTACACTACCGCCGGGCGATTACGGCAAGATCAAGCTGAGCGGGTACGCGGTACTCTACCTTGAAGGGGGAGCGTATAACATCGAGTCTCTGAGCTGCGGTGCCTTTTCGCACGTCCTTGTGAACGGCACTACGACCCTTAACGTGCAAGGAAATGTGTCCTTTGCTCCGTTCTCGACTTTTGAACCGGCTGATGTGAGTTTTAACCCACGCTGCGTCGTGCTGAACGTTGCCGGTAATCGCGTCCTGTCGGTGTTCGCCACCATTTCCGCCAGCATCAATGCACCCGATGCGACTGTAAACCTGGCAATCCAGACGGTCTAC
The DNA here is from genome assembly GCA_050015455.1 of Binatia bacterium. Taxonomy (GTDB): domain Bacteria; phylum Desulfobacterota; class Binatia; order HRBIN30; family HRBIN30; genus JAGDMS01. The sequence goes on from JBEKBJ010000056.1 coordinate 5,806, forward strand.
ACCGGCAACCTGGTCGGGAAGAAGGTACGTGTGGGGGCTGAGGCGACGCTGCAAGCTGCTGACCCGTTGCTGTCACCATGCCCGGAGTCGTGATGCGCCTCGGCCTGCGCGCCAGCTGTCTCGCTGCTGCATTGTTGCTGGCGGTGTGGCCTACAGTGAGCGCCGGACAGTCGTATCAGCTCGACGACTATGTTGTCGTCGGCGAACAGAAGGTAGAGTTCGGCGCTAACGTAGTGATTGCCTCGGGGAATCTTGCTGTCGACGCAGTTGGTGGGGAATTGAACTCGCAGATTAACCTGATAACGGGTGACGGCGCGAACCTTGTTGCTGACCGAGCTCGAATCAGGGGAAATTCTTCCATATATTCGATCTTCGCCAATGACTTTCACAACACCGGACCACTAGTCATACGGGGGGCAAGCGGGGCTATTCCGTTCCCGCCGCCCGTGCTAAGCGACTATCCCTCCACCACGCTAGCGCCGCCGGGAATTAACAATATTGTAACTCATTCCTGGATAACTGAAACCGTGCGCTCGGGTAGCTACCTAGACGGTAAGCTTGGTGTTGGTGCTACCTGGGTGCTCCTCGGGGGCACATACAATTTCCGGACTCTCAAGCTGGGTTCGTACGCCCGTCTGTTGTGCACGGCGCCCACCGTGGTCAACATCAGCGATCGCGCATCCTTCGGCGCTTTGGTCGTTGTCGGACCCATAGTGACGGGAACTCGGCCGGAAGATTTCGTGATAAACGTGGCTGGTTCCCGGGTCGGCATCAAGCAGCGAGCGAACATCGCGGCCCGCATTATTGCTCCGCAAGCGACTCTGTCAGTTGGGTTCGCGGGTGTCATCAAGGGGCAACTCGTCGCCAACAGGATCCGCCTCGGTGCTAGCACCATAGTTTCAGCCCAACAGTTGGCTGGGCCCTTTGAGGTCCGCACCATGGCTCCGACGCCGACACACACTGCGACGCAGACCTTGACGCCGACGATTACGCCGACTCCGACGCCACCTCCGACACCGACATTCACCTTTACCCTAACTAAAACTCCGACCGCCGCCTCCACCGGAACACCTACAGCGACCAGTACGAAGACGTTCACGCCAACCAAGTCCCCAACGCCGACGTCGACTTCAACCTCAACACCCACGTTCACAGCGACGCCGCGGCCGAGCGACACGCCGATTCCCACGGCAACGTACACGCCGGTGCCAACCGACACCAGGACCCCGACGCGGACGGCAACGAACACGCCGACATCGACTCCAACCCCAACGCCGCCGTTCACAGCGACGGCGCTGCCGAGCGACACGCCGCTCCCCACGGCGACGAATACGCCGGTGCCGACCGCGACCGGCACGCCGACGCCCACGCCAAGCAATACGCCGACATCAACCGCAAGCTACACCTCGATGCCAACCGCAACCGGCACCGGCACTCCAACACTGACGCCAACGCGCACTTGGACACCGACCGCGACTGCAACCGGTACTGCCATCCCAACGGCCACCGCTACCCCGACCAACACGGCAACGAGCACACCGCTGCCGAGCCTCACCCCGACGAGCACGTTCACTTCAACGAACACTCCGGTGCCGACGTGGACTCCAACGTGGAGTGCCACCTCAACACCCACGTTTACAGCGACGCCGCTGCCGAGCGACACGCCGCTCCCCACGGCGACGAATACGCCGGTGCCGACCGCAACCGGCACGCCGACGCTAACGCGAACGTATACCTGGACACCGACCGCGGCCAAGACTGCGACCCAGACCGCAACCGCTACCTGGACCAAGACGGCAACACAAACCAGGACACCGACCCCGACCGGTCACTGTGGGGAGTCCGCGTCCGCGGCCGCGATTTGTGGTGACGGTATCGTCGAGCCTGGGGAACAGTGCGACGATGGCGCTTTGAACGGCACGCCCGGCGACGGGTGCTCAAGTGAGTGCCGCTACGAGGACCACGATCAACTTCTGGGAGCGCAGTTCTGCACCTTGTCCCAGGGCGCTTGGGGAGCCCCGAACGGGATTGCAAACGGACCGGGCGGGTTTGTTACCCGCTACCCGCAGATCCTGCCCATCACGATTGGCGGACCGGGCAGATCGACGACAGTAGACACCCAGGCCGCGCTCATGGCGTACCTACCTGCGGGCGGGTCGCCGGGGGCCCTCTATCCGGGCGTCCGTACCTTCAGTGCGCCGGGGGACGTGGAGGACGACGGTGGCGGGGTTCTGAAGGGTCAGGCGACCGCATTGACGCTGGCCTTCCGTCTTTCGGAGGACGGTGGAGCGCCCCAGTACTTCGGTGAACTGGAATTGCCGCGTCTCGGTTTCTGCACTCAGGGTCTGACGCCTGGAAACGACGGCCTCCTCGGTACTGCCGACGACGAGCTCGACCCGGACGATCCCATTGCCGGACCGTTCGTATTCCCTGCGAGTGTCGCCGTGAACCAAACCACGGTAAAGGACGTGGTCGTCATGGCCAACCAGTACCTGCGGGCTGCGAGCAGCGCACCGTCGATCGGCGACCTCAACACTGCGGTGACGATGCTGAACCAGGCATTCGACGGATGCCGCCGCGTCGTGCAGTGCCAGTAGCGGCTCAGTACGAAGGCAAACAGACTAACTGAATCGTGTCCGTGTCTTTGGATAGGTGGCCGCTGCCCGCCATGGGTACGGCAGACGTAGCCATCTTGAGAATGCGAGTGCCGAAGACCGACCCGGATTGAGTGAGCGGTACGTGTATTTGTTCCACTGCCGTGCAACGCTCGCCGCCTGCCACCACACCCGCGAGGGAAACTGACTGTAACGGGCACAATCCGTCGCTTAGCCCCGGTGAGGAGTCACAGTCGGTATCCTTCTGGCACGGACGCTTACGGATTCCTGCAGCGCACACGCCAGTGCCGCCACCGGGATTCAGCGCTGCCACACCGGCAGCGATCGCCGCAGCGTTGGCTGCGTCGACGGGATAATGGCGGCGCCGCACGAGCCCGGGCCGAGTGATTTGGAAGAGCACCACGTCCGGTGGAGTACAGGCCGGTGCACCTTCCCGGTCGACTAGACTCGGGTCCGTCACGGCGAAGCAAATCCCTAAATTGAACGTGCAAGTGCCGTCCGCCGTCCCATCAGCATCACATGCCGACCCGTCGGTACAGGTGAGCAGCGGCACCTTAGCTTGCGTCCGACCCACCGTTGGACCGTCCAGAACCAGCCACTCTGCATAGCAATCTGTGCGTGCTGCACCCCCGCCGGACAAGCACACAGCACCTGGACTCGAGCAGGTTGCTTGCCCGCCGCTGACGGTCACCGTGATCGGCGGCGCTGCACCGCGGTTCCCCGCGATAGCGTAAGCCGTGGCACTCAGGGCGTGGGGACCAGCCGCCACCGATGCTGTGTCCCAACTCGCCGTGAAGGGGGGAGCACTCGTTGAGGCCACCACGATGCCATCGACGGCATAGTCCACTCTCGCCACCACCGCTTCATCGGTGATGTTGACGGCTAGGGGCACGGTGCCTTCAACTGCGGCCGTATCCGGTGGCGTTGCGATGCTGACCACAGGCGTTGGGGGATTGGGCGCATCTGACAGCTCAACGGCTTGTGTCACGGCGCGCCCCACGTTTAGCCGTCCCCAGCCGAAGTGGGGATCGACCCCCGGCGCACCGCGGTCGTCGCTCGCCAGTTCGAGGATTGCGGCGACCTCCTGAGGTTGCAATTCCGGGTTGAGGGAGAGTACGAGCGCGGCGGCGCCCGCAACGAACGGCGACGCCGGCGATGTGCCGGTCGAGTCGCTGTAACCTCCGCCGAGATCTGTGGTCAAAATGCCTACCCCGGGCGCGGCCAAACTGATCCAAGGCCCGTAATTCGAGAATGTCGCGGCTGAATCCCCGACATCCGTCGCAGCAACCGCAATGACCCCTGGGTACGCTGCCGGGTACGCCGGGACGGAAAAGCCATCGTTTCCAGCGGCGGCCACCAGTACAACGCCGTGATCCAACGCGTAGGTCACTGCAGTCGACAGGGTCGATGAATCGACCGCGCCGCCGAGACTGAGGTTGATAACACGTGCACCGTTATCGGTGGCGTAGACGATTCCTTGCGCGATGTCGGCGTATGTCCCCGCCCCGGTTGAATCCAGTGACTTAATGGGCATGAGCCAGGCGTTCGGGGCAACGCCGATGATCCCGAGATCGTTGAAGCCCGTGGCAGCGGCGATGCCAGCCATGCGGGTGCCGTGCCCGTTGTCGTCCATGGCGTCAGATGCGTCAGTAAGGGTGTTGTAACCGGCAACGATGCGGTCAGATAAATCGGGGTGCGAGATATCGATGCCGGTATCGACAATCGCAATCGTGGTTCCGGTGCCAACTGTTGTGTCCCAGGCTGCGGGCGCGCTGACTGTGAACAGCCCCCACTGCTGAGGATAGAGGGGATCATTCGGTAACGCGTCGGCGGTGACGATGTAGTTGCGCTCCACGAAACGGAATGCGCCCGAACTTTGCAGATTGTGTTCCGCCGCCGCCCGCCGCCCCGGCAGGGTCTTCACCACCATAATACCAAGCGGCGCGATCTCTCTGCTGGTCACCACCGTCTCGGCCGCCAAGACGGCGTGCGCCACATGTTTCGCAGTTGCCAAGGGACGCACCAATAACTCGTCAGGGACCCAACGGAGCGGCCGCAATGGCGCGGCGTCGGCACGGCCGCACACAAACCACCCGCACACCAGAAACATACTTACTGCCGCCAGCCTTTTGCTCGCTGCCCTAGGCATGAGCGACGCCGGAGCATGAGACGTGCCCAATCATCCGACGGGGCACGTCGGTTAATTATGTCGGTTTCGTGGTGGCTTGGCGTCGTTGGCGAAGCTGATGCTCATGTTGTGTCAGCGTCACGCGGCGTGAACTTGACGGCTTCCGGGAATGTGATGGGGGCGCGGCCGTCCAAAGTACATGTCATATGCTTTTCTCTTTGCCATGCTGCAGCACAGCCCCTGCTTCCGAGCGTTGGGCGCGCAATCCGTTTTCGTGCTAGCGTCCGGCTGTGGCTAAGCACGTGGGCAGTAAGGTGCTCTGGATCATCGCAGCTGTGGCCGCCGTGGTTGTCGCCGTCTTGTTTCTACGACGCCCGCCCTCTAGTGAGCCGCCGAGATTACAACCGGCATCAATGGACGGATCGGAGCCGTTCTTCGGCCCGTGGCTCAAGTTCGAATCTGAGGAGGCCGGTGGACAGGCGCAGCTGCAGCACGGCTATCTCGATCAGATCCTGGCGCATCAGGTCTTTCAAATTCCGCCACAGGACTTGCCGCCGATGCAGGCGCGCGAGATGCTCCTCGACGACGATAAGCTCCTGCTGTCGTCAGGGCGGCGGCTGTGGAATCACGAACTGGTGAACCAACCGGGCCTGGCCGGGAAGTTCTGTTACTTGCATTCGAGTTTCTGCCTCAAACGGCTCTTCGATGTGCAGTTCTTCGTCGATGGCAAGCCCATCGTCATCTACGACAACCAGTATCGCATCGAGCGCACGCCGAGCCATACGCGGGTGCAGTACGCTCTCGGCCCGGTGAATATCGATGAGTACAAGTACATCACCTCCGACGACCGCGCGGTGTGCACGTATCGAGGCAGCTCCGCCGATCACAACCGGCACCAGCTGGACATCGAGGTGCTGGCACCGTACCTCACGATGCCCAGCAGCGACGATGATGCGAGATTCCCGCTGCTCGGAAGCGGCACGATGCAGGGCATCCCGGTGTTCGCCTACCTCGACGCGCCGGGCTTTTCCCGTCTGGACAGCGCCGCGATCCATTTGCGTAGTACAATCGAGCTCAAGCCCGACGGCGGCGCCACGCAGACGCAGGTGGCGGTCAGCTTCGAGAACCGGCGCCGCGACGGCCCCGCGGCGGATCTGCCGGACGATCTGCTTGCACAGCACGAGGCTGAGTATAACCGTTGGTTCTTCGACAACGTGCCGTACTTCGACGCTTCCGATCCGGCCTTCAAGAAGATGTGGTACTACCGCTGGTGGGTGGTGCGCTTCAACATGACGCAGGCGGATACTCCCGACCTCAAGGGCTACCGCTTCTACGAGGGCAAGCTGGGGTTCGACAACGAAATCTCCTTCGCCGTCCCCGCGCAGCTGAAGGAGCTGTCCTACTTGCGCAATCCGGAGTTCGGGTTGCAGCAGGCCGAGAACAGCTACCGCAACCTGTCGTCGGGGGCGGTGGTCGACCCGCCGGGAAGTCCGTACTGGGGAGAGACGTACTCGCATTGGATCGCCGCGGCGGTAGCCGAGTTCAACCGTGTACACCCGATCCCGCTGGAGCGCTTGAATAAGCTCCTGCCGGCGATGGCCGGTGACGTCCGCTCCTGGTTGTCGCAGTTCGACAGCGACGGCGACGCACTCCCGGAGCGGTCGAAGCCACGCGTCACAGGGTACGACCTCGACATCCTCTCGTATTGGTTCTTCAGTGGGACGAAGCTCGATCTGACGGTGGACCCGCCCAACCTGGAGCGCGTCGATTTCGCCAGCTTCGTCTACGCCAACGCGCGCGCCGTCGCCGAACTGGCGCGCGTCGCCCACAACACGGTGCTGGCTTCCGAGTTCGACGCGGTCGCCGACCGTGTTCGCACCGCGACGCTGCAGCAGCTGTGGGACGACGACACGCGTTTCTTCTACCCCCAGCGCGCGTCGGACCACACCCGTGTGCCGATCCGCGAGCTGCACGGCTTCTTCCCGTTCACCACCTTGCTGGCGCCGGACGAGCCCCGCTACCTCGAGGCCCTCGAGAAATTCGTCGACCCGGAGGAGTTCTGGGCGCGTTTCCCGCCGGTGATCACCAGCCAATACTACTATCGGCGCTGGACCTGGGAGATGGACGGCCTGAGCCGCAACATCGCCCCGCACCCGATCAGCATGGGGGCACGGACGCTGTTGCAGGTGTTGAAACATTATCACCAGAACATCATTAGGCCCGATCATTTCATGGAGCTGATGGGGCGCTACACGGCGTTGATGTATCCTGGAGTGAATCCGTACGACCCTTTGTGGCGACCAAATGCGCACGAGTACTACTCGAAGTGGGAGCCGCACCAGGTAACGAACCATCCCAAGCCGTCCGACATTTCGCACGACTTCCATTCGATGTACTGCGCGCTGATCGTAGAGGGGGTGGTCGGACTGACGCCGCGTTCCGACGGCAAGATCGAGCTGCAGCCGGCGGCGTTGCAGTGGGAGCATTTTGTGCTCGATCGGCTGCGCTACCACGACAAGGACCTCACCATCGTCTGGGAGCGGCCCGGCGGGCAGGTGCGCTATCGCGGGTATCCGCAAGGCTTCTCGCTGTACATCGACGGCCAGCGCGCCTTTACGCGCGACCGTCTGAGCCATGTGATCTACGACCCCACCACCGCCACGGTGGAAGACGTCGCCGGTCCCTCGCCGGAGCCGTAAGCCGGGCTATCCGGCCTTGCTCTTGTCCTTCACAGAGCTCGAAATGCTTCTTCCCGATGAACGCGCCACTTACCGCGCTGGGAGATGCAGGCGGCGTTCGAAGGCCAGGCGTGATGGTAGGGGCTCACGCTGGTCACTCACGACCGGCGCATGGAGCCCTACGACGTCGAAATCCTGTGGACGTGAAGGGTCTTCAGGAAAGTTTGAACCGAACCATTTGAGCACGCTCCAGAAAGGCTGTTCATCCTTTCATTTCTTGCCACGTCAGCCGAGGTGGAATACCCGTCGCGCATTTTCCGACAAGAAGAGCTGTTTGGCCTCGTCGCTAAGAGCAAGCGATTCCAGTCCTTCGAAGCAGGCCGATGCCGTGAGCATCGGATAGTTCGTGCCGAACATCACCTTCTTCGCACCACGCCCGCGCATGAACTCGACAAAGTCGGCCGGGAAGCGCGTCGCCTTGTACGCCGACGTGTCGATGTAGAGGTTCGGGAACTTCGTCGCCAGCGAGATCATCTCCTGCGTCCAAGGCGCACCGATGTGGCCGGCAACGATCCGCAGGTCGGGAAACTCCAGCGCGACGTTCTCCAGATACGGAATCGGACGGCCCGGTTCCGATGTCATAAGAGGGCCCGTATGACCGACCTGCAGGTAGAACGGCACATCGAGCTCGATGCACTCCACGTAGAGCGGGTAATAGCGGCGGTCATCGGGTGGGAGGCCCCATAGCCACGGTACGACGCGAAGACCCCGAAAGCCGAGTTCCCGCACACAGCGCCGCAGCTCTCGGACCGCCTCCATCGGCCGCGCGAGATTCACCGAGGCAATACCAACGAGGCGGCCCGGATGCTCACGAACGAACGAGGCAACTTCGTCATTGTCGATCAAGGCGCCGTGCGGGCCCCACCACGCCGCCACCAATCCGACCTCAACACCCGCCTGGTCCATCGCCCCGATCGTCGTCGACAGCGGGATCTCTGGAATCGACTCCTGCCGTGCCCACCGTCGGAGGGATTCAAAGAAGGGCTGCTCGAGGAAGCGCCGCGTCGGGTGCTGCATCCACACATCAACAACTCGTAGGCTCATGGGCGCGTGCTCTCTATCCACAGTCCATTGCTGCTCCACACCGTCGTGGATTGCAATGATCATGCTCGCAAGATCCCTTGCCTCGCTTGAAGTCGGGATGAATCTGAAGGTGAGGTGCGCCGCCACCCTCGGCAAGCTGACTCCCGAACGACGTGGAGGCGCAGCTCTACTTCGGCTCCCTCGACTCGAACCGCGAGATCGGGCCGAGAAGTAGGGGAGGTGTGGGGGCACGCGGCTTGTCGGCTGGCTCCCGATTTTCTATTGAGGGTGAGGGATGCCTGGCTCATTGTCGGTTGCTGATAGAGAGGGGCATGCAATGGCAGAGGGAGCTGCGGAGATTCAACGGCGCAGATTGGAGGATTACGTGGTTCTCGCCCGGCAAGGAAAGCGGGTGCGAGTCGATGTCAAGCTCAGGAAGTAAGTGGTTCCGCAGAAGGTGCATCCGGAGCAAACAACGGATTTGCGCGATGAGATCGGCATGTATCTACTGTTGGCAGACTTCACGCTTACGGCAGAGGGCGAGAGCAGCGTGGTAACTAAAGTCTATGCCTTCGGGGCTCAGGGAGAGCCCTTGGAGCATGCCAGGGTCAGCCGGAGTATCGCTACCGCGCGACTGAAAATGGATTACAAGCGATTGAAAGATGCCAACATCGCAGTCGATGAGAAGTACTTCTAGTCGGCCTGTATCAGAAGTGCGCTGAGTATTTCATCAGCTCGCACCCCGCCCGGTGCTGGGAGTGGCTTTGCACAAGACGTGTGAACAGCAGCTGTCATGCCCGCGAAAAAGCCTGCCCCCGCGAACGCGTGGGGCGGACTCCCGGTGGCGCGGGACACTAGCGTGACACGCGCGTCTCGAGGACCTCGTGAAGAAGCACTTACGTGAGCTGCTCGACACCAGGCGAATCGAAGAGATCATCGATCTCGCGGGGCGCCAGAGACGTGTGTTGGGCACCCTTCTTTCTCTCACCTTCGACGCCGAGCCGCTGATCGCGTGGCGGGCGGTCGAGGCCATGGGAGCCGCTGCCGCTCGCATCGCCGACGACGATCCGGAATATGTCCGCGAGCATCTCCGCCGTCTGCGATGGCTCATCAGCGACGAATCCGGCGGCATCTGCTGGCATGCCCCGGAAGCCATGGCGGAGATCATCCGTCGAAGACCGGCGATGTTCCCCGACCACATCCCCATCGTCGTGTATCTATTGCGAGTCATGGAGGAAGAAGACCTGGTGCGCTTTCGTGCCGGTATACTCTGGGCCATCGGCAGACTGGGGGACATCGCCGCCCGCGACATCGACGCGGTCCTCCCAGCGATGGCCGCGTGCCTCGACCACTCGGACCCTCAGGTCCGGGGCATGGCAGTCTGGTGCCTTGCACAATCCCGGCGAAGCGAGCCCCTGAAGGCTCAAAGGGACCTGCTTTCCGACGAGGGGACCGCGGTGCTCTATCTGGACGGGCATCTTGCCCGCCGGAGCGTGGCCGAACTGGTGCGCCAGGCGTTGACGTAACTTCAGACTGTCGGCTGTCTGACTGAGGCGGATTCGGCCACCATTTCGCAGTCGGTCAACGCGCAGCTGGCGGCCGGCGTTGGGTGTTGCTCGATTTGCGCCTGCTCACGCGGGCGTCTTCTCCGTCTGCGACTCGTCCGTGCATTGGTTCTGGCCCTGTTCGTCCATGAGGAACTGTTGCACGTCATCGGGCGACGGACGCACGGCGCTCAGCGGCTGCTGCTTGCGTCGTGCTTCGATCGCGCCCAGCCGGTCCAGCAAGCCGGCGACATCCTTCCACGTTGCAGGTCGGTCGCGCTGAACGTGCCGGACGTAGTCGCCGCTGGCCGTCCAGTAATTCGCCAGCGGCCGATAGAACTGGAGCACCGTCAGTTCCTCGTCCAACGCTCCGCGGTTCATGAGCAGCGTCAGCTGGTCGAAGAAATCGAGCACGGCGTTGACGTCGGTGCTCGGCTTCCTCGCGAGCAGCGCTGTCGCCGCAGCGCTACGGAGATCCAGCATGGCGGGCGAATTCCACTGGTCGTCGACATGCCAGAACGCCTCGACCTTGGCTTCCAGGCGTGCGGACCGGACCTCCTCGTGTACCTCCCACGCCACGAGCCCCGCCGTTGCCACGGCCGCCAGAGCAGCGATGGCGGCGAGGAGACTGACGATGATGGCAAGGTCGACCTTGCCTGCGCGGCTACATTCCATGTGCCCGGCCTAGCAGCGCCTCAGCCCTGACTCAAGAAGCGGCGCGACCGCCTCGGGCGAGCAACCAGGCGTGGGCCAATCTACGCCGGGAAACGCCCTTGACGATCGTCTCCACTCCTGGCAGGGAGAAACGGCAAAGCTTAAAAAGGGGGCAACCCATGTTCATGGCGATTCAAGGGCGGCAAGCGATATCGGTGCGTCACCTCTTTGCAGCACTCGTTACAGCGGGCGTGATACTACTCGCTGCGCGCGGCGCGCGGGCGCAGGTACCGTGCGAGGATTGCGACCAGTGCATGACCAGTTGCGTTTGCCAGGCAGACGGCAGCTGCCAAGGCGTTCCGAAGCCGAACGGCACCGCCTGCAACGACGGCAACGACTGCACAACAGTCGATACCTGCCAGTCCGGCCAATGCGTCGGTGGCAGCCCCAAGAATGCCGGCGACCCCTGCACCATCCCAGGTCTCGGCCTCTGCGCGACCGGCGCGCAATGCCAGGTGATCTCAGGTTTCGGCGCCTTCTGCCTGCCTCAGAACGTCGTCGAGTGTGCGGATAAGTGCCAGCTCTGCGACCCTAACAGCGGCAATTGCACCATCCCAATGCCCTGCGAAGAGGATCCGTGCAGCACCGGCCAGTGCGATTCGTCGACGGGCGAATGCATCCCCGGCAACGAGGGCGGCTCCTGCGATGACGGCAACGTGTGCACGAGCAACGACCGCTGCCAGAGTGGTGAATGCGTCGGCACCGCTGGGGGCACGCCCCAGCCGACGGCGACCCCAACCGCGACGCCGCCAAGCGCTAGCGGCTGCGTCGGCGACTGTAACAACGATGGAGTGGTCACCATCGATGAGATCATCACTGGGATCGACATCGCGCTCGGCAATGCCGACGTGTCTGCCTGCGAGAACTTCGACGCCAACGATGACGGTCTCGTAACCGTGGACGAACTCCTCACTGCGGTGAACAACGCCCTCAACGGCTGTCCCGAAGTGCCGGCAACCGCCACCCCACGGCCGACGAACACGAGCTTGCCGACAAGCACGCCGGCGCAGCCCGCGACGGCAACGGCAACAACGCACATCACCGGCACCGTGCCGCCCACACAGACTCCAGCCCCGACAACTCCGGGCGGCGGCACGCCGAGTATCGGGACGCGGGCGGCCGGTACCATCGAGAGCACAACTTCCGCCTTCCTCGTGATCCCGGATCTGCTCTCGGCTCTGCTCGGGCACTTGCCCGGGGCCGGTTCCGGCTCGGGAGCGAGTCCCATTTTCTCGACCCCATTCACCTGCAACATCGGCGGCGGGACAGTCGCGTGCGCTCAGGATATCGTCCTGTTCCCCCCATCGGTCGGCCCACCGACGTACACGGTCACGCTCAACAATTGTCAGGTGACCGGCAGCACCGGCACCTTGACCTTCAACGGGACGCTTACCGCCACCGGCCAAGCGGGTGACGTCTGTGGAACGATTCCAAGTACCGTGACGGTCTCCATTCCTAGCCTGACAGTGCAAACGCCCACCGGCACCGCAACCTTCAGCAACTTCAGCGCCGACGTCAGCCTGTCCTGCAGCGCTGGGTCGTGCAGTTGCTACTATGACACGGCGTACCTGCAACCCACGGGGACGATTGCGGTGGCAGGCACGAACACCAACAGCCAGGTGACCTTTGGCGACGGCAGCAGCATCTACATCAGTGTCACCAGCTATGGCACAAGCACAAAATGCGTACCGACGGTCTACGACATGGAAGTGGACGGCAACATTACGCTGACCACGAACGGTACCACGTTTGCGGCGACCTACTACGGCTACGACATATACGACGACGCAAGCTCCGGAAATGACATGGTTGACATAGAAGGTAGCGTCGAGTCGGCCTGCTTTGGTGATACCGTGGACTTCTCGACCTCGACTGACATTGCACTAGGCAACCCGTGCCCCAGCGCTGGAGTGGTCGATGCCTATGCCAACACCAGCGGCAACACGGATGAAATCACCTACAGCAGCAGTGGCGTGCACATCGACTTCGGAGCCGGCGGCAGCGCGGACTTCACGACATGCCTCGATTCGCAACTGTTCGCCTGTCCCGCCGGCTGAGATGATGCTACCTTCCCCTGTTGCCATCCTTCGACTGGGCTCAGGATGGGCTTCCGGCAACGGGGGAAGGTTAGAGCCTGCCCTGAGCTACTACCCCGAAAGTCTTGCCGTGGCGCGAAGAAGTCGGCGCTGTACCCGATCCGACCCTCGCCCGCGCGTTGCATCAGCGTGGGAGAGGGCAGGGTGAGGGCATAAGCAGGCAGGTGAAGTAGCGCGCGCCGTGGCCGAACTCCCTCACCCCCACCCTCTCCCGCGCGGAAAAGATGCGTGGGCGAGGGGGAAATGTCTGGCTCGACAGTTGGCTTGCGGGCACCGCTCCGGCCGTCCGCAAAAAGGGGCTGAGTTGAACCGGACGCCAACTAGTCAAGCCCCCCCGGTTGAAACGGCGAACCCGTCAGCCATAGCGGCAACTGGCTGGTCGGCGCCATTGTTGTCACTCTTTAAGTTGTAGGTTGTGAAGTTGCTAGGTTGTTAGGTTGCCAAGTCTTTGGACCTAGCAACCAACAGCCTAACAACCAACAACTGTTCTTTATGGGGTTCGCCGAGGACTCACAGCAGCGGGTCGATGATCGCGTTCAGAGTGGGGCTCGGCCGCATCGCCTTCTCCACCTTCACGGGGTCCGGCTGGTAGTAGCCGCCCATGTCGACGGGCTTCCGTTGCACCCCGAGGAGTTCGGCATTGATCTTGGCCTCGTTCTCCTGCAGATGCTTCGCCACGCTGGAAAAGCGCGCCTGGAGTTCCTTGTCCTTGGACTGCGCGGCCACCGCCTCAGCCCAGTACATGCCGAGGTAGAAGTGACTGCCGCGGTTGTCGATCTGACCGACCTTGCGCGCCGGCGACTTGTTGTTGTCGAGGAACTTGGCGATGGCTTGGTCCAGCGTTTCCGCGAGCAGCGCCGCCCGCTCGTTCTTGAACGTGCTGCCGATGTGATCGAGCGCGGCCCCGAGCGCCGAGAACTCGCCGAGCGAATCCCAACGCAGGTAGCCTTCCGTTTCGAACTGCTGCACATGCTTCGGCGCCGAGCCACCGGCACCGGTTTCGAACAGGCCGCCACCCGCGAGCAGCGGCACGATCGACAGCATCTTCGCCGAGGTGCCGATCTCGAGGATCGGGAAGAGGTCGGTCAGATAGTCACGCAGGGCATTCCCGGTCACAGAGATTGTGTCCTGGCCCTTGCGGATGCGTGCGAGCGAGAACTTCATGGCTTCCACCGGCGGCAGGATGCGAATCTCGAGGCCGCTGGTGTCTTGGTCCTTGAGGTAGGTTTCCACTTTCGCGATCACCTGGGCATCGTGCCCGCGGTTCTTGTCGAGCCAAAAGACGGCCGGCGCGCCCGTGGCGCGGGCCCGTCGGATGGCGAGCTTGACCCAGTCGCGGATCGGGATGTCCTTCGCCTGGCATGAACGGAAGATGTCGCCCTCCTCCACCGCCTGCTCGAGGAGCGTCGCCCCGGAGGACTCGTCGACGACTCGAATCGTCCCTGCACTCGGGGCAATGAAGGTCTTGTCATGCGAGCCATACTCCTCGGCCTGCTGGGCCATGAGGCCGACATTCGGTACGTTGCCCATCGTTGCCGGGTCGAAGGCGCCGTGCTCCTTGCAGTCTTCGATTATCGTCTTGTACGTCGTGGCATAGCAACGGTCAGGAATCATCGCCTTGGTCTCGTGGAGCTTACCGTCGGGCCCCCACATCTGACCCGACTCGCGAACCACCACCGGCATCGACGCGTCGACGATGATGTCGTTCGGGGCGTGGAGGTTGGTGATGCCCTTGTCCGAATCGACCATCGCCAAGGTGGGGCGGATAGGGTAGACGGCCTGGATGTCGGCTTCGATCTCCGCCTTTTTGTCGGCCGACAGCTTCTGAATCTTGGCGTAGAGGTCACCCAAGCCGTTGTTGGGATTGACGCCGAGCGCTTTGAACGTCTCGGCGTGCTTATCGAAGACCGGTTTGAAGAAGACGGTGACGGCGTGGCCGAACATCACCGGGTCCGAGACCTTCATCATCGTGGCTTTCAAGTGTAAGGACAGCAGCAGGCCCTTCTGCTTGGCGTCCTCGATCTGCTCCTCGAAGAACTTGCGCAGCGCTTTCACGTGCATCACCGAGGTGTCGAGGATTTCGTCCGCGAGCAAGCCCATCTTCTTCTTGAGGACGGTGACCGTTCCCTTGGCGTCCACGAACTCGTAGCGAACCTCCGTGGCCTTCGGAACTGTGGTGGACTTCTCAGTGCCGTAGAAATCGCCGCCGCTCATGTGCACCACGTGCGCCTTGTTGTCCTTGGTCCAGGGGCCCAGCTTGTGCGGGTGCTTCTTGGAGAATGCCTTCACCGAGAGCGGGGAACGGCGGTCGGAGTTGCCCTGACGAAGCACGGGATTGACGGCGCTGCCCTGCACCTTGGCGAAGCGCGCCTGCAGGGCCTTTTCGGCCTCGTCCTTCGGGTTCTCAGGATAGTTCGGGATCTTGTACCCGTGCGCCTGCAGCTCCTCGACCGCCTCCTGAATCTGCGGAATCGAGGCGGAGATGTTCGGCAGCTTGATGATAATGGCCTCCGGCGACTGCGTGAGTTCACCGAGCTGCGTGAGGTAGTCTGGGATCCGTTGCGCCGGCGTCAGGTTCTCGGGAAAGTTGGCGATGATGCGGCCGGCAAGCGAGATATCCGGCGTCTCGACGGCAACGCCCGAGCCCTTCAGGAAACCTTTGATGATCGGCAACAGCGAGTAGGTTGCGAGCCGAGGTGCTTCATCCGTGAGTGTCCACATGATTGTCGAAGTCTTGGTGGTCATTCCATCTCCTCTAAATGGGAATTTCGCCGGCCGGGGCTGAGTTCAAGAGGGCACGGCCATTTTTCGGCCCGCTTTCTATAGCGCGTCGCGGCGAAGAGTGCGAGCGGCAAGCGCCTTTCCGCCGGGCGATAGCGTATACCAAAAATGCAAACTGAAGTGTAGTCGCGCAGCATGATTAGCCAGCCTGCGATGTGTCATTAGCTTGAACCTCATGGCCATGACCGTCACCTACGACTTCCATCGCCTGATGGAAGGCGCAGCCAAGCTGAAGTGCTCGGAGTTCGGCAAGGAGATCATCAAAAACATGTGAGGAAGTTGAAGAGTCGAACAGTTGAAGACTCGAAGGGATCCTTTCGACTTTCGACCTTTCGACTGGTAGAGACGGGTCCCATGGATCTCGATCCACGCGTTCCCGGGCACTACGTGCAGTTGAAGGCGAAGGACGCGCCCGACAAGGTCATCTTCACCTTCGAGGGGTGGTCGAGCGGCATCCCCGACGAGATAATCACCTTCGGCTCGCTGTGGGAGAACGCCGCGAAAGTGGCGCAAGAGCTGGCGCGGCAGGGGCTGCAGCCGCGCAACAGCGTCGCCATTTTCATGCGCAACCATCCTGAGTTCGTCTACGGCATGATCGGCGCCTCGATCAGCGGCGCCGTGTTCGTACCCATCGACCCACGCCAGAAAGGTGACAAGCTGCGCTACCAGCTGACGCACGCCGAGTGCAAGGCGGTACTGACGAGCACCGACCTGTTGCCGCAGCTTGAAGACGTGCTGCCGCAGGTGCCGGGAGTCCGGCTGGTGCTGGCGACCCAGCGCCCGGGAGGCCCGCCGCCAACGGGCAAGCTCGTGCGTTCGTACCAGGAGGTATTGCGCGAGCCGCTGCGCGGCGAACCCGAGCAGCGGGTCGTCGATATGGACCACCCCATCCAGATCATCTACACCTCGGGAACCACCGGCGATCCGAAGGGCGTGGTCGCCGAGGTGGGACGCTGGACGGCAACCGGCGGCATGATCGGCGCCGTGTTCGGCTACACTCAAGAGGACCGGCTCTACACCGGCCTCTCGCTAACACACGGTAATGCACAGATAGTTACGTTCCTGGCGGGACTGTACAACGAGATTCCTGCAGTCTTCAGCCCGCGCTTCACCAAGTCGAAGATCTGGGACATCTGCCGGCGCTACGGCTGCACCACCTTCTCGCTTCTGGGCGGCATGATGGCGGCGATCTACGCCGAGCCGCAGCGTCCGGATGATGCCGACAACCCGGTGCGGTTCGTTCTCAGCGCCGGTACCCCGCGCGCCATCTGGGAGGATTTCGAGCGGCGGTTCAACGTGCGTATCCTGGAGTGGTACGGCGCGGTCGAGGGCGGCTTCGCGTTCAAGCCCATTGGGGAAGGGCCGATCGGCAGCTTTGGAAAGACGATCCCCGGCCTGATGGAGATGAAGATCGTCGACCAGAACGACAACGACTGCCCGCCGGGTGTCGCCGGCGAGATGATCTCACGGGTGGCCGGCAGCGAAACCAAGGTCGAGTACCTGAAGAATCCCGAAGCTTCGGCGGCGAAGACCCGCGGCGGTTGGTTGCGCAGCGGCGACATGTGTTACACCGACGCCGAAGGCTGGTTGTTTTTCAGCCACCGCAAGGGTTCGGAGATCCGTCACAACGGCGAGTTCATTCAACCGGATTTCGTGCAGAAGGTGATCGCCGAGCTGCCGGAGGTCACCGACGTGTACGTCTACGGCATTCCGGCGAAGTCCGGTGCGCCGGGAGAGAAGGACGTGGTAGCGGTGATCGTGCTTGCCGAAGGCTCGACCTTCGATCCGGCCGCCTTCTTCCGCGCCTGTGCGCGGCAGCTGGAGCGCAATCAGCTGCCGTCGTACGTGCAGGTGCTAAATGAGATTCCGAAAACGGCTTCGGAGAAGCCGATCGACCGCTTCCTGATCGACGACCTCACCAACCGGGGCAGCCCAGTCTACGAGTGTGACGCCTACGTCACATGAAGAGGAACTCTCGTGTCGGCGTGCCACGCGAGAGCCACGAGGACGCTGTTGTACGAACGCAGGGAAGATGCAGCAGTAGCCCGTGCCAGTGGAGGTGCCATGTTCGATAGATCCGCTTCAGTGAGGACGCTCCTTGCTGCGTCCGTCATCGTTGCAGCCGGCGGCCTATTTGCCTGCGCCCGCACCCGGCCCGAGCGGCACGTCGCCGATCCAGCCTCACGGCGGGTGATGCGCTCGGGCGAGGTGGTTGGATTTCAAGGGCGCTACGACGCGCATGTCTGGCTCGGCATCCCTTACGCCAAACCGCCGGTCGGCCCGTTGCGCTGGCGCGCCCCGCAGCCGGCAGAGCCCTGGGCGGGTACGCGACCGGCGCTGGCTCTAGGGTCGGCGTGCACGCAGTTCGGCAACCCGACGACCGTCGAGCATGTCAAGGCCGGCGAACCGATGGGCAGCGAGGATTGCCTGTACCTCAACATTTACGCACCGCAATTCGCTCAAACTGCAGTGCCTGCCGGTGAGGCGCGGCTGCCGGTGATGGTCTGGATCCACGGCGGTGGTAACACCATCGGTGAAGCAGGCTTCTACGATGGCGGCAACCTCGCGGTGACGCATCGGGTCGTCGTGGTCACCACGAACTACCGCCTCGGCCCATTCGGCTGGTTCCGCCACGCCGCCCTCAACGGCGAGGGGACGAGCGATATCGATCACTCCGGGAACTTCGGTACGCTCGATCTCATCCACGCGCTGCAATGGGTGCAGGAAAACATCTCCGCCTTCGGTGGCGATCCAGGCAACGTCACCATCTTCGGAGAATCCGCCGGCGGCACGAACGTGTTCACGCTGCTGCTTTCACCACAGGCGCGCGGCCTGTTCCATCGCGCTATCGTCGAGAGCGGCGGCCTGTGGATGAGCACGGGCGCCCGGGCCGAAAACCTTACCGACGACGCCGAGCCTGGTGATCCCAGCAGCTCCAAGGAAGTCCTGTTGCGGCTCCTGATGAAGGATCGCCTGGCGGCTGACCGCACGACGGCGAAGGCACGTCTAGCCACCATGAAGGCGGCCGACATCGAGCACTACCTGCGTGCGAAGAGCAATTACAACATCCTTTCCGTCTACAAGCCTATGCCTCGGTTCGGCATGATCGACATGCCGAAGGTGTTCCGCGATGGCGTCGTGTTACCGCCAGACGAAGGTCTGGAATGCTTGCGCCATGGCGACTATACCCACGTGCCGGTCATGCTCGGCACCAACCGCGATGAGAACAAGCTGTTCATGTACGGTGACCCGGCGCGGGTGCGGCGCATCCTGTGGGTCTTCCCACGGCTGCGCGACGAGCGGCGGTACAATCTGAGCGCCGAGTACATGGCGAAATCGTGGAAGGCGAACGGTGCCGACGAGCCAGCCGCGTTGATGCACGCGGGCGGCAACCCGAACGTGTTCGTCTACCGCTTCGACTGGCACGATGAGCCGAGGGTGTTGGGCGCGGATCTCTCCGTCATCCTCGGTGCGGCGCATGTGTTCGAGATTCCGTTCGTCTTCGGCCACTTCGATCTCGGACGGGAGGGGAACAGGATCTTCACGAAGGAGAACGAGCCCGGCCGCATGGCGTTGGCCTCACAGATGATGTCGTATTGGGCGCAGTTCGCATACACTGGCGCGCCCGGCCGTGGCCGTGACGGCAAGCTGCCTGAATGGGCGCCGTGGGACGATAGCAGCACGACGAGTCCCCGCTTTTTGGTCTTCGATGCTCCCAGCGTCGGGGCGCCGCGCATGTCTGCTGACGCGGTGACGTTGGCCGGCGTGCTCGAGGCGGCGGATGCCGACCCGCGCCTGCCGACCCAACGCGACAAGTGCATGATCTTTCACGACCTTGTCACATGGTCGTCGAATCGCTTCACCGAGAACGATTACCCGAAGGCCGGGCTGAAAGGTTGCGCCGCGTACCCATTCGACGCGTATCCCTGGGGAGGGTGAAACGACGCGGCGAGGCGGAGCCACTCTACGTAGATCAGGCCGGTGGGCCGACGCGTATGCGGCCGTCAACAACGATCGCGCCCTGGCCCGGCTCGAGGACCTTCACCGGGTTGAGGTCGAGTTCACGCAGCTCTGGAACGGCCTCGACCAAGGCGGAGATGCGCATGATCACCATCGCCAGCGCCTCACGGTCCCCCGCTGGCGCTCCGCGGTAGCCGTCGAGGAGTATGCTGGCGCGCAGCTTCGCGATCATCTCGGCCGCATCGACGTCGGTTACCGGCGTCAAGCGGAACGCCACGTCGCGCAGCACCTCGACGAGAATGCCACCAAGACCGCACACGATCAACGGACCGAACGTCGGATCAGTCGTCACGCCGACGAGGGCTTCGATGCCCCCCTGCACTTGGCGCTGCAAAAGGATGCTCTCGAGCGGCGCATTGATGGCGCGCATACGTTCGATGAGAGTGTCGGCCGCTGCTTGCACCGCCTCGGGTGAATCGAGCCCCATGATGACGCCGCCCACATCGCTCTTGTGGATGACGCCCGGAGCGATCGCCTTGGCCACCAGCGGATAGCCCATCTTCTCGGCTGTGGCCACCGCCTCGGCGGGCGTGGCTTGCTCGGCAACGGCGAAGTCAATCCCGGCGGCGCGCAGCAGCATGGCCATATCCTTCGTCTGCAGCCACTGGGGCCCTTGTGCTCGTGCCATCACGCGATCGATCACCGCTCGAACTGTACTGTGCGCGAAGCGATCGAGCCCTAGCGGCACCCCACGCGGCCGCTGCCGCCAACGGCCGTAGCGTTCCGCCCTCGCCAGCGCCTGTGCGGCGTTTTCCGGAAAGCTGTATGACGGCAGACAACCGCGTGGCCCTCCGCTCAGGATGGGCGGCGCGCCTTTCGACGACAAGAACACTGACAGCACCGGCTTCTGCGGCGGCACGGCGCCGGCGCCACGTGCGACCGCGGCGGCGATTTCGTCGACCTGGGTAGTGAACAAGGGGATGTAGATGACGATTACGGAATCAACGTTGGCATCTGCACCCACCGTCGTGATGGTGCGCTCTAAGTTTTCCGGAGTCGCGGACCCGATGATGTCGATCGGGTTGGCGAGCCCAGCCTCCGCCGGCAGGAACCGTCGCAACTGTTGCAAGGTTTGCGGCGCCAACTCCGGCAGTTTCAGGCCCTGCGCTTCACACGCGTCGGCGAGCAGAATCCCCGGTCCCCCCGCATTGGTGACGACCCCGACCCGCGGACCATTCGGCACCGGCTGCGTCGACAGCAGCGCTGCCACATCGAACAGTTCCTCCAGGGTGTTGGTGCGGATCACGCCTGCTTGCTCGAACAGCGCGTCGACCGCTACGTCCAAGTTCGCAAGCGCCGCCGAGTGGCTGGAGGCGGCGCGAGTGCCTGCCGCAGAGCGGCCGGACTTGACCGCGATGATGGGCTTGTGACGCGCCACCTGCGGTGCGATGCGCCCGAACCGCCGCGGATTGCCGAAGCTTTCGAGGTAGAGCACGAGCACACTGGTTCGCGGATCGTCAGCCCAGTAGGACAACAGATCGTTGCCCGAGACATCAGCTTTGTTGCCGACCGAGACAAAGGTCGAAATGCCGATGTTCAGCGCCCGTACGTAGTCGAGGATGGCTAGCCCCAAGGCGCCGCTTTGCGAGAGCATTCCGATGTTCCCGGCTGGCGGCAGGTTGGGCGCGAAGGTGGCGTTGAGAGAAACGGCAGGATCGGTGTTCAGCACGCCCATACAATTCGGCCCCACCATCCGCATGCCGGAGCCACGGACCAATTGGCGCAAGCGCTTCTCCACGGCGCGCCCGTCCTCAGACACTTCGCCAAAGCCGGCCGAGATCACCACCACACCGCGCACGCCGACCTGCGCACACTCCGTGATGATTGCCTCCACTGCCGGCGCGGAAACGGCAATGACGGCGAGATCTACTGGGGTGCCAATCGCGCCCACGTTGGGATACGTGCGAAGCCCCTCTATCTCTGCGGCACTCGGGTTGACGGGGTAGATCGGACCGGTAAAGCCGCAGCGCCTGAGATTGGCGAGCAGAATATCACCGATAATGCCGGCCTCCCGCGAAGCGCCGATGACCGCTACCGAGCGCGGATTGAGGAAGCTTCTGACGCTCTGTGCCGCTGCCACGCGCTCTCGCGTGTAGCTGGCCTGAAGAAACTGCTCGGTCTCTTCCGTGGGAAAGGTGACGTGCACGACGCCCCCATCGACCGACCGCCGTGAGATGAAGCCGCTGTTGGCAAACACCTCCAGCATGTCGTTGTTCTCACCGAGGACATCGGCTTCGAACTCCGTAATGCCGTTGGCGCGGGCCAGGGGCGCCAAATGCTCGAGCAGCAACGTCCCAATGCCGCGCCCCTGGTGCTCGTCGGCCACGGCAAAGGCGACCTCAGCACGATGGTCGGTGGCGCGCGTCATGTAGCGTCCGACCCCGATGATGCGCTCTCCTTCTCCTTCGCGTAACGTTGCGACGAGCCCGACGTGGCGCACGAAGTCCGGCTCGGTGAAACGGCTCAACTCCTCATCCGTGAGCCGCTTCTTCACTCCGAAGAAACGAAAGTATACCGAGCGCTGGCTTAAGCGTCGGAAATGGTCGATCAGCCGCGGCTTATCGTCGGGTCGGATGGCGCGGATGTGGATCGAGCCGCCGTCGCGCAGGATCTCCTCCGCCTCGTAGCGGCTGGCATCACTGAGGCTGCCAGCGCTCGTCTGCTTCACCACGTTCCTTCTCCCGGGCGGCAGAAGTATAGCTCAATTCCGGCCGTGGGTAACCGAGGTGGGCCAGTGCTTCGTGTCGTTCTTTTCACACCGGCAGATCGAGCGCCGGATGCATGCGCGATTGCTGACGCGCGATCGTCAGCGACGGCACACCCTCAGCCCGCCATCGTCAGACCGCCACTCACGCTCAGCACTTGGCCGGTGATGAAGTCCGCGTCTGGTGACGCGAAGAAAGCCACCGCCGCCGCGATTTCCTCCGGCCGACCCATGCGCCGGAACGGGATGGTGCGAACGACGGCGTCGATCACCTTCTTGCCGTATTCCGCTTGCGTGACTTCACGGATCAGGGCGGTGTCAGTGATGCCCGGACACACGACGTTGACGTTGATGTTGTATCGCGCCAACTCGCGTGCCAGCGTCTTGCAAAAGGCAATGATGCCGCCCTTGCAAGCTGAGTACACCGCCTCGCCGGTGCTGCCGGCGCGCCCCGAGTCAGAGCTGATGGTGACTATCTTGCCGCCGCTGGCGGCGATCATTCCGTCGAGCACCGCGCGGCAGCAGTGGATCGGCCCTTTCAAGTTGATGGCGATGAGCTTGTCCCACAGCGCCGGCGAGTTCTGGATGAACGGCTCGATCCGATCCCATCCGGCATTGTTGACCAGGATCGCGATGGGACCAAGACGGTCTTGTGTCTGGCGCACGGCTCCTTGCACCGCGTCGAAATCGCTGATGTCGACATCGATGGCCGCCGCTTCACCCCCGGCTGCACGCACCATCTGCTCGGTTTCTCTGGCGCCTTGGATGTTGATATCCGCCACCGCGATCCGGGCGCCGTCGTCGGCGAGCCGCAGCGCGATCGCCCGCCCGATGCCGCTGCCGCCGCCGGTCACAAATGTCGTTTTCCCTTGGAGGCTTTGCATGGCTGCCACAATAACCGCAGCCCACGTGCGGAGCAAACCGAGCGAGAAGGGTTCCGGAAACCTGTCGACACGCCGAATCTTATTCTCACGTGTCGCCCGGCCTGCTCAGCGCCATGTCGCCGCTGGCGGCGCCAGGCTCAAACGCGAACGCCGCCGACGCTGGCGATGAGCTTCGCCAGCCTGCACGCACTTACGCCGCCACCCGTGACGGCACCCAGACGCGGAACGTCGAGCCTTGCCCGACGTTGCTTTCGGCGTCGATCGTACCACCGAGCATGTCGAGTATCCGGCGCACGATGTAGAGCCCCAAACCGACACCGCGGTACTCGCGGGTCATGGCTGGCTCGCCTTGGCGAAACGGCTCGAAAATCACCGGCAGCATCTCGCGAGCAATGCCAACTCCGGTGTCGGCTACCGTGATCTCCACACCGCCATCACGCGCGCGCAACCGCACGACGACGTCGCCCGCATGGGTGAACTTGATCGCATTGCCGATCAGGTTCTTCAACACCACCTTCAACTTCGCCGGATCGCTGCGCAGCTCCGGCAGCTCCGGCGCGACATCCCACGCGAAGTCCACGTTGGGGTTTTCCCGGAGCCCGGAAATCTCGGAGTCCAGCTCGCTGACCAGATCCGCCAAGTCGATGGCCTTGACATCGAGCTGCACCTGCCCGGTGTCGAGACGGCTCAGGTCGAGCGTGGCGGTGATCAGCTCGAGCAATTCCTCAGCGCTCTTCTCGATCCGCTGCAGTGTGTCGACTTGCTCCTTGGTCATCGGGCCGAAACCGCCGTCGAGTAAGAGATCGTTGTATCCAATGATGATGTTGAGGGGCGTGCGGAGCTCGTGGGACATGGTGGCGACGAAGTCGGACTTCAAGCGATTGGCGCGCTCCAGCTCATCGATCAGCCGCACATTTTCCAGCGCCAGCGACGCCAGCTGGCCGATGCCGCGCGCGATGCGCTCGTGGCGCTCTCCCAACACCTCGTCGCGGCCGTGGTAGTCGGCGGTATGAAACCCGACCAGCTCGCCACCGCGGCGCAGCGGCACCATCAGGCCTGCGGTCATGCCGTAGGCGCGGGCCCACGCCCTGGCTTCCGAGTCGGGCAGGTCCGCGATTTTGGTGTTGAAAAACCCGTCGCGCTCCATGCCCTCGAGCTGTGCTGCCAGGGCGGACCGACCGAACCTAAACAGGCGGATGATCTCCCACTGCTCGGGCGAGTCGCCGTAGCTGGCGACGGGAATGAAGGCCTCGTCCGGTGCGTGCCAGAGCCAGGTGCGGCTGGTGTCGCAGCCCAGCACCTCGGTGGTCAGCTGACAAAGGCGATCGAGGACCCTGGGCGTACTCAATGACGAGATCAGTTCTTGCCCGACGCGGGCCAAGGCGCCACGGACGACAGCCTCTTCGTGCTGCGCCCGATACAGCTCCGCGGCTTCGACCGCCATACCGACTTGCCGCGCGATGCCTTCGAACAGCTTCACCTGACGCGCGTCAAAGCGCCGGCCGCCCTCGTTATTGTAGGCGGCCAGCGTCCCCCTCTGACGAACGCGCACCACGAACGGGACTAGTATCAGCGCCCCGAGCCGGAAGTGGGTGAGCACCTCAAGCGGAACCCACTCCTGCTTGCCAACATCGTTGATCAGGAGCGTCTGCCCGGTGGCCAGATACTCCACGACTGTCTGCCCGGGTCGAAACTCCATGGCGATAGTTTCAGGCACGAGTTCAGCGGGGACCCCGTACCATGCAATGGCGCGGTAGACCTTCCGCGTTGCATCCCAGTAGTAGGTGACGATGCGGTCGCACGGCAGCGCCGCCGCCGTGCGCCGGAGTACGCGGTCGAGCAGCGTGTCGAGATCGAACGTGCCACTGATGTCCTGGGCAATCGCAAGGAGTGTGTCCTTTTCCTCTTCGGCCCGCTTGCGCTCGGTGATGTCGCGCAGCCCCGTGATCCTGACGCTCCGTCCCTGATACGGAATGGCTTTGCCGCGCAGTTCGTTGACAAAGGTGGAGCCATCCTTGCGCAGCCCAATACCCTCGTAGGGTTGCTCGTACTCGGAGAGGATATTCCGTTCGACTAGGTCGCGCGCTTCCGGCGCAGCCACGTCCAGTACATTCATCCCGATCACTTCCGCCGGCTCATATCCGAACATCGCGGCAAAGGCGGAATTCACGTCCAGTATTTTGCCACGCTCGTGGATAACAATCCCTTCAAAGGCGGCGTCCGCAAACCTGCGGAAACGTTCCTCGCTCTCCCGTAGCGCCTCCTCGGCCTGCTTGCGCTTCAAGGCAATGCCGATGCTGGCGCCGAGGCCTTCGAATAACCGGATACGGTCGAGAGTGAGTCGCCCTCCGCGGCGGTCATTCAACTGCAACAGGCCAATTATCTCATCGCCGGACCGCAGGGGGATAAGGGCGACCGATTGATAGCCGGCATCGATGCATCGGTTGCGCGGATTCGTTCTGGGATCGTCCTCGGGCGCCAGGGCGAGCAATTCCGAGGATGCGTT
>JBEKBJ010000057.1:0-31256 GCA_050015455.1 Binatia bacterium
ACGGCGTTGCCGAAATCCCCCAGCTTCTGCGGTTGAACTTCCCAGTCTCCCACCCCGATTCCGGGGAAGCTGAACTGGCCGGTGGAATCGGTCTGCGTCACCATTGCGGCGGAGCCCGAACCTTGCGTCATGTCTTGCAGCTGCACGACGGCGCCGCCCACAGGCAGCGAGGGATTGCTGAAGTACACCACCTGGCCGGCGACTCCGACGATTGCGGTTGCGGTGGGCGGCGGAGATGAGCTCGGGGTCGGCGTTGGCGTGGCCGTGGCGCTCGGCGCCCGCGTTGGTGTTACAGTGGGCGTAGCACTCACTGGAGGTGTTGTCGCACTTGGGGTCGGTGTTGGCGAGCCGAGGAGCACGGCATCCACGGCTGCCAGCGCATCGACGCGACCGTAGCCGAAGGAGTTGTTCGGGATCGTGTCGCTCGATGTCTCTCCGCATGTTTGACTCGGGCTGACCGTGACGCCCGGGTTTGCCGTGCTTTCCAAGAGAGCCTTGGTTGTCGCGATGTCCCGCGCCAGCTGCGGCTGCGCCGACCACAGCAGCGCGACCACGCCGGCCACGTGCGGCGAGGCCATCGAGGTGCCCTGCATGCTGATGTAGGTGTTGATCGGATACGCGGAGCGAACATTGACGCCTGGCGCGGCGATCTCTGGCTTCATCCGCTCCGAGCCGTCCACCGTCACCGGACCGCGACTGCTGAAGTCCGCTAACGTGTTGGTGACGTCGTACGCACCGACGGAGAACGCCGAGGCATAGATCGGCGGCGGATCATTGACGCTGCCGCAGTTGGGGCCGGCGTTGCCTGCGGCCGCGACGACGAAGATGCCTGCGGCTTCCGCATTGCTGACGATGGTTTCGAGCGTGTTTGCCGCACAGCCCTCGCTCGGCGGGCAGCCCCAACTGTTGCTCATTACGTGCGGGCGCTTCGTTGGATCGGGGTTATTACCGCTCTGGTCGGTCGGGGCGATGAAGAATTGAAAACACTCGGTGTAACGTGCCGGCGTACCGTCACCGCGGTCCATGTTCCGGCAGCCGATCCACCGGGCGCCGGGCGCGACGCCGATATGGTTTCCCAAACCGTCGTCACCCGAGGTGGTACCGGTCGTATGCGTGCCGTGCCCATTATCATCGCACGGTGCGGGCGCGTCATTGCCGCAAGGGTTGCCGACGGCATCGTGGATGGCATCGTGCCAGTTGTAGTTGTGGTCCGCGCTGCTGCCGTTCCAGCCACGGTAGTGCGGCTGCAGTGCCGGATGGTCCCACTGCATGCCGGAGTCTTGCACCGCGATGACGATCCCCTGGCCTGTATATCCCATCGCCCACACCGCTGGCGCGTTGACGTCGCTGACGCCCCATTCGACGCCGGCAGTGCCGGTCATCGCCGGTTGAGCTAGAGTCGGGGGGTCATCTACACCGCGAATGGGCGCGTTCGACTCGATCATGCGCGTGTCGGTACGGACCGCGAGCGCCTCGACCAGATCGCGGTCCGCATCGACGACGAGCATGTTGGCGGCCCAGAACGCCCGATAATGGACGCGGCGGGCGCGTAGCCAACGGCGCAAAGGTAGCTGCGTTCGAGCGGCATGCGCCTTGAGTGTGCGGTACACATACCAGCCGCGGGCGTCTGGATCCGCAATGCCGTACACCACGCTCAGATCGGCCTGATCAACGAGCAACACCACCGCGGACGCGCGCCGCCCTTCGGCGGTGTCGGCTAATACCCGTGGATGAATCTTGCTCCGCCACGTCACGCCGGCCTCCGGCGCGTCAGCCGCGTGGCTCGAAGTGACAGTCGCGAGCACAGCGCCAATTGCCGCAACCCACCGCGCAAGTTCAGGTCTCATAATCCGATCTCACGTCGCAGCGTCTGCGTGGCTTCGACCCAATTGCCGACGTTACGGCGGCCATCAAAGGGAGAACTCCTTGCACGGCACGTGCCCATCTGAGGTAGTCCACACCACCTCATCCGTGGTGGTGTACGCGGAACCGTACTGGACTTCCTGCAACGCCGAAATGGCACCCATGCGCCGATTGTCGAGCAATAGGATGGATCCGTGCACCCATACGCCACACCGTCGACCAGGATCTGGGGGGTTCATTGCCACGGGATCATCGCTGGTCCTCCACTGGCTTTTTCTTGCCCTTTGACCGGCTGATTCCGTTTCCCCGCTGCGGCCGCAGTTACAACGGCCCCACGCGCAGTGTGATGCCGCCGTCGACGGCAATCGCCTGCCCGGTGATGTTTTCGCCGTCGGCGCTGCTGAGGAATACGGTGAGCTTGCCGATGTCTTCTGGCATCTGTTCGCGGCCGAGCGGCACACCGCGCTTCACGTGATCGAGGAAGATGTCCCGCGGCTCCATGTCGGCGTACTGTGGCAAGGTCATTTTCAACATCATCGCTACCATCTCCTAGGCGCGCGTCCACAGATACCCCGGGCAGATCGCGTTGACGCGGATGTTGTGCGCCGCCAACTCCAGCGCCAAGCTCTTGGTAAGCGAGATGACGCCGGCCTTTGCCGCCCCGTAGGCCGGGATCTGCACGGTGGCGATGAGTCCGGCGATCGACGCGATGTTCACGATCGAGCCGCCCCCGCGCTGCTGCAGATGCGGGATGGCTGCCTTCGACATGGCAAACGTGGTGCGCAGGTTGGTCGCGATTTGATCGTCCCAGCCCGCCTGATCGATGCGGATGAACGGATTGCCGACCGAGGTCATACTGCGTTCGCCGCCTCCCCCAGCGTTGTTAACTAGAATGTCGAGCCCGCCGAAACGCTGCACCACCTGTTCCACCGCGGCGTTCGCCTGCCCTTCCTCGGACGCGTCGGCGGCCAACCCGATCGCCCCACCCGCAAGCTGGGCCGCAGTGGCCTCGGCTTCCGGGCCGTCAACATCGATCAACGCCAAGCGCGCGCCTTCCGCCGCCAGGCAACGCGCGATGCCTGCGCCGATGCCGCGCGCTCCGCCGGTCACGATGGCTACTCTGTCTTTGAGTCGCATGAGAGTCCTCCAATGTCGGTCATGCACCCCTCTCCCCCACTCCCTCGCTACCTTGTCAAGATCCAGCCGCCGTGATGTGTCCAGCGGCGGAAGAATTCGCGCAACGCCGTAGGACCCCGAACAGCTCGGCGCTGGATTTGCGGAATATTTGTCAGATAAGAGGAACGGCAGAGGATGCGATGAGCGACGATCGTACACCTATATTGATTGGCGCCGGCCAGTTGACGCAGCGCGATGTCGATCCAGCGGCGGCGAGGGAGCCGCTCGAGATGATGGTCGAGACGGCGCGGCGGGCGGAGGAGGACGCGGGGGCGGATGCGCGCTTGCTGCGGCAAGTCGATTGCGTGGCGGTGGTCAACGTGCTCGCTTGGCGCTACGCTAACGCGCCGCGGGCGCTCGCCGAACGGCTGGACGCAGCGCCTCGGCAAGAGCTGTACACTACCGTTGGTGGCAACACGCCGCAGTGGCTGGTAAACGAGACGGCGGCGCAGATCGCGGCCGGCCATGTGCGGCTGGCGCTGCTCGCCGGGGCCGAGGCGATGCACACCATGTGGCGAGCGCGGCGCGCGGGCGTCGAGCTGAGGTGGAGCACGCATGGCGCCGGTGCTCCCACCGTCGTCGGCGATGCACGGTTGGGGACGAGCGACCATGAGATGAACCACGGCCTGCAGATGCCGACGCAGATCTATCCCTTGTTCGAGAATGCCCTGCGCGCACATTACGGCCTCAGCCTGGCCGCGCATCGCGAACGGCTGGGCCTCCTGTGCAGCCGTTTTTCCACAGTCGCGGCGCAGAACCCGTACGCCTGGTTCCGCCAGGCACGTACGCCCGCCGAGATCGCTACCGTCACCGCCGACAATAGGCTGATCGGGTTCCCGTACCCCAAGTACATGAACGCCATCATCGACGTCGATCAATCGGCCGCCGTGCTCATGACCTCCGTCGGCACCGCTCGGGATCTCGGCATCGATCCGTCGCGGTGGGTGTACCTCAGGGGCTGCGGCGATGCGCGTGATCTGTGGTTCGTCACCGAGCGTGCGAACTACTACAGCTCACCAGCTATTCGCATAGTTGGCCGACAAGCCCTTCGGATGGCGGGCCTCGACATTTCGCAAATCGATTACTTTGATCTGTACAGCTGCTTCCCGTGCGCCGTGCAGATCGCCCGCGACATGCTCGGCATTGCGCAAGACGATCCACGCCCGCTCACCGTCACCGGCGGACTCCCCTATCATGGGGGCCCGGGGAACAACTATACTATGCACGGCATCGCCACCATGATGGAGAAACTGCGAGCAGCCCGCGGCACCAAGGGCCTGATCAGCGGGCTGGGCTGGTACATGACCAGGCACTCGATCGGCATCTACGGCACCGAACCGAACCCCGGACCGTGGACGCGGCCGGACCCGGAGATCTACCAAGCGGAGATCGATCGCCCTCCGCACCCCGAGCTCGTCATGGAGCCCAGCGGCAGAGCCGTGATCGAAACGTACACGGTCTTTCACGACCGCGACGGCCAACCGACCAAGGGCATCGTCATCGGCCGCTTGCAGGACGGGCGAAGGTTTGTTGCCGACACACCGGACGACCGCCTCGTCCTCGAAGCATTGACGGCGCGCGAGGCCATCGGCACCGCCGGCACAGCGTCATCGGGTGGCGGTCTCAATCGTTTCGAGCCGGACTGACTCGATCGTTGACCGCCTTTTTCAGATCGCGGATTCATTTTCATCCACACTCAGCACTAAACACATGGAGGTCGAGAAATGGCAAGTCAGCCACACACGTATGAAACCACCGTCGAGTGGACGGGCGAGCTGCGCGGAACGCTGTCCGCTCCCAAACGGCCGATCGTGTCGATCGGTACACCGCTGGAGTTCGGTGGCACGGACGACGTGTGGTCGCCGGAGCACCTTTGCGTTGCGGCGGTGAACGCCTGTATGATGGCCACCTTCCTCGCCATCGCCACCAATTCGAAGCTGCGCTTCAGCAAGTATTCGTCAACGGCGGTCGGGACCCTGGAACAAGTCGATGAGGAGAGCGGACCGGTGATCTCGCGGATCGTCGTGAAGCCGCGGCTGACCATCGGACCGGATGTCGATCGAGGGCGGGCGCAACGCATCCTCCACATGGTCGCAGAGCGCTGCTACGTTTCCAACTCGATGACGTCCGAGGTGACGCTCGAACCGGAGATCGTGGTCGAATGACCGGTGTAGGCGGGTGAAGGGATAGCGGCTTCCATGTCACAGCGGCAACACTTTGCGCGTGGCGCCGGCGTCGCGGTTCCCCTCTTCTCGTTGCGCGGTATCCACGACCTCGGTAGCGGCACCATCCTCGACCTGATCCCCTTCATCGACTGGCTGGACCGCTGGCATCAGCGCGTGGCGCAGCTGTTGCCGCTGAACGAGGCCGCTCCCGAGGAGGCCAGCCCATACAACAGCGCGAGCGCCTTTGCGTTCGACCCGGGGTACATCTCGGCCCCCCAGGTCGTTGATGTCACGGTAAGTGAGCCGGCGCGGGAGTGGCTCGAATCCCGCGCCGTGCAGCGCCGGGTGCGGCGCTTGCGGCAGTCGCGTTGGCGGCATCGCAAGGTTTCGTACGGCCTGACGGTGCGCTTGCTCGAGCTCGGGTTCGCGCACTTCGAAGCGGTCGCCTCGGACGAACGCAAGGCCGGATTCGAGCGCTTCTGTCGCGCCCAGGCTTGGTGGCTGGACGATTTTGCGCTCTTCCGCGCCCTCAGAGAATTGTACGCGGGAGCCACCTGGGAGACGTGGCCGGAGGAGTTGCGGTGGCGCGACCCCGAAGCGCTGCGCCAGGCAGCGGGGCAGCTCACGCCGCGGATCCGGTTCGCCCAGTACCTGCAGTGGATCGCTGCCGAGCAATGGCAGCAAGTGCGGGCGCACGCGCGCCGGCGCGGCGTGCTCATCAAGGGCGATCTGCCGTTCGTCTGCGGGCGCGACAGCGCTGATGTGTGGGCGCAGCCCGAGCTGTTCGACTTGAGCAGCTCGGCTGGCGCACCGCCCGACGATTTCAGCGCCAGCGGGCAGGCTTGGGGCCTGCCGCTCTACAAGTGGGACGAGATGCGGCGCCAGGATTACCGCTGGTGGCGCTGGCGAGCGCGCCAGGCTCGGGAGCTGTACGAGCTCTTCCGAATTGATCACGTCATCGGGCTGTACCGGACGTACGCCATGCCGCTGTGTGAGGGCGGCACCGCGGGCTTCGTCCCCGCGGACGAGCGCGAGCAAATGGCGCAGGGTCGCGCCCTGATGCGTGCCATCCTGGAAGAGACAGGTGGCATGGCCGGCGTGATCGCCGAGGACCTTGGGACCGTTCCGCAATGGGCGCGCGAGTCCCTGAGCGAGCTGGGAATCCCCGGTTACAAAGTGCTCCGCTGGGAGAAGCGCGACGGCAGGTATATCGATCCGCGTTCGTACCCCTTGCTCTCGGTCACAACCAGTGGCACGCACGACACCGACACGCTGGCGAGGTGGTGCGAGGCGCTCGCCGACGATGAGCGACTGATTCTGTGTGGCTCCCTCGGTCTGAACTCAGCACTCAGCACCCTTCGAGCAGGCTCAGGACAGGCGCCCCACTCGGCACTAATCCCCGCGCTGCTGCAGCGCCTCTACGAGGCCGGCTCGGTGCTGACGATCCTTCCGATCCAGGACCTGTTCGGTTGGCGCGAACGGGTCAACCTGCCCGCAACGATCGATCACTACAACTGGGCGTACCGCCTGCCGGTTGGAGTTGACGAATTGGATCACGTGCCGGCGATTCGTGAGCGCATGGAGACGGTTCGCGAGATGATCGATGCGAATGGGAGAAACGTGGTCGTGAGCCGTGATTCGTGATTCGTTGATCGTCCCCTTGGACCCTCGAACCCTTGAACCCTGCTCTCGGTCCTACCAGGCATACGCTTCCGGAGCCTGTCCTCCCGGGCCGGGCCAGATCTTGTCCAGCTTCGTGAGTGCATCCGGCGAGAGCTTGATCTCCAAGGCCCGCAAGCTGCCGGTAAATTGTTCCATGGTGCGTGGCCCGACGATCGGAGCCGTGACCACCAGGTTGTGCAGCAGCCAGGCGATGGCGACGTCCGCCGGCTGCTCGCCCAATTCGCGACAGAAGCTCTCGTACGCTTCCAACTGCGGGCGCTGTGTCACCGCCGCCTTCTGGACGCGGTCCCCCGCGCGCCGGCCCTCGGTGATCTTTTGGAGGATGCCGCCGAGCAGACCGCCACCCAGCGGACTCCACGGTATCAAGCCGATGCCGAAGGCGGCGCACACCGGGATCACTTCCAGTTCGATCGTACGCGCGTTGAGGTTGTACAGGCTCTGTTCCGACACGAGACCCATGAAGTGTCGCTGCGCAGCCAGGCAGTTTGCCTGCGCGATGTGCCAGCCGGCGAAGTTGCTGCTGCCGACGTAGAGCACTTTGCCCTCGCGTACCAGTTGTTCCATCGCTTGCCAGATCTCTTCCCAGGGTGTGTCGCGGTCGACGTGGTGCATCTGGTAGAGATCGATGTGATCCGTGCGCAAACGTTGCAGGCTCTCTTCGCAGGCACGCCTGATGTGGTACGCGGAGAGCCCGCGTTCGTTCTCGCCGTCGCCCATACGGCCGTACACTTTCGTGGCCAGCACGATGCCCTGGCGCCGGCCGCTGCCCTGGGCCAGCCAGCGGCCGACGATCTGCTCGGTGACGCCCTCTCCGGTCTTCCAGCCGTAGACGTTCGCGGTATCGAAAAAGTTGATGCCCAGCTCTAACGCTTTATCCATGATGGCGAAGCTGTCCGCTTCGTTCGTTTGCGGGCCGAAGTTCATGGTGCCCAAACACAGGCGGCTGACTTTCAGGCCGGTGCGGCCAAGTTTTACGTATTCCATGCGGACCTCCCCAATCGGTGCAGGTATCACTGAGATTCATTCTATCGGAAGGTCCCCGCATCTGGCCACAACCCGATGCGTTGACGGCACCGCCAGCGCCGAGCGCCAGAACAGTTCCACCGTTTGTCGGGATTCACTCGCTGCGGTAAAAGTATTCCGCACGGCTGCCCGCAGCACGTTCGGGGGTGGAGTGGCACGTGGTACAGTGGTTGATGCGGAGAGGCGAGCGTGACGAGACCCGGTATGCGCATTGCGGCAATTGACGTCGGCAGCAACTCCATCCACATGGTGATTGCGCAAGTGGAGGCCGACGGGCGGTTCACCGTCCTCGATAGTGCCAAGGAGATGGTGCGGCTGGGACGACACACGCTGACCACGGGACACCTGTCCGCAGACGCGATGGACGCCGGCGTACGCACGCTGGCGGCCTTTCGCACGCTGG
Source organism: Binatia bacterium (assembly GCA_050015455.1). Taxonomy (GTDB): domain Bacteria; phylum Desulfobacterota; class Binatia; order HRBIN30; family HRBIN30; genus JAGDMS01. The sequence continues at coordinate 8,314 of JBEKBJ010000057.1, forward strand.
CGGAGCGCAAAGGCGTCGTGCGCTTCAGTGCCGTGGCCACCAGTGCCGTGCGTGAGGCGAGCAACGGCGGCCATTTCATTCAGCGCGTGAACGACGAGGTTGGGCTGCGCGTGAAAGTCATCCCTGGGCGCGAGGAGGCCCGGCTGGTGTACCTCGGTGTGCAGCACGCCATCGATCTCCGGCGCGATGCCGCGGTGATCGCCGACGTCGGCGGCGGCAGCGTCGAGCTGATCTTGACCGAAGAGGGGCGCGCCGCGGCGCTCCACAGCGTGAAGCTCGGCGTCGCACGGCTCAGCGAGCGCTTCGATGTGAGCGATCGCCCCTCGGGGAAGGAGCTCGCCAAGTTGGAAGCATACTTCCGCGAACAGCTGGATCCCATTCTCGGCCGCTTTCGTCGTCGCAAGGTGCGCCGCGTCATCGGCACGTCCGGGACGATGCTCAACCTCATCTCGATCGCCGGCTACCAGCGCGGCGAGCCGCCCAACGGGCACCTAAACAACTTCACCATCGGCGCCGACGAAGTGGCGCGCGTGCGCCGCCTGCTGGTCAAGGCCGACCGCGATGAGCGGCTGCGGGTCAAGGGCCTCGACGGCAAACGCGTCGATCTGATCGTAGTGGGCGCGTGCCTCGCCGACTTCATCATGCGCCGGCTCGCGGCGAAGGAGTTGGTCGCCTGCACCTGGGCCCTGCGCGAGGGTGTCTTGCTGGATTTCCTGGCCCGCCACCGCAAAGGCATCGAGGAAACCCAACGCTTCGCTGACCCGCGTCGCCGCAGCGTGGCGCGCCTAGCCCGCCATCTCGGCGAAATCGGCATGCACGGCGAACACGTCGCCCGTCTCGCGCTACAGCTGTTCGATCAACTCGCCGCTGTTCTCGCGCTTCCAGCCGAGGCGCGCGAGTGGCTCGAGTTCGCCGCGATGCTGCACGATGTCGGGCATCACATCGCGCACAAAGACCATCAGCGCCACTCGTATTACCTGATCACGCACGGTGACCTGTTGGGTTTCCAGCGCGCCGAGGTGGAGATCATAGGGCAGATTGCCGGGTACCATCGCAAGGCGGTGCCGAAAGAGTCCGACGAGTTCTTCGCCGCCCTGTCCAAATCCGAGCGACGGATCGTGCGTGCCGCCAGTGCGCTCTTGCGTATCGCCGACGGGCTCGACCGCAGCCATTACGGCGTCGTCCGCGACGTCGGCGTGACGCGCCGCGGTCACCGTCTCACCCTGGGGTTGCACACCGACGGTGACGATGCCGAGTTGGAAACCTGGGAGGCCCGGGCGCGTGCTGGGTTGTTGCAAGAGCTGCTCGAATGCGGCATTGATTTCCGCATCGTCCCACGGAGCGAGAACCGTCATGCTGACCAAGCCGCATCCGTATCCGGGTAAACTCATCGTTGTCGAAGGCATCGACGGCTCCGGCAAGTCCACCCAGCTCACTCTGCTCCACCGTTGGCTGGTCTCCCAAGGGCACAAAGTGTTCTTTACTGAATGGAACTCGTCGGCGCTGGTGCGCCGGGCTATGCGGCGGGGCAAGAAGAAAGACCTGCTCACACCGACCACGTTCAGCCTGCTGCACGCCGTCGATTTTGCCGACCGGCTGAACTACAAGATCGTGCCGCCGCTGAAGGCCGGTATGATCGTCCTCGCCGACCGCTACGCCTACACGGCCTTCACGCGCGATGTCGCCCGCGGCGTGCATCCGGAGTGGGTGCGCGGGGTGTACAGTTTCGCGCCGCGCCCGGATCTGGCGTTCTACTTTCGCGTGCCGATCGACGTCGCACTCGACCGCTTGTTGGGCGGCCGCGCCAAACTCAAGTACCACGAAGCGGGGATGGACGTCGGACTGAGCCGAGATCCGCAGGAGAGCTTCCGCCTGTTTCAAGGCCGGGTGCTCGAACTGTACGAGACGCTCGTGCTGCAGTTCGACCTGAAAGTGATCGACGCCATGGGCCACATCGATAGCCAGCAGCACATCGTCCGCCGCATGGTGGCCCGCAGCCTGCGTGACTATGCCGGCACGGTCGCCGAGGTCGCCATCAAGGCCCTGCACCGCGCCTGACCAACATGCCGACAGCTCCGAAATCATTTTACGGCTACGGCATTCCGTATCTCAAGGTTGACAACTTGCCGGGCAGCCTCATCGTGCTCGAGGGGACCGACGGCGCCGGGCGCTCGACGCAGATCGAGCAACTGGTCCCATGGCTCGAGGTCGAGGGCTACGCCGTGGCGCAAACCGGATGGACGCGCTCGCCGCTGCTTTCCGACACCATCGACGAGGCTAAGGCGGGCCATGAGCTGACGGTGACGACGTTCAGCTTGCTCTACGCCGCCGATTTCGCCGACCGCCTGGAGAACGAAATCATCCCGGCGCTGCGCGCCGGTTTCATCGTGGTGGCGGATCGCTACATGTACACCGCGTTTGCACGCAACGCGGTGATGGGGGCCGACCGGCACTGGACGCGACAGCTGTTCGGATGCGCGCTCGTTCCGGATCTCGTGCTCTACCTGAAGATCGACGCCGAGCATCTCGTGCCGCGCGTGCTCGAAGGCAAGGGCATGGACTACTGGGAATCGGGCATGTACCTGGCGCTCGGTAGCGACATCTTCGACTCGTTCCGGCGCTATCAGTCGCGGCTGATCCGCGAGTACAATCGTCTGGCGCAGGAGTTCAAATTCATTACCGTCGACGCCCGGCGGCCGATCGAGACAATTCAGGCCCAATTGCGCCACCGCATTTCCGCCCACCTGCGGGCAAGAAACCATCCGACGGTGCCCCCGGGCACGCCGCCAGTGGCGGACACCGACTGAACGGTTCGATCGCGGTGTCGAGACCTATCGCGATCCGGACCGTGGCGAGACGGTGGAGCTGCCGAGCAGCTACAACAACGCCTGGTACAACGGCAGCATCAACGAGTACATCGTCACCGACAGCCAGCTCTACAATCCCAACCTGGAAGCCAGCGGGAACTGGACGAAGCTGGAGAAGGGCGAATAACTTCGTGACAAGCCGTCCACGCTGCGGGATGGGGGAAAAGCGCCAACTTCGCGCGGCTCGGCCTAATTGAGAAGGGCGTGATTCCGCACGGCAGGGACGCGGCGGGGACATCGATCCGCTGGCTGAGGGCGCTGGCCGTGAGGTCCTCGGGATAGCCTCGACGATGCTGGGCGCCAGAAAGCCCACCCGCATGAGGCGCCACACGGTGGGCGAGATTGCCCGGCGGGAGGGGGTCAGCGACCGGTACGGACTGCGCCCGGCCCGCAAGCAGACGGACATCGACCGCACCGTCGCCCCAATATCCGCCCCGCTGTGGCTGGTCTGGCGAGCGCCCTCCACCCGCTCTGCGCCGGCTTTGACGGCTGGGGCGAAGTGTGACCGCCGCATCGGTTGTCTGACTCGCGCCCAATGGGTACTCTCTCGGTGGGAGCTGTTCCTATGGCAGATGAGAGTCGATGGAAACTCACCCGTCGTAAAGTCCTCACGGGCGCCGCCACAATTGCCGCGGGTGGAGCCGCGGTGGCCGCGTGGAAAAATAGCACCTACCTCTTCCTGATGCGCAAAGCACCCAGCGAAGCCCCGCACGCCGACCCGGCCTGGCAGGGTTCCACGGTCCGCGCCTACCGCCCGCTCGGCAACACCGGCATTCACATGTCCGACATCTCCTTCGGCGGCGCCGGCATATCGGATTCCGACGTCGTCACCCGCGCCGTCGAGCGCGGCATCAACTACTTCGACACCTCGCCTGACTACAGCAAGACGGGCAGCGAACAGGTGATCGGCAAAGCCCTCAAGCCGCACCGCCACAAGGTTTTCCTCGCCTCCAAGTTCTGCACTGCCGACGGCCACCTGCCCAAGGACACGCCCGTTCCGGACATCATCAAAGCGGTGGAAGGCAGCCTGCAGCGCCTGCAGACCGACTACCTCGACGTCTGTATCATCCACGAGGTGAACGACCTCGACCGGCTCATGGCGCCGACGTTCCACGAAGCCTTCGATCGCCTCAAGGAGCAGGGCAAGGTGCGCTTCCTCGGCGTCAGTAGCCACACCCCCAACCTCGAAACGGTCATGCGGCACGCCGTGGACTGCGGGCGCTTCAACATGATGTTGGTGGCGTACAACTTCAACAACTGGCCGGACCTGCACACGATCTTTCACGACGCCAAGCAGCGCGGCGTCGGCGTCGTCGCCATGAAGACCCTCAAAGGCGCGTCCGCAACCGTGCTGAAGAACTTCGCCGACCCGTCGCAAGCCTTCAGTCAAGCGGCGTTCAAGTGGGTGCTGAGCAATCCCGACGTCAGCGGTTTGGTGGTGTCGATCCACGACTTCAATCAGATCGACGAGTACCTGTACGCCTCCGGACAGCCGCTCAAAGACGCGCACGTTGCACTCCTCGAGCGCTACGACGCGCTCATCGCGCATGACTACTGCCGCCCCGGCTGCGGCGCGTGCTTGGAGCACTGCCCGTACGACGTGCCGGTGAACGATATCTTCCGCTACGCCATGTACTTCGAGAATTACGGGCAGAAACACGGCGCGAGGGAACGCTACGCGGCGCTGTCGGCCGACCACAATGCGTCGCGCTGCCTGAGCTGCGCCGCGCCATGCGCCGCCGCCTGCCCATTCGATCTCCCGATTCGCGACAAGCTGCTGCACTTCCACACGATCCTCACCACCTGACGGCCGCCGGCAGCAACCGAGCCCGCTTCCCATGACGAAGACGGTGCCCCCTCACTGCCACCCTCCTCCTGCTGCGAACGCGGGTTTTCGTACGGGGCTCATTCCCTCTCGCGGCCGGCCAGGGAGCGAAGCCCCCAGACGGTGAGCTTGGAGAGGAGAAGCATCGCAGGACCATGTGAGGTTCCCTCGGTAATGGCAAGCGTTGACGGGAGCGCCGGATGCGTCCGACGCGCAGGCAACCGATCTTCGGCTCAAATTGCGGCGGATGAGGTTTTGGCGAGGCACACCTGCGCAGCTCAGCCCGACAACTGGTCCAGCAGGCGCGCCGGCAGCCCCCGCGCCTTGATCTCCAGCAGCAGCTCCAGCAGCCGACGGTCCCGAACGTTGGCGCAGAGACGATCGCAGCGTGCGTGGTCCTCGACGCTGGCGCAATGCTGGCGGCATTCCTCGGCGCCGAAGTACCACGGCACGGACGGATCCAGCTCTGGCTCGTCGAGCAGGTGCCGCAGCCGGCTGGCCAGCACCGAGACGCTGCTGCCGCAGGCGTGCTCGAAGACTAACAGGTTGGCGTGCGGCGATCCCGGCTCGCCCTGCAGCCCGAGCAGGCGCACGCGGTCGTCGAGGAGGAAATCGCCCCACCGCGGCCAGGCACAGCGGCAGGATCCACATACCTTGAAGCAGTCGTCGTCCGTCACTAGCCCGGAAGAATAGCAGGTTGACCTGGCGCCCACATCCCCTGGGGCGGGCACGCCTTTTCTCGCGGCGACATCTTGATGGTAAGCGAGGTGTTGCTAGCCGAGTTCCGCAAGCTCGGCGTTACCGTTATCGCGGCAGACTCGGGGGACCGACTTGACGGCCGGCTACGACGACGCGACGCGCGTCTTGATTCGGCAAGTCCTCGGCGCCGTCGCGCAGTTCGAGAAGAGCGTCATCGTCGCCAAGCTCAAGGCCGCGCGGATACGCAAGCGGCGGGAGACGGGGCGGTGCGAGGGGCGGAAGCCGTTCGGGACCAAGCCGAGGGAAGCCGAGACGCTCGCCTTGATCCGGAAGCTCTCCCGCAAGCCGCGGGGCGGCAAGGCTCTCGTTCGACGCGATCGCCGCGCGACTCAACGCAATGGGTGTGGCGTCAAGGACGGGGAAGACGTGGGCCGGGGCGACGGTCGATGAGATGCTCAAGCGGACGAGCTAGACGTCGTCCAGCCCCGTCCAACCGTCCTCCTGCGCACGTTGATACGCCTGATTGTAGGCTCGAGTCCTGATTGAGACTACAGGCAAGTCCGGGGTTCTCGCTCAATCCCCCCGCGCGAGCGGCCGACCGAGGAAGCATATCGCGTCGCGATACATCTGGCGGCCGTTTCGTCGAATCCGTATCCCCCGAAAACGGTAAACGTCCGTTGTCAACTCCCGCCAGCGCCTGCTGCGGCGCAACGACATTCCACCGCGGCGCAGCTTCCGGGCGAGCGCAACAGTGGCTTGCTCGCGCGGCTCCGGGTCAAAGATCGCGGCAATGATGGCTCGCTCGTTCGGGAAGGCGGGTCCGAGAGAGGTGTGAGCGACGTCCCCTGCCGCTCAACGCGCCTCAACCCGCCTCGAGCGCGAATTCCTGAACGTCGAACCAGAAGCCCAGGCCCTGTACGGCATCGAGCTCGCATTGGACCACGGTGAGGTGGCCCGCCTCGATCTCCAGGAACGGCTCGAACAGGACGCGCTCGTCGGCGCCGAGCTTGTCGACCATGCCGGTGTAGAAGCTGCAGGCCTCCTTCTCCATCTGCAGCGCGGTCTTCAACAGCTCGATGTCATTCTTGTCGCCGACACGGCGCGTGGCGATCTTGCGATGTCTGTCCAGGGCTTCCTTGACCCACTTGGGCGTGGGCAGGATGGACTTGAGCGGGGTCGGCCGGACGTGGCCGGTGCGGGTCCATTCGGCCAGCATCGCGTTGAGGAAGTCGACGTGTCCCTGCTCCTCGCGCGCCAGCGTCGCGAACACCTTGCTGCCTTGCGGATCGCGGATGGCCTTGGCGCCATTGGCGTAGTGGTCGCGGACCTTGTGCTCAAACTCCAGGGCCAGATTGAGGGCTTTGTCTAATTTCACGGGGTGCTCCTTGTCGAGGCACCAAGCTAGCAGAAGCGCAGCGCAGACCACAATGGTGGCAGCCCCGCCGCCTCGGGTGGGGCCGGCCCAGGTGTGTTATCACAACCACTGATCCGCGCTCGCCTCGCGCAGCTGCTGGCTGACCCATGCCGCGGTGGGATGCGCCGTCACGTTCACGTGCAGCACTTTACGCCGCGCGTGCTGAACGACGAAGAGCACGTAGAGGAGCCGAAAGGTCAGCGTGGGAACGGTGAAGAAGTCCATCGCCGCGAGCACCTCGCGGTGGTTGTCGAGAAAGCTCTTCCAGGATGCCCCGGGTAGGCGCGGTGGGCGTGACCTTCGAACATACCGGGAGACCGTCCGCTCGGAGACGCGAAAGCCGAGCTTCACCAGCTCCCAATGAATCCGGGGCGCGCCCCACCGATTCTCCGTGACCATGCGGTGGATGATATCACGGAGCTGGGCGTCGGTTCGGGAGCGGCCGGGCTTACGCAAGATCCGGCGCCAATACGCACGATACGCACGGCGGTGCCAGGCAACCACGGTGGCGGATTTGACGATCACCAGGGACCTGGCCCAGTCGGTCCACACCGCGCGCAGGGCGACCCAGAACAGGCGGTCGGTCGGGAGGAGCCGTGGACGGCGATTGCGGTGCACCAGGGTGGCGAGTTGGTGGCGCAGGGCGAGATTATCGAGGACGAGGGCCTGTCGCGAGCGCGCCAGGGAGCGAAGCCCCCAGAGGGTGAGCTTGAGGAGGAAAAGCATCGCCGGACCATGCGAGCTTCCCTCTGTAATGGCGAGCGTCGACGCAAGCGCCGGATCCGTACGAAGCGCAGGCGACTGATCGTCGACTTAAATTGCGGCGGATGAAGTTTTGGCGAGGGACAACAGGCCTCGCCTCACCCCCTGCGGAGACTGAGGCGTTACGCCCCTGAATAGAATTAGCTGGGAAGCCTCGCACAAGAATGGTATTATCACGTTAAAGGCGCGCTCCAAGCCGTTTCTGTCGCGCTGTGTTACGCGGCCAGACTGTGGTGCAGGAGTAGAAGGGCGGCGATCTGCGATGAGATTCCGAACGATGGGATCGATGCTCATCATTGGGGTGTTTGTCGCGCTGTCGTTTTCGGTAGCGACCGCACTTCCGTTGTGCCCTTCGGGCGGGGCGGCCCTGACGATCAACGTGGATAACCCAACCGGGGCGCCGCAAGCAATCCGCTTCAGGGGGAGCGTGCTGACTGCATCCTGTTCGGGCGGCAAGGCCAGCTTCGACCAGACTGTCACGTGTGGCGCGGGCGCGAGCGACTGCATTACCGTTACGGGACTCGGATCGGGTATTTGGAAGCATCGGATCAGCGTGGGGTCTCAGGACCAGTACCAGAAGAGCATCCTCGTCGCGGCCGACCCAACTCCGAACACCCTCTCTTGGGTGGTGTTCAGGACAGCCCTCACCGTCGATCGGACCGATGATGTGACCTCGAATCCGACGCCACAATGTCCCAGTCCCCCAGGACTGCACACGTGCACGCTGCGTGAGGCCATGTCCGCCGGTGACACCGCACCTGCTCCGCTGCTCGTGCAGTTTGATCCAAGCGTCTTCTCTGCCGGTAAACCAACCGTCGTTCAACTCACTCAATCACTCGACCTACCCATCGCCGGTTACGGGATGATGGTTGACGGGACGGACCCGACGGGCAATCCGACCTTTCGCGGGGACCCGTTCTATCGGGTGGTGAGACTTCCCAGCGGGTCGGCGGTCATTTTCTCGAACCAGCTCGCCCGTTTGGCGGGGCTGTTCCTCCAACGGCCGACCTTAGCGAACGGCGACAGCCCGGGTGACGTGGTAATTTTTTTGGGCAACGCGGCCCAGCAGAATCTCGTGGTCAACTGCAAGGTCGACGGTGGCGGCGGTCGGCTGACGGACAAGTCGGTGGGGCAAGATTGCATCCAGGGCATCGCCGGCGCCGGCGGCAGTTGGGCCGGGGCCAATGTAGTGCGCAACACCGAGCTGACCGGTTGCGCGGACAAAGCCGTGAAGAGCACCAGGCTGGCGTACGTGCAGGTGCAGGATAGCTGGATCCACAACAACATCGGCGGCGGCCTCCAGGCTACGCTGAGCGGCAACGTTGAGGCGGACCACAACCTGATCGAGCGCAGCGGCTATAACGTCACCACGCAGGTGTTCTCTAACGCGAATGGGTTGTCTGCGAATGGTGCAGACGGGAATGATACGCCCGACATCGCCTCCGTGCTGAATACCGATGGCAACATCATCCGCTACAGCAGCTCCCGCGGCATTTCGGTCCAGGAACTGTCGGCGGCGACGATTACCAACGACTTCTCCTGCGGGGCGACCAACCTCGGCCTCAGCGGCCAAAACGGTATCGCGATCTTCAACGCGACTGCGAGTACGGCGTTCGCCACGGTGCGCGGCACCATCGCCGTTTACAACGGGCGGAACGGCGCCACCGTCGATGGTGAATCGACCGCGGACTTCGGTCAGGCCGCCCCCGATGCGGGCAACAACGCGTTCACGCAGAACGCAACCAACAGCCGTCTCGGCGGACACAACTTCGACAATTCCAGCACCCAGCCGAACATCCCCGCGCGTGCTAACCAGCGGCAGCACTGCTACGCGAACCCGGCACAGCCGGGCGCGACGTGCAATGGCAATCTGAGCCTCGACATCAGCGGGTCGGTGAACAGCGGTACGCCTCAGGCGTACCGCGGGAGCGGGACCACGCTTCCCATCGTGATCCAGAGCGTCTGGCCCACCAAGGGCAAGGCTGGCGATTTGGTGCACATCGCCGGCAGCGGCTTCAACGCGATTGACGGCTACCCCGCCCGCGGGAATTGCACGAGTACCGTCTCGCAGCACAACAAGTGCGGCAGCCAGATCCTGGGAACCTGCGTGCAATATGAGGCCTCTCCCGGGAACTGGAGCAATCTCGCGGTACAGGCGGTCACGCCTACGGAAATCGTCGTGCTCATTCCCTCCGCCCTCAAGTGCGCACAGCCCGTCAGGATTCGTGTGCAGCGGGCGGATTACACCGGTGCGTCCGTGAGCGCCACCGGACTGTTCTGCACGAATTTCTGAGGACCTGTTGTGCCTCGCCAAAACTCCAACCGCCCTGCTCAAGCAGCCTCTCTCCACTCGTAGCGGTGGTGAAGGCCATCACCGTACGCAGGGCGACCCAGAACAGGCGGTCGGTCGGGAGGAGCCGGGGACAGCGGCCGCGGTGTGCCAGGGTGGCGAGTTGGTAGCGCAGGGCGAGATTATCCAGTACCAGCGCCTGTCGAGAGCGCGCCAGGGAGCGAAGCCCCCAGACGGTGAGCTTGAAGAGGAGAAGCATCGCAGGACCATGTGAGGCTCCCTCGGTAATGGCAAGCGTTGACGGGAGCGCCGGATGCGTCTGACGCGCAGGCAACCGATCTTCGGCTCAAATTGCGGCGGATGAGGTTTGGACGAGGCACAGGATGGGATTTTGGCGAGGCACAGGTGCCCGCGGGTACCTCGTCATCCTTTGGCTTCCCGCTAAGTGAGATCATGGTCGACTCTTCGATTCCTTTGACGTATCTTCGGCATGAGGCGCGAGGATCATGGACACGAACATCGCCATGGGCGTGAAACGTCCCCACGGGTTGTCGCCCCGCATTGAATGGCTGCGCAACTACTACTTCGAAGGCGTGAAGCGGGAGTGGAACAACGAGTTCACCTGCTGGACCACAGGCACGCCCTGGGATGTGCTCTACGACGAGACCACGTACTACATCGTCCCCGAGGTGTATCCATTCTTCCAGACCTACCGGGCCTCGACGCTGCAGGCGGCTCGCCCCGTGGAGCTGCACGAGGATTTCTGGAAATGGTCGCTGCCGGAGCGGCGCGCGTGGTTCATCCGCGAGGTCATGGTGAATTACGTGCCCCAGGAGATCCTGCCCGGCGATCTGCTCGCCGGCGCGCGCTTCAATATCCTCGCCTCCAGGTGCTGGACCAAGCAGGAGGCACGTGAACGCGACCGGCTGGTGTATGGGCCCAACGGCGCGCGCGCTGCGGTGAAATGGTTCCATGACCACGGATATGGCAACGCCGGCGCGACCTCGGGCCACCTGATCCCCGATCACAAGCGCGCGTTGACGATCGGTTGGAAAGGCATTCACCACGACCTCCAGCAGCGCTACGCCACCCTGCCCCACAAAGAGAAGCACGGCCCGAAGGGCGCGCAGCTCAGGGCCATGATCACCGCCGCCACCATGCCCCGGGATGTCGCCGCCCAGTACGCGGGCCTGTGCCGCAGGCTCGCCACGAACGAAAAGGATGGCGCTCGCGCCAACGAGCTGGAAGAGATGGCACGGAACCTCGACCGCGTGCCGTGGGAGCCGGCGGCCACTTTCTGGGAAGCGGTGCAGGCACTGTGGATCAACCACATGCTGGTCATGAGCGATGAAAACTATCCCGGACCCGGCACGAGCTTCGGGCGCGTCGATCAGTACCTGTATCCCTACTGGAAAGCCTCCCTCGAGCGGGGGATGGACCGGGATTTAGGGAAAGAGATTCTCAAGTGCTTCTGGGTCCACGCGAACACCGCTTACGACGCCATGATCCGGGTCGGCGCGAACCAGGGCATCAACTCCGGTTTCGGCCAGCTCATCACCCTCTCCGGCATGGGCAGCGGCGGCCGGGACATGACGAATGACCTGACCTACGCGATTCTCGAGATCATCGACGAGATGACCCCGATGCTCGAGCCGAAGCCGAACATCCGCTTGCACTGCAACTCACCCGACGATCTCCTGGACAAGATCGTAGACATGATCGCCGCGAGCCAGGGTGCGCCGTTTCTGCTCAACTTCGACGAGCGCTCGATGGCCGGCATGCTGCGCCAAGGCCGGGTCGCCGGCGTTCAGAACCTCATCAACGAACAGAACGTGCACGAGTACGCTCCAGTCGGGTGCCTCGAAAACACCATGGTGGGCAACGACCGCTCGGGCACGGTGGACAATAACCCGAACCTCCTCAAGGCCATCGAGCTCGCGCTCGCAGGAGGCAAGGATCTGCTGCCTGCGGTCGACCCGATCACGGGCGAACAGGCGCCGATCAGCCAGGACGGGCCGGCCACCGGCGATGCCGCCACCTTCCACTCGTGGGATGAGTTCTGGAACGCGTACGTCGAACAAACCCGTTACATCGTGCGCAAATGCGTCGAGCTGTACGGGAAGACTGAAGCCATCCGCGCGGCCTTCAGCCCCACGCCCTATACCTCATGCCTTGTGCGCGGATGCGCCGAGAAGTCCCTCGACATCACTCAAGGCGGTGCGGAGCTCAACTTCACCACAATCGAGGCGGTGACGTTCGCCACCACCGTCGACTCGTTACTTGCCGTGAAGTACCTGGTGTTTGACGCCAAGAAGGCGAGCATGGCCGAGTTGATCTCGGCTCTCCGAACCAACTGGGAAGGCCACGAGACACTGCAAGCGTGGGCGAAGTTCCGCGCGCCCAAGTACGGGCGCGATGATGACGGCGCCGACGAGATGGCTCGGAAGGTCATGCAGCTGTGGACCGAAGAGACCTGGAAGCACAGAACGGCATCGACCGGCCGCCAGTTCCGGCCCGGGATGCTGAGCTGGAATTACTGGGTGGGTGATGGCTACATCATGGCCGCGAGCGCCGACGGCAGGCCGAAAGGTCGCTTCCTCTCGAACGCGATCTGCCCGTCCAACGGCGCTGACATCAACGGCCCCACCGCCAACGCGAACTCGGTGGGCAAGGCTCTCGGTGGCACGGCGCCGGACGGCGAGGGAGATTGGGGGAACTACCTCAACATGCTTCCCAACGGCGCCAGCCACACGATGAGCTTCAATCCCTCGATGCTGCGGGACCGCGAGCACCGCGAGAAGTTCAAAGCATTTCTCCGCGGCTACTGCCGCAACGGCGGCACGGCGCTGCAGATCAACACGATCGATGCTGATATGCTGCGAGATGCTCAGAAGCATCCCGAGAATTACCGGCACCTACTGGTACGGGTCACGGGCTACAACGCCTACTTCACCAGCATCGGCCGCGAGCTGCAGGACGAGATCATCGCGCGCGAGAGTCACTGCCGGTTTTGAGACTTCGGTACACGGGCGCCGAGAATCAGTTCGGGCACCATCAGTAGGAATGCGTGCCAAGAACGACCCTATACCCGAATCTCTTCTCGATTGTGGGTTTCAGTGCGTCGAAATCGATCGGGCACTGCGCGGTTGCCATCGCCCCCTTCATGCAGGTCCCCAAGTGCAATACATCGATTTCCCGGCCGAGGTCTTTCGACACCTCGGAGAGCAGCTTCACGCGCGGCACGACCAGACCGGGACAATCGCCGCAGTCGGTCATGGCCACCAGGTCGATCTCGTCATGCTGGGTATACTCGCCGTTCTTCTCTCTCATCCCTTTGTAACACTTGGCACAGGCAACGCATGAGTGGTCTTTAATACGTTTACAATACAGCACGGCAATACGGGCCATTGGGGGCCTCCCTTTCTTAGCGCTCTTCCTACAAGGCAACCTTCCGCAAGGCAACGGGCTGCGCCCCGCGAGCTGCGCCCCGCGTCTGTGCGGCGGGTCCGCTCCCGCCCTCACTCCAGACCCGTCCTCCGGAGCCCTGCGGCGGACGTGTTGATCGTTTCGTCAGTATCGTCATGAAGTTTGACTCAAACGCCGCATGTTCCTGCCATCAAGAGCGCTTCAGGAGGCGCAGGGCTTCCTTGACCGCATTTCGCCGCGGTGACATGAGAGGCCGAAGCCGGTCGACGGGGAAAGACACCGACTCCCCTCGATCGGGAGCTGAGTGGGGCAAGGCGTGAAGGATAGAGCGGGAGAGTTCCGTCGCCGTGGTCCATCCAGTTGCCGTCCGGCCGCCGCTATACCACGGACGCCCCCGTTCGCCCGGAAACCAACCGGGATGCTCTGTGCTGGCGCCGTCCTGCTGGCGTCGCTCGCAACGTATGTGGCGACGCTGGCTCTCACCGTAACGCTGGTCGACAGCGGCGAGCTGATCGTTGCCGCACAGTCACTCGGGGTGGCCCACCCGCCCGGCTTTCCGCTCTATGTGCTGCTGGCGCATCTGGCGACGCTGCTTCCGATCGGCAGCATCGCGACACGGGTGAATCTCGCATCGGCCATCTTCGCCGCGTTCGCAGTCGCGGTCGTGCCCTTCCTCACTGCCGAAATGCTGCGCGGGATGAGCGAGCAATCGGCCTCCAGGGGAAGGCCGGACCGACAGAGAGACGGCGATACTTCTGGCATGGGCGCCGGCGCTCTGTGGCTCCCGGCCACGACGGCGGCATTGTTGTTGGCCTTCTGCCGCACCCTGTGGTCGTACGCCACGGTGGCGGAAGTCTATACGCTCAACACGCTCCTCGTCGCTGTAGTGTTGCTCTTGGTCTTCCGGTGGCGGTGCGATGTCACGACTTCACCGAAGTCAACGACGGACAGGCGGCTCTACGCCGCCGCATGGGTCTTCGGCCTCGCTCTCGCGGTGCATCACGTCACCGTCCTTCTCACGCTCCCGGCCATCGCCTTTCTCGTGTATGCGACTCGCCGTCGGGTGTTCACAAGCAGAGTCTTGATCTTCGCGACGATTTGGGCGCTCGTGGGCCTGACGGTCTACGCTTACTTGCCGATTGCGGCGGCGCGCTCGCCCATGCTCGACTGGGGCGACCCACGGACGCTGCAAAGTTTCTGGTGGCACATTAGCGGCCGGCAGTTTCAGGCGTACTTCTCCCTGTCAGCGCAGAGTGTGGGGGCACAACTCGCCACCTTTATGAGCATCACTATTGGTGAATTCGGCCCGCCGTGGTGCCCCGCTGCTTTGGGGCTCGCTCTCGCCGGCTTTTATGCTCTCTTCCGCCGCGACCGGACGGCGTTCTGGTTTCTGCTGTTGGTCATCGTGGCGGATCTCCTGTACACCTCCACCTACGAAATCGCCGAGGACAAAGCGGCGTACTTCATTCCAGCGTTTCTCGCCCTCGTCCTTGCCGCCGGTTGCGGCGCCGGTTTCGCCATGGAGATCGGCCGGCACGGCGCGCTGGCGGTACGCCGTACGGGTTGCCACCGCGGCGTTACTGCTGGTGCCGGTGCTGGGCTGGGCCGGCAACTTTCGCTTCAACAACCACCATCGGGATTTGATCGCACACGACTACGTCGACAACATCCTGGAGACGATCCGGCCGGACGGGATGCTGCTAACCCTGGATTGGCAGGTGTACTCGCCGATGCTCTACGTCCGCGCCATCGAGCGTGCCCGCCGCGATGCCGTCGTCGTCGACCTGAACCTACTGCGCCGCTCGTGGTACTTTGATTATCTCGAGCGTGAGTACCCGCGGTTGATCGAGCAGACGCGCGCCGAGGTCGACGCGTTCCTGGAGGATCTGCGCCGCTGGGAACAAGATCCTGCGCTGTACCAGCGCGACCGGATGTTGAACGAGCGCATCGATACCCGCTTCACGGCGATGATCCTGGCATTCATCGGCACGCAGCTAGGTACGGCGCCCGTGTACGTCACCCAGGACGTGGTGTTAACCAACGAAGCCCAAGGCAGCCTGCTCGCCAAAGCGCTTATGACCGCGTATCAGTTGGTGCCGCAGGGTCTCGTCTTTCAACTGTTTGCCGACCGCGTCTTTCACGAACCCGCCGCACCGCAGCTGCGGACCCGCGGCCTGGCTGACGGTACCTTGCAGTTCGCGCCCGATGACGTCGTGCTGCTCAAGGTGCTCCCGGTTTACGTCACCATGTTCTACAACCGCGGGCGTTATCTTGCAGCTAACGGCCGGCACGCAGACGCCGTCGCGGCGTTTCGCCAAGCGCTGGCGCTCGATCCGACGTTTGCGCTCGCGCAACGGGGGCTAGCAGAAAGCCTCAAAGCCATGCGCGTGGCCGACAGACCGGCGCCCTAGAGAGCCCTTGGAGGCTCATCCGCTGCGCCTGGCCTGGTGCGGTCGGCCAGCCCGTCGCACCAGGCCGACACGGTCTCAAAATCTGGCGGGGACTTTGCCTTCTTTCGCCTCGAGGAAGCGCTTTTCCACCACCGGCCAATTCACGTTGCCGAAGAAGGCTTTGATGTATTGTGCCCGGCCGCCGGCGCCGTAATCCACCATGTAGGCGTGTTCCCACACGTCCATCACCAAGATGGGGATGAATCCAGCGACATTGCCGTCCTCGTGCAACTGGATGAAGTGGTTGTTCAAAGTCCCGGTAGCGGGATCGAGGTAGAGGATCGCCCAGCCGATGGAGCGGCTTGTGCCGGTGTTGACGAAATCCTCCTTGAAAGCGTCGAACGTGCCGAACTGGCCGGTGATCTCTTTCTTCAAGGCACTGCCGGCACCCAGCTCCGGCGCCTTCGCTTTCAGGTTGCCGAAATAGTACTCGTGCAACACCATGCCGTTATACTCAAAACCGAAGCGCCGGCGCCGATCGGTGTAAGCCGGGGTGTTCCCTTTGGCTTCTTTGCTGAGCGTCTCGAGCTCCTTGCGCAGCGCGTTGACCTGAGCGACGTACCCCTCGTACAAGCGCCAGTGCTGCGCGATCTGTTCCTCGGAAATGCCATCGAGTCCGCTGGGCTTCAATGCCGTTTTGACTTCGTACACCATTCCTGGACCTCCTGTTCTCAAGGATTATCTTTTTACATTGGCATGGTTCCGGGCGAAGCGGAAGCCCCCCTCCTGCGGCTGGCTAGAGGTCTTTTCTGCCCATCCCAGCTCGGCGACGGCCTCTTGGGCGTTTTTCGGCCGGTGGTGTCTTCATGCCCGCCTGGGGCGCGGCGCTATTGCCTCTGTTGTTATTGACCTCGTAACGTCTCAATATCACTCCGGTCCGAGCACTAACGCCAACGGGTGCTCGAGGATGCGTTTGAAGTCCTCGAGAAAACGCGCCGCTTCAACGCCGGTGAGCACGCGGTGGTCGACGGACAAGGTGACACGAACGGTCTTGGCGACGGCGACTTGGCCATGACGGACCACCGGGCGCTCCTTGATTGCGCCCACGGCCAAGATGGCGGTCTGCGGCGGCGTGATCACGGCGCTGAACTCCTCGACGTCGAGCATGCCCATGTTCGAGAGCGTGAAGGTGGCACCAGTGAGTGCCTCGCCGCCAAAACGTCCCGCCTGCGCTTTTTCGACCAGATCATTCGTGGCCTGAGCGATGGCACGCAAGGAGAGGTGCTGGCAAGCGCGCACCACCGGCGCTACCAACCCGTCTTCCACGGCGACCGCCACCCCGATGTTGACGTCGTCGTGGTAGATGATGCCGCCTTCAGACCAGGAGGCGTTCACGCGCGGGTGCCGCTGCAGCACCAACGCCAACGCTCGCATCATCAGGTGAGTGAAAGTAACGTGTTCGGTAACTAAACCACTGGCAGAGATCGACGCGCGTAACCGTGCCGCCTCGCTCATGTCGACTTCCACGGTGACGTAGAAGTGCGGCACCTCGCGTTTCGACGCCGTCATCTGCTTGGCGACCGTCTGGCGCAGCTTCGATAGCTGCTGCGTGCCGCGTGGCGCGGTGGCAGATTGCACCTGCGGCTGCCACCGCGCACTCGGCGCCGGGGGCGGTGGCGCCGGCGCCTGTGACGGTGCCGCCCGCAACGGCGGCGGCGTCGGTGGCGGAGCCGGGCGCGGCGGCTCGGCAACGTGCGGCGCCGGAGCACCGGGGTCGGCGCGTGAAAGCCCGGAGACCGCGCCAGGCGGAGCCGGGTGCTTCGCGTCAGCTTCCAACGGCTGCGGCTGGGGCTCGCGTTGGGCAACTCTCTCGGTCCCGCTGAGGACCGCGATGACCGCCCCTACGGCCGCCGAGGCCCCCTCTTGCACGCGGATTTCGGCGAGGGTCCCGCTGGCCGAAGCCTCCACTTCCATGTCCGCCTTGTCCGTCTCGACCTCGGCCAACACTTCGCCGGCTTCGACGTGTTCGCCTTCGTGTTTGTACCAGCGCAGGATAGTCCCCTCTTCCATGGTGTCGCTGAGCTTCGGCATGGTAATCTCGGTCGGCATGCGTGTGTCCTCCGGGCAAATCAATTATATCGGCATACGACTGGTGGAAAAGGCTGCCCTGCCCGGATGAGTTTCCTTTGCACCTTGGCTGACGGACTACAAGGCAAACGAATGCAAGCGTTATTCGGGGTGATCTTCGACATGGATGGGGTGCTGGTGGACAGCGCGGCGGCGCACTTGCGCGCGTGGCAAAAGCTGGGGACTGAGATCGGCACGCCGTTTTCGGAGGAGTTGTTCCGGCGCACGTTCGGGCAACGCAACGCGAGTATCATTCCGCAGTGGCTGAGTCAGGTGCCGCCGCCACGCCTCGCGGAGCTGGGCGCGCGCAAAGAATCCTTGTACCGCCAGTTGGTTCGGGAGGGGAGCGTGAGAGTGTTCCGTCGCATCCCTGAGCTGTTGATCGATCTCCGGGAGCTCGGCGCGAGGCTCGCGGTCGCCTCCAGCGGTCCACGTGAGAACGTGGAATTGCTGATCGAGGTCATCGGGGCGGGCAGCGCCATCGATGCGACGGTGGCATCCGAGGACGTGCGCGAAGGCAAGCCGCACCCCGAGGCCTTTCTCACTGCGGCGCAGCGCCTGAGGGTCGCACCGGCGCGCTGCGCCGTGGTCGAAGATTCGGTGCACGGCATCGAGGCCGCCAAGCGAGCCGGAATGCTGGCCGTGGCGGTGCTGACCTCGACCGCACGCGAACAGCTCACCGCAGCGGGCGCTGACTTGGTGGTGAACGAAGTGGGCGACCTGCGGGTGCAGGATCTCGCTGGGCTTCGGCGGCCGCCTGCTTGAAGCAACTCCGACCGCGTAGTATTGTGGTTGCTGGTGCGTCTGTGCGCGGATTAATCATTCGGTGGATCACGACCGCCTTTGCCTTGTGGCTGACCAGCCTCATTGTGAAAGGCATCGATTGCAGCGGGATCGCACCGCTGTTTGTGGCCGCGGTGGTTCTGGGCATCTTCAATGCCATCTTGCGGCCGCTGGTACTGGTGGTGACTTTTCCGATCAACCTGCTGACGCTTGGTCTGTTCACCTTCGTCATCAACGGCGCCATGCTCAAGCTCACTAGCGAAGTGGTGCGCGGCTTCTCGGTGGCCGGATTCTGGTCGGCGGTCATCGGCGCGCTGCTGCTGAGCGCCTTCAGTTTCATGCTGAACCTGTTCGTTAATGACGCGGGCCGCGTGCAGTACCTCTACGTGGAACGCCTTGACCACATCTGACCGGCCATACCGCATTGGTCAACTTGCGCTCCGCACTGGTCACCGTCGTGGCTTGCGATGACGCGCGGCACATGACCGGATCGATTCTAGTCACCCATGGTGGGCTGACCATCTGAAGGCTTCATCGGGCGCCGACGTCGGGCAACCGGGTGTCGATGACGTAAACACCATCAGGCGAGGCGAAGTAGCCGACCGCCCCGTCAGGCCGGAGAGCGAAGCTGGTCGTGCCGGAAGGCACAGGGATAGTTCCGGCAACCGTGTTGCTCGCCGCGTCGATCACCGCCAGTCGCGATCCGTGCACGTACACGCGCGCGCCATCAGCAGTGGTGTTGACTTGCGACCACAGGTCGCCCGGGATCTGGGCGATCACGTTGTTGGTGTGCGTATCGAGCACCAGCAGCCCAGCCCCGCTGGGTGCGTAAGCAAACTTGCCGTTTGGGTTCACGGCAATATGCAACAGCGGCCGTGAGGTCGGCACGCTGTCGCTGATCACGTACGTACGGGTATCGACTACGGCGATCATCCCGCTGGTGCAGAGACCGGCGCACCCGGAAACGTAGACGACGCGGCCATCAGGGGTGACTGCGGCGCCGGACGGGCGCATGTGCAGCGCGATCCGGGTTCTTACGAAGCTATCTGCCGTGTCTACAACTGTTAGTGTGTTATCACTTGGATTGGTGATGTAGGCGGCGGATCCGTCCCGCGACACCGCCACCGCCGGCATCGCCGGCAGTTGGACCTTTGTCGGGCCGAGGTCGACCGTCGTCGCAACCCGGTCGGCCGCAGTATCAATCACCGAGAACACCTCGGAGAAGAGGTCCGCCACGTAGGCATGGGAGCCGTCGGCGCTGATGGCGATCGCGGCGGGATTATGCGGCAGCGGGATGCTCTGCACCGCGGAGTTGCCGGCGGTGTCGATCACGAACACCTTCCCTGTCGCGGTCGCATACGCACGCGAGCCGTCCGGCGTTATGGCGACCTCGTTCGGAGGTCCGCCGAGGGGAATCCGCGCCACGACGGCGCTGTCGTCGCCAACCTCCGGAGGCGCAATGGACTTGCGCGTCGATGATGCGCACCCAGTCACGAGCGCCGCCGCCAAGGACGCCACAAAGGCAACGTACAGAGCTCGAAGCACACTCCTCATGTGCCTCTATCTACTACACGCGCCGAGGAGCACAAGAAACCGGGCGCAGCCGAATTGCTTTCACCGCTGTTGGCGCAGCTGCGAGAGTGGGGGCGGTTCCGCGTGCGATTACACATCACCAACGGTCTGGTGCCCGACGCTCGTGCGGAAGCGCACGGTTACTTGCGGGTGATAGATGAAAGCGGCGAGGACTACGGGTACAGTGCCGTCAGAAGAGCTCACGCCGGGCAAGCTGCCTTTTCGCAGGGGCAGCCCCGGATTCGCTCCGATTCCATTTTCTTATTGACAATCTATGCGCAATCGTCCTATAGGACAAACGTAAAGCATATCGGAATGGCTCACACCAAGGTGATGGGTCAGAACGGAGGGGCGATATGAGACGCGCGGTACTGCAACGACCGGCAGTAGGGTGGGTGCTGGGTCTGGCTCTGGTCGGAGCGACTGTGAGCCGGGCACAGGGTGAAATCGGCGACCTGGTCGCCGACGCGGTCCTGGGAGAATCGAGCTTCACCGACTCCGTCGGGCTTCCGATCGGCCCATCGACATTCGCCTTCCCCCGCGGTATCGCGATCGACCGCAGCGTCACGCCGAACCGGGTGTATGTTGCCGACAGCTTCTATCACCGCGTGCTCGGGTGGAGCAATGTGGACGCTCTGGCGAATGGGGCGCCCGCCGACATCGTGATTGGGCAGCCTGACTTCGTATCCTTCTTCTGCAATCAGCAGTCGTACGTCTTCAGCCCGTTCTCGACTCCGGCACTCTCGACCTTGTGTGGGCCCCAGGAACTGGCGGTCGATGGCGCCGGCAACCTATACGTTGCGGACACGAACAACTGCCGCGTCCTGATCTTCAAGGACCCGTTTGGCACCGATCAGGTGGCCGACAAGGTGTTGGGCCAAAGCACCGGCTGCGCCGCCAGTGCTGTGGACCAGAGCCACTTGTACGATCCGCAAGGTGTGGCGGTGGATGCCGCCGGCAATGTCTACGTCGCCGACACGGTCAACTGCCGGATCCTGGAATACGATCAGCCGCTGGCGACGGACACCGTGCCGGACCGCGTCTACGGAGCGCCCGATTTCACCCACGGCGGCTCGTGCAATAGCGGTGCCGGAGCGGTCTATTTCCCCCAAGCGATCAGCGTCGATCCCGACGGTCGGCTGTACGCTGGATCGATTGGCGTGCTCTACGAGTATGATACGCCACTGACGAAGACCACCTGGGATCACACCGTCGGGACCGTCAGCTGCAACGACAACGGAGCCGAGGGCGCCTCAACGACATGCATGCCGATCGCTGCGGTCGCCGATGCCGGCGGACACCTGTACGTCGCCGACGCCGGCAACAGCCGCATCCTGGAATTCGACAGCCCATTCACTATCAATCAAGCTGCGCGCGTCTTCGGGCAGCCGGGATTCGACGGCAATGTGACCTTGTTCCAGGATGCCTGCAATACCGGCGGGCCGAGCGCCTCGAGCCTGTGCCTGCAGATCGATTATCTCACCGGGGACGGCGGCGGAAGTTTCTACCAAGGTGCCGCCCTTGACCTCGACAGTAGCGCCAATTTGTGGGTCGCGGATACCTTGAACCACCGCGTGCTGCGCTACAACAACCCCCTCGGTAGCGACGCGGCCGCCGACCTGGTGCTGGGACACACCGCGATGGATGATATCCGCAAGCCCCTCATCACGTCGCTACAACCCGGGATCACCATGAGTTACGGCACCTTCACGCTGCTGCGGGTGGACACAACCAATAGCCGTATCCTGATCGAAGGATACGATCGACCCGTGGGCGTCATCGGCCAGCCGGACTTCAACTCGAGCGGCTGCAACACGGGTGGGCTGAGCGCCTCGTCGCTCTGTAATCCGGCTTCGGCCACGGTTGATGCCGGAAATCTGTGGATCGCCGACAGCGGCAACAATCGCGTGCTCGAATACCAGACACCCTGGTATACGATCGACACCACCAACAAACAGATCATCGTCAAACAGAGTGCCGACCGCGTGTTTGGGCAGTCCGACTTCACTTCGAACGCCTGCCAGGCCGGCAACGGCGGCCTGTGTAATCCATACGCGGTGGCGTGGGACGCGCAGCAGACCCTCTACATCAGCGACCGCGGCAACAACCGTATCGTGCACCACCTCAATCCCCTGGCGGATACGGTTGGCGACGAGGTGATCGGGCAGCCCGACTTCACCACCACCGGCTGCAACAGCGGCGGTGTGAGCGCCACCTCGTTGTGTGACCCGCGCGGCATCTTTACCCGCGTCGCTTTGACGCTCAATCCCACGGGTGATGTCTATGTTGCAGATCACGGTAACAACCGCGTGCTACGGTACAACATGTCCGACAGCAGGACGACGGCGCAGCAGGTGTTCGGACAAGGCGACAACATGACGACGAACACGTGCAGCGCGGGAGCCGGTGGCCTGTGTGGGCCAAGTGACGTCGGCGTGGACGGCGACGACAATTTGCTCGTCGCCGACACCGACAACAATCGGGCCGTGGAGTTCCAGACGCCGGTCGCGGGCGACACGACTGCGGATGTGGTCTTCGGACAACCCGATTTCAATAGTACCACGTGTAATAGCGGCGGCACGTCGGCGCAAAGTCTCTGTCAACCGACCGGCATCTTCGTCGATACTTCGTATGGCGGCGAGGTGTACATCGCCGATGCCGGCAACCAATGTGAATCGGCTTCCAAAATTGACCCCCTCTGATTCTTGCGTAACTGGCCGATCTATTGCCAGAATTCCCGAATCAGGTGGGGTCACGATCGGCGCCGGTCGTGACCCCCGGTTGAATA
>JBEKBJ010000058.1:0-36880 GCA_050015455.1 Binatia bacterium
TAACTGAATCAACTATCTTCGTCACTACAAATCGACTCTTGCACCTCTGGCCCGCAAAAACATTGAGCTTTCTTGCCCGCAGTGCTCAAACTCCTTCGGCGAGCGCGGAAGTTGGGCTAGTGCGGATGCGCGCGTAGCGCTAGAGCAGAGCCAGGAACTCGAGCACAGGTAGCAATGCCGGCCGAGGCAGGGTAGCTTCGCCAGGGTCCGCGACCCAACCCTCATCAAGATCCGATGGTAGACCCCAATCCGGGGAGGTTCTAATGGCGAGAACGATACAGACGGTCAGAGAACTGCGGGAGCGCGCACAGCGGCGAGCCGGCGGCGACATGCCCGAGGCGGAGTTTCGCTCGGGCTTCGCTGCCCTGCTCGCCCAAGCTCCTGCTGGCACGTTGCGTGGCCATGCGTTCTTCTTCGTCCCCGCGAATATGCCGCCGTGGTTCGATACCGGCCTCGATTGTCGCGCTGGCGATCACCTCACCGTGTTCGCCGCCGGCCGAACTCACCTCTCGCGTGAGCTGGATCTCTGGATCAACCCTCATTTTCAGCTCTGGTATCGGATCGGCGAAAAAGGTGAAGTGTTCCGCGGCACGCGGTGCTCTCATACGTTTACCGCACCCTCCAGCGGCCGCCTGTTCCTCGCTGGATACTTTCCTGGCGAATGGGCGACGCGCAGCGGAGACCTTGCGGTTCCGGCGGACGTCTACAGCCAGGTGGAAGGCGGCATTTCCGTGTTGGTCACGCGTTGGGCGGTTGACCCGTTGGCAGGGCTCAAACGACTGTCTCAGCTTGGTGATGTGAGGGCTTTGCTTGCCTCCGAAATCGACCGGCTGGAAGATCCCATCAGCACGCCCGAGGGCTGGGAGTATCCATGGTTCGTGGGGCCGTCGGAGACGTTCGCCGTTGTACCGCAGGCGCATCAGCGACACGCGATTGCTTGCTACACACACGAAGATGCCGCCCTCCTTCAGAAGAACGTGCCGTTGCCCTTTACTCTTGATACCCGCCTGCGATGGTCGTGGAAGATGGATATCTTGCCGTCTCGATCTCGAGAGGATGAGTTGCCAACGCACGATTACCTCAGCCTCGCGGTCGAGTTCGATAATGGGCAAGACCTGACGTACTTCTGGAGCGCAGAGCTGCCGCCGGAAACCGGATTTCGCTGCCCGATCGCGACGTGGCAGGGGCGGGAGACCCATGTGGTGGTTCGATCCGGGCAAGCCGGATTGGGCCAATGGCTGCCGGAGGAGCGCAACCTCTACGCCGACTACGTGCGATGGGTGGGAGAACCTCCAGCCAGAATCGTGCGGGTCTGGCTCATCGCGCTGAGTTTGTTCCGCCGTCAGGAAGGGCAGTGCGAGTATGGGGCAATCGAGTTATTGACAGGAGACCACGTGACCGTGGTGAACTGACGGCTCACTTGGCACTGCCCAGATCTCCCGCTCACCCGCCGGCGCGGCGCATCACAGGCGGTGGCGATAACGCTGGCCACTTGCTTCTCGCGGTACGGAGCGCTGGTGCTGGCGAAATACAGCGCGTCCACGGCGGCGGCTTCGGCATCGGGCGCGTACGCAAGCGCGGCGTCGGTGGCCATGGTCAAGGCATCTTCGTCATAATTGGCGACGGCGATCTCTCCCGCTGCCTGCGCCGTCCCCCAAGCACGCGCGATCAGGCTGCGATCCAAACGGCAGCGAGGCACGTACACGCTGTAAGCGGTGATTCCAAACATCGAAGTGCTCTGGTTCATGAATTCGGCAACGTATTCGGCGAGACTGCTCTCCGCTCACCCTGGCCCCGTCGAAGGGTGAGCGGGGTCCGAATACGTCGCCATAGTTATGGCCGTGGGTACTAAGCCTATCTCATTGCGGCCGGCGCCGCAGCAGCCAGAACATGACTCCCGGCAGCCACCACCAGCCGGCGGTCGTTGTTTCCGCCTTTCGTCCAATGCTACACCCCTGTCCTTGGACACAGACGGCGCCGATGCATTGCGCTCCCGGTGTTGGGGTGATCGTAAACGTGAACGTCGGCGGTGGCGTCCGGCTCGGTGTCGGTGTCGGCGTGCTGGTAGGTGTCGGCGTGTCTGTGGGCGTGTCCGTTGGCGTAGCCGTAGGCGTTGCAGTGCCGGTCGAGGTCGGTGTCGCCGTGGCCGTAAACGTCGGGGTGGCGGCCGGGCGACTGCTGAGGAGCAAAGTAATGGATGCCGGGTCCTGGTTGGCCGTGATTACGTCGTTGCGGCGGTCGCCGTCGACATCTCCGAGGACCATCGCGACTGGGACGCCGCTTGTGGGACAGGGACCAAGCGTAACCCCAGGCAATCCGCAGGCGTCGGGAAACTTGGTCATCGCTCCCGTGTCGTCGCCGCGATAAAAGGTCACCGCGCTGTCTCCCTGGGTCGCCACCGCGACATCTAAATTCACATCAGGATTGAAATGATCAGCGACGATAGCGACCGGCCCTGAACCAGTATCGGCGGTGGCATCCGGAACGTCGGGGAACCCCCCGTTGCCGTCGTTCAGAAACACACCAAGCGTCGAATCGCCGGCCCTGGTGACGGCCAGGTCCGCGGCGCCATCATTATTGAAATCACCAGCAACCATCGAAGTCGGCGCGTCACCAGCGGCGCCGAACGAGGCCGGTGGCTCGAACGTACGCGGGGCACTGTGCTGTTGCAGCAATACGTAAACCAGGCCGCTGTTATAGCTACCCGCAGCGATGTCCGGGAAGCTGTCGTTGTTAAAATCCTTCACGAGCAGGAAGGCTACGGAGCTATGCACCGAGATGCTCGGGCTGAGAACGAACACTCCCGTTGATTGTCCGTACAAAACGGTCACACTTTGGCCGCTACCGCTTCCGACGACAATGTCCGGCCAGCCGTCGCGATCGATGTCGGCGATGGCCACTGCCTCAGGGTCCGTCCCCGTACTGATTGGCGATGCGTCTGGGGTGAAGCTACCGCTTCCGTTGTTACGCAAAATCGATACGCCGGAGGCGGAGGGTATCGCGACCACCAAGTCAACAACGCCGGTCTTGTCAAGGACTCCGGCCGCGATGGCCGATGGGACCCCACTGAGGGAAACCGTGCTCGTAGTCGTCGCCCCTGCACAATTTCCGCTGGCAAAAGCTACAGGATTCGTCAGCAGCACAACGACCTGCTTGTTTGTCTGGTCAAGCACCGCCAAGTCAGCCGCCCCGTCGCCGTTGAAGTCGTCCGCCGCCATTGCGATCGGCACCGCACCCGGCGCCAGCGCCACGCTGCAATCTCCAAAGCCCGCCAGCGGCGTTGGCGTCTGCGCTAGGGCACCGTTACCCGGGAAACACGCCAGGAAGACGATGGTGAACAACGTGGTTCGCACGCCGAGATCCGTCCACCTAATCATCGTCGTCTACTCTCGAGGCTCCAAGCGCTTCTCCGCCGCCATGCCAAGCGGACGGCCGCGGCCACCGAAAGCACGCTCCAGATCCAACCTGTTGATGGCTCTGTGGAGTCAATGGCGCAGGAGCCCTGCATACTGAAAGCGCCGGCCTTGGGCGTCGCACTCGGGACGACGGTGGGGCTCAGCGTCGCCGTTGGCGTTCGAGTGCCGGTCATCGTGGGTGTCGGCGTCGGCGTCGGCATTGCGGTTGACGCAGGTGTCGGCGTGAAGGATGCCGTCGGCGTGCCCGTCGCCGTCGGCGTGCCCGTCGGCAGCGGGGTTGGCGTCGGGGGCGGGCGGCTACTGACGAGGATGCTCACGCTGCCGTCCCCTTCGTTCGCTGTAACGATGTCGGGCACCCCATCGCCGTCGATGTCTCCCACCGCAATTCCGACCGGTTGTCGTCCGCCGATCGCGAACGGAATCAGCGTTCCGGGAAAGCTCCCGTCGCTCTTGGCCAAGAAGATCACGATGTCGTCGTTGTTGGCATCCGCTACGATCAGGTCGGGTAGGCCGTCGCCATTCACGTCGCCTGTTGCCACGGCTGACGGCAGAGCCCGCGTCGCCGACCCCGCTGGGACCGGCACGGACAACTGGCTGCTGATACCGGACAGCCCCGTGCTCCCCAGAAACGCCAGCACCGTACCGGGAGTCGCGCTCGGGGCGGGAGGCATGGCCATGGCGAAGCCCGGGATGCTGCCATTCAGACCGAAATCCTCGGAGGTTAGTGCCTGAGGTTGCTGCGACAGTCTGAATGCGTTGAGGCTAGTGAACGCTACCGGGCAGGCGGAGTTGGTCGGTGTCGCTGCGGCTTGCAAGAAGACGACGATGTCGTCCGTTTGTTGACTTGCCACCGCGAAGTCCGGAAGGCCGTCGCCGTTTAGATCCAGTGCGGTGACGAAGCTGGTCTTCCGTCCGACCGGTATGACGCAAGCTGACTGGAACGAACGCTGGCCGGCACCGAAGAAAATCGAGACGTTATTGCTCCCCGCATCGGCAACAATGATATCGGGCCAGCCATCACGGTTGAAATCGGCTACTGCCAACGCTTGAGGATTCGTGCCCGCCGGCATCGGACTCGCACTACTGGCCTGGAAACCCCCGTTGCCGTCGCCGAAGAATACACTCAGCCCAGCAGAGCCGACCACCGCCAAATCGGGTTTGCCATCGTGGTCGAAGTCCGCAGCAGCCAACGCAACGGGTTTAGCGATGGGAGACAACACGGTTCCAGAGGTCAGGCCGAGAACCCCACATGCATCCGGCGCCTGCGAATTGATGTGAGGCCGCAACAGGATAACCCGGTTCCCCTGCTTATCCGCCACAGCGATAGCGGGGGTTCCGTCGTCATAGAAATCTCCAATCGCGACCGCCACCGGTGTTCCGCCAATCGTTGGTTGGCCGCTGTCGTTGGTGTTGCAGACCCCGTACGGCGCGGTTGGGATGGGGGTCGGCGTGGCCGTAGGCAGCGGCGTGGAGGTCACGGTCGGCGTTGACGTGGGTACGGTGGGCGTCGGCGTTGCCGCCGGCTGCGGCGTGCTGCTCGCCACGGTGGGCGGCGTGGTCGGCTGAGCCTGGTTGGTGGTGTTGATCAGTATCTTGATTACCGAATCATCGCTGTCCACCGCGACCAGGTCGGGCCATCCGTCACCGTTCAGGTCGCCGCTCTGCACCGCAGTCACGGAGAATCCATTCAAAGACGCGGTACTAGCCAAAAGCAACTGGATCTGAAAGTTTGCGACCACGGAATTGACTGGGAGGACGTAGTCCGCCGGGTTCTGGTAGCAAAGAGCGCTGCAAGCACCCCCTTGCTCGCACGTGCTCGGCTCCTGGCAGTACAGCTGGATCATATCGCTCGAGCCGACCACCAGATCTGTCAAGCCATCCTTGTCGAGATCCACCGCTTGGAGAGCAACGGCTCCCATTTCCGCGGTGCTGCTACTGGTGCCGGTGTCGTTCGCGGTGAACCCGCCGCTTCCGTTGCCACTGAGGATGAGGACAGTGGGCATATCCGAGGGTCCACTTATCACCGCGATGTCCGGGATGCCGTCACCATTGAAATCGCCGATGGCGAGGCCTTGCACATCCGCAGTGAGGCCGCTTTGGATCACAAACGGCGATTGAAAGGTCCCATCGTTGTTGCCGAAGAGCACGCTGACGCTGGTGCTACCGGCGCTGCTGATCGCCAGGTCAACATAGTTGTGGGCGGTGTTGATCCGCCCGGCAGCGATGGCGAAGCCCCCAGAGGTGAATCTTCCGGTGGAGAAGCTAGAGTTGCTGGAAGTGGAGAACGTCCCATCGCCAACGCCCTTCAGCAGATACACAGTGCTGTCGCAGAGCACGGCGAGATCGTCGAACGCGTGTTCGATGCCATCGAAATTGGCTGCGACCACTCCGGCAATCGGGGCCACAGGCATCATAGTTTCCGTACTGGGTGAAGTTCCCGGTGCCGTCGCCCAGATAGGTGGTGACGGTGTCGTCATCGTTCAGCACCGCCATGTCGACGTTGGAGTCGTTGTTGAAGTTCCCGGTGGTGACCGCGATCGGCGAGAGGTCCGAGCTCAACGTCGTTCGGGCTGCACGACAATCAGGTCGGCCTTGCCATCATGGTTCACGTCGGCGACCGCGATGGCTTGGATGCCGTCGCCCGGCGCGTCGGCGCTCAGATCGATCGATGTGCCCGCGCGGAACGTGATCACAGCCTCGGCACTGGAGACCGGAAAGCCCAGCGCCAAGGACGATAAGACGATAACGACAGCCAACCGCATGAGTGACGGCCTTTTTCATCCTCCGCCGACGGTTTGTCAATCGCTTTGGTGTCGACGTGCGCGCGAAATGCAAAAGCCCGACCTCGTCGACCGAGATCGGGCCTTTGTGTCTGCGACAAGCCGGAGAAACGGAGCCTTACATCATGTCGCTCGGCGGCATGGGCGGAGTTGCCTTCTTCTCCTCCGGTTTCTCCGCCACCATGGCCTCGGTGGTCAGCAGGAGGCCAGCAACGGACGCCGCGTTCTGTAACGCCGTTCGCACCACCTTGGTCGGATCGACGATGCCGGACTTCATCAGGTCTTCGAACTCCTCGGTGGCAGCATTGAACCCGAACGCGCCCTTGTTGTTCTTGATCTTGTCGAGCACGATCGAGCCTTCCCAGCCGGCGTTGTTCGCAATCCAACGGCACGGCTCTTCCATCGCGCGGCGCACGATGTTCAGCCCAACCTTTTCCTCGTCCCCCACTTCCACCTTATCGAGCGCGGAACATGAGCGGATGAGGGCGACGCCGCCGCCCGGCACGATGCCTTCTTCGACGGCTGCCCGGGTCGCGTGCAGCGCGTCCTCGACGCGGGCCTTCTTCTCCTTCATCTCCACCTCGGTGGCGGCGCCGACCCGGATGACGGCCACGCCGCCGACCAGCTTCGCCAACCGCTCCTGCAGCTTCTCGCGGTCGTAGTCCGAGGTGGTCTCTTCGATCTGGGCACGAATCTGCTTGATACGGCCTTCGATGTCGGCCTTCTTGCCGGCGCCATCGACGATGGTGGTGTTGTCCTTGTCGACCACGATGCGTTTGGCGCGGCCGAGGTCGTTCAAGGTCACGTTCTCGAGCTTAATTCCCAACTCCTCCGCGATGACGCGGCCGCCGCTGAGGATGGCGATATCTTCCAGCATGGCCTTGCGGCGGTCACCGAAGCCGGGGGCCTTCACCGCCACGCAATGGAGCGTGCCGCGGATCTTGTTTACCACCAGGGTGGCCAGCGCCTCGCCTTCGACATCTTCGGCGATTAGCACGAAGGGCTTGCCTGTGCGGGCGATGGTTTCCAAGACGGGCAGCAGGTCTTTCATGTTGCTGATCTTCTTCTCATGGATCAGCAGGTACGCCTCTTCGAGCCGACACTCCATCTTTTCGGGGTCGGTGACGAAGTACGGGGACAGATAACCGCGGTCGAACTGCATACCTTCGACGACCTCCAGGGTCGTCTCGAGGCTCTTGGCCTCTTCGACCGTGATCACGCCCTCTTTGCCGACCTTGTCCATGGCCTCGGCGATGATCTCGCCGATGGTGGAGTCGTTGTTGGCCGAGATCGTGCCGACCTGTGCGATTTCCTTCTGCTCCTTCGTCGCCTTGGAGAGCCGCTTGAGCTCCTCGACGGCAGCAGCGACGCCCTTCTCGATGCCGCGCTTCAGGCTCATCGGATCATGCCCAGCGGCTACCATCTTGGCGCCCTCAGAATAGATGGCGCGAGCCAGAACCGTGGCCGTGGTGGTGCCGTCGCCAGCAACATCGGAGGTCTTGCTGGCCACCTCCTTCACCATCTGGGCACCCATGTTTTCGAACTTGTCCTCGAGTTGAATCTCTTTGGCCACCGTGACACCGTCTTTGGTGATCGTGGGCGCGCCGTACGATCTCTCCAGGACGACGTTGCGTCCCTTAGGGCCAAGAGTGACCGTAACGGCATCCGCCAGGATGCGTACGCCGGCCAGAACTTTGTTCCGTGCTTCCGCACCGAATTTGACGATTTTTGCAGGCATGGTTGCCGAACCTCCTTTAGCCTTCCACGATGCCGAGGATGTCGTCCTCGCGCATGATCAGATACTCGTTGCCGTTCAGCTTCACTTCGGTTCCAGAGTACTTGCCGAACAGGATCTTGTCGCCTTCCTTGACGCTGAGGGGCAGCAGTTTGCCGTCCTCGTTCATCTTTCCCTTCCCGACCGCGATGACCTTTCCTTCTTGCGGCTTCTCCTTAGCGGTATCGGGGATGATGATTCCGCCTTTCGTACGCTCCTCTTCCTCAATCCGTTGGACGATGACACGGTCTTGTAACGGCCGAATCTTCATACTCCTTCCTCCTCTTGCCCGGGTTTGAACGGTCCGACGCAAAATGCGAAGCGTCACGAAAATAATCACGCCCCGGCGCCAGTCAAGGGGTTTCGTGCGGGCGGTTGACTCCCAGCGGCCGGCTTTTTAGAGTGGCCGCCATGGCGGCTCCATCGTCTTTCGCTCCGTCGGCCGTAGCGGGCGAGCGAATGATCCGCGCAATTTTCCAGCTACTTGCGATTTCCTTCGGTGCCGCCGGGACGTTTTCCTCCTGTTCCCCGACGCCACGGTCCAGGCAGCGAACGTGACGGGCTCTCTGTTCGGCGCATTTCCGCCTGCTCCGCCGTCGCAGCTGCGGTTCTGGCTCAGTTTGGGCGTCTCGTACATGGCTCTGGTGACTATCTTGGCGGTCCTGATCTAGAGGGATCCGACACGCTATCGTCACCTGATGCCGGTGCTCGCGGCCGGCAAGTTCTGCTCCTCCTCCACGTCCCTGCTGTTCTTTGTCTTTTCGAGCTCCACCTTCCTGTACCTTCTCACTCACTTTCCTGGTGGATGGCTCGATCACGCTAACAGTCCTGGGTTGTTACCGCTGGATCGCTCTCCAAGCTAGAACGCCTGCGACGAACCGATGAAGGAAGCCCCTTAGGCGGGCTTAGTACGTAGTGTTACTCGGCGCGGCTCGGCGCTGGCCGCGTGCGCAGTTCGTTCTCCAGCATCATTAGGAGTTGCCCGGTGTCCGGGTCGTGGGTACGTTTGTACTCCACCATCCGCACCGCATGCATCACCGTGGAATGATCTCGCCCGCCGAACTTCTCCGCGATACCGGGGAACGACACCTCAGCCAAGGTTCGGCTCAAGTACATCGCGATCTGGCGGGCGAAGGTGACGGAGCGATCGCGACGATGCGATTTCAAGTCGGTGACCGACACGCGGAAGTGCTGGCTCACCCGCGCTTGAATCGCTTCGACCGACAGCAGGCCGGCAACCGGAGCCACAGGGGACAGTAGGGTTTCGACTAGCGCGGTGGTGAGCGGCGCGCCACGCAGAACTGCGGTAGCGAGCACGCGGGTGAGTGCACCTTCCAGCTCACGGACACTCGGGCCGCTACGCTGCGTTATCAACGCCGCCACTTCGGCGGGCAAGTCGACATCTTGCGCCGCGGCCTTGCGCATGAGGATCGCGAGGCGCATTGGGGGCGTAGGCGGATGGATGTCTGCGATCAGCCCACCTTCGAAACGGCTGCGGAGCCGCTGCTCGAGTTCGGCGATCGCGTGCGGCGGCTTGTCGGAGGTGAGCACGATCTGACGACCCGAGGCATGGAGAGCGTTGAACGTGTGGAAGAACTCCTCCTGTGTGCGTTCTTTGCCGGCGAGGAATTGCACGTCGTCAAGTATGAGCACGTCGAGGTCGCGAAAGCGGTCGCGGAACGAGCCCATCTGGTCTTGCCGCAGCGCTGCGATAAGCGTGTTCATGAACGCCTCCGCCGGCAGGCACGCGATCCGGCGCCGCGGCGGGCGAGCGAGCAAACCGTGAGCCAGGGCGTTGACGAGGTGGGTCTTACCGAGCCCCACACCGCCCCAGAGAAACATCGGATTGAAGCGGCAGCCAGGAGATTCGGCGACCGCGAGCGCGGCTTGGTAGGCGACCTCGTTCGACGCGCCAACTACAAAACTTTCAAAGGTGTAATTGGGCACCAGGCGACCGATTCTCGGCGCGCGTGGCACGGGAGGTCGTGCTCGCGCTGCTGGTGCTTCAGCAGTTGCCGCGGGCGCGTGCGTTTCCTCTGCGCTCACGGCGACGCGGAGGGCGGGGACTGTGCCGTCGGGGCGGGTGAGCGCTTGCCGAATTGTAGGCAAGAAATGACGCGTCAGCCATTCTTGAAAAAACCGGCTGCCAACTTCCAAGCATAGACCGCTGCCGTTTCTTGAGCAGCGGATCGGTTCAATCCACGTTGCAAAATTGCGGTCGCCAACGAGCTGCCGTAATCGCGGCAGCGCCTCCAGCCACTCGGCCTCCATCTGATGCCGCCCCTCCGCCAACCGTGTAGAAATCCTGTCGGCCGCGCGCGATGGTTATCCACACTTGGGGACAACCCGGTAAGTACCCGCCGCCGCACCACTTCCGTCCGTCCTCCACATCATTCGTACACACCTCCCGCCACAAGCCCGCCCGCCCTTCCTTTTCGGGGAAGGCATCGCACACGGCCGACAAGAGTCATTTGCAGCTCAAAGCTCGGAGTCAGACGATCGAGAGCGGCCCCCTCTTAGTCGATCCGCGGCCCTGCTGTCAATCGATTTTTTCTTGTCTTCAGCTTGTGCTGAGTTTCCGCACACATTGGCCACGCCGAACATATCGCGAAGCGATAAAACTGAATGCGGGCTCCGCCGTACATGCACAAAGTGCGGTCGCCCGCCAACGGCGATCCGTGGTTTTTTGCTTGAGCTTCCGGCGCGCTTTCAGCGGGAACCGCTTTTGAATGCTGTAACGCCAAGGCCGGATCGGGCGTGACGGTTGCCGACGTACGCAAAACCATGCGGCTCATCCTGTCCTGAGCCGGCTGCAGCAGATCGACGTCAGTGAGATTACGGAGTTGCCCGGGCCAAGGTCACGGCGGCGCATAGTAGGTCCGATTCGAGCGCGCCCTTGACGAGCCGGCCGTTGATAAAGACGGTCGGCGTGGAGTCGACGCCGAGCGCGGCTGCTTCGGTGACGTCGTTCTGCACTCGTGCTCGCGGCTCCGAGCTGTCAAGACATGAAGTGAATCGTGTTGTATCCAGCCCCAACCTTGCCGCGTACTCGATCAACGACTGCCTCCCGAGTTGCTTCTGGTTGTTGAAGAGAACGTCGTGGTATTGCCAGAACTGGCCCTCTTGGGCGGCGCATTCTGAGGCGACGGCCGCCAGACATGCTTCGCGGTGCAGCTGCCCAGTAAGGCTGGGGTTACACTCGGAGTCGAGCGGGAAGTGGTGGAACACCACCTGGATATTTTGCCCATATCGGCGCAGCACGTCGTCGACAGTGTCGTGGAACTGGGCACAGTGGCCGCATTCGAAATCGGAGAATTCGACGATGGTGACCGGGGCGGCGGCGTTACCTCGGGAATGTCCCCCGTCGACCGGCACCTGTACGATCGGTTGGGAGAGGTACCAGCGATAAAAATCTGGAAGCCGTCGTGCGATGGTGGCCGCATCCGATCCCTGGACACGGGGGCTAAAGGCTTCCCAGCTACCAATGGCGATCAGCAGGGCCGCCGCAACGACGCTACCGATGAGAACCACGCGATCTTGCCGAGCACGCTCGGCGGCCCGGCGGCGGCTACCTGCGAGGAGTTGCGAGCGGGAGCGCCACGCTGCCGCGAACAGACCGACACTCACCAGATAAAGGCCGCCGCACATCACACACACCGTATGCAGCACGCCCAACGCAATCACCGCCATATAGAGAGAGAACAACAGGCCCCATGCGGCGACCACCAGCGTGATCGCCGCCAGCCGTTCGCGCAGACGTGCGCCCGCAGCCAAAATCACCGCAACTGCAAGCGCGATGACGACGAGGTAGTACAGGATCGCCCAGAGCGAAATCGAGACGCCTGCCAGCACGGCATACCGACTGCTCAGAACCACGTCGCAATTGATCGCGGCATTAACGTTGCAAAAGCTCGCATAGTTCACGTCCACCGTCAGCCGGGAATGGACCACTTGAGAGGCGATGCCGATCGCTACTCCAATGAGTGCGAAGGTGAGAATCGGTAGGGTCTTCTTGAGGCGTTCGCTCATGAATGATAGTGCGGACTCGATCTCTCTTGCCAGCGCTGCAGATGGACTGCAAGACCGGTGATGCCGCCGACGGTCACGCAAACACGCGTCCGAAGCGCCACCGTCCGTACCGGTCCGAAACGATCACAGCAGCCAGCTTTCCGTTGGGCTCGACCAATTTCGCGGCTTCGTCCTGTCCGCCTGCGGTGATCGTCTCAAGCATCGGCTCGTAGCCTTGGCGTGCGCAGCGTGCCGCCGCCGCATCGACGCGAATTTCTCGCAGGTGCGGCAACGCCTCTCGCAAACCGAACACTTGTAGCTCATTCTCCTCGGCTGCATCCAGTGTGATCGCCTGCTCGAGACCGAACGGGCCGAATCGGGTCCGCCGCAACGCTTCCAAGTGTGCCACCGTCCCGAGCGATACGCCGATCTGTTCGGCGAGCACGCGTACATAAGTGCCCTTCGAGCACGACAGCGAAAACGCTACGGCGCTCTCATCCTGCGCGGTAAGCCGGAGGTCGTCGATGTGAATCTGACGCGGCTGGCGCTCCACCTCGATGCCGCGTCGCGCCAACTTGTATAGCGGCGTGCCCCGGTACTTGAGGGCCGAGTACATCGGTGGAACCTGCGCCATGTCCCCACACAGCTGTTGCTCCACCTCAGCCAGTTGCTCGCGGGTGACCGGCGGCACGGACGCGGTAGCGATCATGGTGCCGGTAAGGTCGCCGGTATCGGTTTGCCGGCCCAGACGGATGACACCAGTGTAGCTCTTGGTTGTGATGCTCAAGAATTGAGCGATCTTCGTCCCTGCACCCACACACAGCGGCAACACGCCGCTGGCGAAGGGGTCCAGGGTGCCAACGTGGCCGGTCTTGCATTGCAGCCGCCGCTTCACCCGGCGCACCACCTCGGCCGAGGTCATCCCCTGCGGCTTGTCAACGATCAGCAAACCATCCGCGCCCATCATTGCTCTCTCGCGGTCACGTTCTTCAGCAGGGCAGCCAGCCGGTCGGCCGTCTCCAAACTCGGATCGAACTGAAAGATCAGCTCAGGGGCGTAGCGCAGCTTCAGGCGCCGCGCCACCTGCACCCGGATGAATCCTGCAGCGCTGCGCAGGCCTTCCAACGAGCGTTCGCGTAAGCCCTGATCCCCAACGCAGCTGAAGTACACCTTGGCGTGCTTGAGATCGTCGGTCAGCTCGACGGTGGTCAAAGTCACCATGCCGATGCGCGGATCCTTGATCTCGCGTACAAGCATCTCGGCGATCACTTCGCGAACGGCCTCCCCCACCCGTTCGGCGCGGCGCACAGTCATCGCCGCACCATCCCAAGCGCACGGCAGAAGCCGTATCCGAACAGAGCTACGGTGAGATCGCGCTCAGCAATGAAAGACTTCGAAGTGCTCCTCACCGAGCTCGGCCACCTGCATGTCCTCGATGAAGCGCACCACCTGGCGCAGGGCGCCGTCGACGTACGGCACATCCGTGCCGACCTGACAGATACCGAGGACAACACGCTGCCACAGATCCTGACCGTCGCACTCGGTGACCGAGACATTGAAGTTGTTGGCCACTCGGGCCTTGATTCTCTTGATAACACCGCGTTTGCCTTTGAGAGAATGGTTTTCCGGCAAGAACAGGGTCAGTTTCAGGACTCCGATTACCATATCCAGGGCTCTCGATGAGCGGCGCCCGCCGCGCGGGTGAGATCTGCGAGATGGTTCGCGCGTCTAGACGCGGCGCTCGGCGACGGCTGCTTTACCGGCCGGTGGCGTGAGGTGGCGCGCCACCCGCTCGGTTTCGTACGCCTCGATCACGTCCCCGACCTTGATGTCGTGATAGTCCTCCAGTCCGATACCGCACTCATATCCCGATTGGACCTCTCGCGCGTCTTCCTTGAACCGGCGCAGGGTAGCAATCTTTCCCGTGTGAATGACAACATGATCGCGGACCAAGCGGGCGGTCGCGTTCCGCACCACCTTGCCGTCGAGCACGAATGATCCGGCGACTGTGCCGAAGCTTGGGACGTTGAAGGTCTGTCGGACTTCGGCGCGGCCGACGGTCTTTTCGCGCACCGTCGGCTCAAGCAGGCCTTCCATGGCATCGCGGACATCGTTCAGCGCGTCATAGATCACCGTATATAGACGGACGTCGACGCCCTCGCGTTCGGCCACTTCGGTTGCCTTCGGTTCCGGGCGGACATTGAATCCGATCACCACGGCGTTCGACGCCGACGCCAGCAGCACGTCGCTCTCCGTGATCCCGCCGACGGAAGCGTGCAGCACGTTGAGCCGGACCTCGTCGGTGGACAGGCGCGTGAGCGCTTCGCTCAAGGCTTCCACCGAACCCTGGACGTCCGCCTTGATGACCACTCGAAGTTCCTTTACATCACCTGCCTGGATCTGCTGGTAGAGATCCTCCAACGACACCTTAGCGGTCTTCACCAGCGTGGCTTCACGCTGCTTCCCGCGCCGGTGTTCCGCTACCTGCCGGGCAGTGGCTTCATCGGTCACCGCCACGAACGAGTTGCCGGCATCCGGAACGCCTTGCAGGCCGAGGATCTCGACCGGTGTGGATGGCCCGGCCACCTCGACCTTGCGGCCCTTGTCATCGATCATCGCGCGTACGCGGCCGTAATTGCCGCCGCACACGAACGGGTCGCCGACTTTGAGTGTCCCTTCCTGCACCAGCACCGTGGCGACGGGCCCGCGCCCGCGGTCCAGCTTGGCTTCGACGATAGTGCCCCGCGCCAGCTTGTCCGGCTTGGCCTTCAGCTCGAGCACCTCGGCTTGCAGGAGCAACATCTCCAGCAACTGCTGGATGCCCTCCTTGGTTTTCGCCGACACCGGCACGCAAATAATGTCGCCGCCCCAGTCCTCCGCCACCAGACCGTACTCGGTGAGATTCTGCTTGATGCGCTCGACGTTGGCTTCGGGCTTGTCGATCTTGTTGATGGCAACGATGATGGGGACGTTCGCAGCGCGCGCATGGTTGATGGCCTCGACCGTCTGCGGCATGACGCCGTCGTCGGCTGCCACCACCAGCACGACGATATCGGTGACCTTGGCGCCGCGCGCCCGCATGGCGGTGAATGCCTCGTGGCCCGGCGTGTCCACGAACGTGACCTGTTTCCCGTGCACCTCGACGCTGTAGGCGCCGATGTGCTGAGTGATGCCGCCGGCCTCCTGCGCGGTGACGTTTGTCTGGCGAATGGCATCAAGGAGCGATGTCTTGCCGTGGTCGACGTGCCCCATAATGGTGACCACGGGCGACCGCGGCTCCGCGTTCTCGTCGGTAGGCCCTTCGTGCGCGACCTCGAGCACCGATTCGGCATCGAAGGCGACGTTCTCGACGATGTACTCGAACTCCGAGGCGATCAGGCTGGCGGTGTCGAAATCGAGCACCTGGTTGATCGTGGCCATCATGCCGGAGTCCATGAGCTTCTTGATAATCTCGCCCGCTTTCACGCCCATCGCTTTCGCCAGGTCGCCGACGGTGACGACCTCGGAAATCCGCACCACGCGTTTGCTGGCGCGCGGCGTCGTGATCTCCGTCTTCTTCTGTTCCTTGCCGGGCAGCGCTCGCTTTTTGCGCGGCAGCTTCGCGCGGCGTCGGTCTTGCTCGCTGAGTTCTTGAGATTCCGGTTGGCGGATGACTTTCCGCTTCTTCTTGCGCGGCCGGCCTTCTTCGGTTTCAACCGCTACCGGCATCGGCTCCACGAGGTCGCGCCCAGCGCGTTCGTGACCGGCTTCGCTGGTGAACTCTCGCCGTGGCGCCGGCGCTGCGGTCTCGGTCTTACGAAGATCGATCTTGCCGAGCACACGCGGTCCTCGTAAGCCCTCCAACAATGGTGGCGGAGCGGGTTCGGGTGCCCGGGCGACCACCGGGGGCGGTGGAGGAGCTGGGGGTGCAGGTAGCTGCTCGATGGCCGCGGGTTCGGGCGGCGGCGCGATTTCCACCACCGGCTCGGGCGCGACCGGGGCTGGCGCTGAGGCCGCCGCTGCTGGTGACGGTGGGGGCGGGGACTGCGGCAAGGGTTCAGGCAGCGGCTCGGGCATGATGAAAGACTCGAAAGACTCGAAGGTTTCGGCATGCCTTGGCAGCGGCTCCGAGAGGCCGGCGCTCTCAACAACCGCTGGCGCTTCGATGCGGGTAGTGCGTCGGCGGATGACATTGGTACGCACACGACGCTCGACCACGGTTTGTCCTTCGCCGTGCACCACGTGCTCGTCGCCGACTGCGATCGAGGGCTTCTCCTCGGTGGCAAATTCGGCTTTCACCCGCTCGACTGCCTCTTCCGTCAACGAACTCTGGGAACGCTTGTTGCGAATACCGAGTTTGTCGAGTCTCGCGATCAGGTCTTTGGTCTCGATGCCAAGATCCTTTGCGAGTTCGTGTACACGTTTGTGCGGCATGCGATTACCTTATCATACCGAAGTGCTCAATCCGTTTCAGCTGTTGCACAAGCGTCACCCGCGATGCCTTGTCGACGGCACGGCCGAGCGAGCGCAGCGGACCCTTCCGGGCGGCGAATCGTTCCCAACATTCCCCTTTCGGATGCACGTACCCTGTACGGCCACTGTGCTGGCGGCTGGTGACCACGGCCAGCGTGCCGTCGCTTGTTACCGCCAGGCGCAGCAAATCGCGTTGCGGTGCGCGCCCGCCGCAGCCCATGCACATCCGTACCGGCTTGGCATTCACGAGGCTTTGCCCTCCTGTGCGCTCAAACCGATCTCCTCCTTCTCTTCGGCTTCCGTTCCGTCGACCGGCGCGGCTGCGGCCTCTTGCTGCTTCGTTTCCACGTAGGTCCGTGCGGCTTTCAAAATCGACGCCGCTTTCTCCGGGCCGAGCCCTTCGATTTCCGCGAGCGCGTGCTCGTCCGCTCGGGCGAGCTCTTCGGCGGACTTGAAACCGTTCTGGTACAGCAACTCGGCTGCGACATCGCTGATGCCGGGGACACCGATCAGCGAGGCTCGCGCCTGCCGGGCCTCGTCTTCGGCTTCCGACTCGCTGCGTACATCTAGCTTGAAGCCCGTCAGGCGCGACGCCAGCCGCACATTCTGTCCTTTGCGGCCGATGGCTAGGGACAGCTGATCATCGGGAACAATCACTTCCATGCTCTTCTCATCCTCGTCCATGATGATCTTGGCGACCTTTGCCGGCGCCAAGGCGCGGCAGACAAACTCCGCTGCATCGGGCGTCCAATGAACGATGTCGATCTTCTCCCCGCGCAGTTCCTGGACCACGGCTTGCACCCGGGTGCCCTTCATGCCGACACACGCTCCCACCGGGTCAACGTCCGCGTCGTTCGATACCACGGCGATCTTGGCCCGGCCACCCGGTTCGCGTGCCGCTCCTTTGATTTCGACGATCCCCTCATACACCTCGGGGACTTCCTGCTCGAACAGCTTGATGAGAAAGCCGGGGTGTGTGCGCGACAGGACGATCTGCGGACCTTT
This sequence comes from Binatia bacterium, assembly GCA_050015455.1. Taxonomy (GTDB): domain Bacteria; phylum Desulfobacterota; class Binatia; order HRBIN30; family HRBIN30; genus JAGDMS01. The sequence goes on from JBEKBJ010000058.1 coordinate 17,436, forward strand.
GCTGCTCGTCTCGACTTCGAGGATGTAGGCGCGAATGCGGTCGCCTTGGCGGTAGCGCTCGCGAGGAATCTGTTCCTTCTCGGGCAAGATGGCGTCCGTGCGACCGAGGTTGACGATGATGTTCTTCTTCTCAAAACGCTGGACGATACCGGAGTGCGTCAGCTCGCCTTTGCGGTCTTTGAACTCGTTGTAAATGATATCACGCTCGGCGTCGCGCAGCCGTTGAATCAGGCTCTGCTTGGCTGCCTGGGCGGCGATGCGACCGTAGCGTTGACCGAGTTTCTCCAGCAGATCGTCGCCAACTTGAGCCTCCGGATCCAGATTCTGGCGCGCGTCGTCGACGGTGATTTGGGTCTCGGGATCGTCCACGTGGTCCACGACCGTGAAGATCTTAAACAGCTCCACCTCGCCAATTTCGGGATTGAACTTCGCCTCCAGCTGCGTGCTCGGCGCCACGAGTTTCTTGGCGGCGGACAGCATGGCCGTCTCGATGGCGTTGATAACGATGGAGCGATCGATGCCCTTTTCCTTACTGACCTGTTCGATGACGCGGCTCAATTCTGGTTGCATGGCGACCTCATGGACTCCCCTTAGGATTCCGGCTCGTGGTTCGCCTGGGCAATCTCCGTGAAGCGTATCGTATGTAAGCGCCCGCCTTCGTCCACGACGATACCGTCGGCATCTACGGACTGCAGAATGCCAACGAAACCGCGGCGTCCTTCCACGGCTCCCGCAATCCGGACCCGTACCCGCTTTCCCTGGTAACGCAGGAAATGCTCCGGACGACGCAGGCGCCGATTAATCCCGGGCGATGACACTTCGAGGGTGTACGGGCCCGGTACCGTGTCGTGGACATCCAGCAAATCGCCCAATTGCCGGCTGACGCGGGTGAGGTCGTCGAGCGATACTCCGCTCTCGCGGTCGAGGTACAGGCGCAGCACCATGCCTCGGCTTTCCCGGCGGAATTCGACATCGACCATTTCCAGTCCTTCGTGCGTAACCAAGGGTTCGGCGATTTCCCAGACCCGCTCAGCGACCGTTTCGTTCATCTGTCCTCAAATAAAAAAGTGGGCGCGGCGGCCCACCTTTTGCGCAGCGGCCTAAGTTTGATGTACTCCTAGCATAAGCCGCCGACGGGCTGCAAGGTTTATGGGCCGGCGGGCGCTGTCCAGTTTCATTGACCCACACGATGGAGTGCGCAGCCCCGCCGCACGGCTCGGAACCGTTAGCGCCGGGCGCCAGCACCGGCATTACGCTGGTCGTGAGCGTCAGCGGCACCGCGCACCCGAGCGTCACCAACTCGGCAACGCTTTCCTACGCCGGCCATCGAAACGCGACGAACAACACGGCGATCAGACCCACGACCGTCAGGAAGTAGTCGCCGAGCAGACGGCAGCCGGGAGACTGACCGTGACCACGCAGCCGCCGCCTTCGCGGTTCGCGGCGGCAATCTGGCCGCCGTGGGTTCGCGCAATCTCTTGGGCGATGCTCAGCCCGAGGCCGGCGCCCGCGGCATCGGCACGGTTGCCCTGGCCGCGATAGAAGCGGTCGCAGATCCGGCTCAGGTCCTGCGGCGCGATGCCCGGGCCGGTGTCCGCGACGCTGACGTGAATCTGTTCCGCTTCCCGCTGCGCCGATAACGCAATCTCACCGGGCGTGCCGTTGGTGCCGTGGCGGAGGGCGTTATCGATGAGGTTGTTGAACAGGCGGTAGAGATCGCCAGCGTTGCCGGCAACCCACAGGCCGGATGGTGCGCTCACGTCGATGGTGACTTGCTGCTGCGCCGCCCGTTCGGCTGAGGCGTCCGCCAGCTCGTGCAGGACGTCGCTGAGGTCGACCAGTTCTACCGCTCGCGGCGCGGCGGCCGCGTCCAGCCGTGTCAGGGTGAGCAGGTCGTCCGCCAGGCGCGCCAGACGTTCGGTGCTGGCGAGCGCCTCGGCCAGCGCGGCGCGATACTCGGCGGCGCTGCGCTCACGCCCCATGGCTACCTCGAGACCGGCCCGCAGTACCGTCACCGGCGTGCGCAGCTCATGCGCCGCATCCGCAGTGAACTGCTGCAGCTCCGACACGGCGCGCGCCAGGCGGTCGAGCATGCGGTTGAGCACGGTGACCATCCTCCCCACCTCGTCGTCAGGGTTGTCGATCGGCACACGGACGGCGAGGTTGTCGGCCGCGATCTGATCGAGGTGCCGCGAGGCGTTTTCGAGCGGTCGCAAGGCGCGGCCGATGAGCCCCCACAAGCTCGCGGCCAGCAGGGCCAGCATGGCGGGAATACCGACGAGCAGCAGCGAGGTCAAGCGCTGCTTGGCATGCATGGCCGCGGCAGCAGAAGCCGCAATCGAGACGGTGATCGAGTGGTCCGCCGAGTCGTAGCGCACGACCCGCTGTTCTGGGTCAGGCGAGCGCAGCACTTCCAGCGCGGTGCGCGGGGCTTGCGCGATCACCCGCCCCTGCCGAGTGACGACGATGTATTTGTTTGCCCCGCGATCGCCCTCGCCGGCGATTTCCGCCACCAGATTAGCGATCGCCTCCGGGCTCGCCCGCGCGGTGAGCAACTCAGCGATGGTCTCCGCTTCTTCCTGCAAGGCCACGTCGAAGTCGTGCAACAAGCGATTACCGAAAGCCTCGACCAGCAGCCAGCCGGCGAAGACCGACAACGGCACCACCAGCGCCAGCACCCATACCAGCAGCCGCACGCGGATGGAGCGTCTCACGGAGACTCCTCCCGCATGATGTAGCCGGCGCCGCGCACCGTGTGCAGTAAACGCGGCGCGCCGTCCAACTCGGTCTTCTTGCGCAGCCGGTTGACGAACACCTCGATGAGATTGGAGAGCGAGTCGTAGTGATCGCCCCACACATGCTCAGCCAGCATAGTGCGCGTCACCACCTCGCCGGCGTGCTGCATCAGGTACTCCAGCACGCTGAACTCACGTGCAGTGAGATCGATGCGGCGATTGCCGCGCTGCGCTTGCCGCTTCAGGACATCGACGCGCAGATCGCCGACCTGCAGCACCGCCGTCCATTGCTGCCGTCCACGGCGGAGCAGCGCCTGGATGCGGGCGACCAGCTCGGCAAAGGCAAACGGCTTCGTCAGGTAGTCGTCCGCTCCCGCATTGAGGCCTGCCACCCGGTCTTCGACCGAGCCCCGCGCCGTCACGATCAACACCGGCGGGACCAACCCCGCTGCGCGCATCCGGCGCAACAAGTCGCCGCCGTCGGTGCCGGGGAGGCCGAGATCGAGGATGACCAGGTCGTATGGTTCGACCAGCAACCGCTGCCAGGCGTCTTCCGCCGTCGGGCTGATGTCGGCCGTCCAGGCCAGCTCCTTCAGCCCGCGCTGCAGGTAGCGCGCCAGCGCCTGCTCGTCTTCAACTATCAGCAGGCGCATGCGTGGACGCCGAAGCGGCCGCGGGCCGGGCGAGAAGCAGATAGAGCAGCGGCACGCCGATGAGCGAGAACAACATCGAAAGCGAAACGCCGCCGAGGATGGCGATCGCGAGCGGTTGCTGCATCTGGCCGCCCGCCCCCAGCCCGAACGCCAGCGGCGCCAGGCCTGCCACCGCCGCCAGCGACGTCATCAGAATCGGTCGCAAGCGCACGCCGCCGGCACGAATGAGCGCGGTCTCCAGATCGCCCGTACGTTCGTACTCCCTACCGGCGAAGTCCAGCAACAAGATGCCGTTCTTGGCGACGATGCCCATGACCATGATCATGCCGACAATGGAAGACACGTTGAGCGCCGTGCCGGTCACCCAGAGGCCCACCAGGCTGCCGGACAGCGCCAGGCTGCTGCCGAACACGATGGCGACCACCGCGGCCACCGACCCGAATTCTAACAATAATAACGCCGCCACAGAGGCAACGGAAGCAAAGAACACCAGCAGCAGCTCACTAAAGGCCCGCTGCTGGCTGGCGTAGAGCCCGCCGTACTCCAGCGAGACACCCGCGGGCAGCGACAACTTATTACTGAGCACATGCTGGGCGTCGCGCATCACCGCGCCCAGATCGCGCCCGCTGAGCCGCGCGGTGACACGCAGCAGTTGCCGCTGGTCCTCCCGGGTCCGCTGCGCCTCTATCGGCCCGGGCTCGAGGCGCGCCAGGGAACGCAGCGGCGCCAGTTCTCCGCGCGGCGCGATCAGCGTAAGGCCGTCAAGCGGGTCCAATTCTTCGCGAAAGGGGTCGGGGTAGCGCAGGCGCAGTGGGATGGCCCGGTCGCCTTCGAGGACCCGGCCCACGATCGTTCCCGTGATCGCGGTCTCCAGCCAGTGTTGCACGGCGGCGGCGTTGAGGCCGATACGGTTGGCGCGCTCGTCATTGACATCCACGCGGTAGGTCGGGCCGACGGCGGTGATGCCGTCGAAGTTGTCCACGATGCCCGGGATCGGCGCGATGAGGGCGTTGGCACTGCGTGCAGCTTGTTCCAAAGGCGTCAGGTCGCTGCCGAAAAGCTTGATCTCCACCGGGGTTGGGTTGCCGCTCAAGTCGCCGATCATGTCCTGGAGCATCTGCACGAAATCGATCCGCAGGCCCGGCATCTGAGCGTGCACCTCGTCCCTTACACCGTCCATGATCTCGTCGATGCCGCGCGAACGGTTCCGCCGGAGCCGGACGCTGTAATCCCCGCGGTTGGTCTCGGTCAGAAAGAATCCCAGCTCCGCTCCGGTGCGGCGGGAAAAGGAGACGACCTCCGGCGTGTGTGCCAGGATCGCGTCGACCTTCTCCAGCATGCGGACGGTTTCCTCCAGCGATGTCCCCGGCGGTGCCCAGTAGTCGAGGATGAATGCTCCTTCGTCCATCTCCGGCACGAACCCAGTCTCGACATGCCCGTACGCCACCCACGCCACCAGCACCAACGCCGCGCCCACAGCCAGCGCTGCCCAGGCGTGCTCGAGCGTCCACCGTAGCCCACGCGTGTACAACCGCGTCAGCCACGCCGCCATCCGGTCGCCCGGGCCCTGACGTACGCGGCGCGCGCGCCGCGGTTCGAGTGCCGCCGCCAATGCCGGCGTCAAGCTCAACGCAAGCGCCAGCGACACCAGCAGCGCCACCGCCATGGTCACAGCCAGCGGTCGGAAGAAGGCGCCCGGCACGCCGCTGAGCAAGGCCAACGGGACCAGCACCACCACCGGCGTCAGGGTGGAACCGAGCAGGGCATGGGCGATCTCGGCGATGGAACCGGTCAAGCCGGCCTCGTCCGTCTCCCCGAGCGTCCGGTGCCGGTGCAGGTTTTCCACCACGACGATGGCGTCGTCCAGGATCAGTCCGATCCCGGCGGCGATGCCGCCGAGGGTCATCAAGTTGAAGCTCATGCCCATACCGCGCAGCACGATGCAGCTGATCAACACGGTGGCGGGGATGACCGCTGCGGCGACGAGCGTCGTGCGCACGTCAGCAATGAAGAAAAAGATAGTGGCGACGGCCAGCACCAATCCGATGGCGATGCTGTCGCGGACGCTGCCGACCGCGTCGTGAACCAGATCGGCCTGATCGTAGAACACGGAGAATCGGTATTCCGGATGCGCCTGCGCCAGCGCCGCGATCTGCTGCCGCACGCCGGTGGAGATGGTGACCGCGTTCCCCGTCGGTTGCCGGGACACCCCGATCAGCGCCGCCGTCTCGCCGTTGGCGGCGGCGCGCGTGAAGTCCTCACGCAGGCTCGATTCGATGCCGGCGATATCACCTAGGGTGACAGGAATGCCGTGGTCTTCGGCGACCACGACGCTCAGCAGCGAGGCGGGCTCGCCGCCCTGACCGCGCACCACCGTGAGCGCGAGCTGATAGCCGTCACGTACCTGACCGCTGGCCGCGATCAGGTTGGCGTTGTGCACGGCGGCCTCGACCGCAGCGAGGTCCAGATGGTGTTGCGTCAACGCCACCGGATCCACCGTCAGCGCATATTCGCGGATCTTGGCCCCGTTTAACTCTACCCGGTAGACGCCGGGAATGGTGCGCATCCGCGGCGCGGCTTCGTAGATGACGAAATCGGAGAGCTCGGCCAGGCTGCGCTCGTGCGAGGTCACGGCGATGCCCACGATGGGGAAGGCCGAGGTGTCGAGCAGACGGGCTTCGAACTGGGTGCCCGCCGGCAGCTCACCGCTGGCCTGCTCCATTGCCGCTTGCACCAGCTGCAGCCCACGCTGCATGTCGGCGTCCCAGTCGAAGAGCAGATCCAGCTGTGCGCCACCACGGCTGGTCATCGAGCGGATGATTTGCACGCCGAGGATGCCGGCCAAAGCGTTCTCCAACGGCTGGGTGACGGCGGTGAGCGTCTGCTCGACCGGCAGGTTGCCGGCGCGTGCGATCACCGTGATGCGATGGAAGGCAACCTCCGGGAAGATGGACACCGGAATGGTGAGTGCGGCCCAGACGCCGGCTGCCACCAGCAGCAGCGTGATGCCGAGGATGGCCGTCCGGTTTCGGCTGATGAAGCCGCCGAGAGTCATTCGTTGTCGCGCTGGCTGGGCTCGGGCGGCTTCGCGTCCGGCTGCGCCGTTGCCGGCGTCATGCTGGCCTCAACGCGCGTCCCGTCCGGCAACGCGTACTGGCCTCGAGTGAGCACCAGGTCGTCGGACCCGAGGCCGGCGGTGACTTCGACCTCTTTGGCGGTACGCAGGCCCAGCTGAACATCGCGCCGTGCCGCGCGGCCATTGACTGCAACCATCACCGTGCCGCGCCGGGTTGCGGTGGAAGAGATCAGGGCGGAGCGTGGTATCAGCAGAGCGCCGCTGTGTTGTGCGACCGTGATGCGACACTCGACAGCAGCGTGCAGCAACGGCGGCTGCAACGGGGCCGTGAGCGCAACCCGGACAGGAAGAGTGAGTGCCTGCGCCGCGAGCGCGGTGACGACAGCCTCGACCTGGCCGGCGACCTCGGAATCGCCGGCGCGGATCTCCACCGGCTGGCCCGCATGGATCCCTGACGCGGCGGTGGCCGGTACCTGCGCCACGACGTACAAGGAGCGTGGGTCGAACAGCTCCAGCAGGACATCGCTTGGTGCGACCTGTTCATTTGGATTGTGCAGGCGTTCAGCAACCACGGCAGGGAATGGGGAGCGCAACGGAACATCGCCTCCGATCTCATCGCGCAGCTTACGCACCGTCTCCTTCTCCGCCGCACTGAGCGCGTCGGCGCGCTCCAGCAGCGCAAAGCCATGCTCGGCCGCCTCGTTCTCGAGCGGAATGACGCGCGCGGCCACGGCACCCTCCGCCAGCTGATCGCCCGGTTGTACGGTGAGCATGGTGATGCGGCCCGCCACCGGTGACGCCAACCGCAGCACCGTGCGCGCCTCAGTCTGCCCCATCACGTCCAGCACGTCGGCGATGTCGCCGCGGCGCACCGGAGCGACCTGCACCCGGATGGGCGCCGCTTCTTGCGGCACCGACTCCTCAGTTGCTGTTTGGCAGGCCATCGCGGTACAAACAAGCGCGATCGCCAGCAGGGCAATGCGCACCCGGTTCATTGCGACCCTTGTTCCATTGGGACCTGTCCCGTTGGGACTTGTCCCAGGATCTGTTCTTGCGTCGCCACCGCAAGCCAGTAGGTGAGTAAGGCCTGAGGTACGTGGAGGCGGGCATCGACGTACTGGTTCAGAGCGTCGAGCACCTCGAGGAGGCGCACGTTACCGCCACCGAGGTAGCGTGCCCGCATGAGTTGGAAGTCCTCTTGCGCCTGCGGGATGGCGCGTTGCCAGGCCATCAGATCGCCTTGCGCCCGCGCTGCCTCGGTGCCCGCGCGTGCTAGCGCGATCTGAATCGTTTGGCGCGACTGTTCGACATTGGCCTCCGCAGTCCTGGCGGCGGCCACCGCAGCGGCAACTCGCGCGCTGATGCCGCCGCCGTCGTAGAGCGGCACGGTGAAACCGAAGAGGAATTGTCCTCCGCCGTTGTCGTGGAACGTCGGTCCCGGCTGCACCCCGAGGGCGCCGCCGCTGGCAGTCAACGTCAGGTGGCCGCGCCACTCGCTGCGCACCGAGTCGGCTTCGCGGCAAGCCGCTTCGGCCGCGGCCCTGGCATCCGCCAGGACCGGGCAGGCATCGATGAGCGCCTCGGTTACCTGCGGGGGCGCGATCGCTGCGGGTTCGACCAATGCGTCCGGAGTTACGTCGACGCCGGTCAACAGTGTCAATTCGCTTCGCGCACCAGCGAGCTGAGCGTCAGCCGCGCGCTCCGCCGTGCGTGCCGTCTCCACAGCCAGGCGCGCGCGCAAGACGTCGTTGTGGGGCGCCAGGCCAAGTGTTTCCTGCCGCTGCAGTAGTCCGACGTAGTCACGCAGTGTACGGATGTCCTCGCCGTGGACACCGCTCTCCGTGCGCGCCGCCAAGGCGTTGAAGTATGCCGCCCGCACGGCGAGGGCAACGTCAGCGCGCCGCTGCTGTGCCATCGCGCTCGCCGATCGGAGCCGAGCGCGTGCCGCCGCGAACTGCGCATCGCGTAGGCCACCGTCGAGCAAGGTGGCTTCGATCGTCAGCAAGGCGGAGGTGACGCCACCGTTGGTGACGGTTTCGTCGAATCCCTGCGAGCGACCATAGTTGGCTTCCGCCAGCAGCCGGGGAACATACGCGGCCTGTGCCGCGCGCACCCCTGCGGATGCGGCGTCGACCTCGAATCCCGCCGCCCGCGTTGCCGGTGCGCGCGCCAGGGCCAGGCGGACACAGTCGGTGACGCTGATCGGCTCGCCCTGTACCGTTTGGCTGAGCAACACGGTGGCGAGCAGCAGCGCCGCCGCGAACAACGGCGATGACGAGCCACGGCACGAGTCAGTTTCGGGCGAATTCATCGGCCACGTACCGAATGCGGAATTACAATCCAGCAGCTACGCTAACACGATAGGGCTGAACCCAAGTTGAACGAGACCTAAATCTTCGTTCATCTTCGCCAGGCTGTCGTGTGACGGACTCATGGACATGCGGTCCGTCCGTCGCCCAGGGCGTTGCTTCATATGAGTTAACTAAATCTCGCAGCCGCGAGAAGCCGAGTCGTGATGATTGCTGTCTACGCCGAAGGCGTTGTGCATCACAGCCCAGGGTTGCCGCATGTTTTTCGCGGCTACCCTGGGCCGAATCGCCCGAGCAGTTTCCAACCCCGATGGGGTTGCGTCTCGCCGGCTCAATCGCCCCCGAACCCGCAGCCTGCAACCCCTTCGGGGTAGGAGGAGGAATCGGTTCTGGTTCCCAGGGTAGCCGCTGCGCGGCAACCCTGGGCTGTGTTTCGTAACGCCTTCGGCGTAGTCTGCGAACCCACCTTCGCATAGGTTAACGCGTATGGGGGCGTTGCCCCGGGCTGATGGCTTGCCGCCCTCTCAGGGCTGATACGGAAGGATTCTTTGCCTCGTCGGAGAAAATTTGGTGCTCGACCAAGAGATTTTCCTCGTCGAGACAAGAAGCAGACTCCTCGAGACAAGAAAAAGAGCTGTCGAGTCGAGAAAAGGAGCCGTCGAGACAAGAAAAAGACTCCTGGACCCAAGAGGCTCATTGGTCGAATAGCGAATTTTTCTAGTCGTTGAGGAGATGCACAGGGGGTCTGTAAGTCCTTGGAATCGCTGACGATTCCGTTATGGAGCACAACGATTCGCCGCCGAAAGTGAGATTTTTGCGCACAATTTCGTCCGGCGGCTGCGCTTTTTGCTCGATTTTGTGAGAGCAAGACACTTTACGCGTCGTTTTTGTGCAGTCGGGTGCGCTTGGCTCAGTATATGCGTACAGTGCGTGCAACTTAGATTACGTGGTGAACAGAAAGGAGGATCGGATGAACAGAACACGGCGTTCGCGAAACGCAACCAATGGAAATAATCATCCGCGCAAGAAGCGGACGCCGCGCGCTGCTCAGGTAGACGTCAGCAGTGCGGAACTCAGGCACTTGGTCAAGGCGCCTGGCGACTATCACGACATTGCGCGGAAATTCGCTGACGCGCTGGAGTCGACCAACTTCCGGGGTAGCGTATCCCCGCAGAAGCTACGCAGCATGGTCGCGCGCGGGGAGCGACTGGGGCAGCGTGCCGCTGCAACGCAGCTCAAGGCGGTGGCCGCCGACCGGCGCCGGATGCTGCAGGATTCGCAGGCATGGAAGAGCATGTTGTCGAATTGGCGGCTGGTGCAGGCGGCGATGCCGGACCGCCCTGACCTCGAAGCCCCGTTCGCATTCATGCAGGAATACATGGCCGTGACGCGCAGCACGCCGCCGCAAACGCCCGCGGCCCAGTGAGCGGCTTTCACGTTTCCGGGAATTGTGACCTGCCCAAGCGGGGCGATTCCTATGCCGACACAATAAGCACGGGACTCTCAGTATCCGGACGGCGTAAGAACTCCTCGGCCACGCCGGTGCGGACCACCAGGATTCACACGCACGTCCTGAAGCGGGGCGGGCACGGGGTGCTGAGCCCCGCCGATCGGTTGTAGGGACACCCGGCATGGCAAGCGCGCAGTGCGTGTTGGGCTGCGACCCTGCACATGCGGGAGGCGGTGTTGGGCTGCGCGATCCTTGCAAGGGTTGCGCGGGCGGTGATATACGGGTCACGGTCATAAGTGGCGGGAGGAACAGAAGAAGATCCACAATGGGCCTTGCCCACACACTGCGTGTTGAACTGACAGGACCATGTCAGTTCAACACGCATCGAAGCCGAGCGGCCCAAGTAGGTAAGTAGGTAGTTCGGCGGCTATCCGGTCGACGTGTCGCCAATGACATCCGATTCGTACCCGAGTCGCAAGTCTCTTGTCCTCGTCGTTGGCGCAGGGGCAAGTAAGGAAGTGAACCTGCCGGTTGGTGATGAACTCAAGTACGCTATTGCCGCGAGCCTTGCGTTCCGCGTGGAACATGGGTGGAGCGTCGTGGGTGGCGATCCGAGAATCGTTGAAGGATTCCGCCAGTTGGTGCGGCAACCAGACAATAGGCAGGGGGACATCAATCCCTATCTACAAGCTGCGGCACTGATCCGAGACGCGATGCCGCAGGCACAGTCAATAGACAACTTTATCGACTCCCATCGATCAGACAGCCGCGTCGCCGAATGTGGCAAGCTCGCAATTGGTTGCTGCATCTTGAAGGCCGAGAGAGCAAGCCCTCTCTACGTCGATCGCAGCAACATCTACAATAAGATTAGGTTTGCCGACGTTGCCGACACTTGGTTCAACAGATTCTTTCAGCTCATTGCCCAGAGCTGCCAGCGCGACGAGGTGGCTGACCGTCTCCGAAAGATCGCGGTGATCTCGTTCAACTACGACCGATGCTTGGAGCACTTCCTGCACGGCGCCCTTCAAAACTACTATTCCATGTCCCCCGACCAGGCCACTACGACGCTCCGCAGCCTCGATATGTTCCATCCTTACGGCACTGTTGGATCGTTGCCGTGGACAGACCCATCGTTGGGGGTCGACTATGGAGGTGAGCTATATTCACAGCACATCGGTAGCTTTGTTCGTCGAATTCGAACGTTTGCCGAGGGGACCGACGAAACAGGCAGCGACATTGTCGCCATTCGCTCGACTCTCCGGTCCGCTGAGAGAGTCGCATTTCTTGGATTTGCCTTTCATCGGCTCAATCTCGAATTGCTGTTCGGAGCAAAGCAGGAGGAGGCTGCGGCCCACGACGGACTGGTTTACGCGACGGCGTTAGGCCTGTCCGATACCGATGCAAAGCTCATCAACCGCGATCTTGCATATCAAGGTGGATATCGGCCAGAAAACATACACCTTTACCGGGAACTTACCGCGTCCCAGCTATTCAATGAACACTCGCGAGGTCTAGACCTTCAATGAGAGCCATCCGACAGGAGTATGACCAAGACAACGCTGCGCGTGCCGTAGCCTGCGCTCCAACTCGCGGCCCAATAGGCATCATTCGCAGCGTTGAGCGCCGAATCGGCTCGCCGGGACTGACCCGTGAGGGCCAGCTCCAGCTGCCACACCACCGTACGTGCGGGTCCGCATACGGCTGAAACGCGAGTATGGGAAGTGAACAGCGGGCGGCACGATGGATCGGGAAGTAATCTGGTCACGCTGGGCCAGCGATGATCTTGTCTCCGTTGCGCGTTAAGGCACCCCGAGAGCTGTTTTGATCGCATGGTTCAGCTCCTCGACCTTGCTTGCGTCGCATGCACCCATGAGTCGCTTCAGTCGCAGGCGCGGAACCGTGAGGAGATTGTCCATGTTTGCCGCGCAGCTAACGGGCAAGCCTTGTCGGCGGCCGAGCACCACTTCGGTAGGAAGTTGGCGCACGGTTCTGGTCACCAGTGCGACAACGATTGCACCGATGGTCGAGAGAACGGCGTCGCGGGTGAGGATAACCACAGGTCGGTCGCCAACTGGCGACGGCAACTCAGCCCACCAGATTTCTCCGCGCTTCACGCGTCGTCAGCTTTCCAGTTGGAAACAGGTGGGAGTTCGTCGAGCAGTGCAACTTGCGTTTCGGCTACTTGGGTTGCGTCCAGGTCCGTAATTGCAGCGCCGTCGAGATACTGGCGGATAGCCTCCTCCACGATGGCGCGCACATCCCGGCCCTGCTTCGCCGCAATACCTCGCAGCTGCTCTTCCACGTTGCCGGGTAGCTCGATGCTCACGCCGTCACTGTACTCTGACGCCGGTATGGCTTCAAGCGATGGTAACCAGCCGAGCCGAATCGGCTCGCCGGGACTGACCCGTAAGGGCCAGGCCGGCTGCCACACCACCGTACGTGCGGGTGGTGAGCACTTCGCGACGATCGCTTTTCACGTTGCTGTACAAGATCGAGAAGATCACCCACGCAGCGGCCGCCTAACCCCAGCAATGGACAACAAAGCGCTGCTTGAGGCTTGGCCACTCGATCCGACCGACCGCGCGAGAGGTTCACGTCCCGACAGCTCACCCGCGCAGCCGTTTGCCAGTTGCTACTGGGGTTTTCTACAATCTCGTTCGGCGCACGGAGGCGCATCAGGATGGTTAGCAGGGAACGATTTTAGGTCAGAATCCCGGCTCCCAAATCGGCGTGAGATCTAACACGAACCCCGGGAGGACCGGATCGGCAGCCAGAGGCGTGGGATTGTCGAGCACCTCGACCGCAGCGCCCGGCCGGTAGCGGTACACACGACGGAATCCCGGATCAATCAACCACCCCAGTTGAGCACCGTTAGCGAGGTATTCGTCCATCTTCTCCTGCGTCAGTGATAGGGAGTCCGACGGCGACAGCAGCTCGATGACGAAATCGGGGCAGAGCGGGAGAAACCGCTCCTTCTGTTCCCCACTGAGCTGCGCCAGACGCGCGCGCCGTACCCAGGCGACGTCGGGCGATCGCAGGGCCCCGTTGGGAAGCTCAAAACCCGTTGACGAGTCGAATGTGATCCCGCTTCCATCGGCGTGTGCCCATGCTGCGACCTGCATCACCAGGTTGGAGTTCCGTGCCCCCGTTTTTCCACCCGCTGGCGGCGTGACGATGACGTCTCCCTTCGCCGTGCGTTCCAGTCGAAGATCAGGATTGAGCAGGCACAGGCGGAAAAACTGCTCATTGGTGATACCGACGTTCGGACCCGCACGCAGGATAAGCGGACCGCGCTCCAGTGCCGCTGGGAGCCGATCACTGTCGGAATGAAGCTCGTTCATGTGGATGAACCCTGTGCGCAGCGTAGCACATGGGCACCGGAGATGACCAGTTCAGCAACGGTTCAGCGACTTGGCCGAGGGCGTTGAGGAAGCGAACCACCTAGCTTGCTGGTGTGGTCGACGAAGTGCCACGATCAGTGTACGCGTTGCCGCTGCTCTGCAAGGCGAAGCCGTAGCTGGCGTCGTAAGACTCCCGAACAAGGCGTCGAGCCGGCCGGCACGGGGCTGGTTGCCACACGCGGTTAAAGGGCTATACCTAAAAGAAAAGGAGGAGCGCGCCGGATGCCTCTGTTCATGGACATCCACAAGTTGCAAGGCACGACGACGCCGGACGCCGTTGCAAGTGCCCACCTCGCTGACTTGAAAGTTCAGGGGAAGTACGACGTAAATTACCTCGGTTACTGGCTCAACGAACAAGCCGGCAGGGTGTTCTGTCTGGTGCAGGCGCCGAACGCGGCAGCTGCCTGTGCCGTGCATAGTGAGGCGCACGGCTTGGTTGCCGACGAGATCATCGAAGTCGAGGAAGGAGCCGTGAACGCCCTGCTCGGCAATGGCAAAACCAACTCGGCGGGCGCGATGCTGCAACCCGGCGGGAGCACGATTGACGGCGGGGTGCGGACCATCATGTTCACGGACATGGAGGGCTCCACGACCATTACGCAGCGCCTCGGGGACGCCGAGGCGCTGAAGGTGCTACGTGTGCACGATGCGATTGTCCGCGACGCTCTAGCATCGCGCGGCGGGCGAGAAGTCAAGCACACCGGGGACGGGATCATGGCGACCTTCACGTCGGCGTTCTCTGCGGTCGATTGCGCGGTCGCCATTCAGCAAGCGCTGCAGCTTCACAACCAGAAGGGCGTCGGGACGCCAATCCGAGTTCGAATCGGTCTCAGCGCAGGCGAGCCGGTCGAGGACCACGCGGACTTGTTCGGTGCCACGGTCCAACTTGCAGCACGGGCCTGCGCGCATGCGCGGCCGGGGCAGATTCTCGTGTCGAATGTCATCGCAGAGCTTTGCATCGGTAAGCTCGTTACCTTTGTGGACCGAGGCGAGTCGGTCGTGAAGGGATTCGAGAAACCGGTCCACTTTCACGAGGTGCAGTTCCAGAGCAAGAGCTGACACGTTCCATTTTTGAGAGGACATGCTTGGTACATCAACCGTCGAACAGTTCGCCGGAGCCCTTCGCGGCCGATTGATTCGGCCGGATGCTCCCGACTACGACGCAGCGCGCAGCGTCTACAACGCCATGATCGGCCGGCGGCCGGCGCTCATCGCGCGCTGCGTCGACGTCGCCGACGTGATCGCCGCGGTTACCTTCGCCCGCGAGCATGAGCTGCCGCTCGCGGTGCGCGGTGGCGGGCACAGTGGACCGGGCCTGGGCGTTTGCGACGATGGACTGGTCGTCGACCTCTGCCTCATGAAGGGAGTCCGCGTCGATCCAGCGTCGCGCACCGTACGCGTCGAAGGGGGCTGTGTTTGGGGCGATGTCGATCACGCCACACACGCCTTCGGCCTGGCGACGCCGAGCGGCTTCATTTCGACGACGGGAGTGGGGGGTCTCACGTTGGGCGGCGGCATCGGCTACCTGTCGCGCCATTACGGCTTAACCATCGACAACCTGATCGGTCTGGACGTGGTGCTCGCCGACGGTCGCTTTGTCACCGTAAACGCGGGCGAGAATGCCGACCTGTTCTGGGCGGTGCGTGGCGGCGGCGGTAACTTCGGCGTCGTGACGTCGTTCGAGTACCGCTTGCACCCGGTAGACAAGGTCCTCGCCGGGCCGATGCTGTGGCCGATGGAGCGGGCGCCGGAGCTGCTGAAGTTGTGGCGCGATTTCATTCTCGAGGCGCCCGAGGACATCAATGGCTGGTTCGCTTTCATGACGGTTCCGCCTGCACATCCGTTTCCAGAAGCGTTTTTTCTGCAGCCGATGTGCGCCATCAGCTGGTGCTACAGTGGCCCGCTAGAACAAGCAGAGCAGCGCTTCGCACCGGTCCGCGCATTCGGCGCGCCGGCGATCGACTTTACCGGCACGGTTCCCTTTCCGGCGCTGCAGTCCCTGTTCGATCCGTTTTTCCCTCCGGGCCTGCAGTGGTACTGGAAGGCCGACTTCTTCAAGGACCTGAGCGACGAGGCGATCGCCCTGCACGTCGAGCACGGCGCGAAGCTGCCCACGGCGCAGTCGACCATGCACCTCTATCCGATCAACGGCGCGGTGCACAGGGTCGGCAGGAATGACACTGCATTCAGTTTCCGCGACGCCAACTTTGCCGAGGTCATTGTAGGGGTCGATCCCAACCCGGCCAATGTCCAACGGATGACCGCGTGGGCCAGGGAGTACTGGCAGGCGCTGCATCCATACTCGGCGGGTGGAGCCTACGTCAACATGATCATGGACGAAGGCCAAGCCCAAGTCAGAGCCGCCTACCGTGACAACTACGATCGCCTACTCGCCATCAAGAACAAGTACGATCCCAAGAACCTCTTCCGCATCAACCAGAACATCCAGCCGGCTTCCTGACAGTGAAGTGGCCAAGGGCACAGGGAAGTAGCCACGAGTTCCCGGAGTTGGGAGCAGACAATTAGTGACATAAGGGAACGCGTTGACGGCATGCGGAAGCATTTCAGCGCCCGCAAGGATCGCCCATGCGTCCCAGCGGACGGCGCGAGTTCTTCCGAGCATGGCAGCAGGCGTTTGACAGCGATGATAGACCTCAGCGTTGCAAAAAACCCCGCTCACGTAGAGGTCAGGTGGCGATGGGCTCTTGGGCGCCGAGGGCGTGGAGGTAATGCAGGAGTTCGTCGCGGACGGCAGCATTGGCGTTCATGGTCAAGGTCAGCCGGCCGGCGGGCCGCGTGAGGCGACCGGCGCGCTGCAGGAGGTTGCGGCGCAGGGTGTGGAGTTCCTGGAAGACCCACAGCGCGGCGCGCTTGGCGGTGGTGGCGCGCTGCGGGGGTGCGGCCGCCATCTGCAACTCGCGCGCGAGGTTGTGCGCGAGCACGGCACTCCAGAGAAAGAGCTGGTTGCCGACGCACGTGGTCACCGGCACATAGTCGAGCTGGACATGGGTCTTCAGCTCGCCGAAGAGCTTCTCCTGCGCACCGCGGCCGTGGTGAAAGGCCACGACGTGGCGCACCCAGGTGCGCTTGTTGGTGACCAGCACAGTGAACTCGTAGCCGAGCTGATGGGGCACGAAGAGATCGAGTTGGAGGGGCCCCTTGTGCTGCTGTACTACGCGCTGGCGCAGGAAGACGAAGCGGGCCGGGGCCGCCCAGCTCTTGGGCTGCCAGCGTTGCTCGAAGTAGGCCCAGTTGCGGTCGAACGGCCACCAGTGCCGGCGCCGTTCGACCAGGGTCTTGAGCGCCGCCAAGCGCTCGAAGGGCACGGAGATGGTGAACTCCACGCCCGCAGTGTCGAGCAGGCGCAGGATATCCTGGCTGAAAAACGCGCTGTCGAGCCGCGCCTCCAGGCGCACGCCGGGCAGAGCGCTGCGTAGGCGCTGCACGCAGTCGCGGATGAACTGCTGGGCGTCGTGGGAGTCGTGCACGTTGCCGGGCCGATGCAGGACGTCGAAGACTTGGCCGACCTGCGCGACGGTGCAGAACAGTGGGTAGTAGCTGCGGGCACCCTTCTTCTGCTTGTTGAACCCCACCGCGCTGCCCTCGGCATGCCGACTGGTGCTCAGCACCGAGCCGTCGAAGTCCAGCGTGAGGCGGCGCAGCCCGAGCGTGCGCAGCCGCGTCACCACCAGCTCCCGGCACAGTCGGCGCAGCTTGGCGACGCTGGCCGCGTCGGCGCTGGCCAGGGCGCGGCTGACCGTGGCCACATCGGGCAGGCAGCGCAATCCTAGCAGCCGCTGGACCAGGATGTCGTCGCGGTAGTAGCGCAGGTCGCGCAGCTCGCGGTAGCCGAGCCAGAGGTGGACGACCAGCAGCAGGATGACCACGTGGTGGCCGAAGATAGCTTTGGCGGGCAGGTGACTCATGCAGGCCCGCAGGCGCTCCTTTAGCTGCAGGCGGCTCAGCAGCGCCTGCACGATGACCAGGCCGGCAAAGGAGGTGAGGGCGCAATCATCGAAGCGCAGGAGCGGTAGGGCATGGGTTTTCTGATGCACGGCAGATCTGCTATGCTTCATATGTGACTGGGCTCCTTTCTCTTGGCGGCGTTAGGCACGGCCCGCAAGGCTTTCCCGGTCTGAACACCCCGCCTTTTTGCAACTGAGGAGTCTTGTCAGTTCAACACGCATCGAAGCCCAGCGACCCAAGTAGGTAAGTAGGTAGTTGGCTGCAAACAGGGAGGTGGACCATGAGGAGGATCGTCGCAGTGCTGCCGATCGTGCTTGCCTGCGTCACCTCGGTTCTCGCGCAAAGCAACACCGTTGTCTTCGACAACCAATCGGGTGAACCCGCACTCGTCAAACTGATCGGCCCAACGGCCAAGGAAATCGAGGTGCCGACGGGGTCGAAAGGAACGGTCAGCGCCGCAGCAGGCCACTATCGTATCAAGGTTAGGTACGGCGTGACGGGAAATTTCCGCTACGCCAAGGGGGAGGAGTTCGAGGTAACAGAAACCGCGACCGCGAGGTCTGAAACGACGATTACCTTGCACACCGTCGTGGCTGGGAATTACGCGTCACAGCCCAGCACGCAGAGCGAGTTCGAGGCAGACGGTCAACGCGCGGGCCAGGCCGCTGTCGTGCCAGAGAAGTCTACGGAGCAGTATGAGGAAGCAGATGTAGACGCACTATCCATTTATTTGGAGACGGAAATCAAGTCCCTAGTAAGGGAGGCTGATGGCACTCTTGCTGGAGTTGATGCAGTCGTCGCAAAGTTCACGATCGCAGATATGCCGGTTGAGCTTATCACCAATAAGATCGGCATTGATCAGAATGATAGACACTTTGCCACTATTTCGACTAAGCAATTCGGCACAATCCGGCTAACCCTCAGTCAGTTTGGTGGGGGTACCGTTTGGCTAACGTCTTCGCAGAAAAGAACAGTGCTAAGTCTAAGGGCTGCTCAGGCGCTAGGCGCCGCGAAGGCTACAACCGAAGGGTACAGCCAACGATGGGTTGCCGAGACCAAGGCGCGCCGGTTAGTTGCCTACTTGACCAAGCGGGCCAGCGGGTTCGATCTCAACATAGTTGGCCTAGATGGTTCAAATCAAAAGCGGGTAACCGACGGGGTGCAAGACGCTAGAGATCCAAGGTGGTCGCCAGATGGCAGATACTTAGCGTTTGCGGTCTACGAGCGTAGCGGCAAGAGGGCTCTTTGGCGTGTCAACGCTGATGGCTCGGGTATGCTCCGGCTAATAGAGTGCGCCAGCGGCGGCGTGTTTCCAGTTTGGGCACCGGATGGACTGCGGATTGCTTACGAGCAAAAAAACGGCGAAATGCACGTCATCGACTCTGACGGGAAGAATGATCGGAGATTGACTGAGTCCGCTGATCATTTCGCTAGAGCATGGTCCCCTGACGGTTCTCTCATCGCTTTTGACAAATTTCAGGGCGGTACGTTCAGAGTGGGATACATAATGACAAATGGAACCGAAGAACGGGTGCTTCCAGAAGGCGCGCACCCTTACGCCGGAGAGGACAGTAATCCTAGTTTCTCGAACGACGGTAAACATATTCTCTTTCAATCCGATCGTGACGGTGCGACCGCCATCTTCGTGTTTGATACAGAATCGTCAACCTTGAGGCGTCTTACGAGCCCGACTCACAGAAGTTTTGCACCGACGTTCGTGCCAATCGGAGGTCGCGTGGTCGTGTCTGTCAAGTGGTAGAAAATTGTTGAGCGTTCCATCCGGCAACTAAAGTGAATCGCCTCGTTTCCCTACGCTGCCCTCTTCTCCTTAACCGCTGGTGCTGCGGGCATGTCC
>JBEKBJ010000059.1:0-31039 GCA_050015455.1 Binatia bacterium
CTGGGCTTCCCTCACAAAACTTGCTGACTTATGGAAGGTCACCCTTAGGATTTACGAAACGCGACATTTGGACCGGGATGGCTGGCTTCGACCGACCAACCTGGATCCGATTCCTCAATCCAAAGGCTACCTGGTTCCTCACTGCCCAGTTCTTCTGGACCTACGTTACCGGGAACGTCCATGACCTCGTTGGTAATGGCTCTCCGGCGGGCGACTACCCCTACTACGGGCCGGTCGGCAAGTGGATGAGCGGGGGTTTCGCGGGCCTGAGCGAACGGCAGCAACAATCCGGGCCCGGCGTCACGGGCAACGGGGACCAGTGGCACCGCTGGGAGCACCTCATCACGTTCGCGGGAACCAGCTTCTACCGGAGCGGAACCGTGGTCCCGTTCATTGCCAATGCGTGGGACCCGGTGAACGACAGCGATGAGATCTTGTGGAATGTCGATTATTTCTATTCCAACAATTTTATCATCAGCTTGCAGCAGAAGTTCTTCACGACGTATGGTAGCAAGGCGCCGAGCAACGACAACGAGTACACCGCAGGCCGTTTCGACCGTCGTGACGAGACCGGGCTCAGGCTGACCTACCAGTTCTAGTTACGGGTGAACGGGTACGCGGGTGCGCGGGTGCTTTGGGCCGCGCACCCGCCCACTCGCGCACTCCCTCCCAGGTTATTGCATCCGCGTTCCCGCTGGCTTATCTTGATGTCTAGCGAAAACGCGGGAAAGAGCGATGACGCATGCTGACGCCGAGGTGTTCCTCGCCAGACGATACCTGGCCAAGGGTTTTGTGGACGACGCATTGCGCATCTTTATGCAGCACGCCGATATCGTGCCGGCAGAGGATTGGACGGCGCTGCGCGATCGTTTGCTGGAACGGGGGCGGGTCGGCGAGGTGGTCACGGTGTGCCGCGCCGGCAAAATCCCCATTCCGCGTGAGGACTTGCTGCAACTCGGGGATGAGTATTTGGCGCGTGCCGACGTCGATCGAGCCATCGATCTGTTCGAGTTGATCGAGGCCGACCAGGCCCGCTGGGAGCAGGTCGTGGACCGCCTGATCGAGATGCCGGATCGGTTTCAGCAGGCGCGCTCGATCGCCGCGCGACATCTCAGCGCTCGCCCGCGTGAGAGTGAAAGGCCGCGGCTGATCAAGGTGGCCAAGTAGGCCGGCCGCGTGTTGCAGACCGCTGCGCCTCGCGTGGCGAGCGGCGGATCGCCGCTTGCCCGCACCGGAGCGACGTCGACCCGCCCTCAGTGGTTCGGCACGCAGCAGATCAACTGCAGGCCCTCGGCGCCGGCGCAGAACTGGTGCTCCTCCAGCGGCGCCACAAAGACCGAGTCGCCCGGGCGTAGGGGGCGCTCGCCCTCCTTGCTCCGGACCCTGCCGGTGCCATTGATGATATAGACCTCGTGCTCCCAATCGTGCGAGTGATATGGGGTATGGCCCTCGGGGGTTAAGTTGAACACACGCATGGCGAAATTGGGTGCGCCTTCGTGCTCCGTGATCAAGGGCCGCATCTCCACCCCTTTGGCCTCACCCTCGTACGTCACTGGCTCGACCTGTTCCCGGTTGCGCACCAGCATTGAGCATCCTCCTGCTAGAACTGAAACGTAACTATACCATAGGTTGCGTGCCCACACAGCTCCACGAGGCCTGCGTTCCTTGGGGGGCGGGGTGCTCCTTTGACCGGCGGTCCTTCGCAGCCACGTTGCTCGCGCGCGGCCTTGCTCCTAGGATGCATGGAGTCCATGCGCTTCAAGCTCGCCGCTGCTCTTATACTTTGTGCTATTCTTGCGACCATGGCCAAAGCCGGTGCGCCACGGGACGGAGACCGGTTCATCAACCTGACGGGGCCGCGGGAGCTACCCGGGTTTCCCACGATGTTTCCGTTCATGCTGCGCAAGCTCTGGACGTCGATTGCGCCGCGGCCCGGGGCGCACCGAGTGCCTTACGATCGCCAGGCGATGGAGCGTAACCCAAGCATCACCTGGATCGGCCACTCGACCAT
This sequence comes from Binatia bacterium, assembly GCA_050015455.1. Classification (GTDB taxonomy): domain Bacteria; phylum Desulfobacterota; class Binatia; order HRBIN30; family HRBIN30; genus JAGDMS01. The sequence goes on from JBEKBJ010000059.1 coordinate 2,012, forward strand.
GTTGGTGCGGATGGATGGCGTCACGTTTCTTACCGATCCGATCTTCTCCGACCGCGCCAGCCCGGTCTCCTTCGCCGGCCCGAAGCGACTGGTGGCACCGGGGGTGCCGTTCGATGAGTTGCCGCCCATCGACTTCGCACTCCTGTCACACGATCATTACGATCACACCGACATCCCGACGATCGAAGCTCTTGCCAAGCGCGGCACGCGCTTCATCGTGCCGCTAGAGATGGGCGAGTTGGTGCGCCATGCCGGCGGGGATGCGGTCGAACTCGACTGGTGGCAGCATGTGCGCATGGGCCGCGTCCGTGTTTATTGCGTGCCGGCGCAACACTTCTCCGGACGCTCACCGGGAGGCCACAACCGGCGCCTGTGGGCCGGCTGGGTCGTGGCCGGGCCGACACGCCGTTTCTACCACGCCGGTGACACCGGTTACTTCAAGGGCTTCGTTGAGATCGGCAAACGACTGGGGCCGATCGATCTGGCGGCGCTGCCGATCGGCGCCTATGATCCGCCCTCGATCATGCGCTTCGTCCATCTCAACCCGGAGGAGGCGGTGCAGGCCGCCATAGACGTCGGCGCCAGGCATGTCATCGGCATGCACTTCGGCACCTTCGACCTCACCGATGAGCCGCCGAGCGAGCCACCGCAGCGGTTTCACGCCGCCGCAGCCCGCTACGGCTTCGACGGCGACAGAGCGTGGACACTCGACATCGGTGAAAGCCGTGGCTGGTGACCGCAGGGTCTCTCCGCGGTTGACCCGGCGCTGCCATAAGCACTGACCAACGTTGCACGCTCGCACGCGTCACGCTCCCACGCTTCACGCGCCCTTGACCTCACCATGGGGCTGACGTAGCTAGTGACAATCTTGGACGACGCGCCCTTTCTCAAAGCCTGCCGTCGCGAGCCGACCCCGTTCACACCGATTTGGTTGATGCGGCAGGCGGGCCGCTACATGCCTGAGTACCGCGCCCTGCGCACGCGCCGCAGCTTCCTCGATCTGTGCAAGGATGCGGATGCCGCGGCAGAGGTTACGGTCGCAGCGGTGGAGCGCCTCGGGGTCGATGCCGCGATCATCTTCGCCGACATCCTGCTGATCGTGGAACCGTTCGGCATCGGTCTCGATTACGGGAAGGACGACGGCCCGGTGTTGCACGATCCGCTGCGCACTGCGGCGGACATCGAACGTTTGCCGGACGTCGATGTGCCTGCCGCTGTGCCTTTCGTCTACGAAGCCGTGCGCAAGGCCAAAGCGGCGTTGAAAGTCCCGTTGATTGGCTTCGCCGGCGCCCCGTTTACGCTGGCCTCGTACGTCACCGAAGGCGGCGGCTCGCGCAATTACGTGTACACCAAGACACTCATGTACCGCGAGCCGGAAGCGTGGCACATGTTGATGCGCCGGCTCTCCACCGCCGTCATTGGTTATGTGAATCGGCAAATCGCCGCTGGTGCGGATGCGGTCCAGCTGTTTGACAGTTGGGTGGGCTGCCTAGCGCCGGACGACTACCGGCGGTTCGTGCTGCCGCACATGCGCGGCGTCATCAACGGCATCACACCCGGCGTCCCGGTGATTCACTTCGCCACCGGCACCTCGGGTATGCTCGAGTTGATGCGCGAGGCGGGCGGCGATGTCATCGGCATCGACTGGCGCATCGATCTCGGCAGCGCGTGGCAGAGGATCGGCTACAACGTCGGCGTACAGGGGAATCTCGATCCTGCCGCGCTGTTCGCGCCGATCGATGACATTCGCGAGCGCGCTGGGCGCATCCTGGAGCAAGCCCGCGGCCACCGTGGCCACATCTTCAATCTCGGCCACGGCGTCCTGCCGGATACGCCGGTGGAAAACGTCACCGCGCTGGTTGACATGGTCCACGACCTGAGCAGCAGGTAGAGACACTTGAAAGGTGAAAGGTTATATGACGCCGTCCTCCTGATCGGCTTTGGCGGGCCGACCAGCAGGGCGGAGGTGCGCCCGTTCCTCGACAACGTCCTGCGCGGCAGGCCGGTGCCACCGGAGCGCATCGAGACCGTCGTCCAGCACTACGAGATAATCGGCGGGAGATCTCCGTTCAACGAGCTGACCTTCCGCCAGGCCCGCGCGCTGAAAGCGCGACTGCGGGCCGAAGGCCTGGCGCTTCCGGTGTTCGTCGGCATGCGCGCCTGGACGCCGTACATACACGACACGCTACAGCAAATGGCGGCGGAGGGTGTGCGGCGAGCGGTTGGAATCATCATGGCCCCGCATCAGACGGATGCGAGCTGGGGACGGTACGAGCGCGCGGTGTCGGCAGCGCGCGAACGAATGGGTGCCGCCGCACCGGAGGTCGAGTATGTTGATGAGTGGCACGCACATCCGCTGTTCATCGAAGCCGTGAGCGACAACGTCGGCGCGGCCTTACAGCGGCTTCCACCGGAACGCCGAACCTCTGCTGCACTCGTGTTCACCGCACATAGCGTCCCCACGGCGATGGCGGCGGCTTCACCCTATGTGCAGCAGATCACCGAGTCCGCCCGTCTGGTGGCGGAACGCATCGGGCACCTGGAGTGGGCGCTCGCCTATCAGAGCCGCAGCGGTGGCCCCGGCGAGCCCTGGCTCGAGCCGGACATTAACGAGGTTGTTCGCCTGCGCGCGCGCGCCGGCGACCGCGACGTGGTAGTGGCGCCAATCGGCTTCGTTTGCGATCATGTCGAGGTGCTGTACGACCTCGACATTGAAACGCGCCAGGTGGCGCAGGGGCTCGGCCTCAACTTCGTGCGGGCGGCGACCGTGAATGACCACCCGGCTTTCATTCGCATGCTGGCGGACGTCGTCCGGCAGCGAATCGAGGCGTGAAGCTTGGCCATGGCGGCCAATCGCACCCCCCGCATCGCTGTCGTCGGCGCGGGGATCGCCGGCCTGGCGACGGCACACCGCTTGGTCGAGCTGAGCCGCGAGCACCAGCGGCCTGAGCGGCAGAAGCCGATCGATCTGATGCTGCTCGAAGCGGGGCGGCGCCTCGGCGGCGCGATCGGCACAGAACGTACCGACGGCTTCGTCATCGAGTCTGGGCCGGACTCGTTTATCTCGGAGAAGCCGTGGGCGCTCGATCTGTGCAAGCGTATCGGTTTCACCCGGCGGCTGGTGCGCACACGTGACGAACACCGGCGCACATACGTCGTGCACGGCGGCAAGCTTCATGCCCTGCCCGACGGCTTTCTGCTCCTGGCGCCGACGCAGCTGTGGCCGCTGATCGCCAGCCGTTTGTTCTCCTGGCCGGGCAAGTTGCGCATTGCACTCGATCTGGTGCTGCCGCGCGGGCCGGAGCGCCGCGACGAGAGCCTGGGCGCGTTCGTCACGCGGCGCCTCGGGCGCCAAGCGCTCGAGCGCGTGGCTCAACCGCTGGTCGGCGGCATCTACACGGCCGACCCGAACGACCTCAGCTTAGCCGCGACCATGCCCCGTTTTTTGGAGATGGAGCGCAAGTCACGCAGCGTGATCTGGGCAATGTGGACGGCGCAATGGCGGATGGCGGCGGCCACCGGTGGAGCCGGCCGCGCCACAAATGGCCGCGCCACGAGTGGCGCCCGCTGGAGTCTGTTCGTCAGCGTCGACGACGGCATGCAGAGTATCATCGATGCGCTGGCGCAGCGGTTACCGGAAGGTGTGGTGCGGCTCGGGAGCGCCGTGGCATCGCTGCGACGAGAGGAACTCGGGTGGAAGATCTTCACCAGCGAGGGCGGTGTCATTGAGGCTGACGCGGTGGTGCTGGCAACCCCGGCGCATCAGAGTGCGCGCCTCGTGGCCAATCTCGATCCGAAGTTGGCGGACGAGTTGCGCGGCATCCCTTACGCCTCATCGGCGACGGTGAGCTTGGCATATCGCGAAGATCGGATCCCATGCGGACTCGACGGCTTCGGCTTTGTCGTGCCGCTGGTTGAGGCGCGTTCCATCGTCGCATGTACGTACAGCAGCATGAAGTATCCGGGCCGAGCACCGGAGGGTCATGCGTTGTTGCGGGCTTTCGTCGGTGGCGCCTTGCAGCAGAGTTTGTTCGAGCAGGACGACGCCGCCATGGTGGAGAGCGTGCGCCGGGAGCTGCGCGAACTCCTCGGCATCACCAGCGAGCCGTTGCTGACGCGCGTCCACCGCCACCCGCAGGCAATGCCACAGTACCGTGTCGGCCACCTCGACCGCATGGCGCGCATCGACGCGGCGCTGGCGCAGCATGCGGGCCTGGCGGTCGCGGGCAACGCCTACCGCGGCGTCGGCATCCCCGACTGCGTCCACAGCGGAGAAATGGCAGCGGAGGTGGTATGGACCGGCCTCACCGCGCAGACGCAAATTCCGCCGCGCAGTTGACGCGTAGGCCGCCAGCGCGAGTAGTGTTTTCGGTTCGAAGCCGCCTCAGCCGCGGGCGCGCTAGCTGCCGTGCCGACACGAGTGCGTAGCGCGCAGGCACATCCATTCGCCGGGATTCAGCTGCCGGGTGGTTGACTGAATTCGTGCACACCGCAAGAGTAGAGTTGTGGCGACGTTCGCATTGATCTCCGACCCCCACGTCACCGTGGCCAACCCGGACAGCGGATGGGCGCGGTTCTCGATTCCGAACGAGCCAACCTTGTACGCCCACAGTGTCGAGCTACTCGAAGCCGCCATCGCCGAGATAAACGCCCTCCCCGAGCTGGACTTCGTCCTCGTTGCCGGCGACCTGACTAAGGATTCTGAACCCTACAACCACGACCGTGCCCGCGAGTTGCTGACGCGGTTCCGCAAGCCCGTTTTCTGCGTCTCCGGCAATCACGACCAGCCGCGTCCCAAGCGGTTGCGCCCAGCCGACTGTATGGATCCCGACGTGACGCCCGTGCCCACTGCGGAGATTCCACGCCTGTACGGCGATTTCGGGTTCAAGGACAGCGGACGTACCGCCTTCAGCTGCGACCCGACGCCAGATGTCCATCTCGTCGGTCTATGCTCACCCAAACCGGACGACGATCGGGGATGGATCGCGCCCGACGTGCTGGCGTGGCTGGATGACGACCTGAGGCAGCAGCGCAATGGGGAACGGGAGACGATCCTCCTGCTCCACCACAGCATCATCGATCATGTTCCCAACGAGTCCGTCGACCCCACCTTCTCCTGGTTTCACGTCGAAAACGCTGCCGATCTCAAAGCGATCTTGCGCAGGCACGGAGTTCGTCTGAGCTTCAGCGGCCATCTGCACATTCAAGACGTGAAACAAGAAGCGGGTTTGTACAACGTCGTGACCGCATCGGTGGCGGGTTACCCGCACGCATACCGCATCATGAGCTTGCGCGACGGCGCGCTCGAAATCCGCAGCCGGCGTCTGCAATCGATTCCGTCATGCCTCGAGCTGCAGCGCTACTCCCGTGAGTTCACCGCCGACGTTTTCATGGAGGTCTTGGCGGATGGGATGACCCGCCCGCCGTTTCAGTATCCGCGCCACCGGGCCGAGAGCGTGGCGCAGAAGCTGCGCGATTGGTGGCCGTCCATCGCCGATGGCGAAGAGCAATTCGCTTACGGCGCCGAGGAACTCGGGGACGCCGCGCTGGCCGCCTACGTCAACAGCTTCAGCGACCGCCCGCCGGCCGACAACGATCTGATCATCGAGCTACCGTGCCGTCGCGGCTGATCCACAGTTTTGGTGATTCGGGTTGGTTTCGAATTCCCGAGATCGGATTTAGCCTGAGTGACATCACCGCGAGAATACGAAAGGAGCACGAGCATGGCAGCGCACGTCGTACCACTCAAGAAGCGCCAGGCATGGAAGGCTCTCGCAGCCCACTACAAGAAGATCCGGAACCTCCACCTGCGAGAGCTCTTCGCGGATTACTCTCAGCGCGGCGAGCGTATGACGGCGGAGGCCGTAGGTATCCACCTCGATTATTCGAAGAACCGCATCACCCGCGAGACCCTCGATCTCCTGCTTCAGCTGGCGGAGGAAAGCGGTTTGCGAGCGCGCATCGACGCCATGTTCCGGGGGGAAAAGATCAACACCACGGAAGAGCGGGCTGTCTTGCACGTGGCCCTGCGCGCACCCAGAGAAGCATCGATCGTCGTCGACGGTGAGAACGTCGTGCCCCAGGTCCACGCCGTGCTAGACAAGATGGCGGACTTCTCCACCCGCGTCCGCAGCGGCGCGTGGAGAGGACACACCGGCAAGCGCATCCGTAACGTCATCAACATCGGCATAGGCGGCTCCGACCTCGGGCCGGTGATGGCCTACGAGGCCCTCAAGCATTACAGCGACCGGCCCATGACGTTTCGGTTCGTTTCCAACATCGATAGCACTGATTTCGTAGAGGCAATCCGCGACCTCGACCCGGCGGAAACGCTCTTCATCGTCTCCTCGAAAACCTTCACGACGCTGGAGACAATGACCAACGCCCAGAGCGCGCGCGACTGGTTGCTCAAAGGTCTCGCCGGTGATGTCCAGGCCGTGGCAAAGCACTTCGTCGCGGTGTCGACGAACGCCGCGAAGGTGTCCGAGTTCGGCATCGACACCGCGAACATGTTCAGGTTCTGGGACTGGGTCGGCGGGCGCTATTCCATGGATTCGGCGATCGGTCTCTCGACGATGCTGGCCATCGGCCCGGAGAACTTCCGCGCCCTGTTGGACGGCTTCCACCAGATGGACGAACACTTCCGCACCGCCCCATTCGAGCGCAATCTGCCGGTGCTCATGGGCCTCCTGGTAATCTGGTACAGCGACTTCTTCGGCGCTCAAACCATTGCCGTTTTGCCGTATGAACAGTACCTGAAGCGCTTTCCAGCCTATCTGCAGCAGTTGATGATGGAGAGCAACGGCAAGCACGTCACCATCGAGGGAAAGAACGTCGCCTACGACACCAGCCCGGTTTACTGGGGCGAGCCGGGCACCAACGGCCAGCACTCCTTCTACCAGTTGATCCATCAGGGAACCCGGCTCATCCCATGCGACTTCATTGCCTTGGCCCAGCCGCTAAATCCGCTCGGCCGCCACCATGACATGCTCCTGGCGAACGTCTTCGCGCAGACCGAGGCACTGGCCTTCGGTAAGACGCCTGAGCAGGTCAAGGCCGAAGGCACGCCGGATTGGCTCGTGCCCCACCGGGTGTTTGAGGGCAACCGCCCGTCGAACACGATCCTCGCCGAGCGGCTCACGCCGGAAACGCTGGGCAAGCTAGTTGCCCTCTACGAGCACTGCGTCTTCACGCAGGGCGCGATCTGGAACATTGACTCGTTTGACCAGTGGGGCGTCGAGCTCGGCAAGGTGCTCGCCCAGCGCATTATCCCCGAGCTCGAGAGCCAGGCGGAGCCCACGCTCGGCCACGATAGTTCAACAAACAACCTGATCCGTCGCTACCGGAAACTCAAGGAGACCTAGTCGCAGCCATGAACCGGATGCGAGCTGGAGTATCACGGGGTCGAGCGATCGAGATAGAGAAAGGAGTCACTTATGCAACTCGCAATGGTCGGCCTTGGAAGGATGGGCGCGAACATGGTGCGGCGGCTTCTCAAGGGGGGCCATCAGTGCGTGGTCTTCGACGTGTCGTCGAAGGCGGTGAAGGAGTTGACCAAGGAGAAGGCGGTGGGAGCCTCCTCGCTTGCGGATCTCGTCAAGAAGCTGGAGAAGCCGCGGGCCGTGTGGCTGATGGTCCCGGCGGCAATTGTGGACAAAACCATCGGTGATGTTGTGTCCCATCTCGAGGCAAGCGACATGCTCATCGACGGCGGCAATTCCTACTACGTCGACGACATCCGGCGCGCAACCGAACTCGGGTCGAAACGCATCCACTATGTGGACGTGGGAACGAGCGGTGGTGTTTGGGGCCTTGAGCGCGGGTACTGCATGATGATTGGAGGCGAGAAGGAGGTAGTCAAGCACCTCGATCCGATCTTCAAGACGCTGGCGCCGGGTGCGGGCGACATTACGCGCACCCCCGGACGCGAGAAGCTCGGCGGCACCGCCGAGCAAGGTTACCTGCACTGCGGCCCAAATGGAGCCGGCCACTTCGTTAAGATGGTCCACAACGGCATCGAGTACGGACTCATGGCTGCCTACGCCGAGGGGCTTGGAGTCTTGCGCCATGCCAACATCGGCACGCAAAAGCATGCGGTCGACGCCGAGACGACACCACTGCGTCACCCCGAACACTACCAGTATGATTTCAATTTGCGTGACATCGCGGAGTTGTGGCGGCGCGGCAGCGTGGTCGCCTCGTGGTTGCTGGATCTGACTGCAGCGGCATTGGTGAAGGATCCTAATCTCGCGGGATTTGCCGGCCAGGTGTCGGACTCGGGCGAGGGCCGCTGGACCATCAAGGCCGCCATCGACGAGGCTGTGCCAGCGCCCGTTCTTTCCACCGCGCTCTATCAGCGGTTCAGCTCACGCGGCCAGTCCGACTTCCAGGACAAACTGCTGTCGGCGATGCGCTACGAGTTCGGCGGACACCTGGAGAAATCCGCCGGCAAATGACGGCGCCAGCTCACCTCGACAGGCGTTCTCATGCAGATCGAAGTCTTCGCGGATGCCGATTCGGTAGCCCGAGAGGCTGCCGCGATCATCGCCGCGGAGGCGCGCACGGCCGGCGCCGCACGCGGCCGCTTCGTCATGGCCGTCAGCGGCGGCCACACCCCATGGGTCATGCTACGGGCGCTGGCAAGCGAACAGCTACCTTGGGAAAGCGTGCACGTGGTGCAGGTGGACGAGCGCGTCGCCCCGGCAGCACATCCAGACCGAAACCTCACCCACCTGCGCGAAAGCCTGCTTGAGCATGCGCCGCTGCGCCCCGAGCAGGTCCATGCCATGCCGGTGGACTGGCCCGATTTGGACACCGCAGTCGCTCGCTACGCCTCGATACTCCGGCAGCTCGCAGGCTCGCCGCCGGTGCTCGATCTCGCTCACCTCGGCCTTGGGTCCGACGGCCACACCGCCTCACTGGTGCCCGGCGATCCAGTCCTCGACGTCACCGACGCCGACGTGGCGCTGACCGGGGTCTACCAAGCAAGACGGCGGATGACATTAACCTATCCGATCCTCAATCGTTCCCGCCGTGTCCTTTGGCTGGTCACCGGTAGTGAGAAGGCGGGAATGCTTGCGCGTCTACGCAACGGCGATCCATCGATTCCGGCCGGACGGGTGCGCCAGAACCAAGCTTTGGTGCTCGCCGACCGCGCCGCAGCCGGACAGCTGGGACCAAACTGAGACGGTAGCAAAAGACATGCGCGCCGGGATCGCACGGCGCGAAAGCAAATCGATCTCCACCAGAGTCGGATGTTCGAGACCGCGTGCGCTACCTAGTCTCGGCTATCCGCAAGAGAGCGGCTTGTGGCGCTACCAGGCCGGCCCAGGCGGCGGTGGAGGCGGATTTCCGGCCGGCGGGGGCGGAACGTCGAGCGGAGGGTTCGCGCTCGGCAGCGCGGCGGGCGCGGACGGCCGCTGAGAACCTCCGGGCACCGGGACCTGGTTGCCCTTGGCGTACATGCACTGCGTGTACGCGATGTCGTAGCGGCGCTGCACTGTCCACTGTGCGGACGCGCCGCGGTCGGCGCCCACGGCGGTACCGCCCAGCAGTCCGACTCCTGAACCTACGGCGGCCCCGGTGGCTGGATGCCCGGAGGCGGCGCCCACAGCGGCACCCGCAGCCGCCCCGACAACCGTCCCGACGGCAGCGCTGCCGACCGCCGCCTCGGTTGCCGCCTTATTGGTCGTCGTCCCGGTCTGTTGCAAAGCCCAGTCGCGGCACACTGCATCATCAACTTTGAATTGCTCGAAGTCTTTCCCGTAACCTGGGAGCACCATAACGCTGGGGCCCGTGGGCACCGTCACGCATCCCGCCAGCATCAGTCCGGCCGCTATTGGAAGGAGGTACAATTGTCTCATCGTCGTTCTCCACAGCTTTCTCTACTCAGGTGGCGGTGGAACCTTGATCCAGGCCTCCCGACATTTCTTCACCTTGGGATAGTACGCCTTGGCGCTCGCACAGTAGTACCAGTATTTCTGCGGCGGCTCCGCTGACGACTCCGGCTCCTGCTGAGTATACGCCGGCTCCTGCTGAATATACACTGACGCGGGCCCCCCAACGCTGGCCGGAGGGTAGGCGTAGTATGGCGCCGGATAGTACCAGTACGGATAAGAATACGAATACCAGTAGGGGTACGGATACAACCAAGGCGCTCCGATGTAAACTCCGCCATACCAACCACCGCCATACCAACCACCGCCGTGCCAGCCCCCGCCATGCCACCCGCCACCATGCCAAGCGCCACCATGCCCGCCGCCAGCATGCCCGCCGCCACCGTGCCCGCCGCCACCGTGCCCGCCACCGCCATGCCCTTGGGCGTGGCTCGGCGCTGCCGGAGCGAGAATGAGCGCGATCACGAAAAACAAAACTGCTGCTGACTTTCTCATCATAGTCCTTACTCGTTTCTCACTGCGGCCCCCTCTTATCATACCGTCCCGGAGCATGCACCAGCACGCGGTCTCCTAGGTACTTCAACGGAGATGGGCGCAGTAAGTTGCGCTCGATAGTCAGGCCCCCGAGGCTGACGCGCACCATCCTCCTCTTCGCGCGGTTCTTCACGCGGTTTATCCGAGCTTCGCGGCCAGCGAAACCACGTTCGGCTGGACCATCCGCGCAAAGTCCGCGTATTTCATTCGCACTGTCTGGGTGTGGCTGCCGGCATTGAACACGATGCTGTCGTCCTTGGTGAGCAACTCGTCGACATACACGGGCAAGTTGTACAGGTTGCCGAACGGCGGCATGGCGCCGGGCTCGCTTTGCGGAAAGAGCCCCACGAACTCCTCCTCCGTTGCGAGCCTCACCTCCGGCTTTCCAAGTACGGCTTGGGCGCGCTTGAGATCGACGCGGTAGGGTGCGGGCAGCACCACCATCAAGAACTCCTTCCCACTACGCAGCATCACCACCTTCGCCAGCTCCTTGCCCGGAATGTGCTCCGCGGCGGCGACCTCCTGCGCGGTGAACGCCTGCCGGTGCGACACGACTTCGTACCGCACGTGGTTGCTGTCGAGATACTCGCGCAACTTGGTTAGGATCGGCATGGCCAGCCCTCCTCTGCCAATAGGGTGCCCCATGATCCGCGCCGGCGCAATAAGAAAAGGTGAGGTGAAAAAGTGAGGACGCGCAACCCCTCAGGGGGCGCACCCCCGGTGCTCGCGGGCGGACGGTCATCGCGAGAATTTCGGATCGGGGTTGATCATAGCCGCCGGAGGTGGTTCCGTGCGGGGACGCAACGCGCGTTCTACCGAGGCCGCCACCTCGGGGAGCGGAACCGTGGTATCAATCAGCAGTGTATCATCGCGCTCGTCGCTGCCGATCGCCTCGTAGCGGCGGCGCTGCTCAAGATAGACGTTCCAATCGGCGTCCGATGCGCCGCCGCGGCCTTGCCGCGCTTCCAATCGCCGGCGCACCTCGTCTTCGCGGCAGTGGCATTCGACCAATAAAGACGGCACCGCGTGTTTGTGCGCCAGCGCGCGGACGGTGTCGCGGTCGGTGCGACGCTGAAAGGTCGCATCGAAGACCACCCCACGTCCTGCCCCCAAAAGTTCCGCGGCCTCGGCCAGCATAGCAGCGTAGGTGCGCCGACTGTACTCGGGAGAGTAGAGCCCGCTTTCATAGGCGGCAATCACGCGGGATTCGGCGGCCAGCCCCGCCAGTCGTTTCCGCACCACATCAGAATTGATGTGAACGAAACCCGTGCGCGCCGCAAGCACGCCGGCGACGGCGGATTTCCCCGTGCCGCTCAGACCGGCAATCATGACGAGGCAAGGGCCGTATGCCCAGGTGTAGCGATATGCCAGCGCGAAATGGCGTTGCGCGCTGGCGCGGGCGCGCTCGCGCTCCGCCGGCTCCACCTCTTCCTCGGCGCTTTTCAAGCTGTCCACTTTACCGCGCACGTACGCCCGGTGGCACTGGTAGAAGGGAACCAATCCCGGCAACTCCGGGTCGTCGGCGTGGGCCGCGTAGAACGACACCAAATGGCGCGCCAGTTCCGCGCGCCCATGGTAATCGAGGTCCATCGCCAAGAACGCAATCTCAGAGGCCGTGTCACAATAGCGGAACTTCGGATTGAACTCGATGCAATCGAAGATGACGGGTTCCCCATCGAAGCAGATGTGCTCACTGTGGAGGTCACCGTGACAGTCACGGATGCGATGCTCGGCTTGCCGGCGGCGGAAGAGCGGTCCCTGCCGGCGAAGGAAATCCCGAGAGAACTCCTGGATCGCGTCATCTTCGGCCGCGGCGATGGTCACACCGTGGAACGGGCGCATGCCGGCAAAGTTGTCCTCGAGCACGGCGGCAATAGCTGCGACGTCCCCGTTGGCGGTCACGTGCGGCCCGGCGTCGGCCCGCCGATGAAAGTCGGCCAGCCGGCGCGCCAGCTGGTCGATCATCGCCAGGGTCACCTCACCGCGGTCGAGGAGTTGGTCCAATGTGCGATCCGCGGGCAGGCGGCGCATGCGCACCGCGTACTCGACGGCGGCGTCGTCGCCTTCGGATCCCAGCCGGTAGGTCACCCCGGCCCGGCAGATTGCGACCACCCCGATATACACGTGTGGGGCCAAGCGGCGGTTGAGCCGCACTTCCTCGTGACAAAAGTGGCGCCGTCGCTCCAACGTGGAGAAGTCGACGAAGGAAAAGTGTACCGGCTTCTTGACCTTGTAGACCTCATCGCCTGCGAGGAAGACGTACGAAATATGCGTCTGGACGAAATCGACGGTTGCCGGTCGATAGGGGTACATCTCCGGGCGCAACATCGCCTGTATCGGTTCCGGGAAGCTCACGTAGACCTTGTGCCGCTGTTACGCCCGCTGGCGGGCGGGGACAGGATCTTGCTCACCTCGAAGCCTTCAGCTTCGAGTGCCGAGACGATGTCGTCGACGTGCGTGGCTTTGAGCCGCAGCTGCAGCTTGCCGGAGCGCCGATCCCGGTAGATCCACTTCAGGTCGCCGCGTTTCTGATCGATGATCCGGCGCACCCGCCACTTGGTGTCGGTGCCGCCGGGTCCGCCGAGAATCAAATGATAGGTCGGCTCGGTGACGCCGCAGAATTCCACAAAGGCGTCCAGCACGTCCGCAGTCGTGATGATGCCCACGAGCTTGTGGTCATCAACCACCGGCAAGGCGCCGACCTTCAGCTTGCGCAGCACCCCTGCGGCCTCGTCGATCGGCGCCATCGGTCGGATAACGGTCAGCTCGGCGCTCATGACTTCGCCGACAGTCTTCGTCGCCGCCGAGGTGCTGCGCAGATCACGGTCAGTGATTATTCCGACCAGCCGGTCTCTATGAACCACCGGGATTTGGCGGATGCGATGTTTGCGCAGCAGCGCGCGCGCATCCGCGATCGCGCATTGAGGGTCAATGGTGATCACTTGCGACGACATGTAATCGCGTACCACCATGGTCGGTCCTCCTCGACTTGTTCAGCATTAGACCTCGATACGGCGAATCAACCCTTCCTGCGCCACCGACACCACCCGGACGCCCCCCGGCGTGTAGACGCTGCCGGTCTTCCTTCGGGCTGACGGCGCGGAGGATGTTTACCTCCAGCTCTTCGAGGTCGAGCAGCTCGATCAGATTCCGCAACGCCTGAGACACGCCATTCCCCCTCGTCTCTCTCCATTCCCGGCTGAGTTCGTCAAATAAGGGAAAACACGGAGCGTCTTGTAATGCTTCCGGCTCCCCGGAGACTATATACCAAACGTCAGCAACGGAGGAGTAGACATGAACGTCAGATCCACAAAGGGAGCTGCCATTGCCTGCGTGTTGGCGGCGATGTTCGTCGGCGGCGTCGCGCACGCCGAGGAGAAGGCCGACAAGGCCGGATCCAACGCCGTCAAGTGCATGGGCACCAACAGCTGCAAGGGAAAGGGCAATTGCAGCAGCGCCAAAAACGATTGCAAGGGCGAGAATGCCTGCAAGGGACAGAGCTACACGATGGAGCGGAGCGCGAAGGACTGCACCGATAAGGGCGGTACCGTCGCCCCCGCATCGGAGATGTAGAGCAGAGGAAGGGCCGGCGCCGTCGCGGACGCCGGCCCTTCACCGCACATGGCTATCACCCGACAAGACTTAGGCCATGGGGTCGGCCTGCGGCCGAAACACTTCGGCCGCTTTTTCGAAGGCCGGCCACCGGTCGATTGGGTCGAGGCCACCAGCGAGAACTTCATGGCGCCCGGCGGCAGACCAATTGCCGTGCTCGAGAAGGTGCGGCGCGATGTCCCCGTGGTGCTGCATGGCGTTTCCCTCTCGATCGGCGCGGTGGACCCGCTCAATGCGGACTACCTCGACGACTTACGCGACCTCATTCGGAGAACCGACCCCGCACTTGTTTCCGACCACCTGTGTTGGGGCAGTCACGGCGGACGCTACGCGCACGATCTGTGGCCGCTACCGTATACCGAAGAGGCGGTTGCGCACGTTGTCGCCCGGCTCGCGGTGGTTCAAGAGACGCTGGGGCGGCAGATTCTGCTCGAAAACATCTCGTCGTACGGTCTCTTACCGCGATTCAACCATGCCGGAATGGGAATTTCTTACCGCCGTCGCCGAGCAGGCAGACTGCGGAATCCTGCTCGACGTGAACAACGTGTACGTCAGCAGCAAGAATCACGGGTTTGACAGCCGCGAATATATCGCGAGTGTGCCGGCATCACGAGTTGCGGAAATCCATCTCGCCGGGCACACCGACAAAGGCACATATCTGCTCGACTCGCACGATGCCGCTGTGGCTTCTGAGGTCTGGGATCTCTACGGCTACGCCCTGCGGCAACTCGGCCGAGTGCCGACGCTGATTGAGTGGGACGATCAGATCCCCGAACTCGACGTCCTGATCGCCGAGAGCCGGAAAGCTGCGTCGGTTGAGGCGCAGGTGCTCGGTTGGAGGGCGGTGGGGACATGAGACTTGCGGAAGTTCAGCAACTCTTCTGGTCCCTCGCAGCACGGGGAGAGGGAAGCCGCGCGCGCGATGCGGGTGAGGCGTTTGTGGGGACACCGACGCTCCCTGTCGCCGGGCGGATGGAAATCTACGCCAATATGTTTGTCTGGCGACAGGTTGACGCACTGCGTGAGGACTTCCCAAAGCTGGCGGCGCTGATGGGGGACGAGGCGTTCTACGCGCTCGGCGAAGCCTACGTCCGCGCGCATCCTTCCGGGCACTACTCGTTGTCGAAGTTCGGTCGGCACCTCGCCCGCTTTCTAGAAGAATGTTCCCTCGGCCGGCCCGACCTCAGTGACATGGCGGCTCTCGAATGGGCACGCGCCGAAGTGTTCGAGGAAGCCGTTGTGCCGGTCGCGTCACCGGAGTGCCTCCGCAGCCTAGCCCGTGCGGACTTTGCCAACCAACGACTGCTGGTCGTGCCGGCTCTGCGGCTGCTGCGCCTGCAATACGACGTACTCGAAGCGTGGCGCCGCATCGAGGACGGCGCTGCGGTCTGGATGCCGCGGCGGTCTGTCACCTTCGCCGCGGTGTGGCGAAAAGAATTCGACATCTTTCACGTGCGCCTCGAGGCCGAAGAGGCCGGTGCGCTTGAACGTGCGATGGCAGGCGAACCCATGGGTGTCGTCTGCGAGGCATATGGCAACCTGCCTGATGCGGCCGCCGCAGCCGTCCGTGCCGTGGGGAGCTGGTTCGCCGAGGGCTGGATTGCCCAGCCGCCGGGTAAGAAAAGGCCGTGAAGCTCGTTGCGTCCATCCTCGCAAAGGCCGAGCGGGTTAGCAAGCGAGTACAAAGCGGTAGCTGGGTGCCGGCGCTGTTGGTGCGCCTGTTCGTCGGGTACTTTTTCACCGAG
This sequence comes from Binatia bacterium, assembly GCA_050015455.1. Taxonomy (GTDB): domain Bacteria; phylum Desulfobacterota; class Binatia; order HRBIN30; family HRBIN30; genus JAGDMS01. The sequence continues at coordinate 17,799 of JBEKBJ010000059.1, forward strand.
ACCGGCTGGGGAAAGGTGCACAACCTCGATGCGCTGACCCAGCGCTTTGTCCAATGGGGCATCCCCCTGCCCGCCTTCAACGCCGCGCTTTCGGGTTACACCGAGTTGATCGGCGGTACGTTCATCCTGATCGGTCTGTTCACCCGGCTCGCCTCGATCCCGATGCTCATCAACATGGTGGTTGCGGTGATTGCCGTGAAGATGAAAGAGGTTGGTGGCGTGAACGACTTTGTAGAGCTCGATGAGCCGCTCTACGGGCTGACGTTTCTCTGGCTCTTCTTTGTCGGGCCGGGACGGGTCAGCCTCGACCACCTCATCGTCCGGCTGTTGAAGGGACGGGGCTCAAAGCACGAAGAGACCGCCGTCCCGCACGCTGTGGCGCAGGGGGCGAAGATCCGAGGCTGGTCAAGGGGGTTGGGCATCACTGACGCCTACACCAAATAGCCTCGCGGGCCAGAGGCCACGAGGATCGGTTCGGCGAATTGCAGCGAGTGGTCCTCGGCGATGTCGACCTGCTGCAGCGCGATCTCGAATCTCCGGAGTGGCGAGTGCATCAGGACAGCTACACGGGCGCTGCCGTCGCTGCGCACCACCGCCGGCTCGTAGCACTCGACGGGATGCAGCACCTGCCAGCCGTCGGCGGCGGTGATCTGGCTCAGCTCCTCCGCCGAGGCAATCAGGTGGGAGTGCGTCCAGCGCTGGCTTGCCCACAGTTCCTGCATAGCCAGCCAGTACTCGAAAACGCCTGCAGCCGTCGCTGGAAAGGAGAAATGCCCGTATAACAGCTCGACATCTCGCGTTGAGTGATTTGGCAGAACCGAGGCGAGGGCGTCGGGCGGCGGATGCCAGTCGATCAAGCGGCGGATCATGTCTACTTCGGTGCCCGCCCGCGCCACGAACGGGCGTACCATCAGGTCACGCCCGCGCTGGCCGAAAAAACGGTAGTGTACGACGAAGCCGGCGGCGAGCTGTACGGCGGTGAGTGCTGCCAGCACCTCGGCGGCGTTGGCCTCGAACAGCCGCTCCCAATAGCCGGCGTCCGGCGCGGGTGGTGTTGGCCCGCAGCGGTCGATCGCCCGTTGCCGCGACTCCTCTATCCGCCGCGTCAGTGTGCGCACGTGCGCTGCTGGGATGAACTCCACCGGCATGAGCCTAGCATCCACGATCTGCCGTCGTGACACAATCGTGGTGCGCATCGCGCCTGTTACCTCGACCGCACGACGACCGACCAAGCCGGCGGCTCAAGTGGGCGCGCCCGCAGCTCCCTCGTGGCCGCTCATGCGTTTCAATCTCCGAAGGGGTGCCGCACACATCGGTCTAACGCTCGGCTGGTGTCGATGGAGCTGTACCATCGACAAGCCGAGGGCTCGGAGAACCGATGAAGGATTTTTGGTTCGTCGGGCAGGTCGGCAGTATCGGGCCGCTGCTCGTCCAGTTCCTGCTCACCGTGATGATTGCCGCGATTTTGTACCCGAACGGCGAGCGAGATCTGGTGCAGGGCGTGAGAGCGGTTACCCTTCTACCGAAAGGTCGGGTATAGTGTCGCGATGAGCGGGCGTGCTGCAGACTGGTTCCGGCAGGCCGAAGCGGACCTCAGGCATGCGCGGCGTGCCCTGGATGACGGTGATCACGAGTGGGCGTGCTTCGCCGCGCAGCAGGCAGCGGAGAAAGCGGCGAAGGCGGCTCACGCTGCCGTCGGCGAAGAGGCGTGGGGTCATGTGGTGACGGAACTCCTGGACGCCTTGCGCTCCCAGGAGCCTGACATCGACGATACCTTGCTCGATCGCGCTCGGGCGCTCGACAAGCTCTACATTCCGACGAGGTATCCTAACGGCTTGGCGAGCGGAGCGCCCGCGGATTTCTACACGCGGCCGGAGTCGGAACGCGCCATTGCAGACGCGGAGGCGGTCCTTGCAATCTGTCGAAAGATGCTATCAAGGGCGTAACGTTCGCGTCTTCCGCCTAGACGGCGCAGGTGTCATTGCCCGCCTGCGGGAGCGGGCCCGGACTCTGGTGCAGCGAAACTCCGATGTCCTCGAGGTACGGCTCTTTGGCTCGCTCGCGCGCGGAGATGCCTATCCGGGCAGTGATGCCGACCTTTTCATCGTGCTGCGTGACGGCGCGCCGCCATTCCTCGACCGCATCCCCGATCTCGCCAGGCACTTCACCGGTGTCGGCATCGGTTGCGACGTGGTTGCTTACACCGAGTCGGAGCGCGCCGCCTTGGTCGCACGCGATGACGCCTTCGCCCGCGCCGTGCTCGACGGGGGGATCACCCTAGCGTTGCGCTGACATCGTCGTTCAGGGGCGCGCCCATCGCGTTGGCGGACCTGGGCGGAATGCGACGCAGTCCACGCACGCCACGCACGGCGATCTTGCATTGTTGGCGCGCCGGGGAGATGTTCACGGCGCGAAAGCCACCGCTGCAGTGCAGCGAGGGGTTGCGATGACGCGAATCGAGGAGGAGTTCTGCCGGCGCACGCCGCGATCGGCGGAGCGGGCACGGGCTGCGGAAGCAGTGATGCCTGGTGGCGACACCCGCGCGGCGGCGCACCACACTCCGTACCCACTAACGCTCGAGCACGGGCAAGGGCCGTTCGTGTGGGACGTCGACGGCCACCGCTACATCGATCTGATTGGCAACTACACGAGCCTGGTCCACGGCCACGCGTACCCGCCGATCGTCGAGGTGCTGCGCGCTACTTCGGCACGCGGCACGGCCTGGGCGGCACGTTGCGATGCGCAGATCGAGTTGGCGGCGCTGCTGGTGGAGCGGGTCGCGTCGGTGGACAAGATCCGCTTCACGAACTCCGGGACCGAAGCCGCGATGCTGGCGATGCACATCGCACGCGTGGCGACCGGCCGCCGCAAGATTCTCATGGCCCGCTACGGCTATCACGGCTCGCAGGAGGACACGGAACTCGGCCTAGTCGGTCAGGAGGGACCGAATACTTACCTAGCCGAGTTCGGGAACGCCGAGGCCTTCGAGCGCGCGCTGGCGGAGCACGGTTCAGAGATCGCCTGCGTTCTCTTGGAGCCGGTGATGGGCTCGGCGGGCATCGTCGCGGCTCCGCCAGGCTTCCTGGCGGCGGTGTGCGCCGCGGCCCGCCGGGAGGGCGCGCTGTTCATCCTCGACGAGGTCATCTGCTTCCGCCTGGCAGTGGGCGGGGCACAGGAACGCTACGGCGTGACCCCCGACCTCACACTGTTCGGTAAGATTATCGGCGGCGGACTACCAGTCGGCGCGGTCGGCGGCCGCGAGGATCTGCTCGCCATGACCGACCCGGCCAAGGGTATGATGTTCGTTTCGGGCACTTTCAACGGCAATCCGCTCACCACTGCTGCGGGCGTCGTTTCCGTACGCGAGCTGACCGCGGCGCGCATCGCGGCGATGGAGGACCGCGCCACGGCGTTGCGTGTCGGCCTTGAGCAGGCGGCGGCCGCGGTCGGCATGCCGTTCTCGGTGAACCAGGCCGGTTCACTGCTCAACCTGTTCTTTACGGCGACGTGCCCCCCGGCGACAATCGTGCGCACGGACTACGAGCGGATGCGGCGTTTCCACCTTGCCGCAATGAATCACGGCCTCTTCTTCGCGCCGCGCGGCTTAATAGCCATGTCGACCGTCATGACCGACGCCGTCATCGACGAGGTGCTGGTGCGGGCGCAGGCTGCATTTGCTGACGTGGCGGCGGAACCAGAGTGAGGGTGTCCCCCCTTGTCCGCTTTGCAGCTCGGTGCTGAGCCAGGCGGGCTTCAGGGCGCCGGAGCGACCGTCTGCAGACCGCTCCCGCCGCGCCTGTGCGCCGCCAGCGTTTCGACCGATCCGCTGCAGCCGCTCAATGCAACGTTCACTGCCGCGAGGATTTCGTCGATCGTGATTTCTCCGTCAGCGTTCGCGTCACCGGCGCCGCAGGCCGTCAGCGCGCTATTCCCGAGCGCGATGCTCACCAAGGTGAGCAGCTCATCAATGGTGACGTAGCCGCTGCCATCGCAGTCGCCGACACATGCGACGGCACACGGACGTCACTATCCAGACCCGCGCCGGCGCAACCGCGACAAGGCCGCTCAGGTGGCGTGAGTGCTTCGCTGGAGAGCCACGAACCGCAAGATGAAGGCCCGGCGCAGGGGATTGGCTATCCTGTGGTCAACGTGTTCGTTTCGGCGGGGCCGTGCCACACAACCGATCTGTCAGGGACGGGCTCTGGCGCAGTAATCGGCGACGCCTGCGACGCCAATCAGGAGACGGAGTGCGTCGGCCGGGTTTCCGTTGTGCACGGCGCGCCCATGGAGCAGCCAGTTTCTGTTGATCACGTCCGGTGGTGTCTGCCCAAAGTCACGGTACTCCCAGACGGCTTTCAGAAATGCTGCGATAGACACATAGAAGACCGATTCCATTCCTCCCGCTGCAGGTTTCGGCGCCTTGGCATCCCAGGTCTTTGAAGCATCAGTGGCCTTTCGACTGGTAGTGGAGCGGGTGAACTCAACAACCAGCCGTTCTAAGACGGGGAGCATGCACGGAATCACCAGACGCACCTTGCCCTGCTCGTAAGCCCATACGCATTCACTGATGAGTCCTTGCCACTCAGCCAGTTCACCATTCGTTGCCAAGCGGTCCGTGAGTGACCTGAAGAATTCGGTGCTTGGCTGGTAGAATCGGACGAACCAATCATCAGCGCCGGACGGGCCTGCCTGGACGGCAGCCGCGAGGGAATGTGCCTCTCCCGGAGTTATCTCTCCGGCCATGACCCACCCCGCCTGCCCTAGCTGTTCGGCTGATTGCACCAATAGATCGAGGCCGGCGCTTATCTGCTCGGGGCTGGGCAGCATCGCTTGGACTCTGTGATACAGTCGGTCCACAACGACTCGTAATTCGTCGAACAAAACGACTCGGTCAGATTTGGAGTTGCTCATTGCTCGTTCCTTCGTAAAACACGCAGGCGGCTGCTACCATCCTGCTACCGCGCTCAAGCCATCGCCTGGTCTCATGACTGCCGGCGCCCCGTGCTGCGGCTGACCTACATCGACACGCTCAGCGACAGTCTCCTTGCTGGAAGCAGCCTGGCGGTCAATCGCTTCCATCGCGCTGGCGTACCCGAAATGTATCGGCTTCCAGGGTGACTGAAGAGCACCACACCGAAGCCGGCCTCCAGCTGACTGCTACGCAACATCACGCAACACGGCGCAACATTGGCTGCGAAAACCACAAGCGACGATTCGGCTTCGATCCACCATCCCCGGCATTGATTTTTCAAGCAGTTAGCTGGCCTCCCCTGACGCCTTGCCCGTGGGCAGTGTGACGACTTTCCCTAACCCGTCGTTAACGGGCGCCGCGACCTTCCTAACGGGCGCCGCCGGCTGCCGACCGGCGACAGCCACCGGCACCGCCGGCGTGCACAAAAACTCACCGCCGCGAAGCGGCGCGAACACGCGCCGGTGGTCCGAGCCGCGGCCCGATCGCTTCACCAACTCTATGCCCTAAACCAATCCCCTACCGCTAGACGCGCCAGCGATCGCAGAAGCGCTTACCGAGGCGGAGGCCTCCGCGAACGACAGCACCGAGGCCCGTGCCGCTGGCCGGCGGCTGTCGCCTTCTGGGGAGACCTCACGGTTCTACGAGAGCATTTGTGCGCCCGCTGGTGACCTCGCTTACCGACCTGCAGCACCTGACTTCTTGCAATTGTGGCCCTGCAAAATCTTGTACATTTCTGCCAGACCGTTCAGGTCGATGTCCTCGTCAACCCTCGCGTACAGGAGCGTTGTGACTTGGAGCCGAAGTCTCTTGCCGCTAAGGACTCGTTGGAAGTCGCGACCTTCCAAATGCACAACACCCGCCTCCTTGTCGAAACCACCCGCACGACGGCTCTTGGGCGCACCGTCGTCGACCCGGAACGAAAATGCCTCGACTCCCCCCCTGCGCTGAAGGCTCAAAAAGAAAAAGCCCTCATTGACCTACACGTCAAATCTCTCCTTGTACAGCGCCGTACACGTCGGCTCGTCTGTCATGGAGTCCACTCCCCTACGGACTGACCAGTTCCCGCTCTTACCGATAACCGGCCGAATCTCCAGCTGCGCCACGGCTAAACCAACGAATCCTACAGCGCCTACGATAACAGCCGCTCCGAATCTCGAATGCTTCCCCATCGCTTACCCTCCCCCATAGCCCGATTTGTATTTCCTGCCCAACTGTCACATTAGCTGTCCGGGTTACACGGTGAGCCGCCGGCCGCCGGTGCGGCCACCTTATCGCCGAGGCGGCATAGGCCAACCATTTGCCAGTCCCTCGTCTACGATGCATTGCGCTTCGCAGACTACAATGGGGCCGTTTCATCAATACCTTCCGCATTCCTTCTCTCGTCCTTCAGCTTTGCCTGTCCCGGCGGCCCGCCCGAACCTCTGACGTTCAAAGTAGCGGTGCGGCTCTTCGGACAGCTTCCGCGGAAGGTGGAGAGCCGGCTAATGGCACCCCTTGACGTGTTCGGCGGGCACGTCTCCAACGCACCCCTTGTCGGGTCCTTCAAGAACGCGGATCGTATGTGATGCGAATCCTTGATCCGTGATTATCACCTTCACGCCATTCTTCGGAAGGCAAGCGACGCAGCATCGGACCGACTCCTCGTTCATACCCTCGTCATGTAGTTTCATTGTCTCCGACATTTTCCCGGGGCGAAACACGAGGGTGGCTTCTCCTCCGTTGTCGAGTGTGCAGATGAGCCCTCCGAACGCTGGCTGAAGACCGAGAAGTGATGCTGCCAGCGTGAACGCCGCTACGCGCTTGATCATAGTCTCCCTGCTGGTCTGACAATAGCGCCCAATGGTCCAATGGTTCTAATCACCACGCAACCGTGTGACGTCATAATCGCCTCCGCACGCGCCTCGCTACTGCGACGGCAGGAAAAAGTCAATGAAAAGCGCCGCCGGGCGCCGGGCAGCCGGGGGTGTCTGAGCGTCTCGTTTGCCTACTCGGAAGCCGGGTCGAATGTCGGTACACCTGAAGAGGTGACCGAAATTGTAGCGCCTAAGCGTTTGGAGCAGCACCGCTGCATCCAGCTAGAACAGAAGCAGAAGAACGATAGGCCAAGCGTCCCAGTAAACCTCATTCGCTGGCACCTCGGTCCATTCCTTGTTGATCGGGGAGACATAGGCGCGACTCTCCACTTTCCAGGCACCACCCTCAAGAGTGAAGATGACTCGACACTTCTCCATGCCCCGAAAACCCTGGAAGTCGGTTGCAGCCTCTGCTTCCCGTCGTTCTTGAAAGAACAGGGATTGTTGCAGCTGACAATCGAAGGTGACCGTGCCGGTGGTTTCCGATGAGGAAGCCGGCTGTTTCACTTCGTATTGGATGTTCGCGATCGACATGTTGCGCTTTGCCCAACCCCCCTTGTCCTCGTTGAAGTAGACGGGTTTAGTGTTGGCAATCCGCTGCTCGACGGTTGACACGCATGCCCGTAAACTCGCGAGGGGATTTGTGGTGTCAGCATTACAGGGCGGGGGCGCGGGAGGCTTCTTGCCTGGCGTCGCGCGCATCTGCGCCAGCGCCGCTACTGGGGCCTCGCAGGCAGATGGATCGGTACCTTGAGCCGCTGCCACCATCAGTTTCACCCAGTCGGGCGATGTTCCGCCGTGTTTCCTGGCAACTGCTCCTTCAATTGCTTTGAGATACTGGGATGCCTCAGTGAACAAATGGATTGTTGGACCTAGCCTCAGTCGATCGACCTTAAGCAACACGTCTTTGTGTTGCCTCCACATGGTCGTGGAGATGCATACGTCGGCCGCCTCATCGCCCAAAGCAAAGTCTGTCATACGTGCTAGTTGGAGGTCTGATTTGTTGTCTTGCTTGCCCATCCAAGCCTGTGTTGGATTGGGAAGGACCAGCATAAGCGAACTGAAACAAACCGTGACCACTACTGTGCGCATCGCTGTCTCACCTCCCGGCACCCGGTCATAGTTGTCCGCCGTTTACAGAGTTTGCACAGTTTACAAACGTTTACGTACGATCTTCAACCCCCACTGACCGGCAGCCGCAGCACGTCTGACCGCCGGCCTGTAACCTGGTGTGCAAACGGCCCAGCGCGGCACACCGGAATCAACCGGTCGATAGCGGGGCTGCGGCGACGCCCCCAGGGCAATCCTTGCAACTGAATCGATTTCTACCGTTCCATGTGTCAGGACGCGCGGCGCGAGCGTGGCTGCTCCGCGCGACAGCGCCGGACACCACTTCTCACGCGTGAGGTGGGTGGTAGCGCTGACTTGCGGGCGCGGTTCGTCGTTGCCCCGGGGTTCGGTACCGTCCGAATTAGGAGACTCGGGGCGGGAAATTAGGACAGTGGTGAATCAAGGCGCATCGGGGTGGTCGGACGCGACCCTGACGGCAGGACCAAGCGCGGGCAGCACCTCGTACACGCCCTTGGCGATCCGATTGACCGGATCGCCGTTTGTGGTCTCAAGCAACCTCCGTCCAGGGATATAGCTCCTGCCACTCTTCGTGGCGGTCTCAATGGATTCCGTAGTGACGATGATCGTGTACTCCCTGCCCTCAGCGTCCCGTGCGATAAATGAGATGGTCATCCCACTGCACCCTTCATCGCGGTGATCAGGCCGTTCCGCACCGCATGTCGGCAAAAACTGCGGCCCTTCAAGCGATCCGAACACGGCGAGCCGGTGTCGCCCTCGGGCGCGCATCTGCTGCACGGTTGCGACTCCGTTCCCCCGCTAACCTTTGGCTCTCATTGCCGCCCCTGGGAGAGCTGCTTCCGCGTCACCGTCGCGGGTCGCTATTTACGCAGCCTGGGGCTTGCTCAAAAGCTTGGTCAACATGACGCCCCTCCCTTGAGCGAGCGCATTGTAGGGGTTCTGGTGCGTCGGTGCAAACGAAACACCGTCAGCATGGAAGCGAAAAGGGACTTCGTGGCTCAGTGTAACGCTGAACTTCAGGACGGAGCAGTTTGCACCACGACGTTTGAGACTCGCGGGGGGGGAGCTGCTGCGTTCGTTCACGGCATCCAGCGGAAGCCGCGACCGCGCGGCTTAATAGCCATGTCGACCGTCATGACCGACGCCGCCATCCGCGAGGTGCTGGAGCGGGCGCAGGCCGCATTTGCCGACGTGGCGGCGGAACCGGACTGAGCTAAGTGCTCCGTTTCATAAATACGGTGACGTATTCGATCCCCCTTTCGAAGACTGTCGATTTCCTCCAAATGTTGCGTGTTTCTGGGCTGCCGCGAAAAAGCTCCCCTCTCCCCGCATCTTCGCGGGGAGCGGGTGAGGGTGAGGGGCTCGAATCAATGCTGCTGCGTGTGCAGAGCTGCCGCTTCAAAGAGATTGGTTCCCTCACCCCGACCCTCTCCCGCCAGCAATGCGGGAGAGGGAGCGTCGCACATCGCCGCAGACCAGAACCGAGAAGATCGACGCTCTCCCAAGGAGAGGAACAAAGGCGCGGCTCATCCATGCAAAAGGGCGGCGACCCAAGACCCGATAATACGTCACCGTAATCGCGAATGGCTGGACTGCGGGGCGTCTTCAGGAGATGCTCCGCCCGCCGTCGATGGGTAGGCATACGCCCGTTAGGAACGCGGCGTCGTCGGACGCCAGGAACAACACCGCCGCGGCCACGTCGCTCGGCTCGGCGAGCCGGCCGAGGGGAATTTGGGCGGCCAGCTGCTGCCGCGCCTCGTCGGGCAGCTTCTCCAACCCGACTGCACCCTTCATAAAGCCGGTCTCCGCCGCAACCGGATTGACTGCGTTGACGCGAATCCGGAACGGCGCAACTTCGACCGCCAGCCCGCGTGTCAGTACGACCACCGCGCCCTTGGTCGCGTTATATGCTGTCACCCAGGGGCGCGGGACCACCGCACCGATCGAGGCCGTGTTGATGATGACGCCGCCTCGCCCCTGCATCACGGGGACGGCGTACTTGCAGCCGAGGAAGACCCCGCGCACGTTGGTCGCAAAGACGCGCTCGTACTCCTCCTCCGGAAGCTCCCACAGCGGCATCATGAGGTGCGAAAAGCCGGCGTTGTTGACGAGAATGTCGAGACCGCCGAATTGCGTGACGGCCGTATCGATCATTCCCTTCACATCCGTGGCGCTGGAAACATCGGCGCAGGTAAACACAGCGCGGCCTCCCGCATCGGTGATAGCGCCAACGACTCGCCTGCCGCCTGCTTCATCGATGTCGGCAACCACGACATTCGCGCCCTCGGCGGCCAAACTCGTCGCAATCGCTTCACCGAATCCCGATGCCGAGCCGGTTACGACCGCGTTCCTTTGCTTGAATCTCATCGTTCACCTCACAGCTTGATGGTCACGCACTTCATCTGCGTGTAGTGATGCAGTGCCTCGATGCCCTTTTCGCGGCCGTACCCGCTTTGCTTGTAGCCGCCGAAGGGCGTCTCCACGGGTCCGGTGACCCATTCGTTGACGTAAACCTGGCCAGCCTCTAATCGCGCGGCCACGCGGTGCGCACGCGACAAGTCGCGCGTCCACAGCCCGGCCGCCAGTCCATAACTCGTGTCGTTGGCGATGTTGATCGCCTCCTCTTCATCGCTGAACGGGATGACCGACACCACGGGCCCGAAGATCTCTTCGCGGGCGATACGCATCTCATTGCGTACGCCTGTGTAAATCGTCGGCATGACGAAGTAACCGCCGCGCAAGCTCGGGTCCGTCGGCAGGCTGCCACCCGCCGCCACGGTCACGCCTTCCTGGCGCGCGATCTCGTAGTACTCCTGCACCTTCCGGTACTGGGCTTCCGTGGTCATTGGGCCAATCATTTGCCCGGGTTGCACGCCCTCGATGACCTGGCACAGGGCGGCGACGAACTCATCGTGTATCTCTCGCTGCAACAGCAGGCGCGTACCGGCCATGCAGACCTGCCCCGCATTCACCACGAAGGCACGTACCGAGCCGGGCACCGCCTGCACCATGTCTGCATCAGCGAACACGAGGTTCGGCGACTTGCCCCCCAACTCGAGGGTGAGTGGAACGATGCGCTCCGCGGCGATGTGACCCACCTCGCGGCCGGCACGCACTGAACCGGTGAACGCGACCTTCCGCACATCGGGGTGCTCAACAATGGCGGCCCCGGCCTCCGGTCCGGTGCCGGTGATGACGTTTAGCACCCCACGCGGTAGACCGCAGTCAGCTGCGATCTTTGCCAGTGCCAGCGTGCTGGTCGAAGTGAACTCGGAAGGCTTGGCTATGACGACGTTGCCCGCGGCCAGCGCCGGGGCGATACCGCGTGCACCCTGGTTGATGGGCGCATTCCACGGCGTGATCACTCCCACGATGCCGAACGGCTCGCGGCGCGTGTACGAGTGGTAGCCAGGACCGAGATCGATGGTCTCACCGTGCAGCGCGTTGACCAAGCCGCCGTAGAATTCGAAGTACTGCGCGGCCAACTCGATCTCGAACGGCGCATGATAGGCTGGCTTTCCCGTTTCCAGTTGTTCGAGCTCGCAAAGCTCCGAGCTGTAGGAACGAATGACCGCGGCGATCTCGAGGAGAACGCGCCCGCGTTCCATCGGCTTGCGTTCGCGCCACCCCGCGAACGCCGCTTTGGCGGCGGCGACCGCGGCGGCGACGTCGGCGCCATCGCCGCGCGCAATTTCCGTGAGCCGCTCGCCGGTAGCAGGGTTCTTCGATTCAAAGTAACGGCCAGCGTGCGGCGGGTGGGGGGCGCCGTTAATCCAGTGCTCGTACCGTGCTTCCATAAGGGTCCGCTCCACTTACATCCTGGTTACAAGGAATATTGCGAAAACCGCGGCCAGCGGGGTCGGGCTGTGACGGATCGTTTGTCGCCGGCCTCTTCGGCGGCCCGCGCATGCTCATGTTGTCTCCTTCTGTCGGGCTATCGCGGCGGCTTCAGCGAGAATCTCCTCGCTGTGTTCCCCGAGGTTGGGCGGCCGCCGATAAACACCCGACGGCGTCGCGGTGAGCTTGATCGGTGATCCCGCCAGCGTGATCGGCCGATTGTTGCCCGGCTGCTCGATTTCGACGAGCATCTCCCGAACCTTCACGTGTGGATCGGCGAAAATATCCGCTGCGTTGTTCACCGGACCGACCGGTACGCGGGGCGCCAGCGTGTCGATCACCTCACGTGTCGTGCGGTGGCGTGTCCATTCGGAAATCACCTCGTCCACGAAGTCGCGGTTCTCGACGCGCTGGAAGACGTTGTCGCAGCGCTCGTCTGCGGTGAGATCGGGGCGGCCAATGATTTCGCACAGCGCTACCCACTGTGCACCCGTCGGCGCGGCAATCGCTGCCGCGCCGTCCAGCGTGTCATACACATCGAAGGGACAGAGGAAGGGATGTCCCGACCCTTTCGGCTGCTCTATTTTGCCGTCGACCGAGTACTTGTACACGATGTTCTCGCAGAGACTCAGGACCGCGTCGTACATCGCCACGTCGAGGAACTGCCCGGTGCCGGTGCGCCGCGCCGCGTGCACAGCAGAAACGACGCCGAGAGCGGCCAGCACACCAGGGAAGAGATCGCCCACGCTGGCGCCACACGGCAGCCCGTGGCTCTCTCTAGGGCCCGTGGTCCCGACCAAGCCACCCATGGACTGGCCCACGATGTCGAAGGCGGGCCAATGGGCGTAGGGGCTGGCGCCGGTGCGTGGGTCGCCGAACCCGCGAATCGCCGCGTACACCAGGCGCTGGTTGTGCGCTTGGAGAGTCTCGTAGCCGACGCCGAGGCCGTCCATGACGCCGACGCGTGCGTTCTCAACCAGGGCGTCGACCGTGTCGACCAGTTGCAGGAAGGTGTTGCGGCCGGCTTCGGTCTTGAGATCGAGGACGATGCTGCGCTTGTTGCGGTTGATGCTGGCGAAATAGCCACCGTAGTGGCAGGTGTAGCGGTCCTGGGGATGCGGTCCGAGATAGCGCGCCATATCGCCTTGCGGCGGTTCGACCTTGATGACGTCGGCGCCGAGGTCGGCCAGCATCATGGTACAGAATGGGCCCGCGAGCGCTTGGGTGAGATCAAGGATGCGCAGATCCGCGAGCGGGCCGGTGCGGTGCGTCATCGGTTGTCCCAGTGGCTACGGCGCTTGATCAGCGCTTCGCGCTCGCCTTCGAAAAGGTCCGGGTGCACCACGCGCGGACGCTATCATAAACCTATTGGTGTTAGAAGCACCGGAGATGTCCGGGGGTATAAGCAGTTAGAGAGGTCCGCCTTAACCGGCTACGCCGTCGCCGATGGAGCGACGGATACGGCGAGAGGTGAAGGCGATGACACGCAA
>JBEKBJ010000060.1:0-30654 GCA_050015455.1 Binatia bacterium
CGCCCCGGTGCGCCCGCTGCACGGGCTATTCGCGAGAGGGGGGGTTCATCGCCGAATTCGGAAGGTGAAAATGGCTGTGATTCCGCACCGCTTGACAAAGACCGCCATGGCAGAGGGGAGGGTTAGGGGGCTAGTGTTCGCTGCGTGACTTGGCGGGCAATCGCCGCGAGCGCGGCCTCGGTGTCCGTCAACACGTCATGGTCCCAAAAACGCAACACCGTGTAGCCGTGCTCCGCGATCACGCGCGAGCGCGACGCGTCCTGTGCGGCGCGTTCCGCATGCTGGCGACCATCGACTTCCACGACGAGCTTCGGGTTCCGACAGCAAAAGTCAGCAATGAAGCTGCCGATCGGCACCTGGCGCCGAAACTTCATGCCCAAGAGTCGGCCGTTACGCAGCCGGCTCCAGAGCTTGGCTTCCGCCTCGGTCATCGTGCGACGCAGCTCGCGAGCTTGCAGTGTGGCACGGCGTGTTTGACGGATGCGCGCAGCATGCCAGAGGCGTTGCGGTGAAGCGAGCCAGGCTGGTACTCTCAGCCTCGCCTCTCCCACGCGGAAAAGACGCGCGGGAGAGGGCCGCAGTCCAAGCTGGGCGCCACCAAGAATGAGGCCTTACCGCTAATCGCTATCTCCGTTTGTCTAAACGACCCGAGCTTTGATAGGAGTGGGGCTGGCGTCAGGTGAACAGCACATGAGAATTCTGATCACCGGTGCTGCGGGTCAACTCGGCCGATCGCTTCAGGTCACGCTGCGCAGCCATAGCCTGATGGCCGTCGATATCGATCAACTCGACATCAGCCAACTCGACGCGGTCCGCGCCGCCGTGCAGAGCTACCGGCCGCAGGTGGTGATCAATGCCGCCGCCTTCAACGAGGTCGACGCGGCAGAAACGGATCCGGCGCCCGCCTACAAGGGCAACGCCTTGGCGCCGCGCAACCTTGCCGTCGCCACCGCTGCGCAAGGCATCCCGTTGGTTCACGTTTCGACGGACTACGTGTTCGACGGAGCCAGCACGCGTCCTTATCACGAATTCGACCGCCCCAACCCGCGTTCGGTCTACGGTGCTAGCAAGTTGGCAGGGGAAGAGGCGGTGCGGGCGTTGAACCACCGCCACTACGTGATCCGAACGGCGTGGCTCTATCACCCCGTCGGCCGCAATTTTCCCAACGCCATGCGCAGCCTCGCGGAGCGCCCATCGGTACGCGTTGTGAGCGACCAGTACGGGTCGCCCACGTACGCGCCCCACCTCGCCGATGCGATCGGCCGGTTGATCACGAGCGATGCTTTCGGCACGTATCATCTCGCAGGACAAGGCGGCACCAGCTGGTTCGACTTCACCCGAACCCTGTACTCCAACCTCGGAATTACAACGCCGGTGCATCCGGTGGCCACGGCGGAGTTCCCCCGCCCGGCGCCGCGTCCACGCTACTCGGTGCTCACCACCGTACAAGATCCTTGCATCCTGCTGCCGCGCTGGGAGGAGGGTGTCCGCGCCTTTGCCGCCGCGCTGCGCGACGGCACATGAGGACGGTTGAGCAGCGAGTGAATTACCACACACCCACGGGAATCACCACAGATAGGCCACGCCGCAGCCGATGGAGGCGAGGTTCCGGTCATCGGGCAGCCCGGCCGGCGGCCCCATGGGGAGGATGCGCCAGCGGCTCGGCTCCTCCGCATGGCGCGCGTGCAGGTACAGAAGAAGCTCCGTTGTTCCCCAGCCCAGCAGCGCCGCCCCGACGACGTCGGAGAACCAGTGAGCGTCGTGGCCCATGCGGCCAAGGCCGTCGAGCAGCGCCAAGGAATACATCGGCCCGGCCACGTACCAGGTGTTGTCGAAGTATTCGCTAACCCCGGCTGCCAGGCTGAACATCGGCGCCACCTCGTCGGAGACAAACGACCTCCCACCGTCAAAGAACTTCGTGTGACTGTGGTGGTCCTGCCCAGGGCGGAGGCGGCCGAATGCGGCTTTGACACCTTCGGCGAGCAGGGCTGCAACCCCGGCACCTTCGCCCGCAGTCAGCGCATATTGCCGGGCGCGCGCGTCGTCGCTGTACAGCCCGTACCCGTACAGCAGGGCTGTCGACACACTGACGGAGCCGTAGCTGACACTCTGCAGCAGATTCGCGTCGCTCGATGACATGTTGTGCAGTTGGCTTCTCAACGTTTGATCGAGGGCGAAAGAACCGCCCAACAACACCCCTGCGCCAGCGACGCCCAAATAGAACTTGGGGGAGCGGAGCACGCTGTTGGGACTCGTGATGTGAAGCGGCGCGGTCACCACGTCTTCGACGTCGAGCTGTACGTTGTCGACCAGGTATTTGAAGTCATCGGCGACATTGCCGCCGGCAACCGAGAGCGCCCGCGTTTGGGCCCTCACCGGCGGTGGGAGAAAAAAGAGCACGGAGAAAAGTGCAATGGTTGCTGCCTTGAAGCGCATGATCCGCGCAAAGTTCAGCTCTTCGCCGCGTTCATCGCTCCACCTTCCATACCGTGCCGGCGGGCGTGTCTTCGAGAATAATGCCGCGTGCCTTTAGGTCGGCGCGGATGGCGTCGGCTTGCTTGAAGTCGCGCGCTTGGCGTGCGGCGTTGCGGGTGGCGACGAGCCGCTCGATCTCGGCGGGGCCCAAAGCCGCCTCGTCGAGATGGGCGCGCTTGGCGCGCTCAAGCACGGCGCACGGGTCCTGAGCGCCGATCCCCAATACCTCGGCGATCGAAGCAACCGCACGACGCAACGGTGCTGCCGCGTCCGTCCGGCCTTCGTCGAGCAGCCGATTGATGGTGCGGACGGTCTCGAACACGACGCCTAGTGCTCGCGCCGTGTTCAGGTCATCATCCATCGCCGCGCGAAATTGGTCCATCACCTCGCGGTCCGGTTCCGCCTCGCGCCAGGCTGGCACTGCCTCCTCCGCGCGCGCCAGCGTCTCGTACAACCGGGTCAACGCGCGCGCCGATTCCTCCAGACGTTGCGACGAGAAATCGAGCGGGCTGCGGTAGTGGGTACCGATGACGAAGAGGCGCACAGCCTCGCCCCCGACCTGCCCTGCCGCTTCCTGGACGGTCATGAAGTTGCCGAGCGACTTCGACATCTTCTCCTGCTCGATGGTCACCATGCCGTTGTGCACCCAGTAGCGCGCGAAGGCGCAGCCCTTGGCGCCCTCCGATTGCGCGATCTCGTTTTCATGGTGTGGGAAGATAAGGTCGGTGCCGCCGCCGTGGATGTCGAACGGCTGCCCCAAGTACTTCGTGCTCATCGCCGAACACTCGATGTGCCAGCCGGGACGCCCCTTGCCCCATGGGCTGTCCCACCACGGCTCCCCCGGCTTACTCGCCTTCCACAAGGCGAAGTCCATCGGATGGCGCTTGCGCGCATCCACCTCCACACGTGCGCCGGCCATCATGTCTTCCAGGCGCCGCTTCGCCAGCTTGCCGTAGCCGGGGAATTTGTCGACTGCATAGTAGACGTCGCCGTCGGCGGCGTAGGCCAGGCCCTTGCCCTCCAGCTCGCGGATCAGCGCGATCATGTCGGGGATGTGTTGGGTGGCGCGCGGCTCGATCGTCGGTGGCAGGCAGCCGAGCGCTTTGACGTCCTCGGCGAAGGCGCGGATGTTGGCTTCGGCCAGCTCTACAGCCGAGACGCCGGTGCTTTGCGCCCGTGCGATGATCTTGTCGTCGACGTCGGTGAAGTTGCGGACGAAGGTCACCTCCCATCCAAGGAAACGCAGATAGCGGAACAAGACATCGAAGGTGACCAGCGCGCGCGCGTGTCCGATGTGCGAGCGGTCGTACAGCGTCACCCCGCAGACGTACATTCCCACCTTGCCCGGCACGAGCGGCACGAACTCTTCCAGGCCGCTGAGAGTGTTATGCAGTTTCATCGTGTTCGTGAGTCGTGCTCGGTCTGCCGATACCAAACTCGTGCCCGTCTTACCACGAGCACGAGTCACGATCTCATTCCTCCCCCTCGCGCAAGCGCGCCAGCACCGACAGGTCCTCGATCGTCGTGGTGTCGCCGACGCTCTCCTTGCCGGCGGCGATGTCGCGCAGCAGGCGGCGCATGATCTTGCCGCTACGGGTCTTCGGTAAGGCCTCGGTGAAGCGCAGGTCGTCAGGACGCGCGAAGGCACCGATCTCCTTCGCAACATGCTCGCGTAGCTCCAGCCGCAGTTCATCCGTCGGCTTACGCCCCAATTCGAGGGTGACAAAGGCGGCGATCGCCTGCCCCTTCAGCGCGTCTGGACGGCTGACCACGGCCGCTTCGGCGACGGCCGGATGACTGACCAACGCGCTCTCCACCTCCATCGTGCCGAGTCGATGCCCGGCCACGTTCATCACGTCGTCGACTCGACCCATGATCCAGAAGTAGCCATCCTCGTCGCGCCGCGCGCCGTCGCCGGTAAAGTACACGCCTGGAATCTGGCTCCAGTACTGTTGCACATAGCGGTCGGGGTCGCCGTAGATGGTGCGCAGCATGCCGGGCCAGGGACGCTTGATCACCAAGAAGCCACCCTGGTTGGCGCCGACCGACCGGCCTTCGCGCGTCAACACGTCCGCCACGATGCCGGGGAACGGCCGCGTGGCCGAGCCTGGCTTGGTCGCGGTCACGCCGGGGAGCGGCGAGATCATGATGCCGCCGGTCTCCGTCTGCCACCAGGTGTCGACGATGGGGCAGCGCTGCTTGCCGATCTCTTCGTGGTACCAGATCCACGCTTCCGGATTGATGGGCTCACCTACCGTGCCAAGCAGCCTGAGACTCGCCAAGCGGTGGCGGCGCGGCCAGTCCCGCCCCCATTTGATGAAGGTGCGGATGGCGGTGGGCGCGGTGTAGAAGACGCTAACGCCGTACTTGTCGATGATGCTCCAGAGGCGGTCGGGCTCCGGGTAGTTCGGCGCGCCCTCGTACATCAAGGTGGTCGCGCCGTTGGCGAGAATGCCGTAGACGACGTAGCTGTGGCCGGTCACCCAGCCGATGTCGGCCGTGCACCAGAACGTGTCGTCGTCCTTCAGGTCGAAGATCCACTTGGCAGTGATGTAGCTGTGCACCATGTAACCGCCAGTGGTGTGCACGACGCCTTTCGGCTTGCCGGTGGAGCCGCTGGTGTAGAGGATGAAGAGCGGGTGCTCCGCATCGAGCGGCTCCACCGGACAGACGTCGTCGGCCTCATCCATCACGTCGTGCCACCATCGGTCACGACCGCCCTTCATGGCTACCGTTTCCCCGGTGCGGCGCACGACCACCACGTTTTCCACCGACGGCGCGTCGCGGAGTGCGTCATCGACGTTGGTCTTGAGCGGCACAACCGAGCCGCGGCGGTAGCCCCCGTCGGCCGTGACCAGCAGCTTGGCTTGCGCGTCGTTCAAACGATCGCGCAGAGCCTCGGCACTGAAACCGCCAAACACGACGCTGTGGGTGGCGCCGATGCGGGCACACGCCAGCATGGCGATCGCCGCTTCCGGAATCATCGGCAGGTAGATCCCCACGCGGTCGCCCTTGCCGACGCCGAGATGCTTGAGGACGTTGGCGCACTTCGACACCTCCCGGTGCAGGTCGTGATACGTCAGAATGCGGCTGTCGCCGGGCTCGCCTTCCCAGATGATCGCGGCCTTGTTGCGCCGCCAGCCGGTGAGATGCCGGTCGAGGCAGTTGTGCGCCAGATTGGTGGTTGCCCCGGCGAACCACTTGGCGAACGGCGCCTTCCATTCCAGCACCGACTGCCACGGCGAAAACCACTCCAGCTCGCCTGCGATCTCGCTCCAGAATGCCTCCGGGTTCTCCTCTGCCAGCCGCGCCCAGCGCTCGTATGTAGCCGCGTCCGCGATGTGCCCGGCCCTGAACGCCAGTGGGGGCGGAAACACGCGCTTCTCTTGCAGAACGGATTCGATGTCGGCCTGTGGCATCTCGCACCTCCACTTCTTTCGGCGGCCCCTGCGAGATGTTGCCTCCAAGCTCCGCCGGCTCGGGTCTAAACACTCCTGATATCAGGGATTGCCCTAGTGTACCATCAGGATCGGGCAGGCCGTCAAGTAGGGTCGGGCACGCCGTCAAATACCGCGAGGGGTGTTCTTACCCCGTCTAACCCTTCGGCTGGCCCCCCATGAAGGCCTCATGGCCCTACCGGACTATTCGGCTGACCCCCCATGAAGCGTTCATGGGGCCGTACGGGCCCTTCGGGTTAGCCCGATGGAGCCTTCATGGGGTCGTCTGCACGCTCGACCCCGACCCGGAACACTCGAGCCTGCGTCCCTCCACGACTGTGTTGCGGATCTACGAGCGGGCGCAGAATCCAGTGCAAGACGCGTTTTGCATCTTCCCAACCACGGTCCGGCAGTGCGATGTCAGGCAGATCCATATGCTTTCGAGCCGCTCACCTCAGGGCCTTCCGGCGCTCGGGTGATGGGTGTCGTGGATCTCACCGACGAAGTCCGCCAGCGTTAGCTGGATCTGGCTCGCCTCCGCGCGGAGCGCGTCATCGTCGGGCACGAGCCCGAACCGCGGCGCGAGGAAGGCAAGGATGTTCGCCGTCTGCGAGACGATGACGTTGCCGGCTTTCACAAAGGGTGGCGCAAACGGCAGTGGGCCGGACTCCTCATTTTCCAGGAAGCGCATCATGGCTGCCAGTCCGTTCTTTCGCTCACGCGCGATGTCGACATAAGCGGCGCCGGCGTCTTCGAGCAGCAGGCGCACGAACTCACCGCGTCCTTGAATGCCGGGCCAATAGTAGAGCTCGATCGGAGTTTCGCGTTTCTTCATCGTCACCTCGCTGTTTGTAGGATTCTATCAGAACCAGCCCGGTGAGTGGCTGGAGTTAGATTGGTGCGAACGGGCCTTCCGCGGCATCGGCGAACATGGCGGCGACGTTATCCGCCGTCCTCAGCTCGTGAAAGCTGATGCCGGCGCCTGGTTCCGCTAGGTCACCACTGATTCCGCAATCAGGGGAACATTTTGCGCTCGCGGGCTTCGAAGAGTAGGAGCTGGTGCGTGCGGCCCTGGTCGGTGGGCGGGACCGGGTAGCGACCGGTGAAGCAGGCGGCGCAGAAGCCGTCACGGTCGGCGGGCTGCAAAAAGCTGTACAGGCCGCGCTCGCTCAGGAAGCCGAGCGAGTCGGCGGTGATGAACTGGCGGATACCCTCGACGGGGTTCGACGACGCGATCAGCTCTTGCTTGGTCGGCGTGTCGACGCCGTAAAAACAGGAACTAATTGTCGGGGGCGAGCTGATGCGCATGTGGACTTCGCGCGCGCCGGCGTTGCGGACCATGTTCACGATTTTCTGACTCGTCGTTCCGCGCACGATGGAGTCGTCCACGACGACCACGCGCTTGTCCCGCAGCACGTCGGCCTGGGCGTTGAGTTTCACTCGCACGCCGAAGTGACGGATCGCCTCTTGGGGCTCGATGAACGTGCGCCCGACGTAATGGTTGCGGATGAGTCCCATCTCGAACGGCAAGCCGGCGTATTCCGCGAAGCCGAGCGCCGCCGGCACTCCGGAGTCGGGTACGGGAATGACCATGTCCGCCTCCGCCGGCTGCTCCCGCGCTAGCTGCCGTCCGAGCTGTTTACGCACCTCGTACACGCTGCGGCCGAAGACGCGGCTGTCGGGGCGCGCGAAATAGATGTACTCGAAGACGCAGCGCGTGGTCGGCGCCGGCGAAAACGGATGGAAGCTTTCCACGCCGGCAGCGGAGACCCGCAGCACTTCTCCCGGCTCGATCTCGCGCTCATAAGTGGCGCCGATCAGATCCAGGGCACAGGTTTCCGAGGTCACGATCACCGCATCCTTGATCCGGCCGAGCACCAACGGCCGGAAGCCGTTGGGATCGCGTGCCGCCACCAACGCGTTGGGGGTCAGGAAGAGCAGCGAATACGAGCCGCGCACCTCAAGCAGCGCATCGATGATGCGATCGATGGTACGCTCGCCGCGTGAGGCGGCGATCAGGTGGATCAAGACCTCGGTGTCGACTGTCGACTGGAAGATGGCACCGCGATCCTGCAGGCGCTCGCGGATTTCGGCGGCGTTGGTGAGATTACCGTTGTGGGCCACCGCTAGACCGCCGCCACCGTACTCTACGACGAACGGCTGCGTGTTCTTCAGCAGCGTCTGACCGGTGGTGGAATACCGGTTGTGGCCGATGGCCGCGCTGCCCTCGAGATTGCGAATGATATCTTCGCTGAAGACGTCGGCGACCAGGCCGAGATCGCGGTGCGAGATGAAGACGCCGTCCTTGGCCGACACGATCCCGGCGGCCTCTTGGCCACGGTGTTGCAGGGCGTACAGGCTAAGGTACACGAGGTTGGCCGCCTCCGGATGGCCGAATACCCCCACGATGCCGCATTGCTCGCGAAAGCCGTCAAACATCCGCGCCTGGCTCCGGCTGCGGGTGCACATCGCTTATCGCATGTCGCGAATGGTTCAGCCGCTTTCGAACGACCATATGCCATAAGCGATAGGCCATATGCGTCATCTTCAGGTTGCCTCCATCCGTCGCGGCAGCGCCGCCGACCATACGCGCCAGAGCTCATCCAGTGATAGGTCGATGAGCGGGCTGATGATCAGCTGCCGGCCCCGCACTTCGCCGAGCACCGTGAGCGGCACGTCGGCGGCGGCGGCCAGATCCCGCAGCTCCGCAAGGTGCTGGCGGCGCAGCGACAGGATGATGCGCGACTGGCTTTCGCCGAAGAGCAACGCGTCCGGCCGGATGGCTCCCTGCAGCTCGATCACGGTGCCGTGAAACTGCTCCGGCGCGGTGATGCAGCATTCCGCCAGCGCCACCGCCAAGCCGCCGTCGCTCACGTCATGCGCCGAGCGCACAATGCCCTGGGCGATGGCGGCCGCGCAGACCTGTTGCACCTGCTTCTCGACCGCCAGGTCGATCCACGGCGGCGCGCCACGCACCATGCCATGCCACAGGGCCAGGTACTCGCTGCCACCCAACTCCTCGCGCGTGCGGCCGAGTAACACGATGACGTCGCCGTTGGCTTTGAACCATTGCGTGGTGAATCGATCGATGTCTTCCAGCAGGCCGACCATGGCGATCGTCGGGGTGGGTGGAATGGCCCGGCCCTCGGTCTCGTTGTAGAAGCTCACGTTGCCACTGACCACGGGCACACCGATGACCGCACAAGCGTCGCGAATGCCGCGGATGCTTTCGGCGAACTGCCACATGATATTGGGCTTCTCCGGATTGCCGAAGTTCAAACAGTCAGTGATGCCGATCGGCGTCGCCCCAGCACACACGAGGTTGCGTGCGCTCTCGACCACGGCGATCATCGCGCCGACGTACGGATCGAGGCTGCAGTAGCGGCTGTTGCAGTCGACGCTCAACGCGATGCCCTTGCGCGTGCCCTTGACGCGCAACACCGCGGCGTCGGAGCCGGGCCTCACCACCGTGTTGCTGCGGACCAGATAATCGTATTGCCGGTACACCCACGCCTTGGAAGCGATGTTCGGCGAGTCCAACAAGGTCACCAGGGCCTTGTTGTAATCACCCGGGGGCGGCAGCCGATCCAGCCGCAGCTCCTGACGCTCGTTGAAGTCCGGGGGCGGCGCCGCGGGGCGGTCGTAGGCGGGGGCTTCGTCGGTCAACAGCCCAACCGGGATTTGCACCACTTGCTTGCCCTCGAAGAGCACGCGCAGCAAACCGTCGTCGCTCACCCGTCCCACCACGCACGCATCCAGATCCCACTTGGCAAAGACGCGCCGTACGATGTCTTCACGACCGGCGGGCGCGACGATGAGCATGCGCTCCTGCGACTCGGAGAGCAGGATCTCATACGGCGTCATCCCCGGCTCGCGTCGCGGGACCTGATCGAGATCGAGCAGGACGCCGGTACCGCCGCGCCCGGCCATCTCGACGGTCGAGCTGGTCAGGCCGGCGGCGCCCATGTCCTGGATTGCCACAATCGCATCCTGCTCCATCAGCTCGAGACAGGCTTCGAGGAGCAGTTTCTCCGTAAATGGGTCACCCACTTGTACGGTCGGACGTTTCTTGTCCGATCCGCCGCTGAATTCTGCGGAGGCGAGCAGGCTGGCGCCGTGAATGCCGTCGCAGCCCGTTTTTGAACCCACGTAGATCACGGGATTGCCCACGCCCGCGGCGCGCGCGCGAAAGATCTTGTCGGAACGCGCCAGGCCCAGGGTGAAGGCGTTGACGAGGATGTTCTCGTTGTAGCCGGGGTCGAAGTACACTTCGCCGCCGACGGTAGGCACGCCGATGCAGTTGCCGTAGCCGCCGATGCCGGCGACCACCCCATTCACGAGGTAGCGCGTGCGCGGGTGCTCGAAGCTGCCGAAGCGTAGCGAGTCGAGGTTGGCAATCGGCCGCGCCCCCATGGTGAAGATGTCGCGCAAAATGCCGCCCACACCGGTCGCCGCGCCCTGGTATGGCTCGACGAACGACGGGTGGTTGTGGCTCTCCATCTTGAACACCACCGCCAAGCCCCCGCCGATGTCGATGACGCCGGCGTTCTCACCCGGCCCCTGCAGCACCCGCGGCCCCTGTGTCGGCAACTCTTTCAGCCAGCGACGTGAGCTCTTGTAGCTGCAGTGCTCGGACCACATGACGGAGAACACCCCCAGCTCAGTGATGTTGGGCGCACGGCCGAGCCCGCGGCAAATGTGCGCGAACTCGTCTGCGCTCAGCCCGTGTTGCAGGGCCTCGATCTCGGTCACCGGTGCGAGAGCCTCGGACATCATGATGCTGCGTTGACAGAGAATGTGAAACCGGGAACTTGAACTGAGAAGTTCGAAACCGGTGAACCGAAGAGAAGGCAGAGCATCGGCCCATTGGCCGGTTTCTCGTCTCTCGTTTGACTCCGGTTTGACATTGTCTTTCGCGCTCGTTCAGTGTCCCGGGGCGAGGGAGGCGACGCGACGGTATTCGCCGGCGGCGCAGGCCGCCACCACCGAGCGAAACAGATGCAGACCGTCCTCGCCACCGACGTGCCTTTCGGTGGCGTGCTCCGGATGCGGCATCAGGCCGAACACGTTGCGCTGGAAGTTCACGATGCCCGCGATGTTGCGGAGCGAGCCGTTCGGGTTGGCTTCGGGGGTGGCGCGCCCGCTGGCGTCGACGTATCGCAAGACGACCTGATGGTTCTGCTCGAGCTGCTCGAGGATGGCAGCGTCGGCGACGTAACAGCCCTCGCCATGCTTGATCGGGATGGTGAGCACTTCGCCCGCCGTGCAGCGGCAGGTGAAGGGCGTCTCGGCGTTTTCCAGGCGCAGGTGGACATGCTCGCAGAAAAAACGCAGGTTGCGGTTACGGACCAGCGCGCCGGGGAGCAGGCCGGCCTCGCACAACACCTGGAAGCCGTTGCAGATCCCGATCACCAGCCCTCCCGCGCGCGCGAAATCGGCGACCACCTCCATGATCGGCGAGAAGCGCGCCATGGCACCACACCGCAAATAGTCACCGTAGGAAAAGCCGCCGGGCAGGACAACGCAGTCGGCCTGCTTCAAATCGCGGTCCTTGTGCCACAGCGCCACGACATCCTCACCGAGGGTGTGGTCGAGCGCATAGACGGTATCGTGGTCGTCATTCGACCCGGGAAAGGTGACTACTCCCCAACGCATGTGAAACTCACTCCCAACTAGAGGAAGGGGCCATCACATCCCCGCATCCCCCACCCTGACCCTTCTCCTGCAAGGACAGGGGGCCCTTGTGCTACGCGCCCCGCCCACATGAAACGACTTCGTCTTTGATCCGTCAGTCTTCCAGCTCGAAGCGGTAGTCTTCGATCACGCCGTTGGCGAGCAGCTTACAGCACATGTCGTCGACGCGTTGACCTGCCTGCTCGCGGTCATCGGTGTCCAGCGCAAGCTCGACGTACTTCCCAAGGTGCACCTCGTGCGCCTCGGTGAAACCGAGCGCGTGCAGCGAGTGCTCGATGGCCTTGCCTTGGGGATCGAGTACCCCTTTCTTGGGGGTAATGAAGACCCTAGCGCGCATGGAGTTTACGCGGCGCAGATGCGTTGCTGCGCTTGGTGGTAGGCTTCTTCGACGGTGCCGAGCTCCTGGCGGCAACGATTCTTGTCCACTTCGCGTTTCGCCTTGCCCTCGTAGATCAACTCTCTTTTTTCCATGCGTTCCCTCCAAAAGCGCGCTGCAACAACTCCCCCTCATAGCGCAAGTGATGGCGAAGGTCGAAGAGTTTTTCCAGCTCATGAGCGGCCAAGTAGCGTGCGATATCGGTGTCGCGCGCGACCTCGGTACGGAAGTCCGCGCCTTCCATCGCCTTCAGGCCGGCCCGTTGTACCCAGCGGTAGGCCTGATCGCGGCTCACACCCTTGCGGATCAGAGCCAAGAGCACGGCTTCCGAGAAGACCGCTCCACGCCAGCGCTCGAGGTTGGCCCCCATCGCGTCGGCGTGCACCACCAGGCCGCGCACGATACCGGTCATCCGATGCAGCATGAAATCGAGGGCTATCGTGGCATCCGGCGCAATGATGCGCTCGACGGAGGAGTGGCTGATGTCGCGCTCGTGCCAGAGGGCGATATTCTCCAGCGCCGCCCCGGCGTAGGCGCGCACTAGGCGCGCGAGGCCGGCAACGTTCTCGGCCAGTATCGGGTTGCGCTTGTGCGGCATCGCCGACGACCCCTTCTGCTGGCTGCTGAAGGGCTCCTCGACCTCGCGCACCTCGCTGCGCTGCAGATGGCGGATCTCGATTGCAAAGCGTTCCAGGGACCCGGCGACGACAGCCATTGTGGTAAAGAACTGTGCGTGGCGGTCGCGCGGCACCACCTGAGTGGCGACGGGTTCGGGCTGCAAGCCGAGCTGGCGGCAGACGTAGGCTTCGATCTCGGGCGCCAAATGCGCGAAGCTGCCGACCGCACCGGAAATCTTTCCGAAGCCGATCATGGCCCGCGCCGCCTCCAGTCGGCCGATGTTGCGTTGCATCTCGGTGTACCAGGTCGCCAATTTCAACCCGAAGGTGATCGGTTCGGCATGGATACCGTGCGTGCGCCCGACCATGACCGTGCCGCGATAGCTCTCGGCTTGCATGCGGATGGCGTCACGGAGCTCCAACGCTCCGGCGGTCAGCAAATCAGCGGCCCGCACGAGTTGCACCGCGAATGACGTGTCGAGCACGTCCGACGATGTCAAGCCGAGGTGCAGGTAGCGACCCTCGGGGCCGCAGCGTTCGGCCACCGAAGAGACGAACGCGATCACGTCGTGACCGACTTCGCGCTCGATGGCGCGCATGCGTTCGACGCTGACGTCGGCGCTGGCCCGCAGCTTCGCGGGAACATCGGCGGGGACTTCGCCGCGCTCCGCCAGGGCCTCGCACGATAGTAGCTCGACCTCGAGCCAGAGCCGTAGCTTCTCCTCTTCCGCCCACACGGCAGCCATCTGCGGGCGGGTGTAGCGATCAATCATGAGCGACGCTCCTTCTTTCAGCCCCGCGGCCAACGTAATCTAGCCCATCTCCCAGTCGCCGTCACGTGTCACTCCACGTCCGTGTGGCCGAAGCCACCGGGACCGCGGCTGCTGGCCGTGAGACTGCCGGTCTCGCGCAGCTCCGCGCAAGCCACCGGCGCGACCACCATCTGCGCAATCCGCTCAGCGCGGCGCACGGTGTGTGGCCGGTCGCCGAGGTTAATCAGCAGCACCTTGATCTCGCCGCGATAGTCTGAATCGATGGTGCCGGGGCTATTCAGCAGCGTAATCCCATGATGCAAGGCCAAGCCGCTGCGCGGGCGGATCTGCGCCTCGAAGCCGCGGGGGATTTCCACCGCAATACCAGTGGGGATGAGGGCGCGTCCCCCGCACTGGAGTTCGACTGGATCGACGATGTCCGCCATGAGGTCCATGCCTGCGGCGCCGGCGGTCATGTAGCGCGGCAAGGGCAGGGCGTCGGGGGATGAGCGCAGACGCCGGACAGCGATGATGATTGGCCGATGTTCCACTGTCGCGCGCCCCACTGCTGTCATCACCCTGCTCCTCTCCCAAGGGGGGAGGGGACCACTACCCACCGATGAACCTACCCTACATTCAGCAGTTCTTCGCCGAGACTTCTCCCCTTCAGATCGCCGAGCATGGTGATGGCCATCGCCTCCGCACGCAGCAAGTTGGCTGCGAGCTGGACGATCTCGTCGTTACTGGTGGCGTCGATGCACGCCCCAACAACCTCGGGCGGGATGTCGGTACCGAAGTAGATCTCGTTCTTCGCGATTCGGCTCATGCGGTTGTCGCTGGTCTCGAGGCCGAGCAGCAGATTGCCCTTGAGCTGGTTCTTCACCCGCGTCAATTCCTCCGGACGCAGACCTTGCTGCTTTAACGCCTTCAGCTCCGCCAAGATGATGGAGACGACCTCTTGCACCCACTCGAGGCTGGTGCCGACGTAAATGCCCAGGTAGCCGGCGTCGAGATAGGACGACAGAAACGAGTAGACCGAATAGGCGCGGCCACGCTTTTCGCGCACTTCCTGGAAGAGCCGCGAGCTCATGCCGCCGCCGAGGGCGGTGTTGAGCAGGTACGCAGCGTAGCGCTCATCCGCCGACTGCGAGACCCCGGGAGTGCCGAGGCATAGATGCATCTGCTCGAGGCCCTTCTCGAGGTAGAACACCCCACGTCTTGCGACCGGCGGCTGGCCGTCGATGATGTCGGCGCGCCCGTGCAGCGCCCCGAATTGTTGCGTCGCCCACTCGACCACGCGCTCGTGCTCCAGGTTGCCGGCGGCGGCGATGATCAGCCGGTCCGGCCGGTAGCGTGCGGCGACAAAATCGAGAAAGTCGCTTTGCGAGAAGCTTTGCACCGTCTCGACGCGTCCGCACACCGGAAAACTCAACGGGTGCTCGGGCCAAAACTTCAAGTTGAACAGCTCGTGCACGTAATCGTCGGGGGTGTCTTCAACCTGTAGGATCTCCTGCACCACCACGCTGCGTTCGCGGTCGATCTCGTCCGGATCGAAGCGCGAGTGCAGGAAGATGTCGGCCAAGATGTCCTCGGCCACCGGCAGATGCTCTGCTAACACCTTGGCGTAGTAGCAGGTGTACTCCTTGCCGGTGAAGGCGTTGAGCACGCCGCCGACGGCGTCGACCTCTTCGGCGATCTGGGCCGCGGTGCGACGCTCCGTACCTTTGAAGAAAAGGTGTTCCAAGTAGTGCGAGATGCCGGCCTGCTCGGGTAGCTCGTAGCGCGAGCCGCTCTCCACCCAGATCCCCACCGTCACCGAAGGCACGCCAGGCATCCGTTCCGAAATCACACGCACGCCGTTATCGAGGCGTGAGCATGAGACGAGGGGGTGGTCGGTGTGCATGGTACTCCTACTGCTGTGACTCGGGCCGCTGCTGTTGTTCGGCCTGCGTCACGTCTTTGCGGCTGAGCCGAATCTTGCCTTGCCTATCTACCTCCAGCACCTTGACCATGACCTCGTCGCCTTCCTTGAACACGTCGGAGACGCGATTCACGCGGCCCGGTCCGATCTGCGAGATGTGCAGCAGGCCGTCGGTGCCGGGCAGGATTTCGACGAAGGCACCGAAGTCGACTATCTTCTTGACGATACCCTTGTAGACCTTGCCCACCTCCGCTTCGGCGGTGATCCCCTGGATCAGCTCGATGGCGCGTTGCATCGAGTTGCCGTCGGTGGAGGCGATCAGCACGGTGCCGTCGTCCTCGACATCGATCTTGACCCCGGTCTCCTCGATGATGCTGCGGATGACCTTGCCTCCCGGGCCGATTACGTCGCGGATCTTATCGACCCGGATCTTGAGGGTGACGATGCGCGGCGCGTGCGCCGAGATGTCGGTACGGGGGTGCGCCAACACCGCCGTCATGGCCTTCAAAATGTGCAGCCGCCCTTCGCGCGCTTGATACAGGGCTTCCCGCATGATCTCGCGCGTGACGCGTCCGATCTTGATATCCATCTGCAGTGCGGTGATGCCTTCGGCGGTGCCGGCGACCTTGAAGTCCATGTCGCCGAGGTGATCCTCGTCCCCGAGGATGTCGGAAAGGATGCGGACCGTGTCGCCTTCCTTGATCAGGCCCATGGCGATGCCGGCCACCGGCGCCTTGATGGGGACGCCGGCATCCATCAGTGACAGCGTGCCGCCGCATACCGTCGCCATCGAGGAGGAGCCGTTCGATTCAAGGATCTCGGAGACCACCCGGATGGTGTAGGGGAACTCCTCTTCGCTCGGCAGCACGGCCTGGAGGGCGCGCTCCGCGAGCGCGCCATGGCCGATCTCGCGCCGGCCGGGGCTGCGCAGAAACTTCACCTCGCCCACGCTGAAGGGCGGGAAGTTGTAGTGCAGCATGAAGCGCTTGTAGTACTCACCGATGAGCGCATCGATCTTCTGCTCGTCCGACGAAGTTCCCAGGGTTGCCACCGCGAGCGCCTGGGTCTCACCCCGCGTGAACAGCGCCGAGCCGTGCGTGCGCGGCAACACCCCGACTTCGCAGGTGATCGGCCGGACCTCTTTCAGGCCGCGGCCATCGACCCGGCGGCCTTCGGTGACGATGGCGCCGCGCATGACGCGGCTTGTGACTTCCTCGCACAAATGGCGGACGGCCTGCGCGCGGTCGGGAAACTCAGGCGTCAGTGCCGCGACCACTTCCTCTTCCGCCTGGTGCAGCGCCGTGGCCCGTTCCTGCTTCCCGGAGAGCTGGAACGCCGCTTCCACCCGCGGTCGCAGCAATTCGTCGACGCGCCCGAAGAGGGCTGTGTCGAACGGCGCCGAGGTGATCTCCCGCTTCGGCTTGCCGACCGCGCGCCGCAACTCGTCCTGCATGTCGAGGATGACCTGCAGCTCCCGGTGCGCGGTGAACAGCGCGTCGAGCATGATGTCCTCGGGCAACATCTTGGCGCCGCCTTCGACCATCACGATGCCGTCGCGGGTGCCGGCGACCACCAGGTTGAGTGCGGTCTGCTCGATCTGGGTTTGCGTCGGGTTGACGACGAGCTGTCCGTCGATCCAGCCCATGCGCACCGCGGCCATCGGTCCGTGGAATGGAATATCCGAGACCTGCAGTGCCGCCGAGGTACCGATCAAGGAGACCATGTCGGGGTCATTCTCGCGGTCGTGTGAGAGGACGGTGGCGATGATTTGCGTCTCGAGCGAGAAGCCCTCAGGGAACAGGGGCCGGATCGGCCGGTCGATCAGGCGTGAGGTGAGGGTTTCCTTCTCCGACGGCCGGCCTTCGCGCTTGAAGAATCCGCCGGGAATTTTGCCGGCCGCAAACGTGCGCTCCTGGTAATCACATGTCAGGGGCAAGAAGTCGATGCCCTCGCGGGTACTCTCGGCCGCGACGGCGGTGACGAACACCACGGTCTCGCCGTAGGTCACCAAGGCGGCACCGTCCGCCTGCTTGGCCAAACGCCCGACCTCCATAGACAGTGGGCGCCCGTGGAATTCGATCTCTACTTTCCGGTACATGCACAACCTCCCGGGCCGGCTCACCTTTTGGGCTGGCGGCCCGCATACGGGAGGGAAAGACGCAAAGGGAACAAGAGGGCGAATGCCCTATTTCCGGATCCCCAGCCGATCAATGACACGCTTGTAGCGCTCGAACTCCTGACGTTTCAGATAGTCCAGCAGCCGCCGCCGCTGTCCGACAAGCTTGAGCAAGCCACGACGCGAATGGTGGTCTTTCTTGTGGACTTTGAAGTGTTCCGTCAGATATTCGATGCGCGAACTAAGTAGCGCGATCTGCACCTCGGGAGAGCCCGTGTCCGATGCATGAAGCTGGTACTGCACGATCAGCTCCTTCGTCCGTTCGGGAGCTATCCCCATCTTTCCTCCATCTTTTATTAGGTTGATTGCTTAACACGGGGCTCAGTCCTTGTAAAGGTTGCCCCGCGTGCGCAGTCAGGCCACCCAGCCATTGGAAGAGTGGGGGTTTTGATGGCAAGTTTATGCCGTTGCGGCATGGCAGCCCCCATTCCTCGTTGTGGATCTCCTCCGAGATCTCCAGCGCCTCGCGCGGCTCGCCGATCGTATAGAACGGCAGCTGACCCAGCCCGCGAAAATAGAGCGCAGCCGCCAGCAGCAGGAGCACCAGCAGGGGAAGAGCCCGATTCACGCGCGCCAACCTCGCGGCTGGGTCTTATTTTCTTTGTTGCGCAGGCGCAAGCATCGAACCGCTGCGAAGATTGCGATGCTGCGGGCGCTTCGTATGCGGAGGACGCAAAAACGCTGCCCACTCGCCTTGCCTCGAGCGGGCAACCCTAAAAACGGGCAGCGTATCCCGCTAACTGGCGCTCTGACGCACCATCTATTGTCTCGCCGTACGAGCCTTGCTAACTAAATGTCAATGGCAGTCGCGGCCGCCGCCAAACCTGGCGCGGCTCTCGGTGGATCGCCGCGCATTCTCGTTATTCGCCTTCGGCGACTGGGTGATCTGCTGCTTATCACGCCGACACTGCGTGCCATCCGGCTAGCCTATCCCTCCGCCCGGATCGACGTCTTGGTGTCGGCCGGCTTCCATCACGCGCTCACCGGCAACACGCGAATTGACCAGTTGCTGGTGCTGAGGCAGGGCTTGGACTCATGGATACGCGTGCTCACAACTTGTCATCGGCGTCATTACGATGTCGTGCTCGATCTGCAGAGCAGTCCGCGCAGCGTGCCCTTCGTCATCTTCTCGGGTGCACCGCTGCGTGTCGGTTGGAAAAAGCGCTGGATGAGGGACTGGGCGTACAACCGCCTGGTGCCCGGCTGGGATGAGCCGGTGTATGTGGCACGGAACACCCTGCGTGCCGCCGCCGCCATCGGCATACTGCCGCCGGCGGACACGCGCCTGGAGCTTGCCATCTCCGCCGCTGATCGGGCGCGCGCCGCGGCGCTGTTTGCGAATGCCCGCATTGATCCGGCGCGACCGGTCATCGCCCTGTCGGTGGTTGCCAAGGTCGAGCGTAAGGCGTGGGCCCTCGAGCGCTACGCCGCCTTGGCCGACCGCCTGATCCGGTTGCACCAGGCGCAGATCGTACTGAGCAGCGGCAGCGGCGAACTGCCTCAGGTGGCGGCGGTGGTGGAGCGCATGCGCGAGCGGCCCGCCTTGTGGAACTACGGCGAGACCACGGTGCAAGAGCTCGGCGCGATTTACGAACGCTGTAACCTGTGGATCGGCAACGACGGCGGACCGAAGCACGTGGCCACCGCCGTCGGCCGCCCCACGGTGGTGATCATCAGAGGTGGTGACGCCCGTTTCTGGACCGACTGTGCCGGCGAAAGCGGTCAGCTAGCGGTACAACCTCCCCCCGGCACCTTCCCCAACGACTCACTCTCGGCCGTAACTGTCGAACAGGTGGCTGCCGTGGTGAATCGCTGCCTGAACACATTGGTCCCTTGCCCACTCTCGCAGTCGCCTGATTTGGGGTAGGCCTCCGGTTGGGATCGCACGAGCGGATTGGGAACAAAAATGAAGGCGGCGAGCGGATTCGAACCGCTGCATCGAGGTTTTGCAGACCTCTCCCTTAACCACTTGGGTACGCCGCCACAGAGCCTTTCAATACCACATCGCCCGCCACTCGCTGGCGACCGACTGCGATGCGCATATACCAAAGCCTACCGCGGTTGTGGCAGAGAATGCAAGGCGCAGAACCCGCGCGCATCCACCCGCTGCGGCGGCACGTTTGACACGGTCACCGGTACCGACTATGAACACGGGCTCGATGACGCGTTGGCCACATCTCGGCCTGCTCGGGTTGATCGTGGTCCTCTTAACCGTGTGCATGACGCCCGGATGCCGAAAGAAGGAGGAGAACGCGTCGGCTTCGGCGGCACAGGGTGCCGCCTCGCCTTACCTCTTGACGCCGCGCTCGCACTTGCCGGTGGAGGAGGAGGTGGCTCACGCAACACCAACCCCGGTCCCCAAGAGGGTCGAAAACGAGAATGAAGAGGCGCAGCAGGTGTCGGTATCTGCGACTGCCGATCCAAGCAGCGGCGGGGCTCCGCTGACCGTCAGTTTCTCCGCCGAGGTTTCAGACGCCCCTGCGGGTGTGCAGTACCGGTGGGATTTCGGCGACCACGGCCAGTCATCAGGCCGGCTCGAAGTGCAGCACACCTACACCAGCGCCGGTGAGTACACTGCTACGTTCAGCGTCAACGGGAGCGGCGTGGACGAGTCGGAAGAAATCGACATCGAGGTGACGGAAGAAGGATTCGATCTAGACATCAATGCCGACCCGGACATCGGTACGGCGCCGCTTAGCGTGGAGTTTACCGCCATGCTCGACGACGATCTTCCTCAGCCAGTCTCATTTCAGTGGGACTTCGGCGACGGCGGTCGGGATTTCAACAACTCGGCGCATCACACCTATCGGCAGCCGGGGCAGTACACCGCGACGCTGCTGGTGACGAACGGCCTCGGCCAAGTCGCGCGCCGTGAATTGGAAATACAGGTCGATCCCCATGAGGAAGAGTCCGAGTGAGCTGTCGCGGGGATCGAGAAGCCGCAAAAGCGAAGGAGGCCTACAGGTGCGTAACGTTCTGAACCGAGTTCTTCCCTTGGCGCTGGCCGCAACCCTGGTACTCGCAGCTGGCGGCTGCAGCAGTTGCAAGCAATCCGCGCCAGCAGCGCCAGCTGCCAAGAAAGCTCGACTGCCACAGCCCCCCGAGGCCGCAAGCACCGCCGCGACTACAGTGGAGAACTCACAGCCGCGTTGCGCCGTTGTGGTCGGGGCGTCCGTCGACGAGGGCGAGGCGCCCTTAGAGGTGCAGTTTGAGTCCGAAGGAACGTGCTCCGAAACCGAAGGCACATTTACCTGGGACTTTGGCGATGGCTCAGCGGCCAGCCACGAGCAGAACCCGACGCACACCTACGCCGCGGCGGGAACCTACACCGCTCGAGTGACCCTGGAGGACACTGAGAACAAAGTGACAGATTCGGACGATATCCCCATCAAGGTTACGGCACAGCAGCCGTGAGCGTGCAAGATAACTCGCCGGGATCGCCTTCGAGCCGCTTCAGGCGACTTTTCGGAGCGGAGTCTCAGCTACCGCATGGGCTACGAGCCGCCAGCGATTGAGGTATGGCGCGTACTGTCCAGCGTACCGCTTGTGAGCCGCATGCAGGGAAAAGGTCTTACCGGAAATCGACTCCCACGGAATGATGAAGGCCTCTTCGCGCGACGGATGCCGCGGTTCCATGGCCAAACAGACAAAGACGTCGGAGTAACGCTTGCCGAACTTGCCATGATGGTGAAAGTTGAAGTGCCAGGAACGGTAACGATAAGTGTAGCGGCGGTCTCGGACAGTGACGTGATGCCGGCGCAGGCGCGGGAACGCCACCCGCAAGGCGAGGCGGACGCGGTCGTTGACGAGAAGATCGTAGCCCTTGATCGGTGACACCGAACGGACCTTGAGTCCCATGCGGCGCAGGCGCTCCGCGACGCGCCGCTTCGGAAGGAGATGCTTTTGTACTCTATCCATAACATCACTTTGACGTTTTAGCGGTGCCGATATTCGATTTGAGCGCTTTGACAGCGCTCGGCGACTTGGCTAAGTTACCACCCGGGCGGGTGTAGCTCAGTTGGCTAGAGCGTATGCTTGCCAAGCATAAGGTCGCCGGTTCGACCCCGGTCACCCGCTCTCCGAAGAAAGGCCCTGGCTACGGCGGGGCCTTTTCATTTACCCCAGCGTTCGTGGGTCCTATCTACGGCGGCTGCTATCTCCGGTACGGGCATACCTGTAGATTGAGGCAAGTGTTGCTTGACGTTCGGAACTGGTTCTTTGAGCCAATTCTCGTTCAGAGGCGCTCGACGCTGCGCGGGCCCGCTAGCCCTTGGTGAAGACGAACGGAGCACGGGCGCGTCGGTTACCCCTTGAAGCGGCACGGAAACTGCGCCACTGTGGCTCACACGTGTGGGAGTGGCTATGTACGTTTCGGAGGTTCTCGAACGGTGCAGCGAGATGGCGGCGCGAACCGCGCAGGTGTATCGGCGCCTGGCCGACCGTTTGTGCGGGCAGGCCGAACGTGTCCAGCTTTGGCGCGAGCTGGCCTTGCGCGAGGAGACCCATGCCGACATCCTGCGGCGCGAGCTAAAGTCGTTTCAGGAGCAAGATTCCACGGGACCTTTTCTACCCGACTATGCCGAGCGGCTTTGTCAGATCGATATTGACCTGCGTCAGCTAGAAAAGCGCGCCGAGGCCGCGTACACCCTCGACGAGGCCCTAGCGCTCGCTGTAGCCTTGGAGCAGGCCGGCTTGGAGGACCTGTATGACGACCTCGTGCTTCAAGGTGAACCAACGTTTAAGCTGATTTCCGAACGACTGGAGGCCGCGCTGGCTGCAAAACCCGAGAGCGTGCCAGCAGCCGGTCTGGCCAGAAGGCATCGCCAAACCTCCTGAACCTGCCCCGGCACATCCGGTATCGGGTCCATGCCCAGCTTCGTCGATGCCCGCCGAGAGGCGGGGCGAGCGTTCTTCGAGTTCCTTGAGCGCCAGCTCTCGACCGATGAGGTGCTCTCGGACAAGCATTGTCTGCGACTGATCGTCGACCAAGCCCGAGCGGAGCACGCGGCGAAGTCGCGGAAACGCTTCGATCCCGAGGATATCTTCCGCCACCGACTGCTGTACAGTCGGATCGACGATGCCATCGCAGCATGGTGCCGCAAGCGCGACATCCGCACCGAGCCGTTCAATGTGTTCCGCTACGAAGGGCCGGAGCGCGGCCCGACACAGCACGAAACGGCCATCGGACCATCCATGGCCTACGTCCACCGCGCCTTCGAGCGGCTTGCGGAGCGCGTATCGGAGATCCCGGATTGCAGCGCGCAGGTGGTCAAGGCGCCGACGAAGGTGATCGCGCCGGCGTTTCGA
Source organism: Binatia bacterium (assembly GCA_050015455.1). Taxonomy (GTDB): domain Bacteria; phylum Desulfobacterota; class Binatia; order HRBIN30; family HRBIN30; genus JAGDMS01. The sequence goes on from JBEKBJ010000060.1 coordinate 22,756, forward strand.
CTCCAGCACCCGCTGCCGTTCGGGGCCGCTGGCGACGTCAAGTTCAACGGCGCACGCAAGGACTTGGAGCGCGGTATCTACCAAGTGGCGATGTACGTGGCCAGTGGGGGCGACCCAGCGCGGCATTGGCGCTACGACTGCGGGCTGTTCGTGTTCTGCGGCATGGCGCGGCCACGGACCGTGCTCGGCGATGACTTCGTCGACGCCTGGCCGGAGGTGCGCACGCGGGTATGGGAAGCGGGCCGCGTTTGGTTGATCTTGCTGTGAATGCGCATGGCCTCCGGCTTTGTCGCGCCGCCTGATTTGCGCCATAATTGCCCGCCATGAGGCATACGGGTGTTGCGGCAGTTCTGATTGCGCTCGGCTTGTGCGGCTGTGGCGCCACCAAGAAGCATCTCACGGCCGACCAGTATTTCCATGAAGCAAGCGACAACTTCCACAACGGCGCCTATACGTTGGCCGTCGATCAGTTTCACGAGTTGCTCGATCAGTACCCCTTCAGCCAGTACAACGAAGAAGCGGAGATCCGGATTGCCCATGCGCAGTACCTGCTTAGCAACTATGCCGAGGCCATCGTTGCCTACACCGACTTTCAACGCCGCCACCCTACCAGCCCGCATTTGCCGTTCGTCGGGTACTACCTGGGTATGTGTTACGCGAGCCAGCTAACCACGATAGATCGCGACCAGGCGGCAGCGCAAAACGCTCAGAATGTCTTTCTGACGCTGATTCAGCAGTATCCCGACAGCCCGTTTGCCGATCTGGCGCGTGAACAGGCCGCTCGTTGCCGAAGAAACCTGGCCGAACATGAGCTGGGCATCGCCGGCTATTACACCAAACGCGGAAAGGACAAGGCTGCCGAGATCCGGCTCCTGACGTTGGCAGCGCGTTATGGCGATACGGCCACGTCGGCCGATGCGCTCCTACGCCTGGCGAAGCTGTACCGGCGGAACAAGCAAGATGATGAGGCGGTACTTGCGTATCGCGCCCTTGAGCAAATGCACCCGCGCAGCACGCAGGCCGCTGCCGCCAAACGCGCGCTGGAGCGGCTGGCCAAAGCCGATCCCCCGCCGGAGGGCGACCCGCTCGATATCCTGTTGGCCGCCAATGGCCGCAAACGCAGCAGTGGCAATCTCGAGGTGGTCCGAGTCCCCGGTCTGGAGCCCACGAACGCGGCACACCGCCCTTCCGGTGCGGCCTCGCCGGGACTGGCGCCGCCGATGGATCCCTTTGGCGGTGGGAGAGGGAGAGGGAGAGGGTTTTCGTATTGATTAAGAGACGGCGGACCTCTCACAAAGGGCCAGCCGCCTCTTTCTTTGCGTGAGCGGTCCTCTTACTGGGATGGCGGTCCCGATAGATAAGGTTCGCAGACGGTTCGAGCGCGGCATCGGGCCGGAAGAAAGGGAGCGGCTGCGTAGCGCCCGCATTCTCATCGTTGGGGTCGGTGGCCTCGGCTCACCAGCGGCACTGCAACTCGCCTCCGCGGGCATCGGCACGCTCGGGCTCATCGATTTCGACGCCGTGGAGATCTCCAACCTCCACCGGCAGATCATCTATCGCACACCGGACCTCGGGCAGCCGAAAGCTGCCGTTGCCGCCGAGCGCCTGATGACGATGTACCCGGAGGTGTCGGTCGAGTCCTTCCAGGAGCGGCTCTCACCGGCCAACCTCTTGCAGATCTTCCCCCGGTTCGATTTTATTATTGACGGGACCGATCGCATCGCAGCGAAGTACCTCGTCAACGATGGTGCCGTGCTTTGCGGCGTGCCGTATTCTCATGCCGGCGTTTCAGGCTTCTATGGCCAGACGATGACCGTCATGCCGCGCCGGAGCGCCTGCTTCCGCTGCCTGTTCCCGGTGCCCCCGCCTGAAGGTGAGGTCCCCAGCTGCCAGGAGGCTGGCATCATCGGCGCGCTTGCCGGCAGCATTGGCCTGCTGCAAGCACTGGAGGCGTTGAAGTACATTCTCCGGATCGGCACGCTCTTGACGAACCGGCTGTTCATTTTCGACGCGCGGGTGTGGCAGTGGCGGACGGTTCAACTCTCGCCCGACCGACAGTGCCCGCTTTGCGGTGAGCAGCCAAACATTCGGCAAGTTGCTTCCATCGAAAACGAGGATTGCGCATGATGAACCTTGCGGAAAGGAGAGCAAGGATGACTGTGCGTGTGCGCGTACCCACTCCCCTGCGCCGGTTCACGGCGGGCGCGGAGGAGGTGACAGTTCATGGAGAGACCATCGGCCGCGTAGTAGAGGATTTGGAACTGAAGTTCCCTGGGCTGAAGGAAAGCTTGTGCGATGAAGAGGGTCGGGTTCGCCGCTTCATCAACATTTACGTGAACGGGGATGACATCCGCTTCCTCAGCAGTCTTGAGACCCCGGTGAAGGACGGAGATGAGGTCTCCATTGTTCCGGCCATCGCCGGTGGGTGACAAGGGTAAATACCAGCCGGTCCGAAAGGTAATCCAATGCTCGACGAGCAACAAGTCGCGCGCTACAGCCGGCAAATCATTCTTCCGGGCGTCGGCGGCAAGGGCCAGCAGAGATTGCTGTCCGCTTCCGCCGCCATCATCGGGGCGGGGCAAATGGCTGCCACCGCCGCCCTCTACTTGGTTGCTGCAGGCCTCGGAACGATCAGGCTCGGCGGGCCGCATGACATCGACCTCGGTCATCTCGAAGCGTTGAATCCGGACTGTCGGGTGGCACCGTGGCCGGCAGAAGTCGACACCGTCGGCGCCGAGAATATTGCGCGCGGTCATGATTTCACAATTGTCGCGGGAGCTGCCGCTGAGGCCACCGCTGCGCTCAACCTGGCGTGTCTCCGCCTCGGCAAGCCGTTGGTGTGGGGCAGCGCCGAAGGGAACATCGGGCGCATGGCCGTGTTCGCGGGTGGTCAACCCGGCATGCCGTGCTACGGCTGCTTGCAGGCGCGCTTGGAGGAAAATTGGTCCGCACGGGATTCCAGTCAGCCAGGAAGCGCAGTGTTCGGTGCGGTGGCTGCATTCGTCGGCACCTTGCAAGCGACGACGGTCATCAAGCTGGTTCTCGGACTGGCGGCGGTCACGCCGGCGCAGTTGCTGACGTATGACGGCCTCGCGGCGGTCGTGCGCCAGACCGCTATCGCCAAAGATCCACGTTGTGACGTCTGCAGTGCGCCGAGCTCATGACCTCTCCGGCCGCAGGGGTCAAGTCTGACAAATAGAAAAACAGATGCACTGGAGCGTATCGTAAGTGCTGAAGTCCGCGAAGTGCCTCGGCTCAAAGGGTACGGAAACGGACACGCGAGGCATTGACGCCGGCCAGGGTCGCGAGATAGTTGAAAACCAAGGTGGGTTACTACATGGCCCAACTCAAGACCGGAGCCGTTCACGCGAACGGCGTTCGCTTCGCAACGCTGGAAGCCGGCGACGGGCCGCTTGTCCTCTGCCTGCACGGCTTCCCGGACACCGCATACTCATTTCGACAGCAACTCCCGGCACTGGCCGCGGTCGGCTTTCGCGCCGTGGCACCATTCATGCGGGGCTACGCACCGACCGAAATTCCGGCCGACGGGCGCTATCAAAGCGCCGTCCTGGCACTCGATGCCATCGAACTGATCGCCGCCTTGGGGTACTCCTCCGCCTCCGTGTTCGGCCACGACTGGGGCGCCCTCGCGGGCTACGGCGCCGCCATGTTGGCGCCGGAAAAGATCACCAAGCTGATAACCGCCGCCGTGCCGCATGGTCCCTCTATGCTGAACGCTTTCATGAACAGTTACGACCAGCAACGACGTTCGTGGTACATGTTCTTCTTCCAGCACCCGCTCGCCGATGCCGCCGTCGCGCATGACGATTTCCGTTTCCTCGAACGCCTGTGGCAGGACTGGTCGCCCGGGTGGAAGTACTCCAGTGAGGACATGGAGACACTAAAAGTGACCTTCCGCATCCCTGGGGTGTTACAGGCCGCGCTCGGCTACTACCGCCAGACGCTCAACCCGGCGCTGCAAGATCCCGCCTTGGCGGAGGCGCAGGCGCAGATCGGCGTGGCGCCGGTTCGCGTCCCCAGCCTGGTCTTCCACGGAGCGCGCGATGGCTGCATCGGGAGCGAGTTGCTCGAAGGCATGGAAGCGCTCTTCCCGCGTGGCCTCCGCAAGATCGTCGTCGGCGACGCCGGACATTTCGTGCACCAGGAGAAACCGGAGGAGGTCAATCGTATCCTGATCGAGTTTCTCCGGAGCGGATAGCCGGGAGGCTGCTTCGGTGCGGCCAGCATCTGCAGGGGCATGCGACCGGGGCAGCCACGGTGTTCGAAAACATGTAAGCTGACTTTGCCGGCGGCCCGCCGGCAGGCGCATGGAGGTGCGCCGAGTGCGCAGGAGATGACCCCTTCAGAGGCGGCGATAGACGCGGCCCGGAACGCGATGGTGGACGATCTGTTGCGGCGGCGCATCATTCGCACGCCGGCCGTCGAGCGAGCGTTTCGCCGTGTCCGGCGGCACGCCTTCATGGTGCCGCCGTACGCCGTCGCCACCGATGCCCTAGCCAAGGAGTTTGTCGAAACCGAGGATCCGCGCCGGGTCTATGCCGACGTCGCCGTCGCCATCAAACCCGAGGAGAACGTCAACTGCCTGGCCCCGGGCATCGTCGCGCAGCAGATCGAGGAGCTGGCCCCGGCGGAGGGCATGCGCGTCTTGCACATCGAAACGGGTCGCGGCTACGCCACCGCCTTGCTGGCGGAGTTAGTCGGCGAGCACGGGTCGGTCGTCGGCACCGCGTACGAAGAGGACAGTGCCGAGTTGAGCGCCGCCTTCTTGGCGCAGGAAGGATACACCACCGTGACCGTGCGTTCCGGCGACGGCGCTGGCGGCGTGCCCGAGGCGGCGCCGTTCGACCGAATCCTGGTCAGCGCCGGAGCCGCCGACATCTCGCCCGCGTGGGTCGATCAGATCGAGGATGGAGGACGCCTGGTATTGCCGCTGTGCCACCTCGGGCCGCTGGGACCTACCATCAGTGTTGGCGTCATGCTCACCATCGAAAAGGTCGATGCCGCACTGACCGGCCGTATCGCCTCGGTGGCGGTTCTGGTGCCGGTGCAAGGCATGCTGGCACCCACCCCGGAAGAGAGCGTCGCGCTCGCGGAAGGGCTGCAGCGTTGGTTTGCGTTAGAGGACTTTTATCGCGCCGAGCTGCCCATCCGCATGGTGATGAAGTCAGGAGAGCAACACACTCCCGATCCCGCCGCGGTGCACTGGTTGCTCGAAACCCGCCACGCAGTGATGTGGGTCGAGCCGAATTAGTCCCCGGTGCTCCTCCTAAGAAACAACCATCCGTGCCCAGACCGCGCCCCTCGATGCACCGGCCCAAAACAACTGGCCGGCACTCGGGGCGAGCGGATTTTCATTTCGTTCCATCCAACGCACACAGTGTCATCCGTTCATGCCGAGCGGTCGCTCCTTTCGACCGCGTATCGAGGGGTTGGCGGCGTATCGAGGCATTTGCAGGCCAGTGCGCTGCGATTTGTGAATAGTAGAGGTCTTGCAAGGAAGAGTCACAGACCAATCTTCTTCGATTCATATTCCCTTCTCCTGGAGTCGAAGTCTCCGGCCGTCGATGAAAATTGCCAAGTCGACCGGCGCATTCGTTGTCTCGTCGCGGACGATTTCCTGCTCGATCAAGAGATTCTCCTGGTCGAGCCGGGGAAAACGCTCCTGGATCCGCGGCGTTGATTGGTCGAGTAGCGAATTCTTCTGGTCGTCGAGGAGATGCACAGGGTGTCTGCAAACCCCGAGAATCCCTGACAATTCCGTTCTGGAAGTGCAATGATTCTTCGCCCAAGATCAGGTTTTCGCGCACAAGTCACGCGGCGCTCGTTTGCGCTCGATTTTGTGACAGCGAACGCTTCGCTCGTCGTTTTCGTGCAGCCGGGCGTGCTTGGCAGTGAACCGCTTTCACGTTTCGGGAAATTGTGATCTGTCCGAACGGGGCGATTTCGATGCCGACACTATGAGCACGGAACTCTCAGTATCCGGACGGTGCAGGAGCGGCCCGGCCATGCCCATGTGCGCACTACCCAGGTTTACTTGCACGTTCTCAACCGCGGCGGGCACTGGATGCTGAGCCCAGCCGACCGCCTGGAGCACTGAGCAAGCTAACACCGAGCGGGGCGTGGGCTCGGGTCTTGGCTGGCGTCGGCATGACTGGAGGCGACTCGGCAGGACGGAGCGACGTGATAGGCTGCGAGATCGTGCAAGGGTTGCGCAGCCAGTTTTACCGCGGTGTTGGGGCATAAGCGCTGGAAATCGCAACGCATTGCGCGGCATTTGCCGGCTCGCCGCTTCGCGTGATAGCCTGCAACTTGTTGCAAGGGTTGGCGATTTGGGGGGGGAGTCCAACACAGCTTAGGCAAGGAAAATGCTTGAATACTTAGCAGGATATAAGCCGCTTTATGACCTCGTATCCTATATTTGGAGACGAAAGCGGAGACTTAGCCAGGAGCGGAAGGTCCAGCTAAAGGCCCAATGGAAACCGATAATTGAAGAGAAGCTCACGGAGTGGCACTGCAAACAACTCAGTCACGATGTGATTGTTCACGATGTAAGAAGAACTCATGAATACCCAGACGGCCTCCCAGGTAAAGGTATCTCGCCGTGGTTCCGAGTCGGCCTCATGGACACTTACCACGAAGGCGTAATGCTGGGGCTACGGTGGGGAAGGGCTGTCTTCGATCCGACGCAAGAGAAATGGGTGTTCGCTCGCTTGGGTGAGGAGGGAGGACGAAATCTCATTCTGATCGGGTACGTTCCTTATCATCGCATCGAATGGATAGACTGGGATGGGGATGAGTTCTATCCCTACACTCACTTGTACCTACATTTCGACGGACCAAAGAAGCAACCATACGATAGGCTTGCCTTGTGTGAAAAGAAAGAACTTGATGGCAAGCCTTATTACACTCAGGTGGCGGACTATGATGAGGCGCGAAAGTTGAGCAAGAAGAGAGGCGCAAAATATTTTGCCTAACAAACGGCTAAGGCGGACTGGCAATTACGCTGCCCTCCATTGCCAACCGCTTTGCCGTAACGTTCGGGAGAAACGATGAATACACTGCTCGCACTTCTGATCATGTTCATGGCGTGTACGATGGGTCTCATCGCAATCGCCATTGTGATGATGATAATGGGCCTGGCCGGTGCGCCAGGAGCAATGGTGTTTGCAACCGGACAGAAGACAAGGAACGTTGTTCTTACCGCTTGCGGTTTCATCATTGCTGCACTGGGACAGTCGTATGTTGTTGGCGCCTGCACAGTATTCTTGGTCAGTCTGCTGCGACGGTTCTCAGAAAGCAGACCGGATATCCCCACATGGCCACTTTGGATAGCGGCCTTCATTCACAGCGGGGCAGTCCCTACATACGGGATGTTGGAAAGACCAGAGGAGCCCACCGCTCAGCACCACACACTCGGCCTCGTGGCACTGCTGGCCACAGCGGTTTTCTTCATCGTAGTGTTTGTACCGAATACACTCAAACCCATTTACGGATGGCTTCCTCTCTATGATACGATGTTGCAACACCCAGGCGCTTCTAACGCTCGGCAGGGCAACTCAGAGTCCGCGCCTGCGTACACACTCACCAACCAGCAAAGAGAATCAGTGCGGGCGTTTTTCGCGGGATATCAGTATCTTCAGGATATGCAGGTGCTGGTGAAGGCAATCTCGAGTTCACGTAATCCGATTGAGGATCTGAACCACATCGAATCGCTGACCAACAAAGCCCTTGAGCGTTTGGCTGAATGCGACATCGAACTCCTTATTGAGGATTGCATAAGTAATAGAAAGATCGTCCGCGGTGGTGTATACTGCGTGCATGCGACCACAGGGGACGGCGGCGGAGTTGGAGCGGCGGCGGCGGCGAGCGATACGGCTG
>JBEKBJ010000061.1:0-30397 GCA_050015455.1 Binatia bacterium
CATCCACGAACTGCGCCGCCTCCGCCACACGCCACCCCTGCTCCGGAGCTTCATTATTGCTTCAGAGCTGCCATCTCTTTTTTTGTCCTAGCTTTCTATTACTTTTGCAACTCTCAATATCAGTTCCGCCGTGCGCCTTTTCGGCGCTGCCCGGTTGTTCGCCGTACTCGTCGCGACGTTGCGTCCGCAGCGCGTCCGGCGAGGTCAAGCTCGTGTTGCTCGCCGACGCGATCGCTGGGCGCGGGGATAGGAATGTCGATCACCGGCTGCGGCAGGTTCTCGTTCAACGGGATGTCCCAGTAGGGGTCGTACTTCTTGGTGAAGGCGTCGAGGCCGATCTGCTTCAGCTCGTCGAGCTTGGCGAGGCACAGCTCCGGCGCCTTGGGATAGCTGGCGTGGCTGAACGTGGAGAGGACGTGCGCGTACTGGTCGCGCGTGAGGCCGTAGGCTTCGGCGACGACGGCATCGATCGCGGCGCGTCCTTCCCAACGCTCGTCGTCGGTGGCGAGAACCGGCCAGGTGAACGGCGGCTGTCGCTCTCTGCATATTCGACCAAGCTGCTCATGCCAGAGACCTTCGTAACCGACATCGTTCGACGTCAGGCGGAGTGCCGAGTGAGCCGCGAAGCGCCGACCAACCGGAGTCAGTTGTGGACACGCTATGCGGTTCAGGATGAATAGGTTGACGGTGGCGGTGATGGATAGTCTTGCCGACCAGTCGAATGGAAATGAGTTCAAGACTGCGAGCAGAATAAGGCCGTCACAACCGGGCGCGCTAGCGGGGTCGCGTTGCGGCTGAGGCGAGGCGCTGATTCGAAGCGGCGGCACCATAACCGCCATGATGGTTCGTGAGTCAGTTGAGCGGGCGATCCTTCTTAGCATCAAGCGAAAGAACTTCGGCCCTTCCGTCCAACCAGGCCTCTCATGCAGGTGTGCCGCGCTCAACAGATATGAGGGTGCGGGCTGCCAGCGCTCCGTGTATTGGTGGATGGAGTCATCTTCCAGAACAACGACATAAGCACGCTGCGCCAGCAGAGAGGCGAAACTTGGGTCGCGGGGGTCTGCGCCGCTCGGCAGTACGTGCGAGACCCGTGTGAATCGCCAGGAGTCATCACTCATATTCAGTTCGCGGCCGATACGAATGCCAACGCGCTTGCACACTTCTCCGAACGGCTCCCCGTTGGCGAAGCAGGTTTCAGCGACTTCGAGGTCCTTATGCGAACGCAGCTCTAGCAAGCTAAGGTATTCACCGCCAGTGCGGCGGACGAAGTCGAGCGTATAGCGCAGCGCTTCGCGGCCGGCTCGGTCGCCGAACAGCCACTCGTCATCGTGGAGATAGAACGCGCACTCGAAGCTCTCCGTCGGCCTCCCCCCCTCCGCCACGACCGTGGCGAACTTGAAGCTGCCATGGATCTCGAAGGGCTTGCGGCGATTCTCGAACGAGTAGCAGTGACTGAGACTGTTCCTTTCCAGATACAGCCGGCGCACGCCGGTAGCACCTTCGTTGGCGTGGAACGCAGACGGTACGACCACCCCTGTGCGCCCGCCGTAGGCGAGGAGTTGGACATTCCGCTCCATGAAGGCGCGAAAGGCATCCTGTTTGCCGATTGTGCGTTCGCCACCCACTTCAGCGACTTGATATTGGTAGAGGGTCTCGAGGACTCTCTCGTCACCGCGGAATTTGGCGACGTATTCCTCGTAGACTTGGCGCAGCTGTGGGTGTGCCAGCAAGCGTTGTTGGATGCCGTCGCGTTCCCGCCGTGTGGGTGCCTCCATAACGGCGAACTCGTAGGACGCGAAGAACTCTTTGTCCGCCGGCAACATCCGATCCCACGGGGGATTGCCGAGCACTGCGTGGAACCCTCGGCGCCCGTGCGGCACGCCCGTCGGATAGAAGACTTCCGGGAAAGTCAGGTCGTACGGCAGCGCCGGGACGAACAACCTTGATTGGACGAATGAGTACAGACTGCCGCGATCGGCGTCCACGGCGTCGACACCGAGCCCGCGCGCGATCATCTGCTGCAAGTGGTCTGACTCGATACGTTCGGGCAAGTCGCCGGCATGGGCGATCGTCTTCAGTAGTTCAGCGTAGCGCGAGTCGTCGCATTTTTCGGGGCCCAGCATCACACCGCCACTCCACGCAGCGGCTGCCATGCGGAATGGCAGCAAGGCACGATCGAGTTCGGCTTTGACCGCCTCCTTCTGCTTCATCTCCGCTAGTGTTGCCCCGACGGTGCTCTCCAGCTGGTACACGTAGCGAATGGCCTCGCGTAGGGCGTTCTGGAGCTTGCTGTGTAAGTCCTGATGAAACAGCCCCTCAATCAGCTCGCCCGGGTTACCCGGGCGGAAGATGAGCTTCTCCCAGAACGGGCCGGTGAGCGAGTCGCCGACGACGAGCCGGTGATCGAGGAACGTCAGCGGTAGCCCTTCCGCGTGCGACTCGATCCATAGCGACAGCTTGGCCAGACCGACGGCGAGAGGGTTCTTGTCGACGCCGTAGAGGCAGTGCACCGCCACCAACCGTTTGCACAGCGCCTGAGCCTTGCGCTGCGCGAAGCCCGTCTCCGGCCCTTCCGGGGTGCGGCTCGGCAGATATTTCACCAGCTCGTCGTTGGGGTCGGGCAGGTCGAGGACTCGCTGCCGGTAATCGTCGGCTTCCTGCAGCGCCGCATTACGCTCCGCCGTCGCCTTTGCATTCTCTCCCCGGCGCTCCGCAGCGAGTGCGCGCTCGTCACACAAGCGACACGACTCGTACAACCTTTCTCCGAGAAAGCGGCACGCTTCGACCAGGAAGTGGCCGCTGCCCATCGCCGGATCGAGCACCTTGAGCTTCAGGATCTCGCCTGGCTGTGGGTTCTCTTTCGGGCTGCGTTCGGTGACCTGCGGCCCCAACGTCTCCTGGACCAGAAAGCGCACGAATGAGTGTGGCGTGTAGTACGAACCAGTGGCCTTCCGGCCGAGTCCGGCACGCAGGTAGAAGCGGCCGGGCGGGATCTCCTCGATCCATTGGACCTTGGTCTTCTTTCCCTTGCCGGTTGATTCCTCTTCGCTCTCTTCCTCCGCGTCGTCGTCGGAATCGTCGCTGGCGCCCTCACCTTGACCCTTGGTGCGATACTTCTCACCCTGCGCAACCGGGACAACGACTTCGAGCTTGCTGCGCCGTAAGCGGCACATCGGTTCTGCCGTGATACCTGGTTCAAGCTCGAGCAACGCCTCGTACACGCGCCCGAGATCTTCCACGTCGAGCGGACCGTAGTGGACCCGTTCGCGTGCGGTCGCACCTCTGCGCGGCGAGGTCCAGAGCAAGCGGTCGAGCAGGTGCGCGACGGCGCCCTCGCCCCAGTGCAGACTCGAAAGTAACGGTGTCGTGTCGGCGCCGAAGAGCGCGCCGCCAAGCGGCGCCACGTGCAGCTCCGTGCACTGCGCGCCCTCCACGAACAAGCGGAAGAGCGAGCGGAGGCCGTTCTCCAGAAAGTTTCCCGTCTCCGTGCCCGCGAGCATCGGGCTCACGTGCTGTGCCAAGCATGTGCTCGGCGAGAACGTGTTCCGCCACAGGCTCGTCGATGCGAACGAGAACGACTTGGCCGGATCGTCACTCGCTTCCAGCTTTAAGACGAACAGCAACCGATACACGATGACCAACGCCTCACGCCACAGTTGCCGGGCCAGCTGGGCGCGATCGCTGTACGCCGCGAGCTGGTCACGATTCCCGGGATGATCGAGCACTCCTTGCAGGAAGCCCTCGATGGCTTGCCGCGCCTGGACGCGCAGCTCCTTCGTCACGCGCGCTTGCTGCAGCCGCGCTTTGTCGATGATGTCGGGCAGCTTGTCGACGCCAGCCGGTGACGCAAGAGCGAGCAGCAGGCGGTAGGAATCCGGAACGTCGCGGCTGCGCTTCCAGTTCGGGTCGATGCTGATCTCGATTTGTGAATCCAGCCGCGCCGGATCGCTGATCAGCAGCCGCAGCTCCACTCCATTCGTCAACAACCCCAGCCGCTCTCCGGCAGCGAGCAGCACGCGTTGGGCGACGCGCAGGTGGCTGTAGCGATAGGCAGCGCCACGCCGCGCTGGGGCGTCGAGGTCCTCGTTGAGCTCGGTCGTCCATACGCGCAGCTTGGCAGAGCCATCAGCAGTGAGGAGCAAAGCGCCGCCCACCTCCTTGCCTTCGCGCGTCTCGACGGGATCGGCGGCTTCGAGCCGTGCATAGCCCAGTGGTTCGATGAGCGGCTCAACGACGCAGTTGCGCACGCGGAGTGCACCGCCACGCACGACCAGCTCGCGCAGTCGACGCCGGTACGAGTCCCAGCGTTCCTTCAGCGCCTGCCCGTCGATGCCGGTCGTCCTGGCAAGCAGCTTGTGCCGATCGAGTTCTTTCTCAAGGTCGGACTGTACGAACGGCGCCGGCAGTGCTGGGCCGCTGAATGTGCAGTCGCGCGACAGCTCAAGCGCCACGGTCAGCCTCCGGCACCAACATCAACAGGCCCAACGGAACGATCTCGGTTGTGCCCAATGCGAGCCGCGCTTCAAGATGCGCCATTCGCTGCTGGTAGATCTGCAAGACACTCTCCGCCTCGCTGCGCTTCGCGACCGGTTGCGAGCGATCAGTTGCAAACGCGGCGAGGCGCGCGGCAGGATCGGTCGTCGTCGCCCAATTCGGTCCGCCGGACGGCGGACGATGCTCGGCGTGCGGATCGAAGAGTCCCGTCTGCACGGGCTGTGGAGCGAGGCCGGCGGTAATCTCCGTCGCGCGCTGCCGCAGCCATTCAGCTTGCTGACTGCGCTCCGAGTCCAAGAGCCGTCGCTGGCTCTCGACGAATGACTGCGCAACCGGATCGAAACCGTCTCTGGCGACCCGTCGCGCAAGTCCTGGGCAATCCACAGCCCATGACGCGAAATTCCGCTTCCACACATCGGTGGTCCGCAACGCGCGGCTGGCATCCGCTAGAGGCAACCACTGATCGGCGTTCTCCAGGAACTCCGGCGCGCCTTCTTGCATGACTTTGACCGCCAGGACGCGCTCCAGCTCACGACCGGCGCGGCTGGACACGCGGCCAAGAAATGTAAACACGAGCGTCGGTTTGGGCACGGCCGCCGCCACAACGCTGACGCGCGGGTCCTGATCGGCCTGGCCGGCTCCGCCAAAGGAGAGGTTGCGCACGCGATCGACGGCGCGGCGCACGAGTGGATGCGCGCGGCCGAGAAACCCCACGGGCCTTTCTTTGTCGTCCTGCATCACGTCGATACGGGTAGTCAGCCGCATGCTGTGTACCGCGCTGTCGTATCCGGGGAGAGTGTCGAGCCCGCTGATCCAGCCAGGTGGCAAAACCAGCTCGAAGATATCGTCGCTCACGCCGCCCTTGATATTCCCGTTGTCGAGCAACACGGCGTCTCCGACGAATGCCGCGAGGTCAACCAGGCCGGCACGCCCCCCGGAGACACGTGCTCGATCGGCTTCGGAGAACAGCTCCGGTTCAGCGTTGAGCCCGCGGTCTGCGAGCCAGCTATGCATCCGTGCCGCCTTCTCAAATCCCTTCAGGCTGCGATCAATCTCCTCCAACAGCTCGCGCGTGGCCTCGTCGGCGCTGCCGTCGTCTTCGGGGGCACCAAACTGAAAGAGCGGCGTCTCGTCACGAAAGAGGCGCTGATCCTCATTCATCACCGCTTTGAGCAGCCGCTCGGCGCCGGCATCGCTCGAGGCCGTGACGCCCAGCGTGTTCGGTACGAATGTCAGGCGGAGGCGCTGGCGCTCGACTTTGGCGATCAGGCGCATGAGGATTCGCTCTTCGAACGTCCCCCGCAGATAGAGATACCGAACGACGGGCTCGAACTGCTGGCCGTAGCGGTCGATGCGACCATTCCGCTGTTCGAGGCGGTTCGGATTGAACGGCAGCTCAAGGTGAATGAGATGATGACAGCGTTGGTGCAGGTTCAGACCTTCGGCGGCGGCATCGGTGCTGATGAGGATGAGGCCATCTTGTGTGCGGAAGCGATTGGTGACAGCCGTCCGCGTCGCGTCGTCATCTTCGCCGCTCATGGTGAGCACGGCGCCGACTCCGGCCCGCCCCAGCGCCACCGCGGCGGCGTGCTGACTGTCGACGTACTCCGTGTAGATCAGCACGTTTGCCCTAGGTTCGTGTGTGCGGATGTCAGCGACCTCGGCCGCCAGTTGCTCCAGCTTCGGGTCCTGTCTCACCGCTGCGCCCGCGAGCGTGGTGAGCTCGTCGAGTGCGGAGACGATGTTTGTCGTCCGCTCCAAAGCCCGCGAGCCGGACCGGATCTCCCTCTGTAGGGCAGCGAGCTGTTGCGCCAGCTCTTCCGCCTCCAGCAAGGCCTGGTCGTGTTCTTCCTCCGCGCTCACGCTTCCGAAACGTTCGAGCTTGCGATGATACTCTCGCAGCGTGCGCAACCGCTGCCGGCGGCTTTCTTGGCTTTCCGCTTCTCCGGTCACAAGCTGCTGAAACCGGCTTGCCACGGCCATCAGCGTTGCCTCGCACGCCTCCACGGTCGAGACGCTGCGCTTGAGCAGGGCCATGTACGCGAGCACGTCGCTGTAGCGCCGCGCGCGAAAGGCTCGGCGCAGCTCGGGTGCCAACAGTTCAAGCAGCGCTCGCTGCAACTCGATGAAGCGCGGATGCTTGGCGTCGGTTGCCGTCACAGGGCGCGGATGCACTTGGCGCTCTTTGAACCCAGGGACATGGCTCTTGAGGCGACGGATCACATAGGGGCGGTACCGCTCGGCACGAATGACGCCGCGACCATCGACCAACGATGGGTCGAGCAGCTCGCAGAGGGAGGCAAAGGAGCGGTCGTTGCCGTCGTGAGGCGTAGCAGTGAGCAGCAGCAGCGCATCGCAGCGGCGAGCAAGCACCTCCGCGAGTCGCCGGCGTTGGGAGTCCTCGCGATCCTGGTCGGAGCCAAGGTCCGTGCAATGATGCGCCTCGTCGACGACGATCGCGTCGTAGCTTGAGCGCCCCAGCTGGTCGAGGACGCGTTCCTGCTTGAGGAAATCGATCGACGCGAGACCGAGCGGGATGTGATCGAAGGGGTTCGCGCCCAGCTCTGTACCTCGGCGCACCTCTTCCAGCTTGGCCCGATCGATCACGTCGAGTCGGAGCCCGAAGCGCTCGCGCATTTCGAGCTTCCACTGATCGAGTAGCGGACCCGCGGGTGAAACTATGAGAATACGGTGAGCCAAGCGGCGCGCGATCAGCTCCGTGAGCACAAGCCCCGCCTGAATCGTCTTCCCAAGGCCGACGCCATCGGCGAGCAGCAGCCGGACGCGACTCATCCGCAGCGCGCGGAGGACGGGGACGAGCTGGTAGGGTTCAATGCGCAAACGTCCCGGCTGCACCGCCAGCAGCGCATCAGAGCCCAGGGCCTGCTCGAGAAGGAACGCCTGGTGATAGACGAGCCAGTTTCTCAGTGGCCCAGCGCGTTCCGGCCGCAGGTCTTTGATGACCGGCTCGACGGGTTCGAAAGGATGGAGCAGGTCGAATTCCTCGCCGCGCAACGCACCCTCCAAGCCGCGTAGGCGGTACAACGTCTGCGTGCCGAGGTTGGAGGCGTTGACGACCTCCCACCGCAACCCGCGAGCGGCGACCTCGGTGCCGGGCAAAAGCTCCATCCGCGTGATCTCCCACACAACCAGCTGCGTCACGAATAAAATCCAAGCAGCGGTCGAATGCAAACAGCGTGGTTGGGAAGGAGTGTCAGTCCGACCGATGGCGGGCGCCTCGCTCATACCCGAGCCTCCAGCGGTCTCGGGTCGTCAGGCCAACTGTAGGAAGCGTGGGCGCGATCGCAATAGGGACTCGCAGGTTGCGCACGCTTGTGACAGAGAAGACGTGGTAAGAATGGCTGGACCGGCGGTACAATCTCCGGTGCGACAAGCGGTACTCTCACGAGCGACCGCATGCGGGTATTGCTCCTGAGCATTCTCGACCTGGTGGACCGCATGCGCCATTACCGAAGATAGGGTTCCACTTTTCCAAACAACGGGCTCGCCGGTTCCCCGGCCACTTTGATTGTCGCTCCGCCCGAGTCGACCCGAGGCGGAATCACCCGTATTGCAATAGCCCCGGCACCATGAGAGAACAGAAGACGAAAGTCCGGATATGGAACGCGCGCGGCGCTTAGCGGGACGGGGGACCGGCGACAACCCGGCGAACCGCTACGAGCAGATCCACATCGAGCCGGACGACAGCGAACCCACCGAGGCGGGCGCGCCGCCCACTGTTTTCTACCGCGATACCAGTCGCAGCATACTGGCCGAGAACGACAGCCCCGACATCGATTTCTGTTTCAGCTTGAATCCCTATCGCGGCTGCGAGCACGGTTGCATATACTGCTACGCGCGCCCCAGTCACGAATATCTGAGCTTCAGCGCCGGTCTCGATTTCGAGCGCCGCATCCTGGTCAAGCCCGATGCCGCTGAACTGCTGCGGCACACCTTCATGTCGCCGCGCTGGCAGCCGCAGACGGTGGCACTCTCAGGCAACACCGATTGCTATCAACCGGTCGAGCAGCGGTTGCAGCTGACGCGCAGGTGCTTGGAGGTGTTCAGCGAGTTTGTGAACCCGGTGTCGATCACAACCAAGAGCGCGCTGGTGACGCGCGACATCGATCTCCTCTGCGACCTGGCGAAGCACGGAGCGGCGCACGTGGTCCTCTCGATCACCACTCTAGACGCCGCCCTCGCTCGCCGCATGGAGCCACGGGCGGCACAGCCGGAGCGGCGGCTCGAAGCGGTCCACAGTCTCAGCGCTGCGGGTATTCCGACGGGTGTCCTCATCGCTCCGGTGATCCCGGGGCTCAACGACGAAGAGATTCCGCGCATCCTCAAGGCGGCCGCCGCTGCGGGAGCGCGGAGCGCCTCGTGGACTCTGGTGCGTTTGCCGGAACCGGTAGATCGGCTGTTCGTCGACTGGTTGGGGGAACATTTTCCGCAGCGGCGCGAGCGCGTGCTCGGGCGTATCCGCGCCTGCCGAGATGGCCAGCTCAATGACACGTGTTTCGGCCGCCGCTTGCGCGGCCAAGGTCCGTACGCAGAGCACATCAGCGCCCTGTTCGAAGCCGCGGCACGCCGCCACGGACTCGATCAGTCGCTACCGCCGCTGAACGCGAACGCCTTCCGCTGGCCGCAGCGTGCTGGAGAGCAGCTCGCTTTTTGCTGAGCAGGCGGTGCTGTGCCCCTACCTCCCGGTGCATCGGTCGACTGCGCCTAGCACGCTATCTACTGGCAAGCGGTGAACACAGAACACCTCGGGTCCGCACTGCCGACATGGCTCCGGGGCGTGCAAGGTTTGGAGGTGAGGACCACGTGGGGCCCAAACGGAAGGGTCGGTCGGGCCGAAGAGCGCGAGCCCCGCTACCCCCACTGCACCCGCAAGATGACTGATGCCCGAATCGTTGCCGACGTACAGACGAGCGCGGCGCAGTAGGGTTGCCACCTGAGGCAGCGTGAGTCCTTCGAGCACGACGTCGGCACCGCAATCCGTGCTCGCGCTCCTCTCCGCTTCGGCCGGCCCGCGCAGGAGTACGACCGGACTTCGCGCTCGCCGCTGCCACCAGCGCACGAGCGCCGCAAAGCCGAGCCAGTTCTTCCGCGGCGATCCGCTCCCGGCATGGATCACGGCGAAGGAGTCTCCGAGCCGCCGCTGTCGCTGCACTGTGGCGAACCAGTTCGCGTCATCGGCGACTGACTCAGCGATGGATTTACTCGGCGTGACGCCGGCGCAGCGGGCGTAGTAATCGACGGCGTGCTCGCCTTGATCCATGCCACGGAAACGATAGGTGTTGACGCGCCCCCCAGTGAGCGCGGCCAAGTGCCGGACTACATCGGGATCTCCGAAGCCGGTCCAGGAGTACGCGGTGTCGAACCCCGCCAGCAATGCCTTCGTTTCGGCGGTCACAAGCAGTGATGAAGAAAACAGGCTCGCCACTGCTCGTCCGTCGATGGAAGCGGTCGCCACCTGCAACGGCCTTACGAGATCAAGCAGCGCCGGTTTCGCGACCACAAGCATGTGACCTGGATGGCGCGCACGCAACTCCACCAGCGTCGGCAGGAAGCAGATGAAGTCCCCGAGTGCTCCGGGGAACAGGAGAAGCGCGCTCTCATGGACTGGCTGGAAGTGTTCGCTCATTTCAGGGCTACGATGTTCCGACAGACATTCACCGCAGGAAGTCAATTGACTTGGAGAAACCTCGCCGTTACTTTTACCGCATTAGCTCGTCTGTACAACTACAATGGTCCCAGCGATAGCCGAGTATGATCTGGTTGGATCTACCCCGGTGGTACGGTTGAACCGCACCCCGGAACGAAACGACGCTGAGATCTTCCACGCGGAAGGGATATGACGTCGGCGAAGTTGGAGCATCTGCGCGCCATTCTCCGGCAGATGGAACGGGCACTGGTGGCTTTCTCCGGCGGCGTCGACTCGACGTTCCTTTTGCGCAGCGCGGTCGACGAATTGAAGGACAACGCCGTGGCGTTGACCATCCGTTCGCCAACGGCAGTGGATGAGGATTACCAGGTGGCGGTGCAGCTGGCACGCGAGTTCGGTGCGCGCCACATCATCGTCGATGCCAATGAGCTGGACATTCCCAATTACGCTGCCAATCCCACCAACCGCTGTTACTTCTGCAAGGACAACTTGTATGAGGTATGCGCCGCCGAGGCTGCCAAGCTCGGCATCACGCAGATCATCGACGGGGCGAATCTCGACGATCTGGATGATTATCGGCCTGGTCTGCAGGCCGCGACAGAGCACCGTATCCGCCACCCGCTGATCGAAGCCCAGTTGAGCAAGCACGACATCCGCGAGCTGAGCCGCAGCCTCGGTCTACCCACGTGGGACAAGCCGTCTAGTCCGTGTCTGTCATCTCGGTTCCCGTACGGTACTACGATTACCATCGAAGGGTTACGGCGTGTTGCTGCGGGTGAGCGCCTGTTGCGGCGGCTCGGTTTCCCGGAATGCCGCCTCCGCTATCACGGCGCCGTCGCCCGCATCGAGGTCCCCGCCGACTTGCTCCCCCGGATCGTGGCGCCGGAGACCCGTGCCGTGCTGGTAAAGGAACTGAAAGCCGTCGGCTTTCTCTACGTCACCCTCGACTTGCAGGGCTTCCGCAGCGGGAGCTTGAACGAAGCGCTGGGCGCACGCTCGTGAGCGCTCAAGGCGACCGTTGATTTGCTCCCGCAGTCCCTCGAAGCGCCACGTCCGGCCGCCACCAGATCGCGAAGGTCTTCACCGCAAAGTGCGACCGCCGCCCTACCCAGACGGCGGAGGAGCCGACCAATTAGTGCGCAAAGATATCGCTCAGCTCTTCCATGATTTTGTCTTCTGGATGAGAGCGGGCGATCGAGAGTTCTTTCACCAGCAGATTGCGAGCTGTATCCAACATCTTCCGTTCGCCGAAGGACAGCTCCTTATCTCCCTTGAGCACGAACAGGTCGCGTAACACAGCGGCGATCTCGAGCACCGAACCGGTCTTGATCTTCTCAGTGTACTCCCGGTAGCGGCGGTTCCATGTCTGCTGGTCGATCTCGACCCGGCGCTCACGCAAGATCTTGTAGACCTTGCCCACCATGTCCCTGCCGATAATGCGCCGTAGCCCCACAGAGGCAACGTTCTCTGTGGGGATCATTATGGTCATATCGTTTTCAAGGATCCGAAGCATATAAAACGTCTTTTCGGTCCCCGATATCACCCTGGTCTGAATGCTTTGGATAACGCCAACCCCGTGAGCCGGGTAGACGACCTTGTCGCCGACCTTAAACATCGTCTGGCCTCCCTGGCCCCGAAACTACGCCATTATCCCATTTCGGCCCCAAATCGTCAAACGAGCCTTTGGCGGGGGGGGGCATGGCGGAGGGCACATGCCCCCAACCCCACAAATGTCTCCGCCTATCGCCCTGGCGTTAAGTGAACGTCAACCCAGAAACCAATTTGTGGCGGAGGCCGCCGAAGCTCCCGTTCGACATCAGCAAGATCACGTCGCCGGAATGGGCTTCCGCCGACAGCGTGGCAGCGATCTCATTCACCGGCGCGATGGCCTGCGCTTCCGTCCCGCGGGCAAGCAGATCACCGGCGAGTTGCTCCGGCGAGAAGAGCTCGGTGTCGGCGATGACATCGGTCTGCTTGCGGAACACGCCGCCGATGATCACCCGGTCTGCAGCGGCGAAGGCGTCGACGTACTCGCGCTGGAAGACCTTGCGCCGACTAGTGTTCGATCGGGGCTCGAACACCGCCCACAGCCGGCGGGTGCCGTAGCGCAGACGGAGCGCCGCGATCGTCCCGGCGACAGCAGTCGGATGATGGGCAAAGTCGTCAATCAGCGTGATGCCGCCGAACTCCCCGACGACCTCCTGTCGCCGTGCCACGCCACGAAAACTCGCCAGCGCCGGCAGGATCTCGGCGCCGCCCAGCCCGAGGCTTTTTGCCACCACGTATACGCCGAGAGCGTTGCGGGCGTTTATCGCACCCGGTTGCGGGATGGCCGCAGTGCACTCGACCTCGTCGTGATGCATGATGTCAAAGAGGGTATGGCTCCCGTCGTCGCGCAGTTTGGCCGCGCGCCATTCCGCCTGCTCACCGAGACCGAAAGTCGTCGAGCCGCCGTGGAGCGCGGCCACCTCCAGCCCATGTGGAAAATCGGAGGCGACCACCAGCGGCGCCGCCGACGGCAGCAACCGAACGAGCCGCGTGAACGCTTCCTTGACGTGTTCCAGGTCCCGATAGATATCGGCGTGATCGAATTCCACCGCCGTCAGCAGTACGGCCTGCGGCCGGTAGTGCAGGAACTTGGGCCCTTTGTCAAAAAAGGCGGTGTCGTACTCATCGCCCTCGATGACGAAGAACTGTCCGCTGCCAAGCCGGTAATTCCCGCCGAAATCCAGCGCCTCGCCGCCGACCATCATGCTCGGGTCACGTCCCGCTTGCTCCAGCACCCATCCCAGCAGCGCGGTTGAGGTGGTCTTGCCATGCGTACCAGCGACGACGACCGAGCGCTGGTCTGCCAGGAACAGCTCCGCCAGCACTTGCGGAAACGAGACGTAGGGAAGTCCGCGCGCCAACAAGGCTTCGACCTCGGGATTGTTGCGGGAGACCTTGTTGCCAACGACGACGAGGTCTGGCCGATCCGCCAAGTTCTCGGCGCGAAACCCCTGCTGAATTGGGATGCCTAAACGCTGGAGCACAGTGCTCATCGGCGGATACACGTTATCGTCCGATCCCGACACGTCGTAGCCGCGCTCCTTGAGCATACCGGCCAAGGCGGACATGCCGACACCGCAGATGGCGATCAGATGGATGCGGCGCGCGGTCCCCCGGCGGACGGCGTCGGGGACGGCGGTGACCGGTTCGGTCATCGGCGAGGAACCTCCCATCCCTCAAGCCAGCGCCTTCGCGATCACGTCGTGAATGAACGGGCGGAACGCCTTGATCAGCTCGTTGTCGCGGCTGGGGTGCACGCGGTTGCTCAGCAGAATAACGTGGCGATCGCGCTCCAAATCGAGCCAGACGGAAGTGCCGGTGAACCCGAGGTGGCCTACCGACTGCGGAGAGAAATGTGCTCCCGCACTCGAGCCCACCGGAGACGGCGTGTCCCAACCGAGACACCATGTCGAGCCCGGCACGGTCTGGTCCCGCGTCCAGAATTCGCGCACAACGCGCGGGGGGATAGCCTGGCTGGCGTTGCCGTAGCACTCTTTCAACCGGCAGAGCAAGGTGTCGAGATCCTTGGCCGAGGCGAACAGGCCGGCATGCCCGCTGACGCCGCCCATGGCGTAGGCGTTGTCGTCACCCACCTCGCCGCAGAGGATCTTCTTGCGCCACGCGCAGCGTTCGGTGGGCGCGATCATTTCGGTGACCGGCTCCAGCCGGCGCGTGCGCAGCAACGAGAGATCGATGAACCCGGTCGCACGCAAACCGAACGGGCGAAAGATGCGCTCGTGGCAGAAGCGGTCGAGCGGCATGCCGCTGACTTCCTCGAGCGCGGCGCCCAGCAGGATGAAGCCGACATCACTGTAGACGGCCTGCTGGCCGGGCTGTATCGCGAGGCGCTCGCGATGGATCTCCTGGTAAACATGCTCCTTGGCTGCCTGGCTGCTGAGGAAGTTGATGCGTCCGCCGCGCCGCTCGATCTCGAGGATGTCCTTGTAGTAAGCCCGCCACGCCGGCAGGCCGGAGGAATGGCTGAGCAGGTGGCGGAAGGTGATGTGCGTTTTCCCGTACACGC
Organism: Binatia bacterium; assembly: GCA_050015455.1. Lineage (GTDB taxonomy): Bacteria > Desulfobacterota > Binatia > HRBIN30 > HRBIN30 > JAGDMS01. Next base: position 14,235 of record JBEKBJ010000061.1, read on the forward strand.
CGAAGTTGTGAAAAAATCGCGTCACGCGATCGTCCAAAGCGATCTTCTTTTCCTTTACCATCAGCATCATGGCGACGCTGGTGGCGAACGGCTTGGTGAGCGACGACACGTCGAAAATGGTGTCTTCGCGCATCGGAGTGACCTCCGGCTCCAGGCTGCGATGCCCGAAGGCGCGGTGATAAAAGACGCGCGTGCCTTCCCGTACCAGCAGGACCGCTCCCGGAAACACGCAGCGGCTCACCGCCGCTTCCATTTCCCGTTCGATCTCCTCGAAACTCATCGTTAGCTCTCAACCGTCAGCGGTCAGCGTCTCCAATCACTGCACTACCTGAGCCAACAGTTCATAGCTGGGCGCTGAGCGCCTGCATTCATCACTGTTCCGCCACCGGCGATTCGAGCAGCGTCAGGCGCTCGCCAGCGAGGCGCGCGCGCACTCCCAAGGGCAAGGTCAGCGTTCCAACTCCGTGCCCGCTGGGAAGACCGAAGGCGACGGGATACGGTACATTGGCGAAGACTTCTGCGATCACGTCGCGCACGGAGACCCGCTCATATTCGGCCGCCACGCAGCCGTTCATTTCGCCGAAGATGACGCCGGCGACGTGATCGAGCGCACCCGCCTGCCGCATCTGGGTAAGCATGCGATCGATGCGGTAGGGCTTTTCGTTCACGTCCTCCAAGAATAGCAGGCGGCCATGGGTCTGCACCGCGTACGGTGTTCCCAAGGCGGCCACGATGACCGAGAGACAACCGCCGGCGAGCGGGCCTTCCGCCGTGCCGGGCTGCACCACCTCCTGGGCCGCTTCGTGCCAGCCGATGCGCTCGCCGGTCAGCATCGCGAGCAGGTGCACCGCCGCCTCGGGCCGTTGCTGCAGCCCGGTAACCAACGGCCCGTGAAAGCTCACCAGCGCGGCGCGCTGCACGAAATCGTTCAACAGAAAGGTGATGTCGCTGTGGCCGACGAAGATCTTCGGATGCTCACGCACCACGGCGGGATCGAGCAGCGGCAGTAGTCGTCCCGAGCCGTAGCCGCCGCGTGCCGTAAAAATCGCCTTGATGTCGGGATCACAAAACATCTCGTGCAGATCGGCGGCACGCTCGGCATCGCTGCCGGCCAGAAACCCGCTTTTTTTGCGTACGGCGGCACCGAGGCGGACGCGAAAACCAGCGTTGTCGAGCACCCGCAAGCCCGCCTCGAGGCTCGCCTCGTCCACTGCACCCGCCGGTGCCACCACCCCAATCCCATCCCCCCGCCGCAACGGGGCAGGCTTACGAATCATCCATGCGTTCCGCGCTCACCTTAGCGCGTGCGAGAGAAAATGGAAAACAGGGAAGCGGACGAATGCGAATCACTGCGCCGAACAGCCGGTCAGTGCGACCTCCACTGCCGCTAGGAGTTCGTCTACCGTGACCTTCCCATCCCCATTGGTGTCGAACAATGGGCAGTCGCTGAGCGGCTCCTCGCCGAGAGCGATCCTGATACCGGTCAGCAGCTCGTCGACCGTCACCACCCCGTCGTCGTTACAATCGCCGGCGCAGGCCGGTACACTGACCGAAGCGATCGCAATCCCCGTGGGATTGTAGCCGGCCGGCACCGTAGCTACGACCTGATTCGTACTGGTGTCGATGACCGAGACGTCACCCAGAACCTGGTTATTGAGCGGCTGGCGATTGGCGACATAGACAAAGCGTCCATCGGGCGTGATCGCCACACCGAGCGGATTATTGCCGACTTGCACTGAGCCGGTCACCTTATTGGTTGCGATATCAATTATGGACACCTGGTTGTCGTAGAAGTCAGTGACGTAAGCGGAACCGCCGTCAGGAGTAATGGCGATGCCGAGTGGGTTGCGGCCTACCGGGATCTGCCCGACGACAGCATTGGTACCGACGTCTATGACTGAAACCGTGCCGGCGCCTGCCACATACAGGGAGTTGCTGTTGGTCACGTATGCGAAGCGCCCGTCCGGCGTTAGCGCAACGGCAAACGGATTGTTGCCCGCGCCGATAGTGGCAATAACCTGGTCCGTGCTTGTGTCGATAACCGAGACGTTGCCGGGCGCGGGAGACTCCAAGGTCTGAGTGTTCGCAACGTACGCGAACCCACCGCCCGGCGTGAGTGCAATGCCCGCGGGACTGCTACCAACGCCCAATGTATGCACCGCGTTGGTCTCGGCGTCGATTACCGAAACGGTGTTCGCGCCGGTGTTGGTCACATACACGAAGCTGCCATCCGACGTGCTCGCCACCCCTAGCGGACTCTTGCCGACCCCGACCGCCCCCACCACCGTGTTCGTGCCGGTGTCGATGACCGAGACGGAATCGGCGTCGCTGTTCGCCACATACACGAAATGGTTGTCGGGGCTTGTGGCCACCTCCGAAGGGTCCTCGCCAACGCCGATCGACCCGACAACCTTCCGGGTCACGGTGTTGATAACGGAGACGTCGGCGGAGTGCTTATTGCTGACGTAGGCGAACGGCACCGTCAGCGCGCGCAAAGGGGCCGCAGTGATGGTGCATCCGAGCAGCAGCACGAGATCGATCCAGAGCGCTGGAAGGTGAGGACGCAACAAGGTTTCGTCGCCGATCGATTTGATGGATTACATATAGCGCACCGGGAGCAGTGACGGAAGTACGAACGGTGCGAACGCAAGGAGGGCATAAAATCGCGCCGATTTATGTTACAGGTATTGGAGGAGCGCTGATATGACACCATATCGCTTGAGGTTCTGGGCTTGCTCTCTGGTCAGCGGTGCCTTTTGGGTAGTGTTGGCGGCAGGGACTGCAGTCGGACAGGACTGCACCGCGCTGCTCGGCCTATTCCAACAAGGGATGAGCTCGGCGGACATTGCACGCTGGAATGGGCTGACGGTAAACCAGGTCGAGTTGTGCCGGGGCAATCTCAGTCAGCCATCCGTGGTGGGACCGCAAGGCCCGTTACCGCTCGGGGCAGCGGGACCGGCGCCTTTCGGTGCAGCCGGGCCGCCTCCCGTGGGAGCGGCTGGGCCGCCTCCCGTGGGCGCGGCTGGGCCACCGCCAGTTGGTGCTGCCGGCAGACCGCCGGCCGCACGCTGAGGCGATCGCAAGGAGGGTGAAGGTGACTTTTACTCGTTCGCCATTTCGACCTCGCCTTTGCGCAGGCGCCCAGCGATGACGAAGAAAGCGCAAGATCCGTAAGCCCTCCTTGCCGCGTTGGCGCCTCCGCAGGCGTACACAACCGGGGAGAAGGATCAAGGGTTCGAGGATTCGACCAAACGAGAATTCAAGGAAGTGGCGTCAGGCGGATCAGCAGGTTCTTGCCACTCTCGATCTTACCTCGACTTGGCCGAAACATGCCCAACCAAGCGATCCAATACTTGTGGGCGTAGATCTCACCCAGGCGCTCCGCCATGGCGCCATCTTGGACGATCTCGGCTTTCGCTTTGATGAAGGGGCCGTCTTTCCCTTCGACCGAGATATACATGGGGCTGCCGCGCTTCACTCGTCTTGCCTTGTGGTTGTTGGGAAGGGTTGCGAACCAGATGGCATTGTCGATGACACCGAACCAGACGGGGGCGGCGGTACTGCGGGCCCCGCTCTTACGCTCGGTTGCCACGTGGATCTGCTTCTTCTGGTTCAGCTTGTTCATGAACTCCGGTGGAAAGCTTCTCGTCTCGTCAGCCATGGCGGTAGCCACCAGCACAACCATGCCGATCAGCAGTGTTTTGAGCAAGGGGCACTTCATCGCCTTGAAACCACAGACCAGACAGTCCACCCAGAGACTGGGGCTCCTTTACCACTTCGCGCCCGCGAGCACGCGGATCGGCCGCTTGGCGTTGCGCTGCCGGCGCAACAGGACGTACAGCGCGCCGGCGCCGCCGTCGCACGGACGCGCGCTGGCGAACGCCAGGATGAGACGAGCCCATTGGCCGTGCGCCAGCCAGGTGGCCAGCCGGCTCTTCAGCACCGGGATCTGATCCTTCGAATTGTGCCCCCGTCCGTGGACGATCAGCACGCAGCGTTTGGCGCTCCGGTAGGCGCGGTTGAGGAACGTTTGCACGGCCCGGCGCGCTTCCTCGCTGCTCATCCCGTGCAGGTCGAGATGCGCCTGGCAGGCAAACTCGCCGTGGCGCAGCCGCCGCAGCAGGCGCGGATCGAGCCCGACCATGGCGCCTTCGATGTATTCGTCACTGTCGCTGATGTCGAACGGAGCATTTCCAGTGACGAGATCGCACAGCTGCGCGAGTGCCTCGGCGTCGGGAGCGGTGACGGCGCGCGCGGGTGATGCCGGCGCTGGACCCTCTACTCGGGCGCGCGCGCCCGGGTCCAGTGGCCTGACGTCGGCTACGGCATCGAGAAACAAGGTTGCCGGATCCGAGGGGGGTTCGGGTGTCGCAGTTGCCTTGGTCGGTCCAGGTCGGGGCTCAGGCTTTCGGCGTGCGACCTGCACGTGGCCGAGAACCCGGAACGGCTGGTGAACGAGGGCCGACTCGGACTGCTGACGAGGACGCTCCTGCCTCATGCCGCGCTTCCTCCCCACATGCGCTTCTAACAGAAAGCGTGCAGCAACCGCAAATGCGCGGGTAGGTTGCGCCTGGCATCTCCCTCGGAGTTGTCCGCGCTGCCACCGCCGCGCCCTTCAAGGTCAGCCCTGAGCTGAGGGACATCGCGGTGTAGCACCCGCGCTGCACTTGGAGCAGCGGAAGGCATCGGTGGACGAGCGGTAATTGAGCAGAATCGGGCGTCAAAGAAGAAGTGAGCGCGAGTGCGCCGACAGCGGTTGAGCGGGCGCCAGATGGCGCGCGCATCTGAGTTCAGCCTGCGTCCTCGAACTCGACAAAGCTGCGACGTTCGTCGAATAGGATTCGAAAACGGCTGAACACGTCCATTCGGCCGAGAAGCAGCGGGACCTCTTCAATGAGTGCCCAAGCTATGCGCACCGGGAATTGCATTCGGCCAATGCCAAGATCAACCCGCTTCAGTAGGTACGGGACAGCCCCGCCGCTGATCCCGCCAATTTCGCGCAGGGTGTCCCTCGGTGTTTGTCGCAAGCCGATAGCTTTCCCGAAGCGAAACGGGATCATCGAGATGTCCGCACCCGAATCGATGTACATCGCCAACTTGACGCGAACGCTTCCGGACGAGATGAACACCGTCGCAATGGGCCGCGTAATCCGCCCCAGTGGGGAGCGCTCGGCTCGGTACCGAAAGCGTGTCACAGCACCAGCACGACTTCGCCGGGAGCCTTGGCAACGAACGGCACGCTGCGAGGATATCGGCGACGCGCGGAGCGCAGCATCCGCTCGATGTCATGCCCTGTACTCACCACGCGCCCGTTGACGATCACAACGTACTGGTCGCGTAGCTCGGCCTTGTCGAGCCTCAGATATGCGTCTAGATCCTTGTCTGTGATCGCACGGGCCCGCCGAGGTCGTGGCTTCTTGGCCGCACTTGCCATTGTCTAGCAGCATACGCCGCTCTAGTGCCGGGGTCAAAAGGCGGGCCGCTGACGGCCGCCCCGATCACGGCTCCCATCGGAGGCATCCGCTCAGAGGCTGTCGTCCGCTACGAATTGGGCTTGAAGGCGTGATCGGCGGTCGCCATTGACCACCTCGGAACCGCCAGGGTGGGATGGCGAAACTCCCTCACCAGCTCCTCCGGGGAAAGTCTTTCTCGTAGCACACAGTTCACGACGGACCGGACTGGGAACTTGGTTTCCGCGATCACCGGACCCCCACCGCACAGCGGCACCCAACTCGCCGCGGAATGTCGTCATGTCGAACACGACCCGGTTTCGAGTCCTCGGATGATGGGAAAGATCTTGGCGCGATGGAAGTCGTCGGTGCCGACCCGAACATCATCACAGGCTGTGATCCCGGTGCAGCTGCCTCAGATCGTGACGCAGCGTAGACCTCCTCACTCCGGTCGGGGCCAGCGTAGAACTCCAGCGCCGAGACCATGTAGGTATGGCCGTGGTAGTTGCCGTTTCAGTTCCGGCGCACCTTCTCGATCCCGCGACTGCCGCACGTCGCCGGGGAGGTGCTGGCCCGCACTATCCCCACAGTACCCGCAAGCCACGCAACACGGGTCGCCGATGACCGTGCGGAGGTACGGGCGCGGCAACTGTCAAGCAGCGGACAGGTCGACCTTGTCGTAAATCTCGGCGGGCTGCAGAACGCAGCCCGCGGCCGGCAGCGACACACTCTCTCCGATCGCTCGCGATTCCGACAGCAGCCACTCGCCCTTGCTCTGGCGCGTGTAGCACTCCAGCGACAGACGATCCTGCGCGATCAGCACGTACTCCTTCAGCGACGGCAGGCGGCGGTAGTGGGCAAACTTCTCGCCCCGGTCGTAGGCTTCGGTCGACTTGGAGAGGACCTCGATAATCACGGTCGGATTGAGCAAGACATCCTGATTCTCGTCGTCGAACTCCGGTTTACCGCAGGCGATGGTGACGTCAGGGTAAGCGTAGAGGCCTGTTGCAGGGACACGTACCCGCATGTCGCTCGGGTACACCCTGCACGGCCGTCCTTTGAGTTGGGTGCGAAGCTCCGCAATAACGTTGGCGACGATGACGTTGTGGCGCTCGCTGGCGCCGCTCATCGCGAAGACCTCGCCGCTGAGGAACTCGCTCTTCTGCGCCGCTGCACGGTCTGCCGCGAGGTACTGCTCCGGAGTCAGCCTAGGTCGAGGCTGCGACGTCATGGTCTTTGTTTAGCATACCGGCATCGCCTTCACTACGGCGCTTCCGCGCGTTGAGTTCAGCGCTTCCGTTTGCTCGCGCGGCCCTTCGGAGGGGGTTGCGGTGCGCCGGCTGCCTCCACCCACCTCCGCACGAGGCGGACGGGGGCATCCATCTCGGCCGCGAGTTTGCTCTCCGGATCCTCGCGCCGTCTCACCTGTTCTCTCCTCCAAGAGGCACGCACCAGGGTCTGCAGTTCTGCCTCAACAGCTTGACGGAGCTCAGCGTCGCTCGGTTCGTCGTCGCGGTCGTGCCGTGCCCTGAAGACGTGCGGGAAGGCTTTCTTCTCAATGGCGCGGCACATGTCGGCGCCGGTGTCACCCTCAGCAAGGCTAACCTCAAGGGACCCGGCCTCCCTCAGTCCTGAGACATCATCCACGACAACGTCATCGGGGCGCGTCGGGCCGGCGTGCTCGCCGCGATCTGTCACTTGGAAACGGACGGGCAACGAGAACTCGATGAATAGCGGTCCCCGGTACACGCTCCAGGTGCACCCCTCCGGGTTCGCAATCTCATCGAGGATGTCGATGAGCTCGTCCTCGGAACCGGCCTTCACGAGCGCCGCGGAGAGGTCGGGCCACCGCACAAGGAAGATGGGCATCAGCAGTTCGCTGCCACAAGTAGCCGCGCATGTACCACGAGATCAACGAGACTGGCAACCACCGTCGGGAGCGCATCCAGGGCCACCTCGCAGTGCTGGTCTCCGCAGAGTTACGGAGAGACCGCAGCCATCTGGCTTTGCGGGCTGCAGTAGGCTAAGGAAACCCGGTCTTGAGGAGCCGGTTACGTCTCAGGCGGCATCGGACGAAAAACTCAGAAGGAGATGAGGCATGATCGAGTTTCAGCCCGGAAATCTTAGGGTGCCGAAGTGGACACGCCCCGTGTTCATGGTCGCAGCGGGGACCACGGACTACCGCAAACGCTACCCGCAGAAGAAGCTCGAAGAGCTTTGCATGATGGCGTTTCGGATGCTGCTCGAGGAAAACGACCTGAAGATGGACCCGTTGGAGGTCAAGGGGCTCATCAACTTCGCCTGTTACGGGGAGTTCGCCGATCACTTCCAGGATCAGCTGCTCTGCGAGGCCAAGGTGCACGACTACCTAGGACTCGACCTGCTTCCCAACCTCGGCATCAAGACCGGCGGCGCCACCGGCGGCTCTACACTGCTGACGGGAGCGATGGCCATCGCCAGCGGCATGGCCGACTGCGCCCTCGTTCTCGGCTGGGAGCGGATGGATGAGGTCCAAACCTGGACCGGCAACTATTACATCGCCTCAGCGGCCTGCAAGGACTTCGAAACTCGACTGGCCCGGAACTACGCCAGCTACTACGCCCCCATGGCGAGGCGCTTTCAGGAGATGTACCACGTCGACGAGCGGGTACGCGCCGCGATCGCGGTGAAGAATCGCGGCTATGCCGTCTGCTCGCCGTACGCGCAGCAAGCCGGCCGGCACACCGTCGATGAGGTCCTGAGCGGCGAGATCGTCTCCGACCCGCTGCGCTTCCTGGAATGCTGCGCCATGAGTGTGGGTTCCGCGGCCACGCTGCTCTGCTCCGAGGAGCTGGCATTCAAGCTTACGGACAAGCCGGCGCGGGTCTATGCCGCTGGGGGATCTCACACGTTGCGGACCGGCGACCGCCGGCCGATGCGTATCCCGCTGCTTCCCAACGAGACGGAGGAGGATTACCGGGAACTCTACAAGGAGATGGAGAAGCAGGACGGTCGCTGGCCGGGGTTCGAAAGCTTCGGCGCCACCCGATTCGCGGCCTACATGGCCTACCGCATGGCCGGGGTGAAGAACCCCATCGAAGATCTCGACCTCGTCGAGACCCACGACGCCTTTACGATCTCTGACCTGCAGACCTACGGCGATGTCGGCCTTACCCTGTACGGCAAGGAACAGGACTATGTCACTTCGGGTGAGTGCTACCTGATCAACCCCCACACCGGCAAACAAGGGAAATGCCCGGCCAACCTGTCCGGCGGACTGCTGGGTACGATGCACGCCGTCGGAGCGACCGGGATCTTCCAGGCCGGAGAGGTCTTCTGGCAGCTGCAGGGCAAGTACGACAAGTTCCATGGCGACCCGAAACTGTGGGAGCGCTACGGAAAGAAGAAACCCGACGACTGGCAGAGCCTGCAGGTGAAAAATCCGCGACGTGGCCTGGCGATTTCTCACGCCGGCGTAGGGAGCCACGTCGTCTGCTCTATCCTCGAGAAAGCGTAAGAGGAGATCGCACGATGGCTGACAAGGTCCAGCTGAAAACCCGCCCGTCTCAGATTACGGCGGTAGATGACGTCTGGTTACTGCATTTCCCGCGCTTCGGGGAGGAGGGCACTCACTACCACACGTACGGGATGCTGACCCCGTATTTCCGCGGCCTGGGAGAGGGGCGGTTGATGGCGACGCGATGCGTCAACCCGCGCTGCCCGATCAGCAAGGGGCACGGGGAGCTGTGGCTGCCCCCGCGTGCCGATTGCCCCGACTGCCACCAGCCGATGGTCTGGGAGCAGATCAAGGATCCCTCAGGCTACATCTATGCCTACACGCACGTGGAGCGTGGCGGAACCGGACTCGAGATCGAGTGCCCGTACTACCAGGTTGACGTCAAGATCGCTGGCGTCTGCACCATCATCAAGGGCTACCTGCTCGACCGGAAGCCGATCAAGATCGGTGACAAGGTGCGCGCAGGTTTCCGCACCGGCGCCGACGCCACCCACACCTGCCTCGACATTTACTGGGAACTCGTTTGAGGGACTCAGCGACCCCCTGAATCCGCTCTAGCCAGTGCCACACCCGTTCAGCGCGTGGTTCACGGCGGCGAGGATCTCGTCGACCGTAATCTTCTGGTCGCCGTTGGCGTCGCCGGGCGTACAAAGTGACACGGCAGCGTTGTCCAGGGCCATGTTCACCATGGTGAGGAGTTCGTCGACGGTAACGATGCCGTCGCGGCCGCAGTCGCCGACCAATAGGGAGGCCACCCTGCCTAGCCTGCCGGGCTAGCGATCTGCGCGGATCGGGCAGGAGTGTTCGGGCATGACGCGGGCGGGCTCTCGCCACTACGGCACCACCCTGAATCTGTGCTAAGAGGGTGACATGCCTGATTTGCGGCTTCACATCCGGCGGAGCCGACGGACAGACTTCACTGCAGTGATGGGGCTGCTGACTGCGTGCGGTCATCCTGTTCCGCCGCCAGATCGCGCCACTTTGCGGCGCTTCCGGCACGTCGTTGCCGACCTGGGAGCCGACTTCTACCTCGCCCTGGTTGACGCTGAGATCGTCGGTCTCGTACATGTAACCTATGCTCGGGGGCTTACCATGGGGCCGCGGGCCGGGCTCGACCAACTGCTGGTTGCGGACGCTTTTCGTCGTCGCGGCGTCGGAGCCGCATTGCTCGAATTCGCGCAGCGCCGGGCGCGGAACCGCGGGTGCACGGCGTTGTACTGTGCCTTGCCGATGGCGTCGGCAGGGCGGGGCCTCCTCACGAAAGCGGGCCTGCAGCCCGTTGGTGAGTGGTTCGTCAAAGACCTGTCGAACCAGCCTGCCGCGTGAGGGACTGAACGGGACACACCATGGCGGAACTGTCCAAAGCCATCGCCCGCTTGATGGAAGAGCGCGAACGGGCGCAGCCCCAAGCGGCATTGGCAGACCCACCCAAGCTGCGTGACGTGCTCGAGGCCGTACGCGGCAAGCTGACCCCGGCGGAACGTCCGTTGGCCGAGGCGTTCGTGCGCCAGCTGCTCGACAAGTCAGCTGCGGATCTCCTCACGGACGCCGACATCGGCTACCTCGCTCCCATGGCAACCGCCGCCTTCCGCTTCGTCGCCGAGCGGACGTTGGAGGAGCCGCGGGTCCGTGTTTTCGATCCGGATCTCAGCCGCGAGGGTTGGGAAGCGCCGTGTTCAGTGATCGAAACCGCCATGCGCGACCGCCCCTTCATCGTCGACACCATTCAGGAAACCCTGCGCCGCGCGGGCTTTACCATCCAGCGCTTGCTGCACCCGATCTTCGCAGCGGAGCGGGACGCGCGAGGCACTGTGCTGGCCATCGGGTCCGCCGGCGCGCTTGGACGCAAGGAATCGCTCGTCCACGTCGAGGTGGAACGCGCTCCCGATCGGGAGAAGCTGGCCGCCGACCTGCACGAGCACCTGAGCGAGGTGGCGCTCGCTACCGACGACTATCAGGCCATGCGAGCGAAAGTCGAGGAGCTGGCGCACGAGCTGCGAAGGCGCCCTCTGCGGCCACCGTGGAACGCGGACATCGACGAGATCGCTGCTTTTCTGGAATGGCTCGAGGACAAGAGCTTCGTGTTCCTCGGCTATCGCGAATACCAGTTAGCCGGCAAAGGGGCCGAGCGGACCGCCGTGGTGCGGCGCGGTTCTGGACTAGGGATCTCCCGCAAAGAAGACCGGTCCAGTTTCGCCATCGCGCGGCGCGTGCCCGACGCTCTGCGCCGGCGCTTGAACGAACCGCCGCTGCTGTTGGTGTCGAAAACCAATGCCGAAAGCCCAATCCATCGGGCCGAGCACATGGATTACATCGGCCTCAAGGAGATCGACTCCGGCGGGATCATCGTCGGAGAGCGCCGCTTCCTGGGCCTGTTCACCTCCAAAGCCTACGCGCAGGAACCCGCCTCCGTCCCACTGCTGCGCCGCAAGCTCGCAACCATTCTGGAGGCCGAGGGGGCGATCGAGGACTCGTACAACTACAAGTCTATCGTCACGGTGTTCAACAGCATCCCTAAGCTGGAGCTCCTGGCAAGCTCGGTGCTCGAGCTCCGGGATGAGATCAACACCATTCTGGCGACGCGTGGTGGCAGCGACGTCAAGGTCATCGAGCGGCCAGACGCGCTCGAGCGTGGCGTGTTCCTAGTGATCATGTTGCCTCGCGAGCGCTTTTCCAATGACCTCTACCGCCGCATCGAAGCCCGCGTCGTGCACGCGTTGTCGGCTACCGTCCTCGAGCAGCATCTGGTGATGGGTGAAGAAGGCGAGGAGGTGCGCATGCATCTGTACCTCGCCGCGCCGCCCGAGAGCGTGCGCGCCGTGACGCCGGAGGAGCTGCACACCCAAGTGACAAGCCTGTTACGCACATGGGACGACCGCCTCCGTGATGCTCTGCGAGAGCAGTTCCCCCGGGAACAGGCGCGCCGTCTGGCCGACCGGTACACGACCGCGTTCTCGAACGCCTACAAAGCCGGCACCGACATCCCGTTCGCGATCGCGGACATTCGCTGCATCGAGGCGCTGCTGGAGGCGCGGACTCCACAAGTGGATCTCATCAATGACAGCGGTCCCGGCGATGAACGCTTCTCTGCCGTCAAGCTCTACTTGGCGGAGGAGGAGTTGGTTTTGAGCGATTTCCTGCCGGTGCTCGAGAACCTCGGCCTGAAAGTGTTCGCGGAAGATCCGGTGGCGGTGACGCTGCCGGAGGTCGGGCAGGTCCGCATCCACACTTTCTTCGTACAGGACACTGCCGGCGCACGCCTGGAGGTGGCCCAGGCCGCGCCTTTACTGAAGCCGGCGCTGTTGATGTTGCACGCCGGCCGGATCGAGAACGATCCGTTGAACGCTCTGATCTTGCAGGCCGGCCTGGAGTGGCGGCAAGTCGATCTGCTGCGGACCTACGTGAATCACGGCGTGCAGATCGGCACAGCCCCAAGCCGCGGGACGCTGATGCGCGCCCTCCTCAACGCGCCGCGGACAGCGCGCATCCTGTGGGAGTACTTCGAAACCAAATTCGACCCGATACGGCCGGCGCCGCCGCGCGATCGCTTGAGGCAGATGCTACCGGAAATCGAGCAGCGGCTCATGGCCAGCCTCGACGCGGTGCAGAGCGTCGCAGAGGACCGCATCCTGCGCGCCCTGTTCAGTACCGTTGCCGCCACGGTGCGTACCACCTACTTCAAGCCGTCGGCCGAGCCGGGCGCGCCGGAAGCGGCCATCGCGGTGAAGCTGGAATCCGCCCGCGTTCCACATATGCCGCGACCGAAACCGCTGTACGAGATCTACGTGCACGCACCGCAGGTGGAGGCGCTGCATTTGCGGGGTGCCAAAGTGGCGCGCGGTGGCATCCGTTTGAGCGACCGGCCCGACGACTTCCGCACCGAGATCCTCGATCTCATGAAGACGCAGATGGTGAAGAACGCCGTCATCGTACCGGCCGGAGCGAAGGGCGGTTTCATCGTGAAACCTTCCGGGCGCACGCCGCTGACCTCGGGGCAGATCGTCACCGCGTACCGCATCTTCATCAACGCGTTGTTAGACCTCACTGACAACATCGTGCAAGGTCGCGTCGTGCCGTCAGCCGGTCTCCTGCCGTACGACGAGCCCGACCCCTATCTGGTGGTCGCGGCCGACAAGGGGACGGCTACCTTCTCCGATATTGCCAACGAGATCGCCGCGCAGCACGAGTTCTGGCTTGGCGACGCCTTCGCTTCGGGCGGCGCCTATGGCTATGACCACAAGAAGGAAGGCATCACCGCGCGCGGCGCCTGGGAATGCGCCCGCCGCCATTTCCTCGAGATGGGACGCGATGTCGAGCGCGAGACAATTACGGTGATCGGCATCGGCGACATGAGCGGCGACGTGTTCGGTAACGGCCTGCTGCTCTCCCGCTGCTTCGCGCTGCGCGCCGCCTTCAACCACGCGCACATCTTCCTCGATCCCGATCCGGACCCGGTGCGCGCCTTCGCCGAGCGCGAGCGTCTCTTTCACCTGCCGCGGTCGAGCTGGTCCGACTATGACCCCAGCTACATCAGCGCGGGCGGCGGTGTGTTTCCACGCAGCGCCAAGAAGGTGGCGCTGTCCGCGCCCGTACGCGCCATGCTTGGCATGGACAGCGACGAGGCCACTGGCGAAGAGGTCATCCGCGCCATCCTGCGCATGGACGCCGATCTGCTGTGGAACGGCGGCATCGGGACCTACGTCAAAGCCAGCGACGAGACGCAAGCGGCGGCGGGCGACACCGCTAACTATGCCGTGCGCGTCAACGCCGCGGAGCCGCGTGTGCGCATCGTGGCGGAAGGCGGCAACCTCGGCTTCACGCAGCGCGCGCGCATCGAGTACGCGCTGCGTGGTGGCCGCATCAACACCGATGCCATCGACAACTCCGCCGGCGTCGATATGTCGGACCATGAGGTAAATCTCAAGATCGCCCTCGCCGGTGCCGTAGAGGCCGGGGGGCTGCAATGGGCCGAACGCAACCGACTGCTCACCGATCTGACCGCCGAGGTGACCCAGCGCGTGCTGGCACACAACCGCCGCCAGGCACGCGTCCTCAGTCTCGATCAGCTCCGCAGTCAGACGCGGCTCAACGATTTCCGCGAGTTGATGCTGCAGCTGGAAACTGACGGGCTGCTTGACCGCCAAATCGAGGCGCTCCCGGACCGCGACACGCTGCGCAACCGGCGCAGCGTCTTCCTCGGCCTCACGCGTCCAGAGCTGGCGGTGCTGTTGGCGCACAGCAAGCTAGCACTTCAGCACCAGGTGCTCGCGTCGGCGCTGCCGGACGATCCGTTCTTCGAGTCCTACCTTAGTACCTATTTCCCAGAGGTCATCGATCTGCGCTTTGGGCCGAGCCTGCGGCGCCATCGCTTGCGACGGGAAATCATTGCCGTGGAAGTCGCCAACGCCCTCATCGATACCATGGGCGCCGCCTTTGTCACCCGCATCGTGCGCGACACGGGCGCCGGTACCACCGCAGTGGTGCGGGCGTGGGCGCTTGCCGTCGCCGCCAGCGGAACCGCCGCCCTTTGGGCGGAGATCGGTACGGCCGATCAGTCACTCCCAGTTGCTGCCGAGGTGGGGTGCTGGTTCGCGCTGCAGGACGCGATCGCAGGGGCGACCAAGTGGGTGATCGAGATGCAACCTGCCGAGGCTGCGGCAACCCAGATCAGCAACGCCCTCGCGGCTTCAACGGGGGAGCTGCTGCAGATGCTGCCGCAGATCTTGCCGCCGCCGGCACGCGCAGGTTTTGTGTCCGCGGTGGACACGTTGGCGGCGGGCGGGGTACCGCGGCCAGCAGCCGAGCGTATTGTGTCGCTCGGGCGTCTGGCGGAATTGTTCGAGATCGGGCATATCGCGGGCGACCTCGGCGTTGATCGCAGTGCAGCAGCCGCGGCGTACTATGGCGTCGGCGACATCGTCGATGTGGATTGGGTTCGCCAAAGCCTGGCGGAGCTCCCCGCTGGGGATCGCTGGGAACGCCGGGCGATCGAAGGCCTGAGCCAAGGACTGGCATACGCGCGGCGACAGCTAAGCCGCAGTGTGCTGCGCTGCGGTGAAGCTGGCTGCCCGGTGAACGAGTGCCTACAAACATATGGCGCACGGCAGCAGCAAGCACTTGCAGAGCTACGAACTTTGATCAACGATATCAAGAGCGCTCGCCGCACGACGCTGGCAGCCCTACTAGTGGTGATGCGTGCGCTCGGGCGTTTGGCTGGCCGGACGGAGACTTGATGTCGGATCTGCGCGTGACCTTCCTTGGCAGCGGTGATGCGTTCTCCGCCGGTGGGCGCCACCAAGCCGCGTACCTCGTGGAGGCGCCGGAGGGCGGGTTCCTTCTCGATTGCGGTGCCACCACGCTGATGGCCATGAAGCGATTCGGCATGGATGTCGGCGCGCTCGACACCATCTTCATCAGTCACTTGCATGGCGATCACTTCGTCGGCATCCCGTTTCTCTTACTGGAATTCCACTACGAGCAAGAGCGGAATCGTCCACTGCGGATCGTAGGTCCGCCCGGCACGGAGGAACGCATCCGCGCGCTGCTCCGTGCGACCTTCAAAGAATTTTCCGGCGAGCCGCTGTCGTTTGCGCTGGAGTTCAGCGAGATGGCTCCGGATTCCCGGATCTCTTGCGGCGCGTCGCGCATCGAAGCGTTTCGCGTCCCGCACCAGGAAACGGAGGTCTCTCTGGGGTTCGTGGTTCAGGTCGCCGGCCGTCGGATCGTTTATTCCGGCGACACCGGCTGGACAGAGAAATTGATAGCGCGCTCGGAGGGAGCCGATTTGTTCATCTGCGAGTGCTGCTACTTCGAGACTCGCCTTCCGTTCCATCTCGACTATCCGCGCTTGGCCGAGAACCGGCAGCGCTTCACGGCGAAACGGATCATTCTCACTCACCTGGGCCGTGAGGTGCTGGCGCGGCGCAACGAGATCGAGATGGAGTTGGCATCGGACGGGTTGGCGGTGGACATCTGATTTCGGGCCGGCGGGCGGCGCGGGGTCGCGACCGACAGCCAAAAAAGAGGGGAGTTCCGGCGTGCCGGAACTCCCTCTCGATCGTGTGACGCGGCGGACGCCGGTCCTCTTACTTCACGTGCAGTTCCACGCGCCGGTTCTGGGCGCGGCCTTCCGCCGTGTCGTTGGAGGCCACCGGCTGCCGCTTGCCGAAACCCTCTACGCCGACAATGCGTTTGGCTGCGATGCCGTGATCCACGAG
>JBEKBJ010000062.1:0-29942 GCA_050015455.1 Binatia bacterium
GACATGCCCGCAGCACCAGCGGTTAAGGAGAAGAGGGCAGCGTAGGGAAACGAGGCGATTCACTTTAGTTGCCGGATGGAACGCTCAACAATTTTCTACCACTTGACAGACACGACCAGAAACCAAGCCTGCGAGCACTCGTGCGTCGCATGGCAACAACGAAAGAGAGGATTAAAGTGAGCACGATCACCACGAAGGACAGCACGCAAATCTACTATAAGGATTGAGGCTCGGGTCAGCCCGTCGTTTTCAGTCACGGCTGGCCGCTCAATGCGGACGCCTGGGAGTCCCAGATGGTCTTCCTGGCTTCCCATGGCTATCGTTGCATTGCTCATGATCGTCGCGGCCATGGCCGATCCAGCCAACTGTGGAGTGGCAACGAGATGGATACCTATGCTGACGACCTGGCGGAACTGTTTGAAGCGCTCGACCTGAAAGGCGCAACCATGATCGGCCACTCCACCGGCGGCGGTGAGGTCGCCCGTTACATCGGCCGCCACGGCACGTCCCGCGTCGCCAAAGCTGTCTTGATGGGCTCGGTGACGCCGCTGATGCTGAAGACGAAGGCCAATCCCGGCGGACTGCCGATCAGCGCGTTTAACGACATCCGCGCCGGCGTCACCGCCGACCGCTCGCAATTCTTCAAGGACTTGACTACCCCGTTCTTCGGCGCCAACCGCAAGGGCCACAAGGTCACGCAGGGCATGCGGGACGCATTCTGGTTCCAGGGGATGCAGGGCGGTCTCAAGAACGAACTCGATTCAGTCAAAGCCTTCTCCGAGACGGATTTCACCGAGGACCTGAAGAAGTTCGACGTGCCGACGCTGATCATCCACGGCGATGAGGATCAGATCGTGCCGATCGCGGCTTCGGCCATGCTCTCGTTGAAACTCGTCAAGAACGCGACGCTGAAGATCTATCCGGGCGGCCCCCACGGTCTGGCCGACACGCACAAGGACCAACTCAACACCGATCTGCTTGCCTTCCTCAAGGCCTGACCTGGCGCTGCACGGGAGGTGGATGCCAGCGGTTCTGTGCTTCGTACCAGCGTTGCCGCTCCGCGCCCGTGAGCTTTTCCGTTTATTCGAAAATCAGAGAAACAAGAAAAAAGGAGAATAATCATGCCAAATTTTGGATCGTCTCTTTCGGGGTTGGCGAACGACAGGAAGCTCACGGATGAGGAACTCATCCGGGCAATCCGGTTCATGATCGCTGCGGAGTATGAAGCGACTCAATTGTACACACAGCTTGCCGAGTCAACGGACAACAAGCTCGCCATCGCGGTGCTTAAGGACATCGCCGGTGAAGAACTTGTTCACGCCGGAGAGTTCCTCCGTCTGCTCCACGAGCTGGCTCCAGATGAAAAGAAGTTCTATGCAAAAGGCGCCAAGGAAGTCGAAAAAACAATCGAGGAGTCGAAGTAGAACACTGCCCACAGACCGCCCAACAAAGGGATGAAGCTGACCTGGGCTTCCGCGCTGCTTTGCCGCGCTCCAACCCAGGCAGCTTATTCCCGCCGTTGCAGACCGCACAAAGATGAATGAGACGGTGGCATCGGGCAGGTTCTGGTGCATCCGACCAAACGGCGATCGTGTGTTGGTCACTGCTGAGATCGGACGCCTGTACGACAGTGGCGCTGGCGACTGGGCTTGTCCGGTCACTCTTCGCGGACTCTACGACCGGCTCACCGACATCCACGGCGTGGACTCACTGCAAGCCCTGTGTCTCGCTGCTTCGCTGGTTCGAAAGCTCTTGACATCGTTTGTAGATGACGGTGGGCGAGTGCTCCATCCGGAGGACGAAAGCGAAGTCGACTTCAATGCAACGTTTTCCGGGATCGGAGTCGGCCATGGCTCCGTGTGATCGCCGTGACGTCGGTCGGCCGAGCCCGTGCGTTCGAAATATGCTATGGTGCGCCGCGTAGAGGAGCAACGCGTCTGAATGCCGCGGATCAAGGGCATCCCTGGCCCATATCGATTCTTCTTCGCAAGCTTCGACTGCAGCGAGCCACCGCATGTTCACGTCGAGCGCGAGAACAGGACATGCAAGTTCTGGCTTGAGCCGCTCGGGCTCGCTCGTAGCCACGGCTTCAGCGCCCGAGAGCTCAACGTGATCCGGCGTATGATCCAGACGCATCGCGCCAGCATTCTGGAGGCATGGCATGAACACTGTGGGTAGTACCGACCCGCGTATCGAGTACGTGCGCGTCACCGAAGACGAGATCATCGCGCAGCTCGTGGACGGCCGGGTCATCAGCGTCCCGCTTGCCTGGTCATGGCGACTCGCTGAGGCCACGCCGGCGCAGCGTGCGAACTTCCGACTCATTGGAACCGGTCAAGGGGTTCATTGGCCTGATGTCGATGAGGACATCAGCGTTGAGGGGATGCTTCACGGGAGTCCGGCGCGCCGCCCGAAGCCGAAACTGACAGCAACCGGACCACGCACGAGGCGTCACGAACCGCCGAACAAGCGCATCCAGCCGACGCGCAAGAGAGCCGCGCGCGGCTGATACGCAAGCCGTTGAGGATGTAGAAAAAGTCTGCGCACCCTGGTAAATCAAGGTCTCGCGGGTGTCACACGATGCCCGGACGGCTGATGTGGTTGGGAGGTGCGGATGGCGCGGTACAAGCCGTACAACCTGAAGCAGGACAAGTTCATCGCGCTGAGCTACGCGGATCAGATCGTATCCGGCTTGTTCGAGTACGCGCTCGACGAGATCGTGGAAGAGCACCTGGATCTGAGCGTGTTCGAGCCGCGCTTGGCAGACCTCGCCAATCCTGAGGTGCAGCCGCCGGACCATTGGCAGCCGGACGTTCGCCAGCCCGGCCATTTCCGAATCGAAGTTGGGCGAGCCGGGGAATTGTTGTAAGAGGTTGGGGTGTGGCCAAGTACGACGATCTTCTCGCACGCATCCTTCAAGGCACCTCCGACGCGAACATCCCGTTCAACGACCTCCGCCAATTGCTCCGACGGCTGGGCTTCGAGGAACGGACACGCGGAAGTCACCATATGTTTAGGAAGGCGGGTGTAGAGGAGAAGATCAACTTGCAGCGCGACGACAGCAAGGCCAAGGTCTACCAGGTGCGGCAAGTTCGGGGGATAATTCTGAAGTACAAGCTCGGAGGCCAAGCGTGATGCTGAACTACGAGATCATCCTCTACTGGAGCGATGAGGACGGAGTGTTTGTAGCCGAGGTGCCAGAACTGCCGGGTTGCATGGCCCACGGTGATACACAGGAGGCCGCACTCGCGAGCGCCAAGGATGCCATGCAGCTCTGGATCGACACGGCAAGGGAATTCGGTGACCCAGTCCCCGAACCAAAGAGGCGGCGGCTCATGTATGCGTGAGCCCTTGCCGAACCAGGCGATGGAGACCGACGCGAAAAGAACGCGCGCGGCTGACGCCGGCGCCCTTGAGCATGTAGAAAAAGGCCGCGCACCCTGGTAAATCAAGGTCTCGCGGGTGTCACACGATGCCCGGACGGCTGAGTGGTTGGGAGGGGCGGATGGCGAGGTACAAGCCGTACAACCTGAAGCAGGAGAATAGGAATCAGCGCG
Source organism: Binatia bacterium (assembly GCA_050015455.1). GTDB lineage: Bacteria > Desulfobacterota > Binatia > HRBIN30 > HRBIN30 > JAGDMS01. Next base: position 3,558 of record JBEKBJ010000062.1, read on the forward strand.
TAGCGCTCTGCCGAAGGAACGAACGTCGTTGTGCTGGATTCCGACGTGGCGGAGATGTTCCCAGACCACGAGTCCGCAAGGCGGGGCCGCACTCGCTTACAGATTGAGTGGAACGGCGCGCCCTGCTTGTCATTCATCGCCGGTCGCAGCAAACTGGCCTCATGAAAGCCCAAGTGCTCACTAGGCCAGCACCCATCGACACCTCGCCCTTACAGCTGGAGGACGTGCCGGTCCCTGAGCCTAAAGACAAGGAGGTACGCGTCCGGGTGGAGGCGTGTGGAATCTGCCGCACCGACCTGCACGTGGTCGAGGGCGAGCTGCCGCCGCAAGTCGACCGCATCGTTCCGGGCCACCAGGTCGTCGGCATCGTCGAGGGATTGGGCCCGCGCGCCAGGCGCTTCAAGGCGGGGGACCGCATCGGCATCGCCTGGTTGCGCTACACGTGCGCTACTTGCCGTTACTGCAAGAAGGGCAACGAGAACCTCTGCCCGCATGCGCGCTTCACCGGATGGCACGAGAATGGTGGGTATGCCGAGTACACTTTGGTGCACGAAGACTTTGCCTACGCCATCCCGCCGGCGCTCGGCGTGGCGGCAGCGACACCGTTGCTGTGTGCCGGCATCATCGGCTACCGCGCCCTGCAACGCGCGGACCTGCAGCCCGGCTGCCGTCTCGGGCTCTACGGCTTCGGCTCGTCGGCACACATCGCTATCCAGGTCGCGCGCCACCTCGGCTGCACGGTCTACGTGATGACGCGCGACACGCCGCATCAGGAACTGGCTCGCGCCCTCGGCGCGGCGTGGGCCGGCGGCACCTACGATCGGCCGCCGGAGAAGTTGGACAGCGCCATCCTGTTCGCACCCGCCGGGGAGCTGGTCCTCCCCGCACTCGAGGCGCTGGATCAGGGCGGCACGCTGGCGCTCGCCGGCATCTATCTGAGTGATATTCCCACACTGACTTATGAGCGCCACCTCTTCTACGAGAAGAACGTGCGGAGCGTCACCGCCAACACCCGTGCCGACGGCGAAGAGCTGCTCAGCATCGCGGCCGAAATCCCGATCCGCCCACACACCACAACCTACCCGCTGGCCGACGCCAACCGCGCCCTGCAGGATCTCAAGCACGACCGCATCCAAGGCTCGGGCGTGCTGATGGTGAATCGTGGGTCGTGAGTCGTGGTTCGTGACCGGGATGCCGCACGAACCCCAATCACAACTCAGGAGTCACGGAATCACGAAAAGCAGGGTCAGGATGAGGGCTGCCGTGTCAGACGCGGCGGACTCTCCTGCAGCCCCGGTATCCCTACCTGCTGCACTCGCAGCGCATTGTCGCCTTCTTCGTACCGTGGCAGGTGTCCCTCGGTGCGCCACAGCCGGTACGCCAGCGCGGCGCACAGGACGCGGATCGGATAGTCGCGCGGCAGGTGCTGCAAGTACGGCTGTATGGTGATGAAATCGCGCGCCCCGTACTGCCGCATGATCGAGCGCAACCCGCCGTTGCGCGGGCCGATGTTGTACGCCAGCAAGCCGAGGAACAGATCGCCGCGCATTTCAGTCATATAAAACCGGAGGGTGGCGGCGGCGACGAAGGCATTGTGACGTTGGTTGAGCGGGTCCAACCGCTGTGTGCCCAGCCGCTGGCCTGCTTGCTTGGTCGCGATCGGTGGCGGCGCCGTGATTTGAAACAGGCCGCGGCCGCCGTCAGAGCTGTCGCGCGGGTAGAAGGCCGACTCGGCCGAGGCGATACCCATCAGCACTTCTTGATCCACGCCGAAGGCGGCGGCTGCTTCACGCACCGTCGGTTCGTACACCCGCGCCCGTTCGAGCACGCGCAGCATCTGATCGGGATCGGTGCGGCGATAGGCGGCATAGACCTGATGGGCGATGGCGACGCGCTCGGCCTCGGCGCCGCCGCCCACCAGCGTCCGCAGGTTGCCGACCTCACGCGTGAAGGTCGGGCGTGATACGAACCAGCCGGCGGCGGCCGCCGCGGCCAGTGCCAGCCCTGCCGGAAACAGCGCCGCGTAACGTCCCAGCCGGCGCCGGGCGGCGAGCCAGCCGCGCAGCAACACCGCGGCGACCAGGCCGATACCGAGGACGGCGGCGGCGAACGATAACAGGTGCGACCATGTGCCCGCGCTGCCAAACCACTCGACGAAGTGGCCGAGCGCGGTGATTACCCCGACGAGGGCGGCCGCCAGCAGCGCCACTGCCTCTACGCCCGTGCGCATCCACACCCGCCATCCACGCTGGCGACGGCGCGAGCGGCGGTGCGACCGCCGTCGCTTGATTGGACGTGGCGTGTTAGCTTGCTTTAAGTCCGCACTGCTCGGCGCGTTGGCTGCCACCCGTCCACCCATTCACCCGTGGCGGCATGCTAGCGCCAATGAAAGAAGCTGTCACCAGATGGTGTAGAGTGAGACTGTCGCTCTCCCGCAGCCCCTGAGGTCACGCTTCGCAAATTCCGCCGTGGCCGCTGACACACCAGGGCGGAGAGCGGATCCCGTGTCGCGCCCTGTGGAGGTGCCTCTTGATGGACTGCGGCGGCTCGCCGCTGCTTTTGCGGGCGCAGGCACTTGCTTTCGTCCGCAGAGCATCGGCGAGCCGCCACACTCCTGGGCCATCCATTACCTAGCTTTCCGCCTCCCCAATTCTCATGAGATCTCGCCCGGCAGTCACAAGCTAAGGGGTAACGACAGTGCAACAGAGCTGGCAGGCCCCACCCATCTTGACTGCCTCCCATTCGACAAGGCGCGGCACTTGCCACGGGACGCCCGGAGTCGCGCCCGGCGTAGGTGAGTACGTTGGGTCTGTCGGGTACAGCGTGAGGGTTGGCGCGTCGCCGCTCCAGCAGAGGGGCCCGGCGAGACCAACGCTGGCCGTCTTTGGACCCGTGAGTGCTCCGGTCTTCGCCTCCTTGCCTTTGCCCCAGATGTTCTTGAACAGCAGCATGCGCCCGGCTGGTCCTATCGGAACCCACGGCGAAGGTCCGCCGGTCAGCTTCGAGCAGTCGACGTCCGTACTGCTGTTGCCGTAAAGCGTAGTGCACGTCCCAATGTACGGCGACGTCTGCGCCCCTGCAGCGACCGCCAGAAGCAAGAGAGTTGCGAGAGTGGTCAGAACGACAGTTCGCATGATTTGCCTCCTTCGTTTTTCAGAGTGGTCAAGTTTCACGAATGGCGCCCGAGTGTGGCTGCTCAGGCGGGGCGCGGCAGCGTTTTGCGGATCGTGATAACCGGAGTTCACCGTGGCACACCCCGGCCGTCCTCGGTTTGTCGAGGGGTTTGGACAGGTCACCGGGCGCGCCGGCCGGCCGCCCCCGCCCCTGGGCAGCACAACGGTGCCGAATCCAGCTCGCCCGCTTACCGGTCAAAGAAGAAGCGGCCATTGCCAATCGCCACGAGTAAGTATAGTAGCCTACTTACGTATCGCGGCGTTTGTCAATAGACAAATGAGCCAGCAACCGAGATCGTTTCCCCTTGGTAAGGAAAAATGGAGAGGGGCTGACATCGGATGCGCCAGAAAGGCCCAGGCGCGTCCGAACCTGCGCTGGCAATCAGCGGCCCGTGAACTTCGGCTTGCGTTTTTCCAGGAATGCCTGCATCGCCTCGCCCAGATCCTCGCTGGCCAAGAAGGCGGCGTTCCACGTGGCGACGTATTGGAGGCCGTCTTCCACGCTCTTGCCTTCGCAATACGCCAGCACGCGCTTGCAGCCGGTCACCGCCAGGGGCGAGTTGTCGGCGATGCGGCCCGCCAGCGCGTGCGCCGCCTTCACGGTGGCGTCGTGGTCGGGATACACGTTGTTGACCAGGTGGATCTCACAGGCGCGTTGCGCCGAGATGTCGTCACCGGTGTACACGAGTTCGGCCACGTGCCCTTTGCCGATGATGGCGGGCAGACGCTGCAAGGTGCCCACATCCGCCACGATGGCGATCCGCGTTTCGCGCACCGAAAATACCGTATCTGCCGCCGCCAGACGAATATCACACGCCGTGATCAGATCGATGCCGCCGCCGAGACAGTACCCGTGCACGGCCGCAATGACCGGCTTGCGGCAGTCGGCGACGGCATTGATGCTGCGTTGGAAATGCGCGATCTCGTCGAGCAGCCGCAGACGCGCTGCCGCACCGCTTGCGCTGGCGTCACCGCCCCCGACCGTGCTCATCATGGCCTTGAGATCGAGGCCTACGGTGAAGTGCGGTCCCTTGGCGGCGAGCACGATGGCGCGGACCTCGGGGTTCGCCTCCAGCTCCTGCATGACCAGCGGCAGCTCCTTCCAGAACGCAGGCCCCATGGCGTTGCGGCGCTCCGGCTGGTTCAACCACAGGGTGGCGACATGCGCCTCGGTTTCGATGGCAAAGGCTTCGTAGCTGGCAGGCATATTGCCCTCCTAACGGCGCGCGCGTTTGGCGACGGCGTCGATCGTAGCACGCTTTGTGTTCCGCCGCATAAAACCAGGGGCCAACGTGCGGACGACGTAGCCCGCCGCAATCATCCGCGGCACCGTAATTTCATGTTTGCCGCGCGCCAAGGCACGGATGACCGCGTCGACGACGCGTTCGGGCGGGATCATCGTGCGTTTGGACACCGGCGGCATGCGCTCGATCGCCTCCGCATCGAAGAAGGCAGTGTCGATGGTCCCCGGACAGACGGTGAGCACGTGCACCCCGGCGTCTTCGAGCTCGATCGACAGCGATTCAGCCAGGCCCACCATGGCGAACTTCGATGCCGAGTAAGCACTCTCCTCCGGCACACCCAGCTTGCCCGCAACCGACGCCATGAAGACGAGCCAGCCCGTACGGCGCTCGACCATCTGCGGCAGCAAAGCCTTGGTCCAGTACAGCGCGCCGAGGAAGTTGACCCGTAGCATGCGTTCCATGTCGTCGAGGTCCCACTCGAGGAAGCGGCGGTGATGGCCGTAGCCGGCGTTGTTGACGAGGATGTCGATGTTGCCCAAGACGCGGGTAGCTTGCTCTGCACACGCGAACACCTGGGTGCGTTCCGCGACGTCGCACGGCAACACCAGCACCTGTCCGCCGCCCTGCTCGATTTCGCCGGCGAGCTGTCGCAGCTTGGCCTGGCGCCGCGCCACCAGCGCCACCCGCGCGCCTTCGCGCGCGAAGCGCAGCGCCAGCAGCCGCCCGATGCCGCTGGAGGCGCCGGTTATGACGGCGGTCTTGCCGCGGAAGGAAATCAGTCGCGATTTACGGCTCAAAGCTTCTCACCTTGACCTCTTCGCCCGTGCGTGCCGCCGATTACGCCGGCACCAATGACGCCGATACGGGTGGAGTCCACAGCGGCAGCATGGCGGCCGAAAGCGCAAGAGTCAAAGGAGTCGAATGGTCGAAAAGTCGAAGGGCAGGGGAGCGCAAAGTCTTTCGCCCTGGACTGTTTGACCTTCGACTGTTTGACCCTTGGACTTCCTCTCAGCTGAGCTCTTTGCTCGAATAATCGAGGATGCGGCGGGCAATGATCAGCATGTTGATCTGCTGCGTGCCCTCGAAGATGTCGTTGATCTTGCCGTCGCGCATCCACTTCTCGAGCAGGTACTTGCGCGAGTAGCCGAGCGGCCCGAGCAGCTCGACAGCTTTCTGTGTCACCTTGGTCACTGCCAGCCCCGCTTTGGCCTTCGACATCGAGGCCTCGAGGCTATTGCGCAGGCCCTCGTCCATCATCCAGCTGGCGCGCCAGGTGAGCAGCCGCGCCGCCTGCAGGTTCGCCTCCATGTCCATGAAGTCGCGCTCGAGCGTGGTGAGCTTCTTGGGTGCGACGCCGTAGCGAATCTTGATCCCGGCTTTGTCGAGGGTTTCACGCACGAATTCCAGGGCGGCGCGGCCGATGCCGATGGCGCTGGCCGCCACGGCCGGGCGGGTCGCATCGAAGGTCGCCATGACACCCTTGAAGCCTTCCGTCGTCTTTGGCACTTCGGGGCTGCCAAGGATATTGTCGAAGGGCACACGGCAATCTTCAAAGACGATGGTGGCGGTGTCGGAGGCGCGGATGCCGTGCTTGTGTTCGACCTTGGTGACGGTCATGCCGGGCGTGCCCTTCTCGACCACAAAGGCTTTGATGCCGGCGCGTCCGGCCGACCTGTCCACCGTAGCCCAGACCACCACGAAGCCGTCGGACTTTTCGGCGGCCATGAGGCCGCTGGTCACGAAAATCTTCTCTCCATTGATCACCCAGTGGTCTCCATCGCGCACGGCGGTGGCCGTGATGGCGGCGGAGTCGGAACCACAGCCCGGCTCGGTGATGGCCATGGCGGCCCACTTCGGTTCGCCCTCGGTGAAGCGCGCCAGGAAGCGTTGCCGTTGCTCGGGCGTGCCGGCCGCGGCCACGGCAGCGCCACCCAACCCCGCGTTCGGGATCGCCAGGTACAGACCGGCGTCGCCCCACGACAGCTCCTCGATGGCGACGGTGGTGGTCATGAAGCGGGTCGACGGGCCGGCTTTTTTCTCTTTGCTGCCCCCCCCGAAGCTGACGGCGCTACCGCTGCGCGACACGTTCCACATCATGTTGAGGAAGTCCCACGGCTTCTCGTGCTCGCGTTCGTCGTACTCGCGCGCTATCGGCCGCATGGCGTTCTCCGCGGCCATGTGAATCATCTGCCGTGTGCGTTCAATCTCCGGTGAAAGCTCGAAATCGATCATTATCATCTCCTCATTTGGTGAGACAGCCTCACACCAGGACCAGGCCTTCGAAGGCGGCGAAGCCGCGGCCGTTGCGCAGCCACATCTCGACCGGATGCTCGCGGATGTAGCCGTGTCCGCCGAGGACCTGGAGGGCGTTGTCTGTCACCTTCAAGACCATATCGGCGGCGTAGTTCTTCGCCAGGTACGCCTCGCGGGTGGCGTCCTCGCCCTTGTCGAGCTTCCAGGCCGCTTCCCAGGTGAGCAGCCGGGTGGCGTCGATCTCGAGCGCCATCTCCGCCAGCATGAAGGCGATCGCCTGCTTCTGCGCGATGGCCACGCCGAAGGCGCGCCGCTCCTTGGCGTAGTCGCGGGCGTACTCGAAGGCGGCGCGCGCCACGCCGACCGCCATCGCCGCCAAGCCGATGCGTGAGTAGTTCATGAGCTTGGCGAAGTCACAGCCGGCGTCACCGCCGAGCCGGTTTTCCGCAGGCGCGCGGCAGTTCTCCAGCGCGATTTCGCTGGTTTCGAGGGCCTTGAGGCCCATGTTCTTCTCGCGCTCGACGAGCTTCAGCCCTGGCGTCCCCTTGTCGAGCAGGAATCCGCTTACACCCTCGTAGCCCTCGCGTCCGTCGGTACGGGCGTAGACCAGGATGTGTGCGGCCTCGGCGCCGAGCGGCACAAAGCACTTGGCGCCGTTCACCACGTATGATCCGTTGCTACGCTCGGCCGTGGTACTCAACTCTGCGAGATCGAAATCGAAGCGCGGCTCCACCACCGCAGCCGTTCCCGGGCAGAACTGCGCCCCGGTGTAGGCGGCGAGGATGCGTTCCTTCTGCTCCGGCGTGCCCATCTCCAGAACCGGGTAAACCACCAGCCGTGGGGCCAGGAGGTGGAGTGCAATCGACAGGTCGCCCCAGGCAAGTTCCTCCGCCAGCAGCGCGCCAGTGACCGCCGAGTGCGTGTCCCCCGCGCCGCCGTAGGCCTCCGGGATGGCGCTCAAGACTAGCCCCAGCTCCCAGCCTTGTTGGATGACGTCGGTTGGCACCTGACCGGTCTCGTCGGCCTCGTGCGCGCGTGGACGGACCTGCTCTTTGGCGAACGCGGCCACCGTGTCACAAATGAGTTGTTGTTCCTCACTAGGTTGGAAACTGACCATAACTATTTCCTCCTTGCCTCACGTTTGGCGGCGGCGCTGCTGACGGCAGGGTGGCGGCGCGCCGGTGCTGCTGCCGCCGTGTCGGAGAGCCAGCCGACATACTGTTCCACGAAGGCAGCAAGCGTCGCCGCCAGATCGATCTTCTCCGGGTCTTGGTAGTACTGAATCTCCGCTCCGATGATGGCGCCGGCAAAGACCTCGGCTGCGATCGTCGCCTTGACGTCGCGCCGGAACTGGCCGGCTCTCTGCCCGCGCTGCACGATGCTTTTCAGGAACTCGCGGAAGCGCTGCATCATGGCGCTGAAGTCCGCCTCGAGACGGGGGTGGGTATCGATCGCCTCGACCATGAGGGTGACGATCATGCGGCGGTGGTTGCTCTTGGTGGCGTGGTCCAGGCATACGCATGCCACCTCGCGCAGCGCCGCTGCGGCGTCCGTGACCGCGGCGAGATGGGCGGCGACGCGGCGCTCGAACTGGCCGACGCGCTTGGTGACCGCCGCGAACAGCAGATCTTCCTTGTTCTTGAAGTGGTAGTAGATCGCGCCTTTGGTGACGCCGGCGGTCTTGGCGATGCGATCGATGGACGTAGCCTGGTAGCCGTAGCGGGCGAAACAATCAATGGCGATGTCCATGAGGTCCCGGCGCGACTCTCGGCGTCCGGGCCGATGAGCTGACATACTAAACGTTTAGTATGTAAAACCGCGGCCGAAATCAAGGCATTTCACTCCTCGTATCGGGGCCGTCCCTCAATACACGTCCTCGGGCGAGAGGTTCAGGTAGATCTGGGTCTGAGCAAACTCAGAACGGCACCGCGACGGCGCAGGTCGCGGCCCACACGTTGACGCGGTTGCCGAGCGACTTCGCGAGCGGGCGCGAGCTGTAAGCCGGATTGCAGCTGAGAAACTCCAACGGGCCGTTGCCATACAGTCCGGCGCCGAGACCCCAGCCGGCATCGGTGTCCACGCCGCCGATGACGTAGACGCGCAGGTAGTCGGAGGCCGGGTTCCAGGCGTCGGGCAATAGGCGCGCATCCAAGCCGAAATATCCCTTTTCCTGCGCCCGCGTCGTCTCGTTCGGGACGGAGATGTTGCGGTGCTCTAGATCAGCGCCGAGGCGGACTTCGCCGAGCCACTCAGCCGCTGGCGTCGACCCCCGCGCCAACCCCACGGGAACGAACGGCAGCAGGCTGAGCCCGGCACGCGCAAACCAGGCGTTGGTGGACGCCCGCTCGCAGGTGCGCTCAAAGGTCGTGGGATCGGTGGTGTGCGTCGTTTCATGGTGGTGTTCGGCGTCGACGAAGGCGCCAACGCTGAACCAGTCCCTGTCGCCACCGCGCCAGTCGACGCCGCCGGTGAGGCCGACCCTGTGATTCTCGTGCGAATTGAAGAAGTTGAATCCTTGCGTCGACAGGTGCAGGTCACTGCTGGTGGCCGGCAGGCCGGCCAGCAACCCGACGGAAAGGCCGGTGAGGTGCAAGGCGGTGCGTCCGAGATCCACGGCGCCTGCGAGGCGGATCATGCTCGTGCGTAAGCTCGCGTCCACCCCCGGCAAGCTGCGCACCGCACCGCTGCCTTCGGCGTAGATGACGCTCACCTGAGCGATCCATGGGTCCGCCGCCAGTGTCACACCGGGGCTCTCGATGTGCAGCCCGACATTGCCGACATTCGCGCGAAAGTAGCTGTTGTTCACGAATACGCCGCGGGGAAGGTACCTCAGCACGCCCACCGGCATGGTGCCGGGATTGGCCATGCCGAAGGGATCGGCGGCGTACGACCCACGCGCCTCGCAGTCGCCGTAGAGACATAAGTTGAGGCCGGCGATGTCCGTCCCGAGATGCTGCGCCGTTGCGGCGTTCGAGATGAGCCCGAGGACGATAGCCGCAAGCCACACCTGCACTCGCCTGCGCCGAATCCGCACCGCTGACATGATCACCACCCGCAATCGCCCCTGGTCGTCCGCCACAGACAAGAACGCCTACCGCTTAATCCATTTCTTCGCGGTGTGTCAAATACGGCTTCGGAACTCAGCGCCAGCACACGTCCGTGAGCCGCACCGGCACGTCGCGGCCTTCATCGAATTCGCTGGCTTCGCGCTCGTTCACTTGCAATCCGTGTGCTTCGCAGGCGCGGCGGAATCCCTGGTCGAGCGTGCGGACCGACTCGGCGCACCAGGCTCGCCCCCCCGGCGCAAGGTGCGCCGCGATGAAGCTGGCGACGGCGGCTTGCAAGCCGGGATCGTAGGTCACATCGGCGGCGAGACAGTAGTCGAACAGTCCGCGAATCCCTGGGCAGCGGATGTCGCTTTGCAGGAGATTGACGCGGCAGCCGTTCAAGGCGGCATTGGCGCGGGCGAACTCTACGCCGTCACGCGCGGCATCGACCATGGTTACCGCCGCCCCGCGCAGGGCGGCGACGATGCCGGCCAGGCCGAGCCCGCAGCCGATGTCGACGACACGCCGGCCGGCACACACGGTCTCTGAAACTCGCCGCGCCAGGCTGCGACTGCCGGGCCACACATGGGCCCAGTAAGGCGGCTCGGGCACGTCAGCATCGCGCAGCAACGCTTCGGTATCCACATAGTCCTCCAGCCGCTTGATCACCAGAAGTGACACCCGCAGGCGACCGAACTCACAACGCACCGAGCGCACCGGATAGCCAGCCACCGAGGCAGATTCCGCAGGTGAAAGGGTTGGGGTGAGGGCATGAGATGTCCGATCAAGTCGCGACATTCGTCACCGTCGTTGCGCAATGCTTTACATAGGCAGAAGGGAGCGGATATTGAAACCGCCTTTGACGAAGGTCTGACCACTGGTTGCTGCTGTGGTGCCGGCGCCCAATCATCGGTAGTCGGGTGCGATACCCTTTCATCCGCGAGCTTGTCGGGTCAGAGCGGCTAGTCTAATATCGCGTGCTGCCATGAGACGCCTGCTTCTCGCAACGCTGGCTGCAAGTTGCCTCGCCGTTCCTGCGGCGGCGCCAGCCGTGTCGATCAGCGGCATATTGGTCTACTCCACCGATGACTTCGGAAACCCCAACGGCTGGGATCCAGTGAACGAGCGCTACGTGCACGGCCAGCTATGGCGTACGATGCTCGCCGGTGCCTGGTACGGCCTCGGGGTTTTAGAGGGTTTGCCGCCGCAGAGTTTTGCAGGGCAGCCGTTGAATGCGCCGGACTTTTCGGTCGAGATCCCTCTTATGGAAGGCGAAAATGATTTCACGTTGCTGGGAGAGCCGGGACCGCTGACGGAGACCGACCAATACGACCGCTTCGCGCTCAATCTCTATTTCGACGGAATGCTGGATAGTCCAGGTATCTCGGTTTTGTTCCCGCGCAACGCCGCGCGCGCCGGCAGCCCGCCGACGCTGAATCGCTCGGAGCACATGTACGCGCTCTCCCTGGCCGAGGTGCAGGCGGCGCCCCAGACGTCCTACAGCGACGGAGTAGATACGGTGGCCGTGAGCGCGGTGTCGTTTCTCCCGCCTCAGTCGATCCGCGCCGATGTCGATATGGTGTCACCGGAAGCTCCGCTGCCGAACGGCAGTTCCGACTGGGTCGGTGTTCTGAAGCTAATGGTCGAGGGATCTTCTGGTGGCGTTCCCCTGGCGTCGGCGCCAGCTGCGTTCGGTGTTCAGCCCGGACAAGCTCTGGTTGGTCCCGATATGTTAGGTACCCCACAAGGGAATACGGTCTCGCAGGATCTTGGCATGCGGGGTCAAGCCACTCCCGGGTGGGCAGAGGCCGCCTCGACGGGCACCCCAGTGCAAGACCCAACGGGGGCCAGTGCGCTCACCGCCACCCCGGAGCGGACCGGGACCTCGCCGGTGCCGGCTGGGACGGCTACTCCCGTGGCGCCGAGGACAGGATCGCCGACAACCGCCCGGAACATCACTCCGACACCCCAAGCAACGCTCGTCGCCACAGTCGGTAGTGCTGCGAGCCGGTCAACTACGCCGAACAGTGCTCGCGTACCGACGACTCCCACGCTGCACCCCGCCAGCAATAACGCATCGCCGTAACGCCGCGAGAAAATCGACAGTCCCGCACACCGGTGGGGCGGTTAGTTCTTGGTGGTGATCGTCGCGGCCTCTCCAGCGCCGCTTTCGGCGGTCGCAAGGGGCACGAAAGCGGACGGAGGGATGAGCTCTCGTTCGCCGCCTGGCGGAGTCCAATACAGTTGGAAAAGCCGGCGCCTTCCCGAGAGCGGCAGGGGACAGGTCCAATGTGCTTCCAACCTGTGCCGGCCGGTCGACAAGTTCCGTTCCGCATGGGCAGCACGTTCTAGCTGATTCATGATCCCCGACGCCGGTTGGGCATTAAACAACTCCCCATCGTCGAGGTTCACGGAGTATGTGCCTGTGCCCCGCACCTCGAATCTGTACGTGCCGGGGATCGTGATGCGCAACGCCCCAGACCAGGAAGCGGAGAACGGTAAGTGCACCATGGGCGCGTTGTCTTTTTCGAAGACCGGCTCCTCGGCGAACGCGGACGCGTTCAGCTGCGGATCAATCACCCGCAGCACGGGCCGGCCATCGCGTTCGTACGTGGCCATCAGTCCTTCGGGCGCAGTGTTGGGGTTTAGATCCCAGGCGGTCAGCGTGCGTGTCGAGCCCGGGGTTTTGATCACCATCGACAAGTCGCGCTCTGAAGCTGCAGCCTCGGTGATCGTCAGCGGCAGCCAGCCGCGAGGCAGGTTGAGCACCACATCCGCTGGGGCGGCTGCGTCGACCTGCGCGACGGGACCGTCGGCGACGCGCACCTGGGCCGGCCGGCTGGCGCGCACGGTAAGCGTGACCGGGTGATCGGTCGGCCAGTAAATTCGTCCTTGCCATTGTAGACGGGCGGCTGTGTTCGGGATGACAAGGTTACCGGCAAAAGGATCAGCGGTCATCTGGGCAACCACCGCGTTGGAACCATCCAGTACGGTCAGTTTCAGGCCGGTCTGAGCGGTGACGTCCTCTGGTTTCAACCGCAGCTCGCGAAAGCGCAGCCTGCGTTCCGGCTCGAAGATATCGTCCGCAATCTCGGTGTGCGGGTAGAGCGTACGGACGTAGCTCGTCAGCGTTACCTGCGTGGGCCCGAGGATCAGCGCCAGAGGAAAGGTGACCGGCTGGTGCAGTGGCAACAGGTGCGCGGGGTCCGGCACGTCTTGCAACCGTCGGCCGGGATAGTTGAAGTGGAAGATCTCGTTGAAGAAGGTCATGGAATCGTCGCTGCCCAGCGAGAACGCTGTGCTTCCCGGCGGCAAGCGTTCGATGCGACGCCCGAGCGCTGACTCGGTGTCTGCGAAGGGCGCATTGGCAAACTCGACGAAATAGGTGTGCCAGTTGATCCAACCTGCGCCGGCCAGCAGCGCTGCCACCAGCGCAACCGCCGCGGCCGTGCGTGCCTTGGTCTCGGCACCGGTGCGCAAGAGGCCGTCAAGTGGGAGCGCGGCCAGCAATGCCACGGCCGGCAAAAGCCCCACGAGTCGCACGATCGCCGGCGGATCGATGGTGAGTACCCCACCAACAATAGCGGTGACGATCCACCAGTACAGGACAAATCCTTCGCGTGCCCGCCTCCACCTCGAGAGCGCCATTGCCAAGCCGATCACGAACAAGGCCGCCGTCACGTCGTCGAGCATTCCCCCGCCACGATAGTTCAGCTCCTGATACCCGCCGCTGGGCCATACGCCGAAGCCGAGCCACGTGAGCCAGACCTGGCGCTCAAGTATGGTCGCGGCTGCGCCGGCGCTGCCCGCGTGCCAGGCGTCGAGCATCTGGCTGAAGGTCTGGCGATGGCGAGCCATGCCGGTGAACTGGTCCCAGTTGTTGCCGAAGGTGAGATGGTCGGTGGTGTAGTACAGGTATGGCAGCATCGTGCTAGCCATGGCCGCAAAAGTGATGAGCGCCGCCCGCCAGTGAGTCCGCAACGTGCGCGGCGCGGCGGCGACGCTTACGGCCACCCAGCCAACCCACAGCACCGGTGCGAGCTCGCCGGCATTGTAGGTGTACAGACACAGCCCGAGCGCGACGCCTGCCCACCAGTAACTGGCGGCGCGGCCGGTGTTGACAGCTCGCCACCACCAGAAGAGCGCGAAGGTCTCGTAACACATCACCTGGGCGTGACAGATACCGAGGCGGCTGAAGTCGATCGCCGTCCTGCACAGGGCGAACAGGAGCGCGGCGAGCACGGCCAGGCGTGGAGTGAACAGCTCGCGGACCAAGAGGTAGGTGGCGCCGATGGCCAGTGTCCCCATCAGCGCTGAGGACAAACGCATGGTGGTGGTGGTGAGGCCGAAGAATGGGCCGAACAGTCCTTGCAGCGAAATGCCTATCCAGGGCCAGGTGTTCCACCCCATGCTGAAGAAGTTGGGAATCGTCGCCCGGTAGGTGAGTACCAATGACCATCCTGCCCGTGCCTCGTCTCCAAAGTAGAAGGCCGGGATGGAATCTATCCACACCACCCGTGCAACGGCCCCGAGCAAGACAATGCCGATGACTGCCGCCACTTCTCGCCGCGACCACGCTGGCGTGGCCCGCGCCGGAGGCGAGACCACCCAACCACGCAGGGCTGCCGCCCCGAGCAGAAACCCCGTTACCCAAAGCACGAGTGGTAGCACCGGCCATTGGCTCCTCGCAGACAGGACTGTCGTTGCCGCCACGGCAACGGCCGTCGCGGTGCCCCACCACACACGCCGGACCTTCGGCGTCACCTGGTCGGACGCGGTTCTGATCGGCTCAGCGCTCGGCGGCGGATACCAGGCGGCGAAAGAAGCCAAGAGTGCTGCGCTGATGAGTAGCACCCATCCGATGAGGGCATCGGGGCGCTGGTGGACGCGCAGCTGCGCGGCCACTGCCACGGCTATCGCCGCCGCGACCACGGCCAGCTGCAGCGCAGAAGGGCATTTGCGGACCATGCGTGCCAGCGCATGCGCTTACCATAACCAACACGTGAGTGCACGACCCGCATGGCGCGTGCAAACAGTGGAGGACTGTGCTAACCGGCAAGCTCTAGCCCCAGTGCCAGTCACTTAGGTAGTAGCGCGGCCCGATGTTGTCGATTGCCGAAATTCAACAGTGGAACATCGGCGTTCCGGATTACGAGGCGACGGCGTGGGTGTTGATGGGGGCGGCTGCGGTCACCGCAGTCTGCGGTCTGCTGCTGCGGCGCAGCGCGTGGGTGCAATGGCTGCCGGGGGTTATGTTCGTAGCCTTCGCTGCCATCGCCGTGTGGTCCGGCGCGGGAATCAGATGGAAGGTAACCATCCTGATTTGCGCCGCGTCTGCGTTGGGGGTGGATCTGTGGAGAGCCGCGCCGGAGGACACGGCCGTCGTGGATGCGGGGACGCGAAAAGGTCTGATCGGTCTGTTGATCGCGCTAGGGGTCGGGGGGCTGCTGCTGTTCCACGATCTCGGAGACTATTCCGGCAACAGCCTGCTGGGCTGGGAAGCAACGGTCATTCGCTTCTTCGGCGAGGCGTTCCTGGGGGGCGAGCGCGTGCTGCACTTCACCCTGCAACGGCTCTTGTGGGACGACGGTATCCTCAGTGCCGGGAATACCAGTCTGTTCTACGGCGCTCCCACCTATGCGCTGTTTTGCATCGCCGGGTTCTCCCCATGGACCTTACGCTGTGCAGCAGTTGTCGCCACGCTCCTCAGCATCATCGTGGTCTACGTGTTGGCGCGGCGCTTTTTCGGTGCGGTGGTGGCGGGTGCGGTGGCGGTGCTGTTGGCGTTGAACCCCGCGGTGCTCTTCTATGGTCGCTACGGCAGTTCGCCCGCCGGCACCATGCTGGCCGTGCTTATGGCCGTGTGGGCGACCTGGCTCTTCTTGGAACGCAATCGGTCGGCGTGCTGGCGGGCTGCGTTGTGCGCCGTGCTGCTGTACCTGGCGACCCCGCAGTACTCCCCGGCCCGCATCGTGGTGCTCATGCTGTTGGCGTTCATCCCCATCGCCTTCGTCTACCAGTGGCGGCAGCTCGGTTGGCAACGTCTGCTCGGCTTGGTGCTGATCGCAGGCGCCGCAGCCGCCGTCTGGCACATCGAGGGCTCCTTTAACCGCCAGGTGTATTTCCTGCACGCACGGGGAGAGCAGTTCTTCGAGCTGATCAAGGGTCCAGATTACATCAACGCGCTGTACGGCCAACAAGTGGTGCCGCCGCACATACGTGCTGGGGCGTTTACGTTCGCCGACAAAGTGCAGTTGCTCGGACGGGCGCTGCTGATCACCGTACCTCAGTATCTGACATTGGTGCTCCCGGCGCTGACCCCGCCGGGGCGTGGCGCTGTGATCAGCATCGATCCGCCGCCTCTCCCCCTATATTACGGGCCCATCGGGCTATTCGTCGTGTGGGGGTTGTTGCATTCGTTGCGGCGTTGGCGCTCATGGCCGCACGCCTTTCTGCTCGTGTGGGTTGTGGCAGGAACAGTACCGTTGCTTCTGACCAACCGGGTCGATTCGCACCGCGCCATGCTGTTCGTCATCCCGTTTTCCTTTTGGGCGGCGTTTGGTGTGTGGGAAGCGGCGCGCATCATGACTGTGGCGCGCGTGCCGCTCTGCCTGCAATACGCGCTAGCTCTCGCGTTGATGATCACCGGTGTCTACGGTCTGGTCAACCTGCTTTACTATCCGCGCCCACCCCAGTCGCCAGTGGGCCGTGCCTTGGCCACCGAACTGGCAAGCGTCCCGGGGCGGGCCGCCGTGGCTGCCAATGGCTGGCAGCGCGAGGTCGGCTGGGCCGATCTGCAAATGTTGGAACGCACGCGTCGGGGCCCAGAGCGCGCAAGCTGGCTTCTCGATGAGGGGATGGTGAACCGGGTGCAGTCGGACCGTGGACCACTACCGGAAGCATCAATCCGCCAACTGCGCCGGGCAATGGCGGGTGCGACGCTCCTGCTTCTTCCCGCAGACAACTTCCGCCCGGCGGCGGTTGCTCTTGCCGCGGCCGGGCTGCGGGTCACCGAGCGCGGGCTGCCGGAGTTCCACGTGCTCCGGGTCGATGAGGGCGAGCAAGCGACCGGCTTGGCATCCGAGCAGGTCGCGGCCTTACCCACCCCTGTGATCCGGCCCAGCCCGACGCCGCCCCCGCCCGTCGTCCTGCGTTCGGGACCGAAACGGTGGGTGACGGAATACCAGCCGCTCCAAGTGACGTATGGTTTCGCGCCGCCGAGGGAAGACCGCACGTGGAATAATTCGCCGCTCCGCATGGGCGGCATTGAATATCCGCACGGGATCGGAATGCATGCGTGGTCGCGTGCCACCTATCCGGTACCAGAGGATGCCACCGCGTTCCAGGCCATCGTCGGCTTGTCGGATGGCGTGCGCGAATGTGAACAGGCGGCGGTGACCTTCGAGGTCCGCGACGACAAGGATCAACTGCTGTACGACAGCGGTCTGGTGGACAACTCCGTTCCCCCGCAGGCTGTAGACGTGCCGCTGCACCATACCAGAACCATTACACTGGTTGTGACAGACGGCGGGAACGGGATCAACTGCGATCATGCCGACTGGGCGCAGGCGGCGTTCATGCTGGGGAATGGGGCAGCCACGCCCCGATCCTGAGTCTTTTCGCGTCTTGACCTCGTGCTGTTGCCTATAGCATGAGGCGAATGAAGCGAAGGAGCCGATTGACCGAGCTTGCAGGAGGACACGATGTCTCTGGTGATGAGCAGGGCCGAACGCGAGCAGTTTCTGGCGGCGCAACGCGTCGGCATCGTAAGCGTCGTTGAACCCGGGCGCGGGCCATTGACGCTGCCGATTTGGTACGCTTACGAGCCGGGCAGCGACGTGCGCCTGCTCACCGGGGCAACGTCACGCAAAGCGGCGCTGATCCGGCAAGCCGGGCGCGTCAGTCTGTGCGTGCAAAACGAAACGCCGCCGTACCAGTACGTCAGCGTCGAGGGGCCGGTGACGATCACCGAGCCCGACTACGAACGCGACGTGCGTCCGATGGCTTACCGCTACCTGGGCGAGCAGCTTGGCGACTGGTATCTGCAGGCTACCGCCGAGGAGCGCGCCCGCGGCACCATCCTGGTTCGCCTCAAGCCGGAGCGGTGGCTCACGGCGGATTACAACAAGATGCCGCGGTGATGGGTCGCGGCGTCGGCGGCCAGGGTCATCGCCCGAGCGCATGCTCGGTGCGCTCGATGATCTCCAGCTGTAGCTCGCGGTTCAGCTCGACGAAGTAGGCGTTGTAACCAGAAATGCGGACCATGAGGTTGCGGTAGGCCTCGGGGTGCTCCATCGCATCCCGCAGCGTTGCGGTCGACACCACGTTGAACTGCAGCTGCATGCCGCCGGAGTCGAGGTAGGTTTTGGCGTAGGCGGTCATTACATCGAGCGCCTCTTCCTCCGTGTCGTGCGGACTGGGAACCACCTTCACGTTGAAAGCGATGTTGTTGGGCATCTTCACCGGATCGAGGCTGGCGGCGGTTTGGCGCAGATTTTGGGGGTTGCGACAGCCGAGGTTCACGTCCACGATTCGCGCTTGCGATATCTAAGCTGCGTTTGCTGTCTTCACCAGACGATCGAGACCCCCAAAGTGAGGAACAAGCTGTTGCGCTTCGCCCCGGCAGACGGTCGGCTATCGTACTCATCGTGCACAACGAACTTTGCGCTGATCGGGTCGATGAGCGGGGCCGTCAGGCCACCTTCGGTGCGCACTAAGTAGTCCTTCGTGTAGTTGTCGACGGCCGGCAGATAGTCCAAGCGCCAATCGAAGTGAGCGCGGTACGGCAGGTAGTAGCCTGCGAGCGCTCCGAATGCGATCGCGAAGTAGTCGCGATCCGAACCGCCGAAATACCTCTCGTACACCCAGCTGGGGCCGACCTCGCCCTGGAGGAAGTTGCGCCGGTCGTCGGCGAGCTTCTCCTGCCAGAAGACGTATCCGACACCGACCTTGGGTACGCCGCGGATACTCAAGTGCTGAATGCCGTCGTAGGTGGCGTCACCCGATGCATAACCATAGAACCGCGGCGTGAAGCTGTAGTCCTCGCGAATGAGGCCGAGCAGCTGATCTTGGGTTACACTTTTCGGTTGGCCCTGCCTCTTCTCCGTGCCGTAGCGATAGTTGGCCCCGAGCGTGAACGTGGTCGGATCCTTCGTGCGCACCGCGCCGAACCCGAGCGAGAACCCCATGGTGTCGGTCGTGCTCTGCTGCAAGTTGAGGCCGAGATCGAAGTTGCCATTCCAATAGCGCCAGGCGCTGCGCATGCGATCTTTGCACGACAAGCCGGCGGCACCGATGGGCACACCGGAGTGGATCGTCGCGACATCAACCGTTGCACCTCCCACCGAGAGTTGACCTGCCCTGAATCCCTGCAGGGGACCATCGCTTTCTTCATTGTCGCCGTAGAGAACCTGAAACGAGCCGTCGCTCCTGAGGTCCTCGACGTTCTCCCACTTGATCGCCAACGCGCCTTTGCCGTACTCGGGCTCGAAGGTGATACCGGCGCCGGCGAGCGCGGTAACCTTGCCGCGAAGGACGGTGCCTTTCGAGGTCACCTCGTCAGCCACCGCACCGCTGGCGTACCCCATCGCCAAAAGCCCCGCCACCAGTGTCGCCCGCCAGAATCGCGCCCCGCTCGGGCATCTCGACTGCGTGATCATGATCGCCTCTCCTCTTTGTGCTTCATTGGCACGCGGTGAACCCCATCTCAAAGACCGGAACCGGAAGAAACCACGACGGGTGCCGGTCACGCCGCCTTCAGCTCTGATGTACAATGTGGGCATCGAGTCGCTTTGATGGCGATCGTCGATACGCAGTAGGGGCATGCCTTCGTGGTCGGCGCGGCCACCGCTGGCTTCTGTAAGCGATTGACCTGGCGGATCAGAAGAAAGATCGCAAATGCTACGATCAGAAAGTCGAGCACGGTGTTAAGGAACAAGCCGTAGTTGATCGTTGGCGCACCAGCGGCTTTCGCCGCTGCCAAGCTGGCGTAGGACTGGCCAGATAGCGTGATGAACAGACTGGAGAAATCCACCCGGCCGAGCAGCAGCCCGAGTGGAGGCATCAAAATGTCTCCCACGAACGACGTAACGATCTTCCCGAAGGCTGCACCGATGATGATCCCAACGGCCATATCGAGCACGTTGCCGCGCATCGCGAACTCTTTGAACTCTTTCAGCATGGTTCCGCCCTCCATTTCTTCAGGTTCACGAGAATCTCCGATCTCGCAGGCCCGCGCCACCAGAGGCACCGACCTCTTGCCTGTGGTTCAATGCGCAGACTAGCCGCCCAGACTTGCTTTCACCTTCTTCAGGACGTCGATGTTCTTCTGAAGCCCGTCTACGTGCTGCTGCATTTCCACGATCGCTTTGCCCAGCGTCACCGCGGACCCCAGCGCCCCGCCGGATCCGCCAGCTTTTTCCATCGCCTCTTTCCCGAGGTCCCCCAGCTGCGCGTCAGCCCGACGCTGGCTCGCCGAGCCGCAGAGGAACCCCGCAGCGAAGATGGTTCCGACCAAGCCTACACGCATCACACGACCTCTCGTTCCTCGTAACATGACTTCCTCCTTTCAGACGGTTAGAATGGGCGCGCATCCTCCAGCTTTGACCTGTCTGTTGTCAAGCAACTTGGGCGACGCGCGCCGGTAACCACGGGTAGCTCACAGATCATCAAGAAGACGACGCAGAACGGCGAGTGAGACCGGCGGCGGGTTCGATACCTTCTTCGGCGTCACCTCCAGCCACACAGCGCCCATGCAGGTCGTGGTCGGCCGCCTTTTCTTTGGGCTTGGCGGCGCTCGCGGCAATAGGCCGCCCAAAGGTGGTTGAAGGGGCCTTGTCGCCAATTGCCATGATTGCGGCAGCGGCCGGCTGCCGTCGCCTACTCTTCGTACAGCTTGATCACCTTCACCCCGTCAGCTGAGGCCTGGACGCAAAGGTCGCACAGGGTGCACTCGTCGAGGTTGTGATCGACAATCGTCACGGTGTTCTCTGCGGTGCCGGGCTTGAAGATGTTCACGGGACAGACCTCGACGATCTTCTTGGCGAGCCCCTCGGTCTTTTGAATGACGCCGTTATTCACGTCAACGCGGATGAACATCGCCATGGCTATCCTCTCCCTGCTGTGGCGCCGTTCAGTCGCTCTTTGACGAGCCGCGGAATGTCGCCGATCTCTTCCGCGACGGCGATGCCGGCGTCGCGCATGCGCCGGATTTTGTCTGCGGGCGAATCCATCTTCTTCTCGACGACGGTGCCGGCGTGACCGAAGCTCATGCCCGGCATCTCGTCCATGAAGCGGCCCGCCACGAACGCCACGATCGGCAAGCGGCTCTTGTGCTGCCGCGCCCAGCGCGCCAGCTCTGCCTCCGCCGTGCCGCCCGGCTCGGAGTAAATCACCACCGCCTTGGTGTCGGGATCGGCTTCGAAGAGAGGCATCAGCTCGGCATACGTCGATCCGATGACCGGGTCGCCGCCGATGGAAATGGCAGTGCTCTCACCCAGCCCGGCCGCCGAGAGGGCGTTGCAGATCTCGGTCGTCATGCCGCCCGAACGCGACATGACGCCGACGATGCCGGGTTTGAACGCCTTGCGGCAGTCCACCGCCGGCCCGCCGAGGCTGCCGAAGCGGCACACGTCCGGCACGATGACCCCGAGGCAGTTCGGACCGATGACCCGCGCGCCGTGTAGGCCGGCGTACTCGATGACCGCCGAGGTGTCCCGGCGTGGAATGCCCTCGGTGATGATGACGAGCAGCTTGATGCCGGCGTCGATCGCCTCGAACGCGGCGTCGGGCGCGAAGGCCAGCGGCACCGTGATGACTGCGCCGTCCACCTTCCGCTGTGACGTGATCTCCCGCACCGTGTCGTAGACGGGAACGCCGTAGACTTCGCGCCCGCCGCGTCCTGGCGTGACGCCGCCGACGATCTTGGAGCCGTAATCGAGGCACTCGCGCGTGAAGTTCAGCGCCTCACGGCCGGTGATACCCTGCACGATGAACTCGAAATCCTTGTGAACCAGAACGCCCATGGCCGTACCCCTCAGCGCCCTATCTTCGCCACCGCTCGTCGCGCGGCTTCGCTCATCGAGACCGAGCGATCACAGTAGTCGACCCCGTACTTCTCGAGGATCTTGAACGCGTCCGTCTCCCAAGCTCCGGGAATGCGGAAGATGGCGATGGTCTCCTTGGGATCGAGGCCGAGCTCGACGACGCCTTTAATGACGCCGCGCGCCACCAGGTCGGCACGCGTGTTCGACACCACATTCGACATGACGGCGATCTTCTTGACGCCTGGCTTCGAGAGGATCAGCTTGGCGAGCCGTTGCGCCTTCCGTACGCTCGGGTTGCCGCCGAGCGCGGCGTAATTTGCCGGCCGGCCACCATGCTTTCTCACTGCATCGGTGAACGTGAGCGACCCGCCCCCGGCGCCGATCACGAGGCCGATGTTGCCGTCGAACTCGACCACCGGACCCGCGACGCCGCGTGGGTCTTCGGCATCGATCTTGGCCGCCTCGATCTCGAAGGCGGTGGGCACGCGCGGGGCGCGTGTGTCGTCGGGCTGGATACCAAGCTCATCGAGGACCGCTTTCTGCCGCCTGCGCCCCTCCACTTCCATGTCCATGCTGCAATCGAGCGCCACGAAGTTCCCGTCTTCCAATTGCGCCAGCGAGGTGATGTCGGCCTGGGTGAGGTCGTACTTGAGAAAGAGCTGTGCGAGGCGCGAGACGATGGACGTCATGCGCGCGAGATCCGCGCCGGTGAGACCGAGCGCCGAAACCAGCTCCTTCGCCAGGTAATCGGAGAACGGAAAGAGCGCCGAGAAATGCCGCCGTTTGACGCGGTCAGGGTGCTCGTCCGCGATCGCGTCGACGTTGCCGGCCATGTCGCTGGCGATGATGACCGGCAGCTTGGCGCTCCCGTCGTAGGTGACGCCGAAGGAAAGTTCTCTGGTGACTTGCGGCCTCTTCTCGACGAGGAGTCCCTTGGGCTTACGACCGCCGTCGTCGAGCTGGAGCAACTGCTCCGCCGCTTGTTTCGCCTTGGCAGCGGTTTCTGCCAACTTCACGGCGCCCGCCTTCAGCGCCGCAGGGGAAAGCACCTGGGCTTTCACCGTGACGGGACAGCCGATCTCGGAGGCCAGCCGTTCTGCTTCCGCAGCCGTGTGCGTGATTCCGCTTCTGGGCACGGGAATACCGTGCTTGCCAAGCAGCCGCTTCGCCTCGAATTCGTAGAAGCGCATGTCAGACGATCCTCTTTATCTCGTTTGGGATGGAGCAGCCCGATTGCCGTACGATTCTTTTCGCATATCCGAAACGCACTCGACGCGCAAGGTGACTTGGGTCCGCGACAAGCACAAGAAAGCCGGGGCGGGGTCCGCTTGGCACGGCGGGCTGTTTTGGCGCCCGTGCTGCAAGAAAGAGGGGCGTTTTTACGCTTGCCCTGAGGAAATTTGGAGGCTCGCGAATTTCTGCGCCCGCACGTCGTCAAAACATCCTAGGTTGAAGGCGTGCCGTCTGGTCCGCGGCGGGGGCAGCGCTCGGGGGGAGAAAGAGGAGATCGTGAGCCCCACCGTACTGATTGTTGATGAGGATGTGAATGCGCAGATCATCGCCGAAACACTGCTGCGCCTGCGCGATCTCGGTGTCCGTCTTGCAAGGGATGGAACCGAGGCCTGCGACATCATGCGCCATGGAGACATCGACGTAGTGGTGTTGGACGTCAGCGTGCGGGGCATGGATGGGTTCGAGGTTCTGCGGCGGCTGCGCGGACGGTCGAAGCCGCTTCCGCTTGCCACCAAGCCGCGTATCCTCGTCGTGACTGACCGGCATGAACCGGAGGTCGAGCGCTTTGCGTTTCGATTGGGCGCGGACGCCGTCCTGCGCAAGCCACTTCCACCTGCTCAGTTCATCAAAACGGTGCAGCAATTGGTGGAAGGCGCCGCACCTGAGGCGGCATGACACGACGCAGGGTCGAACGCTAGCGCGGCAGCACGCCGGCGCGGCGCGCCCGTTCGAGGATGCGTTGTTGCACCGCCACCAGTGGCGCGTCGATCATCTTGCCATCGAGCGTGAAGACGCCGCGGCCTTCCCGCTCGGCGCGTTCCCAGGCTTGGACAACGCGCAGAGCGTGCTCGATTTGTTCCCGGCTCGGTGTGTACACTTCGTTGGCGATCTCCACCTGCCGCGGGTGGATGCAAAGCTTGCCCTCGAAGCCGAGGCGAAGCCCAAGCTCGGTGTCGGCGCGAAACGCTTGCTCGTCTTTCACTGCCAAATGGACGCAGTCGATCGGAGCGACACCACAAGCCTTGGCGGCGATCACCAAGGCGCAGCGGGCGTGGTAGATGATCCCGCGCGACGCGTCGGCTTCGGTCAGACCCATGCTAAGAGCAAAGTCGGCGTGGCCGAAGCAAAGCGCCTCGATCCGCGGCGAAGCACGGCCGATCGCCGACGCCTGTGCAATCCCCGCGGGACTTTCCACCAACAAGAGCAGTTTCGCGGCTGCGCCGTGCGTCTCTCTGGATCCTCGTTCGAGTGTCTCGATCCTTTCCGCAACCGCGACGATCTGCTCCACGCTTTCCGACTTCGGCAGCATGACGGTGCCGACGCCGGCCTCGATCACGGCCTTGAGATCGGCTTCGAAGTACGGCGTACCGGGCGCGTTGACGCGCACCGCGAGCTCCGTGTCGCCGAAGCCCCCGTCGCGTAACGCTGCGGCAACGTTCCCCCGCGCCTCGGCCTTTTGCTGCGGTGCAACCGAGTCCTCGAGGTCGAGCACCAAAGTGTCGGCGACCGCCTCCCGCGCCTTCTCGAGCTTGCGCAGCTCGGCGCCGGGAACGAACAGCAGTGAACGTCTCAATCGGGGCGGTTCGAGGTTCGGTGTGGGCATCTCTTCACCTTGTGTCGTGGAGTTCGGTGCTGCATCGCCGGCATGGTACCGCCCTGCGGGTGGCACCTCGTGTAACACAGGCAGTACGCGTGTTCCAAATGCGGGGGAGGGACCTCAAGTCTCACAACGCGAACAGCTTCCGCAGCTTGCAGGCGATTTCTTCTTGCGTTGCGGCCGACAGCGTTCCCAGTTCGCGCCGAATGAGCGAAGTACTTGCCGTCATCAACCGATGCAACCGTATGGTCGAGGCGATACGCAGGCCGGTGACGGCGAAGGCGGGGTGTCCGGGTTGCAAGGTCACGTCAGTATCCAACCTGTCGACGGATGGCTGGCTGGTGATGAAGGCGAAGATCACGTGGCGATGCGGACCGATCGGATCGGTTAAACATACCGCCGGCCGCACTTTGGTCGCAGACAGATCGTCGAAGGGAAACCGGACGAGGACAACCTTACCCTTGGTCATCGAAGGGCTTGCCGTCCGCTGGCGTGTAGATGTCCTCTTCGGGTTCCTTCAGGAAGTCAAAGGCCGGATTCTTCGCGGCCAGCTGGCGCCATTCCTGCTCGCTGTCCTCTTCCGGAATCAAGATGATCACCCGCACTCGGCTTGGCCCGTCGACGGGCAAGGGGGTGTCCAGATGCAGCTCTCGTTTGCTGTCGATCGTCCCTGCTACTTCGATCGCCTTCATCTGAGGTACCCGTCCTCTTGCAGCCATTTAGCACCCTGGCGCGTGGCACGCCAACCGCCGGACAAGATTGAGGAGAACAGCCCTCGGCGCTCGCAGGGAGACACTGAGGCGTTTCATCGTTTCATCCCCCCTTGCCAGAGGGAGAAATACGGAAAAGTCCAGTCGCGTCTGCTGTGCGCGTCTCGCCTCGCGGTATTCCATGAAGTCGCGCAGGTTGGCGACGCTGCCGTGCACAGCCACTGGCAGGTCCACTTGGCTCGCGTGACCCGCAGTGATCTCGGCGGCCATTCGCCGAGCGCCGGCATGGCTGGCAACAGCCACGTCATGCATGTGCCGCGCGGCTTTGGCACCGTGGAGGATCGCATGATACGCCCGGGATACGGCATCTTCCGGACACTGTTCAGCCGTAAGAACCTGCGCTGTGCGCAGTGACTGTCGGGCGCGACGCCACTCAGCGAGTACGATCTCGCGGTTCATAGGACCTGCACCGCGTCCCGCTCGACCGCACGCCGAAAGGGCGAACTGCTCTGTTCGGGGCTTCCCCACTCGCCTTCGGTGTAGGCCAAGATCGATGGCACCGCGGTCGACGCAGCTGCCAGCATGTAGCCGATCCAGCGAAGCCGCCGCTTGAGCTTGGCGGCGGGGTTGCTCACGACCAGCAGGACATCGAGATCGCTCTCGGGCCCCGCGTCGCCCCGTGCCTTCGAGCCATAGATGAGAAGATGCCGCACAGCGCCGGGGTGCTGCTCAGCGAGCGCCTTGCAGTACTCGCGCAACCAGATACGCTCGTCGCGGGTCAGCTTCGGTTCTTTCATTTCCCCTCCGCCTACAAGCCCCGATGCACTTCGGGCGGTGTGGAACGACCGGCAGCCCTCCCTTTGCAGAATTTCGGCCGTCTCGGTAAAAGATGCACGTCATAGCCGCTCGAACGCCCGGACGGTCACAAATGAGCACGATTCGTTTTCTATGCCGATGACCCGAGTCTATACAGGCGCGCATAAGTAAAGAGACATAATAGCTAGCAAAACGGAGCGAGGTAGGGACGGATGATGTCGGGGGAGCTCCGGATCTCGCCGAACACGCGCGTGAGCGTGGTGACGAT
>JBEKBJ010000063.1:0-29785 GCA_050015455.1 Binatia bacterium
GCAGTTTGGCTCGGCCCACTCGCCGACCACAGCGGGCCGCCCGGCCGGCGTCAGCCGCCCGCAGCGGCGCCCAACGCGCCGGATCGCGCGCGCCGGTGCGTTAGCGCCGGATTTGGGGCGATGGGCGTAGCTGGACACGGCACTGGAGATCACGCTAAGCGCATACGATGGAATCCGCAAGTCGCTCGCGCTGGCGTCTAAAGCTGTTGGCAGTGCCGCGGCACGGCGACACGCCGCCACCAGCGCTACACCGATCACGAAGCGTGTCATCATCAGCACAGGAGGCGTAGATGAACATCAAACGGATCCTCGTACCGGTCGATTTCTCCCGCGACTCGCTCGATGCGCTCAGCGCGGCCCGGGAGCTGGCCAAGCAGTTCGGTGCCGAGTTGCTGATCCTCTATGTGATTGAGCCAATTCACTTCATCACGGTGGCTGAAGTGTACGAGGAACAGCGCCGCTTGAGCGACGTAGAACTGACTCACATCGGTGACGAGCTGCGCGCGGCCAACCAGCGCTTCCGTATCATGATCAAAGCCGGCGTACCGGCGCACGTGATCGTCGACACCGCAAAGCGCAGCGGCACCGGGATGATCGTCATGGGCACGCACGGTCGCACGGGTCTGGCGCATATGCTGATCGGCAGCGTGGCGGAGAAGGTGGTCCGCACGGCAGGCTGCCCCGTGCTGATTACGCGGCGGGCGGCCGGGAAGCGAGCGCCGCGCAAACGGACCGGCCCTGCGAGACAGCACCACAGTGCTTCGAGCCGGTAGGCGCAGCGCTCCGGTCTGGCGCGGGCCCTTCATACCTTATCTCACTGGCATCGGGCCTAGGCCGAGGGAACGGGCATGACGGCGGCGGTCAAACATCCAATTCACGACAGGGTGTTGGAATTCGTTGCTGACTCAGCCGCGGCGCAGTTCGAGAGCCTCGCGCTCGAGATCTTTGCGCACCAGTTCGAGTGCATCCCGGTGTACCGGCGCCTCTGCGAGCGAAGCGGCAAGACGCCAGCGTCGGTTGCCGACTGGCGCGATATCCAGCCGGTGCCGGCGCTGGCGTTCAAGGAGGTGGATCTCTGCTGCGGTTCGCCCGAGCGGATCTTTCTCACCACGGGCACGACGGCCGGCACGAAGCGCCGGGGGCGACACGCGTTGCCGGATCTGCGGCTCTACCGTGCGGCGGCCGTTGCCGGCATGAAACAGTTCCTGTTCCCGGATGTCGCCGGCGTCCGCATCCTATCTCTCATTCTTCCGAGCGCCGAACGTCCGGAGTCATCACTGGCACAGATGGTGTCGTGGGCGGTCGAGGAGTTCGGTGATGTCGCCAGCGCGTTCTTTGCCAGCGCGCAGCACTTAGATCTCGACGGCTTTGCGGACGCGTTGCGGCAGAGCGAACGGGCGGGCACGCCGGTGTGCATCATGACCACCACCGGCGTGCTGATCCGGCTTTTCGATCACTGCCTGGCGCGCGGGTGGAGTTTTCGGCTGCCGCACAGCAGCCGGCTGATGGACACCGGCGGCAGTAAGGGGGCGCCGCGCCCGATGTCGACACGGGGAATTCTGCAAGCGTGCTGGAACAGCTTCGCCATTCCAGGGTACTTCTGCGCCAACGAATACGGGATGACGGAGATGTGTTCACAGTTCTACGATAACGTCATCCGCGACCGCTATCACGGCCGAGGCACGCGCCGCGCCAAAGCCGGCGCGCACTGGGTACGGACGTTGGTGCTCGATCCCGGCAGCCTGCGTGAAGTCGCGGCCGGCGAGAGAGGCCTGCTCTGCCACTTCGATCTGGCAAACGCCGGTACGGCCATGCCCGTGCTCACCGAAGACGTCGGGCGGGTTGTGCAGGACGGCTTTGAGCTTATCGGGCGAGCGACGGGCGCCGAGGCGCGCGGCTGCTCGCTGTCGGCGGCGGAGTTCCTGGGCTGAGCGATTCGACACAGTGGATTGTGCCGGTCAACGGCCGAGCGTACATCGCGCGGCTGGCACGGCCGGCCCTACTCTTCGTCTGCATGGTCGAAGGCGGCCAGATCCTAGCCGTGCTCAGTTACGACGACAAAACGCCGCAGTGGCACACATCACTTGGCCACATCCGTGATACGCACGACGCGGTGGTCGAGATCAGTGACGATCAACGCGCGTGTGATGGCGCTGTAGGCGATCCCCATCGGCGTCTCGAAGGCGGCACCGCCCGCGCTCCGTCCGGCAATCGTGCGCAGGAGCTTGCCGGTGCGGTCGTAATTACGCACCTGCTTTGCGCCCGGTACCGTCACCCAGACCGTGCCGCGCGGGTCGAGCGTCACGGACGGCTCCGAATAAACCTTGCTCTGCCAGCCGGGGACCGGAAACTGGCTCAGAAAGCGGCCGTCGCGATCGAACATCTGCAGCCGGCCATTGCCGTTGTCGCACACGTAGACCCGGCCGGCCGCATCGACCGCGATGCCCATTGGCTCGGTGAAGCGCCCGGGCTCTGAACCTTTACCGCCCCACTCCTTTTCCTTCTGCCCGGCTTCCGAGAAGCGCACGATGCGGTTCGTTCCCGTATCGGCGACAAACACGCTTCCGGTGGCATCCACCGCGATGCCGCGCGGACCGTAAAAGCCGGCAGTCCACTGGCGGAGAAACCGACCTTCCGGGGAGAACACCTGCACACGTTGATTCCACGTGTCGGCGACGAAGATCTGCCCTTGCGCGCCGACCGCAATGCCGCACGGTTGTTTGAATTGCCCCGCCGATTCGCCCAACCCCCCCCACTGCCGCACAGCATGCAGGTCGCGGTCGAATTCCTGGATGCGGTTGTTGCCGAAATCGCACACGAGAACGTCGCCCTGGCTGGTGACGGCGACCCCGCGCGGCTCACGCAGCTCTGCGGTTGCAGCCTGCAATGCCTCCTTGGCTGCGGGCGGCAGTGCGGCCTCTTCGAGCGCCGGTGTCGCCGCGCCCGCGGTCGCTTCCTGAGCAATGAGCAACGCCTTGGCGAACACGTGGCCGTTTTCTACCGGGTAGCGGATCTCCACCACCTGATGTTGCGGGTAGCGCCCCTGCAGCTGGCTCAACACCATGGCGCTCACCCCCTCGTTGGCCAGCACGAAGGCGACGCCCTTTCCAGGCTGCGGTGGGGGCTGCAGTTGCAACAACACGCTGACGTCATCGAGCCACGTGTAATTGCGCTGCATGGGGTCCGCCTGACCGGTGTACGTCAAGTACGTGAGTGCGTCACGCGGGAAGTTCGCGCCGCCCACCCAGATGGTGTACTGCGGCACCAGGGTCTTGATGTACTTTCCCAACACGGTGGTCTCGGGATAATAGCCCCAAACGGCGCGCGGATGCCGGCCCAGATACTGCGAGTACGTGGCTCCGGTGGTGAAGATCCCAGCGGCCACCAACACTGCGGCCGCGATTACGTGGCCAGTGCGTGGGATGAGGCGCTTCGCCTGCTCGGCGAAGAACAAGGCGCCCATCGCGGCCAGCAAGTAGACGAAGGGCATGGTGCCGACGTCTCGGTTCATGTTGGGCTTGCTCACGAGACCAGGAATCAGGTTGATTACCAGGCCGAGCACGATGAACTGCACTCGTTCGTCACCGAGTTTGATGAGCGCCCAGAGGAGGCCGAAGGCGAAAAATATCGCAAGCGGATATTCCAGCGCCGGGGTATCGATGAAGAAGTCGTCGCCGTTGCCGCGATAGTTGAACAACAAAGCCGTGGCCTTGAGGGCGTCCGCTATGGTGACGACGCCGGCCAGCGCGTGCGCGCGGCCTTGAAA
The DNA here is from genome assembly GCA_050015455.1 of Binatia bacterium. GTDB lineage: Bacteria > Desulfobacterota > Binatia > HRBIN30 > HRBIN30 > JAGDMS01. Next base: position 3,767 of record JBEKBJ010000063.1, read on the forward strand.
CACGTCCCAGTTGTGCACCGCGTACCAGGCCAGCGGTGCGATGGTGATGCCGAACGTGATTGCCATAGCCAGCAACCCACGGCCGTAGCGGCGCAGGAACCCGCGCCAATGCCACGATTGCAACACCACGGCTACTACCCATGCCGCGAACAGCACGGGGAACAGACGCGCGCCGTTGTACGTGTTCAGCGTGGCCGCCAGACCGACGCCGCTGAGCGCGAAATCAACGATGCGGCCGGTGGCCATGCCGCGGATGAAGAAACAACAGGTGATCGCCATGAACAGCGGCTGGAAATCGGAGCGCCATCCGGTGCGGCTGAACACCAAATGCCAGCCGGAGACGCCCAGGAACAGCGTCGCCATCAAGCCGAAGCGCCAGCCGAACATCCGGCGGGCCCAGACAAAGAAAAAGGGGAGCATGAGGATGCCGGCCACCGTCGACGGCGCCGTGACCGCCAGCGGCGTCGGGCCGAGCAGCCCAATGCTGATCGCTCGCAGGTAGAAGGTGAACGTCTCGCGTCCCCATGCCTCCGCCGTGTACGGCGTGTAGGGAAAGCCGTGCAGAATGCGTAGCGCGTACAGCCCTTCGAACGCTGCATCGTGGTTCAACCCCGGTGGGAAAGCGTGTAACCGAAACACGGTCATGAAGATGCCGGCCGCCAGCACCACACCGAGTAATAGGCGCTCCAACCCACGCGAGCCGACACCTTGCTCAGGGGAAGGAAGAGTGCAGGTCTGGGGCGCGAGCAAGTACAGCAATATGAAGCACATCACCGCGGCCAGCCACGCCGCCGCTGACCACAACGCCAGGTGATGGATGCTGAGCCAGTACTGCCCGGCCAGGCCGCTCGCCAGCGCTCCGATGAGCAGCGCGAGCCGCAGCCAGCGCCACCGCACAGCCGGGTCCCGGCTCAGCGCCGAGCTCGTGCCCGCTTGGGGCGGAGAGACGATGGCGTGGTAGGCACCCATTTTCACCGTGGCAGCGGGATGCGTACGATCCGGTGGTCCAGATCGCTGACGATCAGTTCGCGACCGGCGGCACTGTAGGTGATACCCATGGGCGTGCCGAAGGGCGCGCCAGGAACGCTGGTGCCCGTAATCGTGCGCAGGAGTTTGCCGGTGCGGTCGTAGTTGCGCACCTCCTGCACCCCCGGCACCGTCACCCAGATCGTCCCGCGCGGGTCGAGAGTGATGTACGGTTCCGAATACACTTTGCTCTCCCAGCCCGCGACTGGGAAGGCACCGACGAATCGCCCGTCTCGGTTGAAGAGTTGCACGCGGCCGTTGCCGTTATCGCAAACGTACACCGTTCCAGTGGCATCAGCGGCCACGCCGATCGGTTCGAGGAAGTGCCCCGGCTCCGGTCCCTTACCACCCCATTCTGCCTCCTTTCCGCCGCCGGCAGAAAAGCGGACGACGCGATTGTTGCCGGTGTCGGTGACGAATACCGTGCCACCCGGATCCACCGCGATGCCGCGCGGACCGTAGAAACCGAGCCCCCATTCCCGCTCGTAGTCGCCGGTTCTCGAGAAGACCTGTACGCGATGGTTCCACGTGTCGGCGACGAAGATGTCGCCGTTCGGGCCGACGGCCACGCCGCACGGTTCCTTGAATTGCCCCGGCAACTCGCCGCGGTCACCCCACTGGCGCACGAAGCTCAGGTCGCGCGCGAACTCCTGCAGCCGGTTGTTGCCGAAGTCGCAGACCACGACGTCGCCTTCCGCCGTCGCCGCCACGCCCCGCGGCTGATGCAAGCGGCTGGGAGCCTCCTGTGGCGCGGCTTCGCCGGGTGTGGGCTGCGTGACCTGCTCGATGGTGGTCACCGGGATGGTTCCGGTGAAGCGGCCGTTGACCGCGAAAATCGTGACCGCGGTGTTCTGATACACCGGTGTGAGCAGATCGTTCCATTCGCTGAAGCGCGCCATGTTGGCGCCGGCGTACGCGCGCCGTTCCAGCGCCCCGACAAACACCAACGCGACATTGTATCGCTGCAGCAAGGCGGCGACCGTATCCTTGCTGGTGCTGGTATAGATCGTCTCGATGTCGATCTTGCGCCGATTGATCTCGATCTGCGAATGACCACGCTGGAACACATGATACTCCCAGCCGAGCACGGTCGGCAGGCCGGTGTTCATCGAAACGCGCGTGAAGTCCTGATACGAATCGCCATGCGCCTCCAACAGCACCGGGATGCCATGGATGTGCCGGTTCAGCCATTGGTACGCTTTCAACTCAAACGGCGCCTTCTCCTGCAAATACGCCATGCCGTCGAGCGTCGGCTTGACGGTCGGGACGCGATTGGTACGGATGACTCCCACGGTGTCGGTGGCGGCGGTGAACAGGCCCACGGCGATCAACACAATGAGTGACAGCTGCCACACGGGCCGGAGCCAGGGCAGCCGCACCTCCCCGCTCCAGAGTGCGCCGGCGGCGACCGCAGCGGCGATCGCCAGCAGGAACCATCCTTCGAGGTAGAATTTGAAGATGGTGTTCATGCGGTCCCACACGTAGACGAGATCGCAGCCGGCGATGATGGCGAAGGCAAACGCCGCCATGACCAGCGGGACGCGCCAGCGCCGATCGGTGCTGGGCGCCAGCAGCGGGCCCAGCGTAAGCAAGAAGAGGACGGCGGCGAAGGCGCGCGTCGAAATGGCGAGGCTTCCCAGCGTGACGGCGATGCCGACCCCCACCAGCAGCGAACGCCCGATACCGAGCGACTCGTCGCCGCGGCGGAGACTGCACGACCACAACGTCAGCACGAAGGGCACGAGGATGAAAAGGAACAGGCCGAAGATGGTCAGAAAGTCGCCACTTTGCACCAGCTTGTCGGGCCCGAGCCGCTCCCATCCCAACCACGCCCCTTCGGGACGCGTGAAATGACTCCAGAACGGCAGAAACAAGCAGTACGCCCCGGCGACGACCAGGCTGCTAGGCAAGGCGACGCGGCCGATCACGCCAGTAATGAACTGGAACACACCGTCATGTACACCTTCCGTGAGCCACAGCGCACCGACGAGGAAGAAGAAGAACAGCACGTACGTCGGCGTGCTCCAGGTGTTGGTCACCATGATGGCGCCCAAGGCGAGACAGAGCAGAACCAGGAGTACCATCGCGGTGCCGCGCGCCCGTTGTTCCTGGGGCTCCAGCACTTGCGCGCGTACCCACAGCACGCTCAGGCACAGGAAGGTGAGCGAGATCGGCATCACCAACACGTGCGCGTGCAGGTCGGCGAATAAGAAGCTCCATAACGGGAACTCGTTGATGGTGTCCCTGATGACGCGCGAGGTAGCCCAGAAGTAATCGAAATTGATCGCATGCCGGGCCAGCAATTGGCGCGGCCCGGCAAGGTTGCCGAGCAGGGCCACGAGGAAGGCGGCTACCAACCCGGTGGACCAGCGGCCCGTGACCGCCGCGCCGGCGGAGAAGGCCGCCACGGCAGTTAACCCGCCGACCAGCGCGATGCCGAGATTGAAGGTCAGCGCCGGGTCCAAATGCAGAGTCTTACCGAGCGCGGCGATGGTGTAATGGCCGAAGTAGCTGTAGTGCAGCGGCGAGCCTGCAAACCAGGGCTCGGGCGGGGGCAGGGTTGTGCTCCGCGTCAGGGTGTTCAGGAAGGAGAAGTCCATCGGCTTCTCGCCCCAGTACACCTCGGGGTTGTACATGCGCACCACCAGGAAGTACGCGAACGCGCCCCAAAACAAGGCTTCGGTAGCGATAATCTCCCGCCGCGACAACGACACGCGCCCCTGGCGCCGCCACATGAGCACGCCGACCACGGCCAGTCCGACGGCGATCGCGCTCAGCGCCCCCTGTGTGAAACGCGCCGCGCCGACACTGACCAGCAGCCACGATACGTAGGCGAAGAACAGAACCCCGAGAGTCTTGCTCAAGGCCAGCGTGCCGGCACCGGGCAACCAGGTGCGCAGCAGCGGGTACGCGGACAGGCTGAGGATCTCTACCAGGGCGATGAACAAGACGAGGGCCAGCGTGTTCGACTGGATGGGCGGTGCGGCGCCGGCCGTCTCGAACGCGGTGCCGGCGGCCGGCCCTGCGAGCAGCAAATCGTTCCGCGTCAATACCCGCGACGGCAAGCCGCGCAGGATCTTGTCGGCAATTACCGGCGCGGCGAGACGCTCGGTGTTGCGCAGGATCAGAACCTTGGGGTGGTCGTAGACCGTGAGAGACTCGTCTGCAAGCTCATCCGGGAACTCGAAACCGAATAGCGCTGGGCGCGACGCGAACTCCTCCTCGATGGTGTAGCCGAGGTCGCCTGCAAACAGCTCGTAGAAGTAGTTGTTCGTCAGCTTGTACTTCTCACCCGCATACGGCGCGCCCTGCGTAATGGCGCCGTACAGGCGCTTGGTTTGAAAGACGATGTAGTCCGCGCTCGCCAGCTCCTGACTGAGGCGCTGGATCTTCGCTGAGCTGTCGGGCTCGTAATAGCCGAACGGCATGATGCGGTAGCGCGCCGCCTGCCCTTCGGGAATCGGCAGCGGGAGCGGGAAGCCTTCGTCCCAATCTTGCGTCAGAATCTTGCTGCCGGAGGGGATGTGACGGTAGACCCATTCCGACGCCGTCACTTCCGTGAATGGCCGCGTGTAGATGGTCACGTAGGCAGCCGCCGCGGCCACAGTGCCGGCAACCACTAGCGGCGCGGCGACGCGCCCGAATAATGTCCCGCCGCGATATTTGCGTACCAGCCACGCCGCCGCCCACAAGGTCATGAGCGGATAGATGGGCAGCAGGTAGCGCGGGAACTTGACCTCGAACCAACCGGTGATGAGGAAGAACGGGAGCACCCAGGAGAGCAAGATCCACTCTTCGATCCGGCGCTCGCGCCACGCCGCCGGCACCCGCGTCGCCGTCGCCCACACTGCCACCAGACCCAAGGGCGGCGCCATGCCCCAGACGATCAGTTGCCAGAGGTCGTACCAGTACTTCGGCGTCCCCATGTACTGCGTCGTGTAGGGGAATACGCCGGCGTTGCGCACCATGTGACTCTGTTCCAAGATGTCATGGTAGAAACGGGTGAAGCGGATGATGCCATAGGGCTCCCCCACGGCGAAGGCGAGCACCGCCGCGACCACCGCTACGGCGCAGCGAGCGGCGACCGGCGCGAAGCGACGCTCCACCCGCACCCGATGCAGCGCGGCGATGCCCAGCGGCAGAAACAACGGCATGGCGCTGAACTTGGTGGCGGTTGCCAAGCCGATCGCGATGCCGGCGAGCACGAAGTGGATCAGCCGTCCTTCGGTCGCGACGCGCACGAGGGCGAACAGGGCGAGCAGGACGACACAGGTAAGGGTGACATCGACCGTCATGAAGCGCGAGTTCTGCAGGTGCAGCGCGCAGGCCGCTAACAACACTCCTGCCAGCAGCCCGACGCTCCGGTCATAGAGCCGGCGCCCAAGCAGCATCAGCAGCAGGACCGTCAGCGCGCCGATGACGGCGGACAGCCGCCGTCCGTTGATGATGATGCCGTCATAGCTGGCTCCCCACGGGTTGATCAGGCTGACGACGTCACTGGTGATCTTCGCGAGGTAGATCGGGAGCGAGCCGTAGGCGAAGAAATCCGGATCCAACTTCGGCCGTTCAAAATGTAACAACGGCTGGAAGGAGAGGCGCTGGACGGCAAACGCCACCGCGCGTTCGTCGGGATGGAAAAAGTGGTTGGCATCCCATTCGATGTGGACCAAACGCACCACCGCCGCACAGACGACAATCGCGACCACCCACTGCCGGGAACCGGACCAAACGGAACGAAAGGCGCTCATTTCCAATCGAAAGCTTCCGACCTATTAGAGTGTAGCGGCGCGCATGTCGAGACTTTGCCCCCACCTTCACGGCTTGCGCGCCGTCACGATCAGACATTCACCCAACGCAGGGGGCAGAAAGGCACGAGCCGCCGGCCAAAACACCTGCAGAGCGGCCGGCGCCCCGAACAGCACCCGCTGCACGGCGGTGGGGACGAGACGGACGTACGGCGGGTCCCACAGGCCGTCACCGTGAGTGCCCAGCACCTGCAGTCCCGCTTTACGTGTCACCATCATCCACTCGCCGCGGCTCAACAGGCTCACGTGCGTCGAGTCCCTGTAGCCAAACCAATGCCGGCCCTTCAAGCGGTGTCCGAGGCCGCCGACGTGGGGCACCACGAATAAGAACAAACCGCCAGCGACCAACTTCACGCACAGCGCCTCCATGGTCGGCAGCGGCCGCTGGAGATGCTCGAGGGTGTGCAAGGCTACGATCACGTCGAAGCTTGCGGCCGGCAGAGACTTCCACTCTTCCAGAATCACGGCGTCCGGCGCATTGGTGCGGCTCTCGTTGCGCGCGTGGGGCGCCGGATCGTAACCGAAGGCTTCGAAATGAGACGACAGCCGCTTCAACAAGTGACCGGTGCCACAGCCGAAATCGAGCAGCCGGCCTCCTTGCGGCCGCAGTTTGCGCAGCAGCCGTGCGTACCACCACAGCGCGACCCGGTCGCCGGCGAGCTGATGCGTACAGTAGTATTGCTGGTCGAGGAGCTGTGGCGTCATCATGCCGTGTGGGATCAGGCCCTTGTACCAGCAGCGAGCAGCTCCGCAAACAGGGCTTCGTACTGGCGCACCGACTGCGACACGTCAAAGGTCCGCGCCACCAGCTCGCGCGGACGGACGTACTCCTGACGCCGTTGAATGACGCGCACCAGCGCCGCGGCCAGGGCGGCGGCGTCGGCTGGCGGCACGATCTCGCCCATGCCGGTGCGCCGCACCGCCTCGCGCACGCCTGGGAGGTCGCTGGCCACCACGGGCGTTCCCGACAACATGGCCTCGACCTGCACCAGGCCGAAGGCTTCGGTGCAATTCAGGCTGGTCACCGCCAGCACGTCGCACAAGGCGAAAAAGCTCGGCATCTCCTCGGGCTTGAGCAGATCGATGAACATCAGCCGGCCGGCGTAGCGCTCCAAGAGAGGGGACAGGCTCGCGAGATATTCTTCCTCACCGACAGTGTCCTTGTACGCGCCGGTGAAGACAAGTTGCACATCGGGCACGTGCTCGAGCACGGCGGGCAAGGCCTGGAGCAGGTACTCGACGCCTTTCTCCGCTGCGAAGCGCGCCGCAAACCCCACCCGTGCCCGCCCGTTCAAGCGCCAGCGGTCGACCAGCTGCCGCGTGATTGATGGGTCGGGTGCCGGCATGTCGATGAGCGGCGGGATGGCGACGACCTTCGGTAGGAAACGGCTGAGGAACGAAGAGTAGCGGGCGTAGTCGTCCGTGGTCGCCACGATGCGATGCGCCAGGTGCGCGGCGATGTGATTCAGCGGCCGCAAGCTCGACTGCACCATGCGGTTGAAGATGCCGCGCGGCAAGCTCAGATCGCATTGGTACGTGAGCACCACGCCCTTGCGATACGCTCTGCCCAGCGCTGCCAGCAGCGCAGCCTCGAACTGGGGCATGTGAATGTTGACTATGTCGTGGCGCCGGATCAGGCGCGCGGCATAGACGGGGAACAGCGGCATTACCACGCCCTTGCTGATTTTGACGCTCACCGGCACGCGGATGATCTCGATACCGTCGACCCGCTCGCGCGCCGGCAAGCCGGGGTGGAAACGCGAGGTGAGGACGGTCACGGCGTGCCCCTGCCGCGCCAGACCGCGCGCCAGCCGCTCGGCGTAAATCGTGAGCCCGCTGACGTGCGGGCGGTAATAGGTGAGCGCGATGAGTGTGCGCGTCCGGCTCATCGCCGATAGATGGTCATACCGCCGCGCGTGAACGCGACCGGGAGCTGGGCGAACTTGGCCAAGCCCGCCGCCTGATAGTCTTTGCGCTCCAGCTCGCCCACCACGATGTACCTCACCTCGTAGTGATCGAGGAGAGCTTGGGCATCGGCAAGCGTAGGGGCATTGTACATGCGCACCACGTCTGTCCGGCGCTGCGCAACGGCCGGGTCGTTGTTCCGCCAGAGGCCTTCGTGGTTGGCCCAGCCCATCACTGTCGGCAGTCCCGTGTTGCTGGAGAAGCGGGCATAGTACGAGTACGGATCGCCGGTGGCTTCGAGCACGACCGGCAGATCGGCGATGGTCTCGCGCATCCATTTGATCGCGGCAAACTCGTCCGGGTGCTCGCGCGATAGATACTCGGTGCCGTCGAGGGTGGTGGCGACGACGCGGTTGTGCAGCCGCGTGGCAGTTATGCCCACTGGGTAGGCACACGAAGCGATCAAGAGACAGCCGACCGTGACCAGCGCCACCATGCGCACGCCATCCGGCACCGAGCGCCGGTCCACGAGCTGCGCCCAACACCAAGGTGCGGCGATAGACAACAGGATCCAGGACTCGAAATAGAGCTTGAAGACCGTGTTCATGCGGTACAGCTTCTCGCCGTACGGATCCTTGATGTAGACCAGCTCGCACGCGAGCAGGGCGACGCTGGCGCCGAGCACCAACAGCAACGGCGCGCGCCGTTCGCTGTCGTCGGTGATGTAGGCGGACACCACCGCTGCAGCACCCAGCAAGAGCAGCACTACGAAGACGGCATTCCCCGCCAAGTAAGCGACCAGGGTTGCCAACACGCCGCTCGCCACCAGCAGTTGGCGCAGCTCGGCGCTCATGGAGAGCTTCGATCCGAGATCCGCCGCGAAGAACAGGGCCACGGGAAGCAGCAGCGTACCGAAGACGATGAGGAACTCGATGAGCGAGGTTTGCGCGAACTTGTAGCCGACTCCGCCGGGCGGTGCGGCAAAGTGCAGATAAAAGGGTAGGTAGAGCACGTACGCCACGGCCAGGATCACTATGACTCTTAGCCCGAGCTGCACACGCGCCCACGAGAACAAGGGCCGTAAGGGCAGCTGGCGGCCAAGCAACAGGAAGGTCATCATCGCGCCAACCGGAAGCTCCCACGGGCTGATCACGACGATCGACGCCAACGCGAAGGTGATCGGGAGGTAGCCCCAGAGATCGTGCAGGGTGAGGTTGCGGCCCGCGGGGGGGCGTTGGGCACGCTCCGGATCGAGCAACAGCGCCAACAACAGGATCGTCACCGGCAGGACGATGAAGTGCGGATGCAAATCACCATGGATGGTGGTGAAGTACGGAAACTCGTTGATCGTGTCACCATGCGCTACGATGCGCGACGAACGCCAATAGTCGAACTGCGTGAAGCCCTGCTTCTCCCAAAACTGCAGGAACCCGTCGAGGTTTCCGATGACCATGGCCATGGCACCGCTGAGCAGCGCGAACGGCAGTCGCTGCGTCAACGTCAGCCCGATGGCCGCCATCTCACTGAAGGCGAGGCCGCCGAGCGTGACCACGCACAGATTGTACGCGATGTGGTTCGCCACCACCGGCGTGAGCCGTGCCAGGTTGGCGAACATGAGGTAGCCGAAGTAGTAGTAATTGAACGGCTGCCCGGCCATCCACGGGTCTTGCGGCGGCATCACGTCCGTGCGCGTGAGGGTGTTGAAGAAGGCGAAATCCATGTACTTCTCGGCGCCGAAGATCTCCGGGCCGAGCGAGCGCTGCCAGGCGAAAAAGAGGAACCCTGCGGTCCAGAACAGGTCGTGGGTCAGCAAGGCGCGCTGTCCAGGGCCGTTCCACCACTGAACCAGCCCTTCCCTTCCTTTCCACGCCAACCCCGCATTCGTCAGCACCAAGCCCACTAGGGTCAGCAGCAACGACAGATGTAAGGGCACGCCAACTAGCGCCAACAGCCACGAAACGTAGGAGACCAGCAGCAGCGTCAGGATCTTGCTGAAGGCGTAGCCATGATCGGCGCGCGCCGAGAAAAGTCGAAATGCGAGTGGGAAAGTGATCAGGCCCGCGATTTCGAGCACCAACCACCAGACGACGAGCGGTCCCATCCTTCAACTATTCTACTGCCAACCCTCAGCCCTCGGCGCAGTGATCTGCCAGAGAGCACAGCATGCTTCTGACCATCAGGTGCAGGACGCTATACCGATTCCGGCAGAATTGCAAAGCGAGCGTCGCGGCCGCACGGCCGCGATAGGCGATCCGCGATACGCGGCCATCCTCGGCATTTGCAGCGCCGAGCCCGGTTGCGTAAGCTCGACGAGCCATGATGCGGAAGGGCTCAGCCTCGGTCTTGTTCGCGTGCGCGATACTCGCTGCCGCGACCGAGGTGCCGGCGCTGGAGTCCGGGGCGCGGGTTGTTGTGCGGCGGTTCTGCCAAGCAGACGGGCTCGGGCAACGGGTCCAGCTCGCCGGATGGGCGGCGATCGCTCCGCTAGTGACGTGGTTGTGGGAGCCGGCCTGGGATCACGTTGTGCTGATCGACGGCTATCAGGTGGGCGCGCCGTATGCGGTCGAGGAGGGCGGGATTGCAATGGAAGTCCTCTATGCCGTCATCGGAGATGTGTCGGCGCGGGGTTTGGATATCGCCGTGCACCTGGAGACCGCCGAGTTCCGGATGGACGGTGCGGACGGCACCTGGCGCATTCTCGGCCCGCCGCCGCCGCCGCACATCTTTGCATCTGTGGTCGACGTCGACGCCATGCGGAAATCGTTGCAGGTCGGGGAGCAGAACTTCGTGCCCAATACGGTCTTCATCCTGCAGGTGCTGCGGTCGAATGGCTGGAATGCTGCCTTCGTGCCGACCGCCGAGCTGCTGCAGAGTGAGACCTACCGTGTTGTTGGCAAACCAGAGGTGAACGACCTTGCCGTCTACCTGCGTGACGGTGAGCCTTACCATGTTGGCGTGTTCGAAGCGAATGATCGAATCATCTCGTCCACCCTCAATGCCGGTGTCGTCCGCACGGCGCCCGACGCATTTCCAGGTGAAATGAAGGTCCTGCGGCTGGCGCACGCCGAGCCCGAGGTCGAGATGACGCCGGTACCGGTGCCAAGCGCGGCGGCCGACCTTGCCCAGCCATCTCCGGCACGAAGTGAGACAGCGCCGCCGCGCCCTAGGCCGTCACCAACGGTGACCGGGGCGCGCCGTGGTACTCAAAAACGGCAGTCATCACGTGCGCAAGCTTCGAAACGCAAGCGCGTTAAACACGTGAGGGGCGGAAAGACTAGGAAACCGCCGACCCCAATTGCGACCCGTCAGGTCCCATGATGGGATATGAGGTCAGCGTTGAAGAGGCGCCGCGTCAGTCTGGCGGCGCCGGGAGGCCCGATGGTGGCGGCAGGGTGAGAAGAGCAGTCGACAGTTGATGGTAGATAGTTCATAGTTGATTTTCGTCATCTTCCGGCTATCCACCATTGACTATGGACTATGAGCTTCCTTAAGAACAATTCGGCAGGCCGGCAGGTCACGCCAAAACCTACGCCTTCTTCGCTGTTGCGCTTTCTGCGCTACGTCGCGCCGCACAAGTGGTACATCGGCGGCGCTGCCGCTGCCGGTGTGCTGAAGTTCGGCATTCCGCTCGCCTTTCCGTTGGTGCTGAAATACCTCACTGACGTCGTCCTCGGGCGCGACCAGCAGGCCGCCAACGAGGCGACCAATCGCGCGTTGGAATGGTGGTGTGGCCGAGTGCTCGACCTGCTCCCGTGGCTGGGTACAGGTAACAGCGGCCGGCTAGCGGTCGTCAGCCTGTCGGTGCTGCTGTTCTACGCTGTCCTTGGTCTCGCGAGCTTCTATCGCAGCTACTGGGCCGGTCAGGCGGGACACCGGCTGATTTTCGACCTGCGTTACGCGCTCTATCAGCACATCCAGGGCATGTCGCACTCCTTCTTCGACGAGCGACGCTCGGGCGCAATCGTCGCCCGCTTCGTCAGCGACATTCAGCTGGCGCAGAACTTCGTTGGCTCGGCGCTGACGAACGTCTGGATGGACAGTGCCTCACTGGGCTTCGTGGTATGGATCTTGTTCGTGCTCGAGCACCGGCTGGCGTGGGTGGCGTTAGCGGTGATCCCTTTCTACGTCGGCCTCATCCGTTACTTCAGCCCGCGCATCAGAGCGGCTAGCCGGTCAGTGCAGGAAATGCTCGAGGATTTCTCCGGCGACCTGCAGGAGAAAATCGCCGGCGTATCGGTGGTCAAGGCGTTCAACCGCGAGCAGCACGAGGCCCGGCGCTTTTATCGCAGCAGTTGCACGCTGCTGGATTTGACGCTGCACAACGTCGCGCTGTCGTCGGCGAACCAGGCGGGCACTACGCTGCTCACCAGCGTTGCTCCGCTGGTCGTGGTGTGGGCCGCGAGCGCCATGATTTTGCACGGCACGTTGAGCGTGGGAACGATGATCGCGTTCTATGCCTACCTCGGCAGCCTCTACTTGCCGTTGCAGCGGTTCAGCGAGCTGAGCGTCGTCGTGAGCAACTCGCTGGCGGCGATCGAGCGCATCTTCGAGTTTTTCGACATCCGACCCGAAGTGGCGCAAGCTCCCGACGCGCACCCACTGGAAGGCGCAGGCGGAGAGGTGAGCTTCCGCAACGTGACTTTTTCGTATCCGTCGCGCCGCAACGGACACCCGGCCCTTTCCGCGGTCAACCTGGAAGTGCAAGCGGGCGAAACGGTCGCCATCGTCGGGCGCAGCGGCGCGGGCAAATCGACGTTGGTTTCGCTGATCCCGCGCTTCTATGACGTGAGCGAGGGCGCCGTGTGCATCGATGGCATCGACGTTCGTAGGCTCACTCTCACCTCGCTGCGCGGCCATATCGGCATCGTGCCGCAGGATCCGATCCTTTTCAGCGGCACACTGCAAGAGAATTTGCTTTACGGCAAACCGGACGCGACCGAAACCGAGGTGCTAGCGGCGGCACGGGCTGCCAATGCCGACGAGTTCATCGTGCAACTTCCGGAGGGTTACCTGACGATCGTCGGTGAGCGTGGTATACGGCTGTCGGGCGGGCAACGGCAACGAGTGGCCATCGCACGCACGTTTCTGAAGGACCCGCCGATCCTCATCCTGGACGAGGCCACGGCGGCCCTCGATTCCGAGTCGGAAAATCTGATTCACGATGCGCTGCGCCGCCTGATGCACGGGCGCACCACCTTCATCATCGCTCACCGGCTCTCCACGGTGATGAACGCCGACCGCATCGTGGTCATCGAGCAGGGCACGATCCGCGAGATCGGCCGGCATGCCGAGCTGCTGGCGCGCGATGGCGTCTACGGCCAACTCTACGCGGAGCAGTTCCGTCCGCTGGACAGCGCGCTAACCGGGGCCCTCTCCCTCCGGAGAGTGTCCGGGTGAGGGGGATGACATGAGTGCTTTGCTCGCTTGCTGGCGCTTTCCATCACAGATGTTCGGGCTTCACGCTGACTGTTCGTCATGAGATCGCCGCTGCTGCGCTTCGCGTTGATTTTCTTCCTCTGCTTGCTGGGCTTCAGCGTGCTCAGCGTGGCGACGGCGTTGCAGAACCATCTGCACACGGCCGAGACGGCGCTCGCGGGCTCCGCCACCTGGCTGGCGCAGCGCTTCGGCAGCGGCGCCACGGTGCGCGACAACATCATCAGCGTGCAGACCCTGAGTCTGGACATCAACCACGAGTGCACCGGCGTCTTCGTCCTCTTCGTGCTCATCAGCTTCATCACCGCGTATCCGGCGCGGTTGGGCGCCAAGCTCGTCGGCATGGCGGTTGGGATCACGTTGCTGTCGCTGATCAATATGATCCGCATTACCACGTTGGTGCGGATAATGGAGTTCTATCCGAATCTGTTCGTATACTTCCATGAGTATATCTGGCAGGGCGCCTTCCTCATGCTGGTGACCTTATATGCGGTGACCTGGGTCGAGTGGGTGCGCCGATGAAGTGGCGCTTCGCCACCAAGTTTTTGATCGCGTTCGCCGTCTTGCTGGTGCTGTGGTCGTGGATCAATTTCGCACACCTGTATCGCAACGCGGTGCTGATCCTGGTGCAGCAGGTCAGCCCGATCGTCAATGGTTGGTGGCTGGAATTCGACAAGCCCAACGTCGCCGGCGACGTCGTGTTTCGGTTCGGCAACCGCCAGCTCGCCATGCTGGTGCAACTGCCGGCGCTGTCCATGGGGCTGGTGCCGCTGCTGTCGCTGATCGTGGCGACGCCGGGGATGCACGCGCGGCAGCTCGCGCTCCGCGGCCTGATCGGTGCTGTGCTGTACTTCCTTATCGATGTGGCTGTTGTACTGGTATACCCGCTGATCATGGATCAGCCCAATGTGTTCAAAGACACGATGGGGGTGTTCACGGGGCTGGTGGCGTTCGTGGTCGCGCCGCTGGGATTGTGGTTCGTCCTGACCTACTCGGCGCTGCGGCCGCTGTGGCAGCTGACCCTCAATCCGCCGCACTGAGTCGTGGCGCAACTGGGTAGTCGAGCCGCCGGACTCGAGTGCGTGAACGTCATCGCGACCGCAGGGTCATCCAGTTACCACTATCGGAGACGCATCGCTGAGATAGCGGCTGCTAGAGCGCTTCCCGGTCGCTTGAGGAAGTCGCTCTCCTACTGTTCCTGCTGTTCGCAAGGGCCGGTGTGGGATGCTGTCTTGGCTGGCTACGATGGCTACGAAGGGCGCTCGTGGACGCCGATGATACCCAGCCGGGCAGCGTACAGCGTGAGTTCTACTCGATCGCGAATCCCCAGCTTCTGAAAGATGTTGCTCAGGTGCCGTTTCACCGTCACCTCGCTGATGAAGAGCTTTCTGGCGACCTCGGCGTTCCGCAGCCCCAGGGCCACCTCGCGGATGATTTCTCGTTCCCGGTCGGTAATAGCGTCCTCCCTTGATCCTCGAATATTGGCGGCGATGTGCGCTTGCAGAGATGGCGGCATCCACACCTCCCCTTCGACAACGGTTCGGATCGCGTCCATCAACGTTTGAACCGCAAACCGCTTCAACACCACCGCGCGAGCACCCGAGCGAATGGCTTCGAGTGCGTCCCCTGGCTGTTCGCTGGCGGTCACCACGATGACAGATACCTGCGAAGTAAGCGCCTGTATGTCGACCAGCGAATTGCGCTCCATTCCGAGGTCGAGCAACAACAGGTCACAAGGCGTGGACGCCAGCAGCGGAGTGAGCTCGTCCAGCCGGCCCACTTCTCCAACAATCGTCACCTCGGGCTGCAGCTGCAGAAGCGCTTTCAGCCCCTGGCGAAACAACGCATGATCGTCTGCAATGACGATTCGGAGCGGGGTATTTACCGACATCTTCAGGCTTGTGGAAGCGTGATCGCGAGATGTGCGCCGGGTTTGCCGTTCTGGAGTACGCACAGAGTGCCCCCAACCTCTTCCACCCGTGACACGATCGACCAAGGACGTTGCGCCGCGTCGCGAAATCCAACGCCATCGTCATCAATGCTGATCTGAACCTCCGAGCCGGAACGCCGGACCCGTAGGAGGGCGGAGCGAGCCCTCGCGTGCCGCACCACGTTCCTCATGCCCTCGCGCAAGATGTGGAACACCTGGTCCACGAACTCGCCTGATCCGTCAAACTGCGCGGCGATCGAGAAAGTCGTTGGGGGGACGGATCGCCGCAGTCCCGGTGTCGTCTCAATACCAACCAACGACCGCATGTAGGCGCGAAAATCGTCGTACTCCTCGTTGACACTGTGCTGCAGGTCGGACAGATCAAGGAGCGCCTCGGTGCTGCGGCCTCTGCGCAGAAGTTCTTGACAGGACTCTAGTCTCAGCGCGATCCCGGCGAGCGCCTGAGCGCGTCCATCGTGCAGATCGCGCGCAATCTGCTGTCGCTGGTTCGCCGCCGCCAGTTCTCGAATCCCCGCTTCCAAGTTCAGGCGCTGCTGGCCGATGTACCCGACCAGATAACCGGCGATGCCAAGATAGACTGGTCGCATGATGTACTGATTGGCGTTGCCCGGGGCCGAGAGGAGAATCAGACTGAGGTACAGCCCGACGCTGAGTCCGGTCACGGCCATGGCGCGCCGGAGTCCACCGATGAGTCCCGCCTCGACCACGGCAAAGGCGAAGAACGGATAGAACGGGCTGGTTGCTCCTTCTGTAACCGCAGCGATGGCGGCGCCGAACAGGACGTCAAGCCATACCACGATCCGATCCGCTCGTTCCGGTGAGACGAGTTCGTAGGAAAGAGTCACAAGAACGACCGTACTGTAGCAAAGATGCATGCCCATGACAGCCCAGGTGTAGGGATCGAGTGAGAAGGTACCTCCCGTCAACGGGATCCAGCGGGTAAGACTAGGCGCGGTAGGGTCGATGAACACTGCCACCAAAGCGAAGATGGAGAGGACCAAACGGCACTGCGCAATGTTTCGCTCCATACGCCGAAATGGTACGGATCTCATACGGACGACCTCCGAATCGACTGCTCTCCGATAACTCTACCATGACCTGAACGATGGGAGCTATGCCGGTTTAGGCTGAAGCGCCTTCCGGAGAGCCGCAAACCCATAAGGGGGCGTCGGGTATTGCGGCTCCCCGGAGGCGAGAGGGATGACGGCCCGCCCCCCGGTCGGAGACCCCTCTCTTCTCGATCACTCACCCGGCTGCCCCCGCCCTTTGGTGCCCCGTTCCTGCTCATGCAAGCCATCGCGCGACGTCAGTGCGGCAGCTGGCCAAACTTCGAACGCCGGGCGAAATCGCGCCACATGCGGCGGATGACATAATCCGTCGCGTCACGCTCTTCCCGGTTCGAGTGGAGGCACCTCAAGACACGGTCAATATTAGCACGCACCTCCTCGTCGCAGGGTCCCGCTCGGCTGCCAGGCGGAAGGATGCCCATCGTTGAGAGCTGCCCGATGACCTCGTCGGAAAACTGCTTCAGCTCCGAGGTGGTCAGTGACGCGAGCCAGCGCTGGAACGCAGCACCTTCTCGACGTTCAAGCCACTGTGCCAACGTGCGAAATGGCATCCAGCTTACCTCTACCCGTCCCGCACTATGAACCCTGTCGCATGCCCCCGACAATTGGCCGAAGGATGCATTTTGCCTTCGACCTTTGCGCGCCTGCTGCCGGCGTGGTTCTTGCGCGGCGGGAGCTCAGTGATCCCGAAAGTTGTAGGCAGATTGCACCCGCTGGCGAATTGTCAAACCCACTGTGTACCTGGTAGACGCCTCGGTGATGCGGGGGTACCCACAGAGAGCGAACGCTGAGTTGTTCCGTTGCCAGCGCACCATGCCGAAAGCCTGCTTTCTCCTGAGCCAATCAGGGCGCCTCGATGGCCGAGTACAAATGTAAGTACAATGTCCGCACTGGGGGAGGCCGGCCGCCCGAGTTGCGTTTGCTCCTGGCCATTCTTGAGGATGCGATCCACTGCTACCGGAAGAACTTGTTTGCAACAAATCGGCAGCGGCGGCGCCTCTTCCAAGAGGCCGAGGTGTGGCTGATGAGCGACGAGGGTGTAGAGCTGCCATTCTCGTTCGAGCACGTATGCGTCGTCGTTGGTCTTAACCCCTCCTACGTCCGAGGTGTTATCCGTAAGTGGCGCGACCGTCAACTTGCCAGCACCTCCAAGCTTCAGAGTTCATCCCCCTCCCCACACACAGGTACCGAGGCACCGGCAGCAAGATCCAAGTCGCCGGTTTTTCTGCAGGCCCCAGCAGGAGAGGGGCAGGTTAGCTGTCGCGACCGAAAGGAGCTCGTATGTACAAGCTAAGTCGGGTCGGTATGTTGTGGTTCGTCGCCGCGACTGCCATCGCAGTGTGCGCCGGTGGGTGTGGGGGTGAGGGCGGCGGGCAGCCCGAAACTGGCCAGACCTCCCCGACGCCGCGAGTCACTGCCACCGCAACATTGTCACCGAGCGTAAAACCGGCCACACCGTCGCCAAGCCCAAGTGCCACCGCCAGATACACCGACACCAAGCGTCACACCAACCGAGACCGAGATCGCGACGCCCGGTGAGACGCCGACTGACACCCCAGAAGTGCTGCCAACCGCCACGCCGACGTCGAGCCCAACGTCCACCGAGCTGCCAGAGGAAACTCCCACCGAGACTCCGGTGGTGGCTCCGTCAGAGACGTCGACGCCTAGCGCCACGCCAAGCGAGACCGGGATCGCGACGCCTGCAGAAACACCGAGTGACACTCCAGAAGTCTTGCCAACCGCCACGCCGACGTCGAGCCCAACGTCTACCGAGCTGCCGGAGGAAACGCCCACCGACACCCCGGAAGTACCGCCGACCGAGACACCGACGCTGAGCCCCACACCCGCCGAGACGGAGACCGCGACGCCCAGTGAGGCGCCGACCGATACCCCTGAAGTCCCGCCAACCGACACGCCAACGCCGAGCCCCACACCAACGGAAATGGCTTCTGAAGCGCCGACGGAAGCTCTCGCGTAGCTTACGTGGTCGCCTCACCCAGTTGATTGGTGCGCAATGGAGTCAGCACATCGTGCCGGATACGGACGCATGCCGATCTGAACACGAACATCCGGAGACAGCCCCGGTATGTAAATGGTTTAGGAGCGTCTTCATCGCAACCGTACTGTGCGTCATGCATACCCAAGTTTTGGGTGACAGCGGCTGCAGTGAGGTTGTAGACATCGGCGGCATGACCGCGCTCGTAGCGGCAATGTTCAGCGACCCACAGAACGGCTGCGCGGCGATGGATGTGAACTACGACGATGAAATTAGCGCGGCAGATATCGTGGCAGCGACCCCCGTCGTCAGCGCACCGCCGCGCGGGCCGACGGTGACCTTCCTCGGCGTGGCCGGGGCTGACGGTACAGCTGTGAGTCCGCTCGGCCTAACTGCCGGAAGGCCGCTCTTCGTTCGGCCTTTCGGCTCAGGTTTTCAAATCGTCGTCGAGGGACGGACCGGTCAAAGTGGCCAACCACCAGGCCTGAAAAGGTTCAACAGCAGTCTGCACGATGCATCACGGCGTCCGGACTTACAAATTGAAACCAGTGAGTCGCTCGGCGATGGGAGCCCCGCGGTTTGTGATGGCGGCGTTCCTGGCATCTATCCGCCTGATTTCGGGCCGTCGCAGCGCGTGTCCAATACACTCAACGACCTGGCCTGTCACGCCGTCGTTGCGACCTCTCCGGCAATCGCCTGCACCCAGGATCAGTATGGGAACTCCGTATTCCGCGCTGCTAACACCCAGGTCCAGTTCTGCCTCCAGGTGTCCAAGGCGCTCGAGTTTTCGGTGGGTGAGACCATTGTGAGCGTCCGGCTCCGTGACACCGCCGGCAACCTCGGTCCGCTCCGACAAATCGTCATTCGCGTCGGCTCCGGCTCGGTGCCACCGACGTCCACTGCGAGACCGACGAGTACCGCACCGCCAACAGCGACGCACACGAGGACGCCCACCGTTGCGATACCCACACGCACGCCCTCGGCATCGTCAACGGCGCAACGAGCGACTCCCTCCCCACCGCCATCGCCCTCGGTTACTGCCTCGCTGAGGCCTACAGAAACACAGGCGCCCGGTTCCACGCCAACGGCCACAGCGTTCGCGCTGGGTACGCCGTCGCCGACGGCAGCATCGCCTACATCGACGCGCGCTCCCAGCGAAACTCCGGTACGTTCCGCTACGCCATCTGGAACGACCACGTGTTCGCCAACTCCAACTCCCACGATCGCAATTGGGCCTGTGATCACTTTCTTCGGGGTCACGCGAGGTGATGACACCCTCGTTTCGCCGAGCGGAGCAACCGTTGACGGGACGACCGTATACTCCCGTCCGGCGGCGTCTGGCTTCTCCCTTGTCGTGGAGGGACGGCCGGGCAGCTCGGGGGCAAGCGTCGGGCGCTCGACCTACCAGCCGGACCTGACGTCATTTCCCGATCTGCAAATCGAGGCGTCACGCCCGTTAGGCAACGGTAGCCCGGCCGTCTGCGACCGTACAGGTCGGACAGCTGGCGGAGTACCTGCGATCGACCCCCCGAATTTCGACGAAACTCAAATCAACGTCGACATCGTGAACGATTTCGCATGCCGTTTTCTCGATGGCAGTGGAGCGCCTGTCGGCCGCGGTGGGACGGAGGCCTGCGTCCTGTTCCCCGACGGGAACTACGGCTTCGTTGGAGCCGCGAGCCGCATCCAGTTCTGCGCCGTCATAGACCGCGTCGTGGAATTCCCGCTTGGCGACACGCTGGTGACCGCGCGCTTGCGCGACGTAAATGGCAACCCTGGCCCGTCATCTCAATTGGTGATTCGCGTTGGGCCAGAGGTTAGCGCTATGTGGAACGCTGCAAATCCATAACTCGTCGTGGGCCGTTCCATGATATGGGCGTTGCGGAACTCAGCCGAGCCTTGGGCACTGTGGTGTCAGCACCTATGCTTGCCGCCGTGAGTTTGTTTCTAGTCAACGCTGTTGCGCGCAACGTCAAGCGTACAGCTACGTGCCGAAACTCGCCAGGACTTCTTGTAACCTAGCCGGATCGACGGGCTTCGTGAGGTGTACATCGAAGCCGGCGTCGAGCGCGCGTTGCCGATCTTCTTCACGGCCGTAGCCAGTGAGCGCGACCAGATAAGCAGAGGCCAGCCCCGGGTCGGCGCGCAGCGCGCGCGCGACCTCATAGCCGTCCATACCGCCGGGCAGCCCGATGTCACACAGGACCACCTGCGGACGGAAACGCCGTGCGGCTTCGACACCGGAGGGGCCCGCGTGCGCCAGTTCCACTTGATGCCCGTCGAGACTGAGCAGGCCTTTCATGCTCGCGGCCGCGTCGGCGTGATCCTCGATCACTAGAATGCGCAATCGGTGGGAAGCGGAAGGAACGGAGACGGCGGCAGGCACCGCCGCTGGCCGCCGCACCTCCACCGGCAGCTGGATGCGAAACTCCGCACCCTGGCCGGGCCCGGCGCTGGCAACCTGCACGCTGCCGCCATGGGCCTCGACCAATCCTTTCACCAGCGCCAGTCCGACGCCGAGCCCGCCGCGGCTGCGGGCTAGGCTGCGATCCGCCTGGCTGAAAGTGTCGAAGACGTGCGGCAGCATCTCCGGCTCGATGCCGATGCCGGTGTCGCGCACGGCGATCATAGCCGTGCGGGCGCCCGGCTCGTACGCTAGGGTGACGCTGATCTCGCCTCCTGCATCGCTGAACTTGTTGGCGTTGTGCAGCAGGTTGCCGACCACTTGTGCCAGCCGCGTGCCGTCGCCGTTGACCCATACCGGTCCCTCAGGCAGGGAAATCTTGAGACTCAGAGCCGTCGCTTCGATGCTGCTGCGCTGGTCCTCGACCGCGCTGCGGACAACTGGAACGAGGTCGAAATGCCCGCGACGCAGCAGGATCTTTCCTCGGGTGATCCTGGTGACGTCGAGCAGGTCGTCGATCAATCGCGCAAGGTGCGTCACCTGCCGCTCGATCATTCCGCGCACCTGATCGAGCTTGGGATCGGGAGGGGCCAGCCGCTGCAGCAGATGGACGGCGTTGCGGATCGGGGCCAGCGGATTGCGCAGCTCATGACTCAACATCGCCAGGAACTCGTCCTTGTGGCGGCTGGCTTCGGCCAGCGCCACGGCGCGGTCACGCAGCTCCTGCTCGAGACGCTTACGATCGGCGATCTCGGCCTGCAGCTCCCGGTTTACTGCTTCGAGCTGCGCCGTGCGCTCGAGCACGCGACGCTCCAGCTCCTCGTTAAGCCGGCGGATTTCTTCTTCGACTTTCTTGCGTTCGATGGCGTGGCGCACCGCGCGCACCAGCAGGTCGCCGTCGACACGCCCTTTGACCAGATAGTCTTGCGCGCCTTCTTGAACGGCCTTCACGGCGAGCCTCTCGTCATCGAGAGCCGTCAATGCCAAGATGGGCACGGCCGGGGCACGTTGGTGCAGGCGGAGGAGGCTGTCGAGCCCTTCACTGTCGGGCAGCCCGAGGTCAAGCAGGACGACATCGAACCGCCCTGTGCTCACGGAATCGAGCGCCTCGCTCAGCCTCTCGACGTGCGTCAGTTCGACCTTGATCGACGCGGCCTCGGCGAAACTTTCCCGCACCAGCAGTGCTTGAGTCGGCTCGTCCTCGACCAGCAGCAGTTGAATATGCTCGTCACCCATGGATCTCTGTTGTCGGCAAAGTCACGACGGTGAACCAGAACTGCTCGATCGAGCGCACGACCTCGGCGAAGCTGGCGAAACCGACCGGTTTGGTCACGTAACAGTTGGCGTGCAGGCCGTAGGCCTTGACGATGTCTTCCTCCGCCTTCGAGGTCGTGAGTACGACCACGGGAATGATCTTCAGCACGGGATCGGCTTTGATGTCGGCGAGCACCTCACGGCCATCTTTGCGCGGAAGATTCAAGTCGAGCAGGATGAGGTCCGGGCGTGGCGCGCCGGCGTGGGTGCCCTCTCTACGCAGGAACGCCATGGCGTCGACGCCGTTCTCCACGACGTGCAGGTTGTTGAGCACCTTGGCGTACTTCAAGGCCTCCTCTGTCATCAGGACATCGGTGGGGCTGTCCTCGACGAGCAAGATTTCAATGGCTCTGAGATTCCCTTGTACGTTCACTCGATGTTACCTCCGCTCAGTAACGGTGAAGTGAAAGGTCGAGCCCTGGCCGGGTTGTGATGTGACCCAGACACGCCCGCCATGGCGCTCGATGATCTTTTTGCAGATGGCGAGCCCGATCCCGGTACCTGGGTATTCCCGGCGCGTGTGCAGGCGCTGGAATACTCTGAAGATGCGTTCACTGTACGCGGCTTCCATGCCGATCCCGTTATCGCGTACCGAAAACAGCCAGCCGCCGCCGTTGCGTTCCGCACCGACATGGATTTCCGGTATCCGCGCGCCGCGGAACTTGATTGCGTTGCTAAGCAGGTTCTGGAGTACTTGCGTGATTTGAGTCAGGTCCCCCGTGACCGTGGGCAATGGATCTTTCGTTATCACCGCGCCGCTCTCGCGTATTGCCATGCTCAGGTTTGTCAGTGCTCTCTCTAGTGCCACGTTGCAGTCGGTCGGCGCAAGTGGGCTTCCGCGCGCGCCCACGCGCGAATACGCCAGCAGGTCGTTGATCAGGTCACGCATGCGGGTTGCCCCGTCGCGTGCGTGGTTCATTAGCTCCTCAGCGCGCGCATCTAACTGATAATCGTACCGGCGCTGGAGCAGTTCGATGCATCCCGACACCGCGCGCAGCGGCTCCTGCAAATCGTGAGAGGCCACATAGGCAAACTGTTCCAGCTCGGCGTTCGAGCGTGCCAACTCACGCGCCGTCCGCCTCAGCTCGTCCTCGGCGCGCTTGCGTTCGGTCAGGTCCCGCGTGACCCTGGAGAAGCCCAGCAATTCGCCGTGCTCATTGCGCAACGCTGTGAGTATCGCGTTGGCCCAGAACTGCGATCCATCCTTGCGTACACGCCAACCTTCGGACTCGAACCGGCCTTCACGTGCGGCGGTCTGCAATTCGGCATCGGGAAGGCCGCGCTTGACGTCCTCCGCAGGATAGAAGCACGCGACGTGCTCGCCGATGATTTCCACCGCGGTGTAGCCTTTCAGGCGCTCGGCTCCCGGGTTCCAGGTGCTGACACGCCCGCTGGGATCGAGCATGAAAATGGCATAATCGCGGGCGCCCTCGATCAGCAAGCGGAAACGCTCCTCGCTCTGCCGCACCGCCGTCTCAGCCTGAATGCGCTGCCGGTCGGTACGGCGCAAGACAATCGCGCTCCATCCGATCAAGGTGGCGAAGCCGACGACGTTCGAGACCGCAAACAGTGCGGTCCCAAACTCGGCACCGTACAACCCCCGGCGCGCGCCAACCAGGCACAGCCACCCCAGCACAAGCGGCAGTATGATTGCGGGAGGCAGTAGGCGCCGCACCATCAGCCCACTCGGTCCGGCGCTCATGATGAGGCCCATGATCCCGCGGTCGGGCCGCGCCAGCGCAATCGCGGTGCTCAGGATGACGATGCCGATAGCCATGGGGACGGCCATCGGAAGGTGGAATCCAAGACGGTAAACGTCGCTCGCTTCGTAAACGTAGCCCACCAGAGCGGCCAGCGCGGTGAGCCCGGAGAAGATGATCAATAATTGCACAGCTCGCCCCGCCGCTGCCGCGTGGAGCAGCAGCAACGCGCAGCCGATGACGACGCAACTCACTGCTGCCGGTGGCGGCATCCGCGCCGGAACGGCGCTGCGATCCAGATTCGGATCCTGGAACAGCAATTTGTCGATGCCGATATCCACCCCGAAGAGGTGCTCCGCAAGCGTCAGAACACCAATGGTGAGGACGAGCAGAGCGCACCCCTGCGCCAGATAACGGCGCCAGCGCTGGGGCGGCCCGGTCCGCTGCATCCATAGGGACACGGCAGCGAACATGAGACCGACGGCCGCGTTGACCTTCATAGGCGCGGAGCCGGGAATCATGAGGGTTTGTAGCGGGCGGAACCCGAATCTCCAGCCGATCAGTACGGCGACGGCGATCAGCATGACCGCCCCGGTCAGTGCTCTGACACCCAGGTCGAGCGCAGATAGGGAGCCGCCGCCGCGCCCCTTCATAAGTCGCCGCGCACCACCATCTACCTACCTATATGTACCTAAACCGGGCGCAACAACAAGGGGTTTTCGCGTGGCGGGGATGAGGGATTTCCCCTATTCAGTGCACCAGGGCGCGAGTCAGCTCCCCCTACAGTTTCGAAGCACCCACCAAGCTCAACATGTCGTTGCAGCCGTCCTCGATCATCGAGGCGCGGGCGTCGCGCACCAGCTTCTCGATCGGGTACTCCCGGCTGAGGCCGTTGCCACCGAAGATCTGCAAAGCGCCGCTGGCCACCTCGAAGGCGGCGTTGGTGCAGAACACTTTGGAGGCGATCGAGTACTGCACCTCCGGCGGATTGACGGTGTTGTAGAGCATCACGCGCCACGCCAATGAGCGCGCCGCCTCAACCTGCGTGAACATCTTGAACAGCCGCGCCTTGACGCTCTGGTGCTCGAAGATGGGCACGCCACCCTGCACCCGTTCTTTCGCGTACGCCAACGCGTGTTCCAGCGCGGCGCGCGCCAGGCCGACGAACAGCGAACCCATGGCGGCGTTGGCCATCGTCAGCACCATTTCCACCACCATGGCGTAGGAGTCGGCACCGATGACCATGTATTCCGCCGGGACGCGCACGTCGTCGAAGAAGATTTCGCCCTGGTTCAGCGCACGCTGTCCCAGCTTGTCGAGCGGCTTGCCGCGCGACACGCCCGGCAGATCGAGAGGCACGAGACAGACGCCGCCGCCTTTGAACCCTTGCTCGGGCTCGATCGTGCAGAAGAGCGTGGCAACCTGGGCAATGGTGCCGTTCGACAACCAAGCCGATTTCTGTCCCGAGATGACGTAGTCGTCTCCGTCGCGCCGCCCGATGCAGTTCGCCTTCAGCTTGGGATCGTTGAAGTGGCGCTCGCTCACCATGAGACAGTCGCTGCCATGATCTGGCTCAGTGATTGCCCAACACCCGATGTCACGATTGTCGGGGCGCCCGAAGCGCTCGATGAGCTCCGGCCGTCCGGACATCTGCGCGAACAGCCTGTGGAAGCCGTTCAGGCCGAGACTGATCGCCAGCCCGGAATCCCCCCAGCCCAGCTCTTCATTGATCAGGAAGTGCATGCGCGCATTCTCGAGCAGCGACAGTTCGCTCGTCCCGACGTCAAGGACGCTGAGATCCAGGTCCCAGTACTTCTTGAACACGTCCCAGAGGACGGAGTCGGGCTTAGTCACGTCGGCCGGCTCGGCCAACCGGTCGAGCGCCACTCCAGCCGGCCGCATGACTTCTTCGGCGAAGCGGTGTGTGGTATCGCGCATCGCGCGCTCCTGCTCGGTGAGCGTGGTTTCGAGATCTACCAAAGGCATTGTGAGGCCTCCTCTGCGTTCATTTTACGCCGGCTAGCCAGCGGAAGCGTGGCACGGCCATAGCCTACCGGTTGGTAGGCAGAGATGACCTATATCACCATTTCGGGTGACCGGCGAGGTAAACAAAGCGGCGGACCTTGTCCGATGCCCGCGGATCGATTCCCTGGACCCGGAAGTGCTGCGCACCCACGGGGTGCGGCCCGAACTGTATCTCTTCGGCACTGACGTCTAGCGCTCGCTGCGGCCTGCGTGACCGCTGGACCGGCCCTGCCGCCCAGCTCGATGCTGGTGTCCGCCTACTTACCTCGATCTCCTAGTCGGCCGTAACCTAAATGCGCGTAATAAGCGACTAGCCATGGCGAGCCACGGTGTCAGCGCAGAAGCGGGCAATCTTCGTCAGAATCTCGTCCGCGGTCTTCACCCACTTGAAAG
>JBEKBJ010000064.1:0-43672 GCA_050015455.1 Binatia bacterium
CCAAAGGGTAAAATGGCTGAAGGTCATAGGGAAGGGCAACAAGGAAAGGTCGATTCCGCTTAACGGCACGGCCAAGGAAGCCCTGGACCGGTTGATGCTCTTTCTCGATATGAAGTATCCGAAGGGGTACTCGAGATTGTTTCCTAAAAGCTACACCACGGCCTGGCGGCAAGTCAAAACAATTGGCAAGAGGGCCGGGATCGATGTCCATCCACATTCCTTCAGGCATACCTTTGCAACTGAACTCCTGAAGGCCGGGGAAAATATCGTCACTATTGCCAGGATCATGGGGCATGAGTCGCTGGATACGACAAAAAAATACACGAAGATCGTCGATACCGGAACACACCGCATCACCGTGGTCCGTGATCCCAAGGACAATCCCATTCTCGAGTGCGCACGAGCGGCACACGCAAAGTACCTCATCACCGGTGACCGTGACCTGCTCACGCTCGGCATGTATCGCCGACTGCGCATCGTCACCATTCGGGACTTCATGGCTCTCTACCCCCTGCCTCCAGACACGCCGTAGCCGCGAGCCGACGCAGCAACACGCTGGACAGCATCGCGACACCTTGCTCAGTGAACGCGTACGGGGCAGCGCCTTGGAGACCGCCCCAACTTGAAATCACAATCCGGGATTTCAAGTTGCCGAACTCCTCGGGCGTCAGTTGAAACATGAGATCCGCTGGGGAGCGATCGATCATGCCTCACGGCCAGAGGCGGTTCAACACCATCGCCAGCCGCACGCCGGCTTTCGACAGCTGTTCCTCGATGATTGGCGTCGCGGCGTCTTGATACCGCTGCCCCAGGCGTTCGTGCAGCGCCAGCATTTTCTGCGAGACCTCACCGCACTGCACGCCGCGCCGTGATGATGCGATGGGAATCGCGACCGGTAGCTGTCCGTACGCCGTTTGCTCGGCGACGCGGTGGCTCTCCCAGGCCCAGGCGCGCACGTCGATAGGCATCCGCTGCCATGCAGGCATCTGGGCCGCGAAGCGCTGCTGGAGGAAGGCGGCAAACCAGCTGGAGCCTCGGTGCCCCACGATCCGCCGGATGATGTTCGTGTCCCACACCGCGTGCAAGTTCGGTTGGTACACATCGTCTTCCTGGCGGTCCGAAGACAGCTGCGGCGCGATGCCGAAGTACGTTACCGGCACGCAGTTGCCTCCTGCGTCGTTGTTGGTGCTGCAGTGCAGCGGCTGGTGCAGATCGCCGATGAAATGGATCAGCAGCATCAATGCCTCCCCAGCGCGGCGGCGTTCGCCTCCGATCTTGCGAAGCACGGCGAGTTGGTTCTCGATCGCCGTCACTATGCAGCCCGCCGAAGATGGGCAGAAGCGGCCCACCTCGCCGGACGATGCGCCCCGAGGAATGTTGATGAAGTGCCAGCGTCCCGTATTGAAGAACGGCGAGCTCTGGTCGCGGCGTACGTCATCGGCCCACGTCGAGGCGTCGGCAAACACGTTGCCCGCGGCCCGACAAGATCGTTCGAGGCGCGGATCGATCGGCGAAGGCTGAAGCAGCTCGCTCACCATCTTCCGTGCGTGCGGAGTCAGCTGCCGGCTGGCGATCAGCGCGATCGTCTCGTGCCCTTCGCATCCCCATGGCCACGCTGGGGCTGGTCGAACAAGCAGCGCCGCCGCTCCGAGCATGAACCAGAGACAGCGTTGCCGTTTTGCGGTCAGTCGGGGCATGGTGCCGGAAACCATACCGGAAACACGATCCGCGAACCACGAGTCACGACGCTGTCCACAGGGCGGCTTGCATCGCGCGCGCCCTTGTTCCTATGATGCGCGCCGGTCAAGCGCGCCGATGGTGAGCAATCGGCGATCGACAAAACTGCGCCTGGACGCGGCGCCGGCCAGCAAGGGGACCTCGAACATCGCAGCCAGCACCCAAACGGGGCCGCCAGCACGACTGTGATTCAGCGTTACCGCATGCGTGAACGCGCCGTGGTTTTGGGCGCGGCCCTGGTCACCGCCGCAGCGCTTGCATTGGACGAGCGCATCGAGTGGCCGTGGATGCTGCTCGGGTGGGTTGCTCTGGTGCCGTGGCTTGCCGTGCTCGACCGCACGCGATCCCTGAGGGAGGCGTTGTGTTCGGGGATGTTGATGTCATTGGCTTTCATCCTCGTGACATTCAATTGGTTCGCCAGCTCGATTCAAGCGTATACCGGAGCGCCGCGGGGCGTGGCGCTGCTCGTCATGGCGCTGCTGGCGCCGATACTTGAACCGCAGTTCATCACCTTTGCGCTGGCGCGACACCTGGCACGGCAGCGAACGACTGGTCGGGGTTCAGGCGCCCTTCGACAAGCATGTCCTGAGCAACGTCGAAGGCCTCAGGGCGAGCGGAAAAGTGCAATGAAATCGGGGAGGGGTTCCGTTCATGCTGAGCCCGTCGAAGCGTTGGGCAGGGTTCTTTCCCAGCGACCTGCTAGGAGAGGGTTCTGGCGCGTCGCCATCATCGGCGCCTGCGTTTACGTCGGCACCGACTCGGTCTGGCCCAAGTTGTTCGGCGACAGCCTCGGGTACGGCATGTATCCGTCGATGTGGATGCGCCAAGCGGCCGACCTCGCCGGCGTTTACGGCCTGACGTTCGTGCTCGTGCTCGCCAACGAATGCATGCTCGCGATCTTCTGTGCGCTCAGGGGCCCTCTCCTGACCTCCCCCGTTGCCAGAGGTGACAACAGGGGAGGAGCTGTGATCCGCGATGCCTTCGCGCCCGCCGCTTGCGTGATGGCATCCATTCTGGCTCTGCTCGCCTATGGCGCCGTGCGCTGCCAGGAGTTTAATGCCAAGGCCGCCTCCGGGGCGACCGTCTCCGCCGGTCTCATCCAGGCAGATATCAGCCAATACGACCGCATGGCTGCAGAACTCGGCACCTTCGAAGCGGTGCGCCTTATCCTCGATGCGCACTTCGCCCTGTCGAACGAAGCCTTGGCGCGTGCCAAGCTCGATTTCCTCGTCTGGCCGGAGACCGTGTATCCGACGACGTTCGGCTCGCCGAAGAGCGCAGCGGGCGCGGACTTCGATCGCGACATCGCCGGGTTCGTCACCAGCACCGGCGTGCCGCTGGTGTTCGGCGCCTACGACCTTGAAGCCGGCGACGAGTTCAACGCCGCCATGTTCCTACAGCCAGCGGAGGACAACAGCGTGACCTTCGACGCGTACCGCAAGGCGTCGCTGTTCCCGCTCACCGAGCGAGTGCCGGCGCTGTTCGAATCCGGCCTGATCCGTTCGTGGCTGCCCTGGCTCGGCACGTGGAAGCCGGGCAAGGGGCCGACGGTGTTGCCGCTCACGTTGCGCGGCGGCCGTACCGTCTTGGTGGCGCCGCTCATCTGCTATGACGCCGTCGATCCGGCCCTGGCCGCCGCCGCGGCGCGCCGGGGGGCGGAACTCATTGTGACATTGTCAAACGACTTCTGGTTTCGCTACGGACCGGCGCCGCACGGGCACCTCGTCTACGCTGCCTTCCGCAGCATCGAAACCCGCCGCCCCCAGCTGCGCGTCACCAACACCGGCATCTCCGGCGTGATCACGGCAACCGGGGAAATTGTCGCCGCCGCTGGCGTGCATGAGCGCGCGGCGCTCGTGGGCACGGTGACGCTCGAGCGCCGCGCCATGACGCTGATGCTTGCCTGGGGACAATGGTTCGGGCCGACTGCTCTCTTCGTTGGTGTCGCGCTCCTCGTGGCACAGTTGCTAGGCGACCAATGGAGCGGCCGTACCCGTTCGAAACGTGACCCAAAGCGGACCGGCTAGCTCAGGCCTCGCTAGGTCGTTTCGCTGCGTTCTTTCAGCAGCACGAGCAGCATGATCAGCGGCGTACGCGCCTGCAGGCTGTGCACCAGTTGGGCGGGCATGTACACCCAGGTGCCGGCGCGCGCTTCAATGACATCGCTGCCGAGCGTGAGGCGCGCCTCCCCTTTCACGATCTGGATGATCGCTGGTGTCGAGGCGGTGTGCTCGGACAGCTCCTGGCCGACGCTGAATGCGAACAGGACGACCTTGACTCGGTCGTCAGCGTAGAGTGTTCGGCTCAGGATTCCGTCCGAGGGAATCTCCTGTGCGGCGAGATCCGGAATCAAAGTGTAATTCATGCGGCCCACCTCACGTTCGCGGCGCGCCGCTCGGGCAGCCGTTCAGGGCGTTGCTGACCGCCATCAATATCTCATCGACGGTGACGCGACCGTCTCCGTTCGCATCGCTTTGATCACATGTGGTGATATCATCATTGCCCAGCGCGATTTGCACGATCACCAGCAACTCGTCGATGGTAACGACATGATCTTTGTTGCAGTCGCCGGCGCAAGCCACCGTGACCGCCGTCGCCGTGGGCGTCGGGGTCGGAGGTTGGGTCGGCGTCGCGCTGGCGAGCTCGGTGGCGGTAGCCGTCAGCGCTTCAGTGGGTGTGGCGCTTGAAGTCGTCGTCGCCGTAGTTGTACACGTAGCGGTCTCGCTGGGCGCCTGGCTCGCAGTGGGAGTGACGGTATCGGTCGGTGTCGTGGTGCTGCCGGGGCTGAACGTCGGCGTAGTGGTCGGCAACGCGGTTGGCGTGGGCGTGGGAGCGATTGAGGTGGGACTCGCCGATGGACTTGGGACCGGCGTGAGAGTGGCTGTGGGCGTGGCGCTTGCGGTCGGGCTCAAGCTAGGGGTCTTGGTTGGCGTCAGCCGCGGGCCCAAAGTCACTGTGGGCGCAGGGGTGAATGCGGACCCTTTGAAGAAGCTGCTGTAGAGCAGAAGGTTGCGCGCGGCTGCCCCTTGCGAGTTCGGTTCGCTGCTTGTGCAATAGGTAAGCGTGGTGACGATCACCCGGCCGTCACCGTGCCGATACTCCACCCAACTCGGGCCGTCGCCGTTCGTCAGGACGATCGTGGCGTCTTCGGGCCAGCCCGTCAGCGTGCCGAGATCCGTTGACTGCCAGCCGTCGAAGTCGGCGGCGCCGAGCGCGTCGCCGCCAAAGCCGACACCGGTGATATATGGGTGACTGATGGCGTTTGCTTCGATCGTTTCGCTGTCGTGCGCCGTTGCGGAAAATCCCACGCCGTCGGGAGCGATGTTGGGCTGATTACCAAGGGCACCCGCAGCATTGATCACGGCCACACCGCCGGAGCTGACGAACTGCTCGATCGTCCCACTCAGTGTGACCATCTGCTGCAGGAACCCGTAGTCCTCGCTGTTGAGGCCCGGAGCCACGTAAATCACCTTGTAGAGGTTACGCAGTGCCGCCGCGTCGCTGTCGCTAATCTTCTGAAACGTCTGCGCTGCGGCATCGAGCCCGAGGCTACTGGCGAGGTTGAACGCACACGCCCACTGATTTTCCGACTGCGAGCCGCTGGCGGCGAACAGAAACGGGATGTTGGGTGCGGGTGGCGGCGTCGCGGTCGGAAGCGTCCCGGTCATAGTGGGAGACGCTGTCGCCGTTGCGGGCGGAGTCGGCGTGTCGCTCGGTGTGGCCGTTGGCGTGTCGCTTGCCGTCGGCGCAGGCGTGTCCGTCGGTGCAGGCGTTTCCGTCGGCGTCTCGGTTTCCGTCGCCTGCTCTGGGGCCTGGAAAGTGGCCGAGTTCTGGCTCGCCTCCGCCACGATTGCTCCGGCGGCCAGGACCGCCAGCACGCCCAGGACGCACGCCTTAATAGCCATCTTCATTAAAACCACGCGGCTCATGTCTACGCTCGTTCGGCCCGGCTGGTCAAGAGAAAGCCCCAGTACAATCCGGCGGCACCGTAACGGCCCACGGAGTTCAGTCTCTTCTGCGTCGGCTCAGCCGGGCCCCCGGCTGAGCCGGCGTTTTCTCAAAGTGTTTGCAGAAAGTCGATGAGGGCCCGGTTCACTTCGGCCGGCTTCTCCTGCTGCGTCCAGTGTCCGCAGTCTTTGATGAGAACGGTAGCGCGCAGATCGGGCACCCGATGCGACATGCCTTCAGCCAGCTCCGGACGCAGCACGATGTCGAGCTCAGCAGTGATCATCAGGGCCGGCTGTGTCACCTTGGCATCGGACAGATAGGCCGTCAGCTCCCAGTTGCGGTCGAGGTTGCGATACCAATTGAGCCCGCCGCGGAACCCGGTGCGCTCGAAGGCGCGGACGAACACCTCGAAGTCACTCTAGGTGAGGAAGTCGCCGTGGGGCGCATCCGGCAGCTTGTCGAGCACGCCGCCGCCGGCGCCGCCCCAGACGCCCGGCGGACGGCTTTTCGTCGCTGTGACCGCCTCTTTTGGGAACCTTTGATAGAAGCCGCGTAAAGACCGGCGGACATCGCGCTCCAGCTCCGCCTCCGCCACGCCCGGTTCCTGGAAGTACAGCATGTAATGGAAATTGCCCTGGGCGATGGCCCGCATGATCTGGGTCGGGGGCGCGGTTGAGCGCGGAAACGGCGGAGTGTTCACGCCGACTACCGCCGCGACCCGGTGCGGCGCCAGCAACGCCGCCTGCCAGACCACGATGCCGCCCCAGTCATGGCCGACAATCGCTGCCTTCTCGATCCCCAGCGCGTCGAGCAACCCGGTGAGATCGCCGACGAGATGGTGAATGGTGTAGGCCTCGATCGGTTGCGGCGCGTCGGTGTCGCCGTAGCCGCGCTGATCCGGGGCGATGGCGCGAAAGCCGGCATCGGCCAGCGCACGCAGTTGGTGGCGCCACGAATACCAGATCTCCGGAAATCCATGGCACAGCACGACCGGAAAGCCGCTGCCGGCTTCCACGACGTGCATATTGAGGCCGTTGGCCTGCACCTGTCTGTGCGTGAACTCGGGCATGAGCGCCTTCCTTTCTTACCTCTCAGCCAGCATACCCTTGTTCGCCGCCCGCCCCAATGGAGTTCCCTTCTTTGCCCCTGGCCTTCCGAGTCTTTCGGCCTTCTCCGCTCCGATCGTGACGGCGCTGCGATGAAAGTGTAGAGAGGGAGCGAAAACGGCGAGTGAACATCAAGGAAAGGAAGATCCATGCAGGTCGCAATTGATTACGGGAAACGCATTGAGAACATCCAAGCGCTGCTGCAAGAGCGTGGCATCGATGCGCTCTTCGGCACGCGCCTGAAGACGGTGACGCACGTATCCGGCGCGTTCTGCCCCTGGCGCAGCGCCACCGTGGTGCCGGCAAAGGGCAAGCCGCAGGTGATCACATTGATGATGGACGCGGCACGCGTCGCCGACGACAGTTGGCTCGACAACGTCGTCGCCTACGGCCCGTTTCCGGGGCAAGGGCTCGTCGACAGCGCCGCGAGTTACCTGCGCGCCCTGGGGGTTCAGAATGGAACCATTGCCATCGAGAGTGGCACCTCGAGCTATTTGCCGGACGGCTACATCACCCACGCGGAATACGAGCAGCTAGCCCGAGCCCTGCCGCACGCCACCATCGTCAACGCCGTCGACGTGATCGACCGGGTCACGCTGATCAAACAGGACGCGGAGGTGAAGCTGCTGCGACAGGCCGCAGCCATCTGCGACAGCGCCATCGAAGCCATCCGTGACGAGCTGCGCGTCGGCATCTCCGAGCAATACATCGCGGGCATCGCCGAACGCGTCGCGCGCGAATCGGGCAGTGAGTTTGCCTGGACCTTCACCGGCGGTATGGAGATCGGCTCCGGTTACCGCACCGCGTATGCGATGGGCGGCTGCACACCGGCGACCGGCAAACTGGTGCAGTGCCATGAGGCGGTGATCCTCGACGTGCACGCCATGTACGGCCTCATGCTGGGCGACGTGTCGCACAATGCCTTCGTCGGGATGCCAACCGCAGCGCAACGCGAGTTGGCTCGGGCCTACGTTGAATCGTGCAACAAGCTGGTCGAGCTGATGCAGCCCGGCGCGCGTTTGGGCGAAGTCGCCACCCAGATGACCGAGTTCGTGGCCAGCAAGGGATGGAGCGATGTCGTCTTACCAGGCTACGGCCATGGCATCGGCCACTTCGGGCACGAGTGGTTCCCATGCGTGGTGGCCAGCGACGATCCGCTGGTCACCGATCCGGAGTTTGAACTGCAGCCGAACTACGTCCAGGAGATCGCGATCGTCTGCAACCGCCCGGGCGTCGCCGGCTTCCGTCTGGAGCGCCCGCTGCTTATCACGCCGAACGGTAACGAGCTGCTCTCCGGACTGCCGTTCGAGCCCTGGGTGATCGACGAGGGGTGCGTCTGCTGAGCGCATGAGTTCGGCGACGTATCCTGTTTGCGCATCGAGTGCTTCTCGACGGCACGCCTTCTCGCGGTGCTGAAGCTGGAACGGGAGACAGGCCGGTGAGCCGAGGTGCGCCGGCTCCGGATCTCGACCATGGCATGGCCCCGAATCCCACGAACGCGACAGGAGGAACGACATGAAGGAAGTGTTCCCTCTCATCTCACCTGGCAACATGGCCCTGTGGGTTATCGTTTCACTCGCCGTGGTGCTGGCGGCCGCAGTCGCGATCCTTGTCGTCTTTGTAATCACGTTGCACCACGGCGCTGTGGAGGTTTCGGCCGAAGGCCTACGCCTACGCGTACCGCTCTACGGCCGACAACTGCCGATGCGCGCGTTGCTCCTCGACGCCGCCCGGCCCGTGAACCTCACGACCGAACGCGACTTCGGCCTCAAGTGGCGCACCAACGGGATCGGCTTGCCCCGCTGCCACGTGGGCTGGTTCAAGCTCCGCAATGGTGACAAGGTCTTGGCTGCCATCACCGATCCTGAACGCGTTGCCCTGATCCCGACCCGCGAGGGCTTCTCGCTTTTGGTTAGCGTCGGCGACCCCCAAGGTCTCGTCGATGTGCTTCGGCACTTCGCCTCGACCGCCACGCCAGACAACCGTTGAACGCCGCGCGAAGGCACGGCCGTCCATCATTGACTGAGATCTCTACGTCCTGGAATCTCCAAGCTGAGCGTGCTACTGGATGTGTCATGGCACGTATCAATCTGACGCTCGATCACGACACCTATGCTGAGCTTGAAGAGCACGCCAGACGGGCACGAAAACCGCGGGCGCGAGTCGTGAAGGAGTTGCTCATCGAAGGCCTGGCACGACACGCTGCCCGGGAACGCCGGCGGCTGCTGGCGCGTGATTACGCCGCCGGGCGCGCGGATGCACGGGCGCTGCTGCACGACCTGGAGTCGGGCCAGCTGGAGCTACTGGACGATGATGAAACCTGAGCCGATCGAGTTTCGCCGCGGCGACCTTCTGTGGGTCCGGTGCGAGCCGTCCCTCGGTGTGGAGCCGCGCAAGCTCCGCACTTGCGTCGTAGTGTCGAATGACATCGCAAACAAGTTTGGCCAGGCGGTAACTGTGGTGGCAACCCAGGCGTACACGGCGGAACGGGCCGCGCGCGCCTACATGGTCGATCTCCGACGACCACGGTCAAATCTCGACGAACCGCGGGTAGCCAATGCGTCGATGATCATGACGTACGACCGACGGCGGGTGGTAAAGCGAGCCGGACGCATTCACGCCGACACACAGCAAGCCCTTGACCGAGCGTTGCGCGTGCATCTCGGCCTGAACGCACTTTGAGGTCCGAGCCTCCCTGTCGGAGAGGTACAGGACGTGACAACCGGCGACACGGACGCTGAAGCTGGCGGATCAACGCGACGCCGCCGCGCCGAGTTGCATCTCGCGCAAGGCGTAAGGCTCCACGTCGGCGTGCTGGCGCGCTTCCACGTCGGGTTTGAGCGGTGCCGCGACCGGCAGCTCGACGACGAACGACACGCCGTTCGCGAGCTTGCGCACGAAGATCTTGCCCCGATGCATGTCGATGATCGACCTGCAAATGTACAGGCCGAGCCCTATGCCGGGGCTGTCCTCCTGCCGGACGAACTTCTCGAACAGCACCGCGCGCAGTGATGCCGGCACGTCGGGACCGCTGTCCCATACCTCAATGCGGATGCGCGCGCCGTGGTGCCCGGTGGACACACGCACCGCCCCGTCCTCCGGCGTGAACTTGACAGCATTGTCGACTAAGTTAGCGATCAGCCGCTCGATCAGTCGCCCGTCGAGCCGCGCGGGCGGTAGATGCTGGCTGAGATCAAGCACCAGGCCGATGCGTTTCATCTCCGCCTGGTGCGCCTGCGCTTCGACCACGCGCCGCACCAACGCGTTTACATCTACCGGCGCCGGTTGGAACCGCTGGCAGCCTCGCTCGATCAGCTCCGCATCGAGGAAGTTGGCGATCAGGTTGGTCATCTGCTGCGCGTTGGCATCAATGCGATGGAGCAGCGAGCGTTGTTCGGGCGATAGCGTTTCCGGCGCCGATTCCAGAAGCGTCTCGACCAGGCCGGCGATGGCGCTCAACGGGTTCTTCAGGTCGTGGCTCACCGTGGCCGTGACCTCTTGCGCCGCCAGCCGTTGCGCTTCCTCTTTGAGCCGAGCATGAAAATGACGGGTCGCCTCCCGCGCCAGGATCCCGCTGCCGAAGGCGAAGAGCAGTAGATACCCCATTCTCAATGCGGCGTCCTCGAACACGACAGGCGAGGTGTGCGGGCCGAAGAGTGCCATGGCGAAATACACCAGCGCCGTGCCGACGCCGGCAAATATCACCTCGCGCAAACCGTAGCGCATCGCGATCGATAGAATCGACAGGAAATAGAGCAGATAGAACTGACTCCGGATGCCGCCGGTGGCCAGAATCCAGGCCGTGATGAGGCCCCAGTCGATGAGCCCGCTGGCAACATCCCACCAGATGAGCGGCACACGCCGATATGGTTCCGCAACCGCGACAGCCAGCGCATACGCCACCGCCGCAACTGCGATGCCGGTCATCCGCCAGTCGCTCAGCAGATACCATGGGTCCTTCAGGAACGTGATGCCGGCAAGCAGCACTACCGCCACGCGGAGCCAAGCGATGGCGCTCTGCATGCGCAATATTTGCCGGCGGCGGATCGCCATCATTAGGGCTGGAAGAACCTCCTCTGGGTCAATCCCCAGCGGCTCGCTTAAGCAAGGGGTGTTCCAGCGTTCGAACTATCTAAGATGCTGGCGCAGCACGCGAGCGTAACAGTAGTGCAAGAGGCCGACTGCAGCGGCACTGCAACATGTCGCGGGAACGCAAGGCATTGCAGCAGCACGCTCTCACGCTTCGTCCACGGCCGGCTCGCGCGCGGTGTCCGGCCGGGGCTCCGGAAAGGTGAACTCCTGTAGGCTGAGGTTCTCCAACGCCAGTCGGACCATGGCTGCGGTGTCCAAGGCGCGCTCGGCCACGTGAATGTCGCCGATCGTGCTGCGCGTCGCCGGATGGCGCGGCACGAACAGCTGACAGCAGTCCTGATCCGGCTGGATCGAGATGTCGAATGTGCCGATGCGCTGCGCCTGAGCGCTGATCTCGGCCTTGTCCATGCCGATCAACGGCCGTAGTACCGGCAGCACCGTGGCCTCTTCGGTGACCGTCAAGTTCGACAGCGTTTGCGAGGCTACCTGGCCGAGGCTTTCGCCGGTGACCAAAGCGCTGGCGCCGATCGTCGTCGCCACGGCTTCAGCGATACGCAGCATCATGCGCCGATAGAGCACGACGCGATACGGACGCGGCACCTGCGTGACGATCTGGCTCTGGATCTCACCGAAGGCCACCACGTGCAGGCGTGAGCGGAACTGATACGGCGTGAGCAGTTGCACCAGGTCGGTGACCTTATCACGGCTGGTGCGGTCCTGATACGGGGCGCCGTGAAAATGGATGAAGGCGACGTCGCAGCCGCGCCGCATCATGCGCCACGCTGCCACCGGCGAATCGATTCCTCCCGACAGCAACGCCAACACCGTGCCGCTGCTGCCGACCGGCAAGCCGCCCGGGCCGGGCAGCCGTTCCAAGGCGACGAACGCCTCGTGCGGCACCACCTCAATGGTGATCGTCAACTCCGGCGCATCCAGGTCAACCGCGGCATGACTCCGTGCTTCCACGGCACTGCCGACGATGCGGTTGATCTCGGGCGACGGCAGGTGGAAGCTCTTGTCGGCGCGTCTCGCCCGCACCGCGAAGGTGGCAAACCGCCGGCCGTCAATGGCTTGCAGCACCGTGGCGGTGATCGCATCGATATCGCGCTCGGCCCGCCAGGACAGCGAATAGTTGGCGACACCGAACACGCGTTGCAGCCGGCGACTGATCTCCGGCCAGTCGGCGTGCGGCGTGAGGGTAACCACGATACGCCCCGGCACCGGGCGCACCCGTTTCACGCCCGTGCGCCGCAGCGCGCGGCCGACGTTGTCGACCAGGCGGTGGACGAAATCAGGCCGGTTGCCGCGTTTCAGCGCGATCTCGTGATAATGCACCACCACCCGATTCATCGTTGTGCGCGCCCGCGCGCGTGTCACTTCGGCGGGGGCGAGTATTCCATGATGATCTGGCCCTTGTTGTCGACGTACGGCGAGCGCTGGATGATCACCTTCAGACCCTTGAGCTTGCCAGGTCCCTTATCACCCGAAGTGAAGTCGTAGGTGTAGGTCAGGTACTGGGTGTTCTCGCCGGTGACCTGGGGCGGCACGCCGAACTGCTTCTGGAAGGAGGCCGAAGCACGCTCCAGCTCATCCGGCGCAGTCAGGGAGATGGAGATTTGCTTGCTGCCGCCGTGTTCAAGGTGGATGGCGTCGACACTGAGCTTGCGGTTGAGCTCGGCACCGGGGTACTGCTGAACGCCCAGCGTGGACGGATCGAAGATGCGCGCCAACCACCCTGCCGGGGACTCCTGCTGCGCCAGCGCCTTCGAGGCGAACAGCGTGAGAGCGAGAGAGAGCGTGAGAGCGTAGAACCGTAAGCGTGACATGATTACCTCCTTTGGATGAGCTCGATGCGGTAGCCGTTGGGGTCTTCAATGAACGCGATCTCGGTGGCGCCATGCTTCATGGGACCCGGTTCACGTACGACCTTGACCCCTTTGGCGCGCAGCTGGTCGCAGAACTTGTAGATGTCGAGCACGCCGATGGCCAGATGCCCGAAGGCGTTGCCGAGATCGTACTGATGCGTGTCCCAGTTGTAGGTCAGCTCGATCACGCTATGGGAGGACTCGTCGCCGTAACCCACGAAGGCGAGGGTAAAGCGTCCGCCCGGATATTCCTGCTTGCGCAACAGCTTCATGCCGAGATGGTCGCAGTAGAAGCGTAGCGACTCGTCGAGGTCGTTGACGCGGATCATCGTGTGCAGCAGCTGCATGGATGCTCCTCCTATCAGCCGAGGTACTATAGCGGCAAGCAGAAGGCCCTGACAGGTATCCCGACCCAGATTGCCGCCAGGCTGATGGGCCCAACCGGCTCCGAAGATCGTGGGCCCTCGAATGCACCTTGACGTGGCTTTGTATGCTATGCTGATACGAAAGAGCAAATGACGAGCAGGGGTCGACCCACAAAGCTGCGTGTGGACGCCGACGGCGTTAGAATGGAAACTTCCGGGGTGCGCCCGGGGGTGTGGCTCGTCGTGTTGGTACTGGCGCTGGTTGGCGCGACGGTCGTATTTTTCCAGCCGGGTCGCCGGAGCGCTGACGAAGCCACAGCGCCGGCTGCACCCGCAGGCAAGGTCGCGCTCAACGTGTCTGGCAGGGCGCAAGCGGAATTGGCCGCAATGAAACCGCAGCACCCGCAGGCGCCCGCACCCACGCAGCCGCTGCGCTCGGCGGTACGCCTGGTGCCGAAGGCAGCGAACGGTCCTGCCCCGGTGGCGGTTGGACCCGTCGAGCCACACCCCGTTGCGCCAGCCGAGCCGGCACCCGCTGCACCCGACGAAGAGAAGCCGGCAGCGAATGAGATGGGCGAAGATCAACTCACCGGCATCGCCCTGTTTCCACTGCCGGGCACCAAGCCGATCCTGCGGGGCTTCGTGGTCCCGGACGGTTTTGAGGTGCCGGAGGGCTACGTCAAACACTACCAGACGACCGACCACGGCCAGCAACT
Organism: Binatia bacterium; assembly: GCA_050015455.1. Classification (GTDB taxonomy): domain Bacteria; phylum Desulfobacterota; class Binatia; order HRBIN30; family HRBIN30; genus JAGDMS01. The sequence continues at coordinate 13,830 of JBEKBJ010000064.1, forward strand.
GGCACCCATCTTGATGTTCCATCCCGACTACCAGCTCGTAGACGAGAACGGGCAACCTATCCCCATGCCTAAGGACCGCGTCGTGCCGCGCGAGTTGCTGCCTCCGGGCATGTCGGACCAGATCCTCGAGGTGCCGCCGGCGCCGTCCGATCAGCCGCTGGGCAGCGCGCGGCCGCAAGAGAATCCGCGCCCGCGGAGCGCCCCGCCTTGATTTCTGCGACGCCAGCCGGGCAGCATGCCTACTGCAGAAACGGAAGCGCCACGATCACCGGCACCCCGACGTAGTACAGCAGCCGGCACGCGATCTCGGCAGCCCAACGCACCCCCGCCGCGCGAGCCGGCACGACCCAGGCCGCCGACAACGCCAGCGCTTCAGTGAGGCCCCGCCACACGCTGGCATAGAGGATGAGATAGACGAGTACCAATCCCCAATGAATCGCGAAGGTCTTCAGGTACGGCCCCAGACCTTCGAGATAGTACTGCCCGAGCGTTCCGCCGAAGCCGATGTGCTGAGTCAGATTAAACCAGATCGCCGTGGGGCCGAGCGCGAAGAGCACGAACTTGATGGCCAAGTGGTACCGCCGCCAGGGTCCCACGCTGCGCTTGGCCTGCGCGTAGACGACGCTGGGATGCTCGATTACGGCGCCAGCGGCATCCACGTTGCCGATGTCGGCAAGGGCGGCGAGCAGGCGTGCGATTTCCGGCGTGTGGAGCCCGCAGTGCAAGCGGCGGCCGGACCGCATCCAGACCGAAAAGCCCGTTCCCGGCAGCGGCACAACCCACGGCCGGATGCGCGCGATGGCCTCGCACGGGATCTCGAACCGAAGGCGCCGTCGCCGCAACACCAATTCGCCAGGGCGAACCTCCACCTCCACTGCCACGGCACGATGAATCAATCCGGCCAGTAGAGCGGGCGCAGCCGCAAACACCGCCAGCGCCCGCACCCACGCCGCCAACGGCACCGGCGTCGACGCCAACAATCCCATGACCAAAATCACCGGCAGGCTCGCTCCGCTGATTGCTACCAGCACACCTGCAATCACCCTCCACACCGGGGCACACGCATACGCGCGCAGCAGCGCCGGCGCCTCTGTCGCACCGCTCGCCGAGCTCAGCATGACGCTGGCCCATACCGTAGAGCGGTTCCGGGGACAAGGGTGACCCTCGACTTCTCCTTGCCTAATCTCTCAGAATGTGGTGACGGAGCCGAGTCGTGTGGCGGGACCGTTCGCTCAGGGCGCTGCCCTGAGCTGATGGCTGGCGCCCCGGTTGGGGCTTGTTTTTCTGAAGCCCTGAAAGGGCGAGGAGTCATCAGCCCCGGGCAACGCCCGGGGTTGGAGGCGTGTCACCGTATTCCGCGAGGTTCATTAAATCGCGCCGCGCTCTCGCAAGCGGTCGATCTCGACACTCGACAACCCGAGTAAATCGCGCAACAGATCTTCCGTGTCGGCCCCTAGGCGCGACGCCGGACCGTAGCGCGGCTGGACGTCGTCGATCTTGACCGGGCAGCCCACTTCGCGTAGCGGCCCGAAACGGGGATGATCGACCGTGATCACCATCTCCCGGGCCAACACCTGCTCGTCCTGCAGCGCCTGCTCGACGTCGTACACCGGGGCGCACGGCACGTGCCCGCGTAGCAGCGCCAGCCACTCCGCCGTCGTCTTGGTCCGCAACACGTCCTTCAGCAACGGGATGAATTCGTGGCGATGCGTGAGGCGGTCCTGAAAAGTGCGGAAGCGTGGGTCGTCCTTGACGTGCGCAAGCCCAAGCCGATCGGCCAGTCGCTGCCAAAACTTCTCCTTCATGCACATGATGACGATGTTGCCATCCTTGGTCGGGAAGTTCTGCGAAGGCACCAGCGTCTGGTGCGCGGAATCGGGTTGGCGATCCAGGCGGTAGCCTTTGTTGAGGTTCCACACCGCCAGGTAGTTGAGCATGGAAATCGCGGTGTCGAGCAGGCTCACATCCACGTCGCACCCTATCCCGGTCGCGCGTGCCCGCAACAGGCCGATCAACAAGCCGGTGATCGAGGCCAGGCCACCGGAGAAATCGACCACCGAGACGCCGCAGCGCGTAGGGGGCGAACCGGGATCGCCGCTGACGCTCATGAAGCCGGCCAGCGCTTGCATGAGAAAATCGTACCCCGGGTCCGCCGCGCGCGGGCCGGTCTTGCCGAAGCCGGAGAGCGAGCAGCACACGATACGCGGATTGACGCCCTTGAGGCTGGCATAGTCCAGTCCGAGCTTGGCCGGCAGATCACCGCGCGCATTGGCGTACACGGCATCGCAGACGCGTACCAGGCGATGGAATACTTCGACTCCTTGCGCCGTCCGCAGATTGAGGGTCAGCGACTTGGCGTTGCGGTTGAGCGACTGAAAATAGGGGCTATCGCCGTCGGCGGCGAAAGGCGGCACGGTGCGGGCCTCGTCGCCACCGATGGTCGGGTCTTCGATTTTGATGATCTCGGCGCCGAGATCGCCGAGCAACGTCATCGCGTAAGGCCCGGCACCGAGCTGAGTGAGTGCGAGAATGCGCATGCCTTCGAGTGGAAGTGCAGCCATGCGTCGTCTTGTACACGAAGAGATCGGGCGATGCGACCGAATCTTTAGCCGCCGCGGTAGCAGGTCATGCCTGTTTCTGCTACCTGTGACCACACGTGGGAGCACTGATCCAACAGGTATCCGTCTGGGCGCTGCCGGTGCTGGCGGCGATCATCCTGCATGAAATCGCGCACGGCATCGTGGCGTACCGCCTCGGTGACCCGACTGCCGCCCGCATGGGCCGGCTCACCCTCAACCCCCTGCCGCACATCGACCCGGTCGGCACCGTGTTGCTGCCGCTGATGCTGGTGGTGGCGCACGCGCCCTTCCTCTTCGGCTACGCCCGTCCGGTCCCGGTGAACTTCGCCAACCTGCGCAACCCGAAGCGCGACATGATCTACGTGGCGGCCGCCGGACCGCTGACAAACATGATTCTGGCGGTGGCAAGCGCCGTCTTCTTCAAACAGTTGTTGCAGCTAGGGCTGCCGGCCGAGGGCGCCTTATCGGCGTTCTTGATCGCGACGCTGACGCCGATGGCGATGATGGCGCGGAACAGCGTCATCATCAACGTGGTGCTGGCCGTATTCAATCTGTTGCCCATCCTCCCGCTCGACGGCGGGCGGGTACTGGTCGGACTGCTGCCGCGGGCTCAGGCCATCGCCTTTTCCCGACTGGAGCCGTTCGGGTTTTTGATCGTGATCATGCTGATGGCGACGAACGCGCTGAACACGGTTATCGGCCCGGTCATCGGCCTTTTCTTACACGCCTTGCTTTGATGGATACCATTCAACCCCCACAATCGAGCGGCATCGTGCTCAGCGGGATGCGCCCGACCGGCCGCCTACACATCGGCCGCTGGCTCGGCGCCTTGCGCAACTGGATTCGCCTGCAACGCGAGCGCCGCTGTTTCTTCTTCATCGCCGATTGGCACGTGTTGACCACGCGCCAGGAGAACACCGGTGACATTCAGGGCAATGCCCTCGACATGATGATCGATTTTTTGTCCGGCGGGCTTAACCCGGAGCAGGCGGTCATCTTCCGCCAGTCGGCCATCAAGGAGCACGCCGAGCTGCATCTGCTGTTTTCGATGATCATTCCGACGCCATGGCTGCTACGCAACCCGACGATCAAGGAGCAGGCCCGTGAGCTGGGACTCGTGCAAAGCGAAGACGACGCGGCGCTGACGACGGTGAACTACGGCCTACTCGGATACCCGGTGCTGCAGGCCGCCGACATCCTCATTTACAAGGCCAGCGGCGTGCCCGTCGGCATAGACCAGGTGCCGCACATCGAGCTCACGCGCGAGATCGCGCGCCGCTTCAACCATCTCTACCGGCCGGTCTTTCCCGAACCTGAAGCCTTGCTGACCGAGGCGCAGAAGGTGCCGGGCACGGATGGGCGCAAGATGAGCGCGAGCTACAACAACGCCGTGTTCCTCTCCGACCCGCCGCAGATCATCGAGCAGAAGCTCGGCCGCATGATGACCGACCCACGGCGCGTGCGGCGTACGGACCCGGGCGAGCCGTTCGATTGTCCGGCGTTCAACCTGCATCGCATCTACTGCACGCCGGAGGAAATCGAGCACGTCATGAAGGGCTGCCGCACTGCCGGCATCGGCTGCCTGGAATGCAAGCACATCATGATCAAGCATGTCGTCGCCGAGCTGGGGCCGATCAGTGAGCGCCGCGCTGACCTGGAGACGCGCCCGAAAGAGGTGCTGGAGATCCTGGAGCACGGTAACGAGCGCGCGCGCACGGTCGCAGCCGCGACCATGGAAGAAGTTCGGGAGGCCATGGGTTTCGGAGATTGAGTAATTGGGTGACCGAGTCGTTGGGTGATTGACTTAATGACTCAATGGGCCGATGACTCAATGGGGTGGGGTGGTTGGAGATCCTCGATGGCTGACGAAGCCGAGCCGGGCAGCAAGTCGGAAGCCGAGAACACGTTGACGCTTCGTGTCGGCCCGTCGGGATTCTACCGCGTCAAGCTCCCGGTCTTCGAAGGGCCGCTCGACCTGCTGCTGCACCTCATCAAGAAGAACGAGGTGGAGATCGTCGATATCCCGATCGCCACCATCACCGAACAGTACCTGACGTATCTGCAAATGATGCGGGAACTGAACCTCGACATCGCCGGGGAGTTTCTCGTCATGGCCGCGACCCTGACGCTGATCAAGTCGCGCATGCTGTTGCCGCCGTCGGAAGATGACGAGGAGGAAGAGGAAGTGGATCCGCGCGCCGATCTGGTGCGGCAGTTGCTCGATTACCAGCGCTACCGCGAGGCAGCGCTGGCGCTGTCGGAGCGGCCGCTGCTGCACCGTGACGTGTTCGTCCGCGAGCCCTTGATGGATGTGGAAGGCGCGGCAGACACGGGCGAACCGCTGCATCTGAAGGTGACGGTGTGGGAGCTGCTCGAGGCGTTCCGCGCCGTCCTCAAGCGGGCGCGGCCGGAGTCGGTGCATGAGATCGTCACCGAGCAGCTGTCGATGCGTGACCGGGTGCGCACACTGCTGCAGACGCTCAGCGTCGCGCGTTCGGTCGAGTTCGAGAGCCTGTTCGACGAGGACGCCGGCAGGTTCGCGATCATTGTTACGTTTCTGGCGTTACTCGAGCTGATGAGGATGGGCGCTGTGCGGGCCACACAGGAGGAACGCTACGGCCGCATCGTGATCGAGCTGGCGGTTAACGACATCGCCACGGTGTCGCTTGAGAGCGTGGACGAGTACGAGACCAAGGCGGTGGCGGAAGAGGGAGCGGAGGATGGACGAAGCCAGTGAGCCGACGGCGGTGAGCGAGCCTGACGAAGCTGCAGCGGGTGAACCCGCACCGGCTGAGCCCGCACCGGGCGAGCCCGAGAGCGACGCCATCTCTGATCGCCTCGAGCGCATCATCGAGAGCGTCCTGTTCGCCGCCGGCACGCCGGTGAGCTTGCGCCGGCTGGTGGAGATTCTCGACGGGCCGACCAGCAAGGAAGTGCTCGCCGCCGTCCGCCGCCTGTTGCAGGAATACGCCCTTGGCCGGCGCGGCATTCAGCTGCGCGAGGTCGCCGGTGGGTATCAGTTCCGTACCGCACGCGAGAACGCCGAATGGGTGCGGGCTGTCTTCCGTGAGAAGCCGTCGCGGCTCGGGCGTGCGGCGCTGGAAACGCTGGCGATCGTCGCCTATAAACAGCCGGTGACGCGGGCCGAGATCGAAGCGGTGCGCGGCGTCGACGTCGACGGCGTTTTGAGCACGTTGCTGTCGCGGCGGCTGATCAAGATCGAGGGGCGCAAGGAGACGGTAGGCAGGCCGTTGTTGTACGGCACCACGGCCGAGTTCCTGGAAGTGTTCGGACTGAAGGATTTGAACGAGCTGCCGTCGTTGAAAGAGTTAGGCCCCGCTCCGGATTCAGACTATGAGGGAACTCTCCCGGACACCGAGCAACAAACGGCCCCCAGGGACGAAGCGGTCGAGGTCACAGCCGAGGCTGCAGGTGACGTCGATGCCTCAGCAGCAGCCGACGACGACGCAGCGCCTGCAGAAGCTCCTCAGCCAAGCGGGGATCGCGTCGCGGCGGAAAGCGGAGGAGTTGATCCAAGCGGGCCGGGTGCGCCTGAATGGCCGAGTGGTGACCGAGCTGGGGACGAAGGCGGACCCGCGGACGGATCGGATCACGATTGACGGCCGGCCGCTGCGGCTGTCGAGCGAACGCCTCTACATCCTGCTGCACAAACCGGTCGGGGTGGTCACCACGCTCTCTGATCCGGAGGGCCGGCCGACGGTGCGCGACCTGTTGCCGGAGGTCCGCGTCCGCGTCTTCCCGGCGGGCCGGTTGGATTATTACTCGTCGGGGCTCTTGCTCCTGACCAACGATGGCGAGCTGGCGCTGCGGCTGACACATCCGCGCTACGGCGTGCGCAAGACGTATCTAGCGAAGGTGAAAGGGACGCCTACCGTGGAGGCGCTCGAGAAACTGGCGTCCGGTGTACGCCTGGAAGAGGGCACCACGGCGCCGGCAGAAGTGCGGGTCATCCGCGGCAGCGATGCCAAGAGCTGGCTCGAAATCACTTTGAGTGAAGGGCGCAAACGCGAGGTCCGCCGCATGTGCGAGCAGGTAGGCTACCGCGTCGAGAAACTGACCCGTATCCGGCTCGGACCGCTGAACCTTGGCAGCCTGCAGCCCGGCCGACACCGCACGCTCACGGAGCGGGAGGCGCATCAACTGCGCCATGCGGTCGGACTGGAGTGAAGAGCGGCCACGATAGCTGGATCACAGTTGCGAGAGCTTTTTCGCGAGTCGGCAGCCCACCCTACCACAGGTTCGCTCTCCCTCCGGCAGAGGGTGAGGGTGCGGGCATTCAGGCACAGACGCGCCAGTCCGGGCTGAGCATTCTACCGGCTCTCCCTGTGCCCGTTGACTTCACACCGGCGCGCCGCTAAGCATCACCCCGGTTCATGCAGCGGGGTGGAGCAGTTCGGTAGCTCGTCGGGCTCATAACCCGAAGGTCGCAGGTTCAAATCCTGCCCCCGCAACCATTAGAAAGCCCCGCAAGTCAGGCGACTTGCCGGGCTTTCTTCTTCTTGGCGGCCGCGGGCGGGCGGCGCCTGGGTGCCATTGGGGTGCCGCCGGGTGCCACGCCGCCGGGTGGCACATCGTCGAGGCAGTTCACCTCGTTGCGCCGGTCGCGCGGCAACAGGTGCCCGTACACCGCGAGCGTAAAGGCCGGGCTGTGGTGCCCGAGCTGCTGCTGGATGTAGTGGAGATCCTTGCCGGCGGCCAGCAGCAGGCTGGTGTAGGTGTGCCGCAGATCGTGCATGCGGATGTGGCGCAGCTGCGCCGCCTGCAGGAGCGGGAGAAAGACCCGCCGACGAAACGCGTCGGCGTCCATGATCCCACCTTTGGTATCGGTGAACAGCCACTGACGGGCGGCGTTGGTGCATGCCTGCTCCCCGGCGGCATCTGGGGCCGGCCCCGGCCCGAACCGCGTGACGTACGCCGCTCGCAGCGTCTCCTGCAACTGCGCCGACATGTCAACGCGCCGGGTCTTCGTGTTCTTGGTGGTCGTCAGACGGTTGCGCACGAAGGCGCGCCGCACTTCGATGCAGCCGCCCTCCCACTGCACGTCGCCCCATTGCAGGGCGATGGCTTCGCCCAGCCGCAGCCCGGTGCGGGCCAGCAGCAGCAGAAACGGGTAATGCTTGCGGAACGGGAAGCTGACCCGCTTCCCGCGCTGGACGCTGTGGTCGCGCGCCGTCGCGAGCAGATGGGCCAATTCGTCGCGCGTGAGCGGCGAGATCTCGATCTTTTCCGCATCGCGGAAATCCGGGGAGCGATAGACCTTGCGGAGCCCGAGCGCCGGGTTGCTCGTAAGGAGTCCGTCATCGACCGCTTCGTTCAAGATCGTGGACAGCGTGCCGATGATCTTGCGAGCGGTCTTCGGCTTCAGCCCTTTCCGCCGCAGCGACAGCGCAAGCTGCTTCACCTCGGCACGCGTGATGGCGTCGAGCGCACGGGGGCCGAAGGCCGGGACCAGGTAGCGCTGCACGTTGCTGCGGTAATCGATGGTGGTGGACAGCTTCAAAGTCTGCTCGGCGGTGGCGAGGTAGTGCTCCGCATAGCTGGTGAACGTGGGAACGGTGCGGGTGTCCTGCAGCAGGCCGAGGTCGCCTGCGGCCAGGGCGCGACGGAGGTCGGTCGCCAGCTCGTCGGCGACGCCCTTGTCGCGCACGAATTTGCTGGTGCGCCGGCCGGCGTGGCGCACAAAGAGCCACCACCCGCCACCATCGGCTTTCTGGCGAATCGAGACGCCCATGGCTGACATGGACGCTCGAATCGGGGCAAGAGTCCAGTCCTGGGCACGCTGGCTACTGATGGCCGGTTCGCCGTTCGATCGCCATCACGGGGCGTCGGCGGCTTTGCGGGGCCGTACCCCGACGGTCCTCCACGGATGATCACCCAGGGCTTCAGTTTGGGTTTCGTTGCGGTTGCGAACCAGGGCGCCAACACCCTGTCGATCATGCTCGGCAGGGGCAAGGGCTTCGTTTCAATCATTCCACGGTTGAGCTGAAGGCATCAGGTAGGGGTGCACCCGGGAGGCTCAGTAAAGCGCCGCCGCCGCGCTAGGCGTCGAACGCCTGCCCCAGCTTGGTGGCCAGCGCCCGGCATTGTTGGCGCAAGCGCTCGAGATCGGCCTCCAGCGCGTCGATACGAGCGGCGAGATTCGCTACCGGTGTCGCCGGACCGGGCGATTCGGAGCTGGCGCCAGCGTATGCCGATTGCGGGACATCGATCGGATGGAGTCCGGGGCTCAACGATTGTACGTAGCGTTCGGCGCGCGACCCCGGCGCTGGTGGCACACGCTGCACAAATCCGCGCTCGATCAACGGCTCCACAATGTTCATGAGCTGATCCAGGGACTCGATCGGTTGCATCCGACTCGCACGCGTGCGCAGCTCCCCCGCGGTCTGCGGGCCGCGCATCAGTAACTCGGCCATGATCGCCAGCTCCGGAGCGTCCAGTCCGAGGCCATCCTTGCCGTTGTGACAGTACTTCTCCACCCGGCTGTTTCCCGGGAACACCTTGCGCGCCAGGTATTTCTGCACCAAGCGCTCCAGCGCCATGAGCACCTGATCTTCCTTGAGCGCCAAGACCGGATCGCGATTGCTCTTCTGATTGGCGCCGTTCATCGCGGCGTTGACGGTCAACGGATACTGCTCAGGGGTCGTCAGCGCCTTCTCGATCAGCATCCCGAACAGCCGCGCCTCGTACGGGTCCAACTGTACGTCACGCTGCATGCACAACCCACGCTACCAGAAAGGGGCGGGAGGCGGAATCCTCCGAGGCGGCACAGGAGGAGGCCGCAAAGTACGGAGCGCCAGGCCAACCGGATTTCTACGCCGATGAAATTGAACTCCGTTTAGAGGTGATGGCTAGCGGCGAGCTCTGGATTCTTAGGCAGCGGCGCCGAAGCCAACACCACGGCCGGCACCCGCGTGGTCTTCAACCGCGGCAAACCAAACCCCATGGCGCCGTGTATATCGAACGCCGGCCCGAGCTGCGCGTCGTGGAAAACATCGGGCCGGCCCTCTATTATGTACCAAAAGAGATGACGTTCGAGGCGGTACGGTGACGTTCGACTACGACCCGACGATGGACGAGCTTCGCCTTATCGGCGAGCGCAACCTCGAATTCATGCAACTTGTCGCGAAGCATTGCGCACACATGAAGGTGGTGCTGTCACCGCTCGGGGGTCGCGGAATGGCCGAGGAAATGCTCCATCTGCCGCTGAACGAACGGACAATTCGTTGCGAGCATGCGAAGAAGGCGGCCGGATTGGCGATTCGACTGGACTGGATCGCCGTTGAGTTCTATCGTGATAACTGCGTCGAGTGCACCTTCCGCGAGCCTCGGGGCATTCCCAACCTCAAGATGCACGTTGAAGAACTGGATCAACGCGCCGCGGCGGAAGAGGCTGCGCGTGAGCAGGCGCGGCAGAAACGGGACGCCGAGCGCGAGGCGCGCCGAGTTCGTCGCCAGCGCCTATTGGCGGGGGAGCCGTACGCTACGATCGAACAAATGGCGCTCCTCGATCGGCTCGACGCTGAGCCGCCTGATTATGACGCCGCCACGCAGCTATGCACCGTTGCCCAGCATGCGCCGGAGCTGTTCACGCAAGCGGCCGTCGCAGTGATCATCGAGACCGCCCGCGCGACCAAGCATCCGGCACTGCTCTCCACGCTGCGCGCCCTGGCGCACGCGGGGCGTGTTGACGCCGGAGAGGCAACTGGGGTCGCGCTAGAGGTCCTGGTGTGCTCAGCGGTGGTCGAAGCCGCATATTTTATTGTCGACTTCTCGGAACACGTCGACGTTGCGGCCCTCGCGTCGGCGCTCGATTCGTTGCTGATCCTTGCGGGCCGGTGCGGCTATGGGATAGCCCACGAACTACAACCAGAGCCCAAGCCGCTCGTCGCAGCTCTACGCATTGCGCCCATCCTTGTACTCGAACGCGTCGAAGCGTGGATCGCTTCCGGTGATGACTTCCATGCATCGCACGGCGCACAGGCTGCTGTGGCCGTCGTGGGGGCGGAACCGGGAACGGCTCCGGTGATTGCGTCGCGACTTCTCGATCGTCTCGCCCTGGTGCGGGTCGGGCTTCTCACGCGCGCCGATATGGATGGACCGCTGCGAGCGATCACGCATGGGCTTACGGCGGCACTCCTCGCGCGACCGGCAGAAGTCCGCAATCTAATCGAGCAGCGCGCTAGGTCTTTCTCGCAGCAGCTGTGCGACTCGCTCTTCGCGGCATTCGACGGCATGGTCCGCCGTTCGCTTGGGAACAACGGTGACCCTGCGCTCCCTACCGACGCTGGCCTGATGGTGGTCGAGTTCAGCCTTCAGCGATTGAAGCAAGACTGGGGCACGGGGGTTTCGGTCGAGGCAGCGGACACACTCGAGCTGGTCGCACGTTACCACCCTCAGCTCCTTGAAGGACGAACGCTCAGAGTCTGGGCGGCAGTCGTCGAGGAAGCGCAATGGGTTAGGCCAACGCCACCGCCCCTGAAGGTCACATTTGCGGAGAGCGAAGACTTCCTCGACTCCATGACCGCCACGAGCGCACATGCAGGACGGCTCGCGCGTCTGCGAACCACGCTTGACTTACTCCTAACCCGCGATCCGGATACCGTCGCAGCGACCGTCTTCGCCGTCCTAAACGAGAAGGAACTTAGCGACGAGTCGATCCTCCAGATTCGTGCGGAAGCGGTGCGCGTTCTCGGTCCGCTCGGATCCCAGCCACGCTTTCTGCGCTTGGTGATCCCATACCTCTATACGGCGCTATTGGGGGCTGACGTGCGCTTGCGAGCGACCGCTGTAGACGCCTGGGCCGAGATCAGGCAGAAGGTGGCAGTTCATGAGCTTCCTGCCGAGCTCGATGCGCTTGTGCCGGTACTCCTCGGCGATCCGTATCTCGCCGTCCGGCTACGCATGCTCAAGGCAGTACGAACACTTGGCATTAGGGATGACATGATCGAGGTCGCGGCGCTCCGTGTGATCGAGGTTGCGTGGCAAAAGCCGGAGGCGCCGGATGCGATCGAGGACGCTGTGCTCGTGCTGCAATGGCTCGCTTCGCGCACGCAGGAACCGCGGACCGCGACCAAGATTCGGCAATTCTGTCTGGAGTTCGCGGGGCAGCTCAACGCCTACCGTGTCAGAGACTTCGTGCTGCGCGCCCGTGACGACTTCGCGCTTTACCCGCGGTATGCTGATTTGTTGCTCAAGGCGCTGACCTCCGACCTGCTTCTAGACCCGATGGATGATCAAGGTAAGCGGTATGTCGAACTGCTGTGGCATGTGCCTCCGTCGATCCTCGCTGCACGTGTCGGGTCCGTTGTCGCGGCAGCGCGTGCACATCTGCCGCAACTGCCGTATCGAGCGCTTCGCTATGTAGAAGTGCTCCAGCAAGCCGGGCTCTTTACGGAAGCCGCCAACCTCTCCGACGAGATCGTGTTCGCCGTCCCCGACACTGCCGAGTTCGCGACAGGTCGCTCACACTCATTAGTCGTACAAGCAGCCGCCCATTTGGAATGCGAGGTCGCGGGCGGCAACGCAGATAGGGTTGCGTACTGGCTGGAACGGTGGCGGGAAACGCTCGAACTCTACTGCCGTGCTCGCGCCGAGGCCGAGCGATGAGCGGTCCGGACACCGCGTTCGAGCGTCGGCGCGTGACACGCGCCCGGACACTCGAAGCGTTGACGCTCGAGGACGACCCAAAAGCCACGGCTAAGCGGCTCGCCCGCGCTAGCGTCGCGGTTCGAAGCGATGTGGCGACGGGCGACGACACACGCGAGGGCTTCTTCCGGCGCAACTATGCGGAGGCCTTGAACATCGCAGCCATGCTGAATCTGTGGGACGCTTCGATACGCCAAGCGGACTTCGACGCCGACCGTCATCTGCGGGCGGCACAGCGACGCCTCGAAACGATACGCCTGTATCGGAACGATCCTCTTTTCGAACCGCTCAATGCGGCGCTCACTTCCATAGCTGCGGTCGCTAGTCCTCGCGACGTTCGCGTCGCGCTCGAGGCGCTCGCGCGCGTGCCCGTGCCGCTCCAACTGCTGGATCGCTGGCGTGAACGAAGGCACGGGCGGCGTCCAATCGGCGAGCGACACGTCGAACGGCCCCTCGTTGTGTGCATGTTCGAGATTGATGGCGCCGTGGTGACGCACCCACACGTCATCCATCTGAATCGGGTCTACGAGGTGTGCACACGCACCCGCGTGACGGATTGGCCCGAATGGGCTAGTAGTTTGCGGTTGGAGTTTCTCTCCGTGCTGTCACCGGACGACTTGAGCCTTCCAGTTTTCGAAATGCTCAAACCTAGTGATACGGACCCAAGTGGTGCAAATCGAATCTGGTCGCTTGCAGCAACCGGTTCTCTGGTCCTTCGCGTCGCGCAGGCGCCGGGCGCCGCGCCGTGGCGTCCGCGCGTCGCAGCGTCGTTTATTGCGCCCGCGCGCATCGAGGCGGCCAGGGTGGCTGGCTACACAGAACTGCGCCTGCGTGCGTTCGATGAATCGCGCGATCGTCTCACGGGACGAGCATCGATCGACGAGCGCCTTCTGTCGATGTACGGCCAACTTTGGGGGACCGGCATCCCGGATGCCGAGATCGCGGCGTTCTGCCGCTTCTTCACTGCCATTTCACTGGCGGCGCAAGCGATTCAAGCCGACCGCGCATACGGTGAAGGAAAGCGTCTGAGTGAGGCTGCGTTCCACGATGATCTGGAGCGACGGCTACGGTCGGATGCCACACTCGGTGGTCGTCTCGAACGTCGAACGCCGGCGGGTGGTGGCTATCTCGACCTGCTGCACGACGGCATCAACGCGGAACTGAAGGTTGAGAACGACAAGCCAGCGTCCGTGGAGGGAGCAGCGAAGTACATGGGGCAACCGGTGCAGTACGCGACGGACCGCGGCAGTCAGCTCTCGATCCTGTGCGTCCTCGACCGATCGGCAAAGCGCGCTCCCGTTGGCGAACTCCCCAACTATTTCGGTTGGCTGATCCCTGCACTTCACGGCCTCGACGACGTGCGTTATCCGTCGCGCGTCGGGACGATCATCATCAATGCCAACCTCCCGATGCCCAGCCAGTGGTCGCGTCGGCCTGTGCCGAGGGCCAGACAGCGAGGTGCTCGCCCGCAACTGCGTGCGAGTGTATCTCACCGGTGCCGTTGGTTCAAAGCCGTTTGAGATGTCGTCCTGCGAGCAGGACACCCTTGGGGCTGGGGGTTACCAGTACGGCCTGGGCGCGACCCCAGCATCTCTGCAGTTGGTGCATAGGTCAAACGGACTAGTGCCATCTGGGCTAGCTCTCAAGAATAGGCGGCCACGGCCAGCGGCTTGTAGTACCGTACTCGTCGCTTGGAGCAGCCAGAGGTCCTCTGCTGGCCGGTCGTCCTCGTAGTGTTGCTGGCCCGCAATGTTGTTGCCGCATCGGTCGCAACGGTGGTGCGGTGTACCGCGGAGCATGCATCTTTGTAGCGGCACGCTGCCCTTGGTTCAAAGCCGTGTGAGATATCGTCCGCCCTTGGAGGACTTTAGCGTAGCGAAGCGGGCAGTGATCCCGCGAGCGGAGCGGTGGCGCCGGCGATCGGGCCGGCGGCCTGAAAACGCCATCCACTAGGACCGACAAGGAGGCCTGGATCCGGCGGCGCGGACTTCGAGGTGGAACAGCGGTGAAACCCTCATGTCGTCGTGGCTACCTCATGTTGAGGTGGTGAAACCATCGAACAATCGCCTTCGCCAGGTCCTTTTCGTACTGATCGGCACCTAACGACTCTACGGCGAAGTCATCCGTTCGAATCGTGATGGGGCAGCCGCGCCTTTCACAGAATTCTCGGGTATAACCTCTTACGTAACTCTCCGCGTCGCGCAGTACTTGGCCCTCTGGAGGCAAACCCAGAAACAACCTGTCCCTCCCGAAAACTCAGGCTCACACGCTCTGGCAGGGCGAGAGAACTTGTCGATGCCGTGAGCAGCTGACATTTCTTGTCACCGCTTCGCAGCTTCGGTGCGCCAGGCCAAGCCTGGCCGATCTTGCAACCTGAAAGGAGGTTGAACTGCGAATTGCCCGTTCAGCAGGGAGCGACCCGAGCGTGAGTTGGAGTGATCCAACCGGCGAAGCCTTGGGAAGCGAACCCGTGAGCCGTAACGCAAGTGAACCCGAATCGGCCTCGTGAAGCGCAGTGAGAGTGGCTGTGAATCGGCGTCGAATTTTGCCCCCCGCGACTCGATGCTCAAGTAAATGCAACCAAAGAAGAATTTACCCGTTAGCGGGGTCTCGATCGGCGTCCAACTCTGACCCCCTACGAACTGCGAAAAGCGATTTGAACACAAGAGCTTCCGCCGCTGTGGACAGGGGTCACCGTTGGACGCCGATTCACAGTTGGACCGACATTTCCAGTAATCACCCCGCCCCGAATGGGTGGGCGTTGCGCGTGCAGGCTGCGTTCGTCCCTCAGACCTTCCCGAGAAGCGTGATCAGCTCAGCCACGACCTGGACGTCATCCTCAGCCCTCGGTGCAAGCACGATCGGCTGGAACTCGGGATTCAGCGGGGAGAGAATAATTCGCTCGTGCTGCCAGCCGCCGTCTGGGTCGGCGATCTTCTCTGACGAGTACCGCTTGACGGTGTACGAGCCTCCCGTGTCCGGATCAGCTGGGCCGCGGTACTCTGCAAGGACAATCTTGCCCTGCCGGGTGCCGACGGGCTTGGCGCGGAAGAGGCAATAGTCGCCGTCGTGGATGCGCGGCTCCATGGACCGGCCGACAGCGCGAGCGACAAACATCTGATCGTCGAGGCGACCGAGGCCCTCGGCTTGAATCCAGGCTTCTGGCTCGACGGCTTCGCCATTGCCAAAGTAGCCGGCAGCGGCCTTGAGGCTGTAGAGTGGCAGCAGAGTTTTGAACTTCTCCTTCTTGATGCGTTCGTCGTCGATGGGAACAAGGCGGAGCTGCGGTTCAGTGCCAACGGCGAGCGCTGCTACAAGCTGGGCGAACGTCGCGATATGGGAGGACAGCGCAGCCTCGAACTTCCTCTGCTGGACAAAGAGGTAACGCCACGGCCCATATGAAGTGCCGCTCATCTTTTCGCACCACGCTTCGGCGGCGTGGCGCTTCAGAAACGTATTGGGGCGAATCTCACCCTTGGTTTCCGCGAGCCACATGACCTCGCGGCCGTCAGCTTCACGCACTGTGACGATGAAGTCTGGGTAGTACTGCCGGGGACGGCTGTTCTCGTAGTGTGAATCGGCGTTGAAGACTGACCCTCTCGTTTCTTGACGCAACTCATTGATCCACTGTCGAAATATGCTATTCAACCGGGGGTCACGACCGGCGCCGATCGTGACCCCACCTGATTCCACGGTGGACGATGTCGTGGCGGATTTTGCGCGTAACCTCGAACTCGTCGAACTCCTGCTGGCTGATCGGTGGGTTTGCCAGTTTCCGCCACTGCCGCAGGCGGCCCGGGAAGTCGTTGTCTGTGTTCTTCAGCTGTTGCTCAGCCTCGCTCGCGGAGTAGTTCTTTTTCAGCTCGCCGAGCAGAGCCCAGGCAACAACGGCCTCCATCGCGGTGACAGCCCGACGTACGGCCCCTGTGTAATGACCCCGCTGCATGAGGGACCGAGCGTCGAGAAGGTCGAACTCCCCAGGCGTCGCTTCGGCGCTGGTCATTGAACCGAGATCAGGCAACTCCGCCCACTGAAAGGGCCTGACTTTTGGTGGATCGCTCGGTGCGGCGCCGTCCTCGACAATGACCGGCTTGCAATCCCAAGACTTATACGGCAGCAGCACGGCACGATAGCCCTTGTTGGAGTGCTTTAGGTACCACACGGACACGTCCCAAGCGCTGACCTCGAAGGCGAAGTGATCGTAGGTCACAAGTCGGTATCGCTGAATTAGCTCATTCACGACGGGTATGTGTGCTTCACAAAGCGATGCCCAATAGGCTTCCTGCTCGGCTCGCACACGTGGCAGCTCAGCGGGTCCGAGTTCACGGAACGCACTGGAATGCGCGCGCGTAGACAGCCGCAGTACTGTCTTGCACAGGCGCCGCATCCACGGCTCTTGGTGCCGTGCAAGTTCCACCGCCAGCTCTTGTGTGGGTTCGTATGTGGGATGCCAAGGCCCTTGGTGAGCAACCGTCACGCGGGAGTCGGTGACCTCGTGGACGAAGACCTCCATCCACATCGGACAAACGTGGATGGTGAACGTCGTACCGGCCCATTCGATGTCCACGGGTCCGGGCGACAGCATCAGCCAGAAAGGGAGCTCGACGTATAGCATTGTCTCCGCCAGCTCGGATGACCAATCGATCCCGTCCCCGAAAGTGACCTGCTCCGGTATGGGCCCAAACCGCTCAGCCGCCTCTGCCAGCATTCGTTTAAGTATGTCGCTCACAAAGCCTCCAGTTGTCGCGTAGTCGTCAACCAGTGTTGTGTAACTAACACTGCCTTGCAATGCCTCGTCCGAAACGAAGTGACGAACGGGATGGTCTTCGAGCGGCGCAGTTCCCGTAAGGTCCGTTATCGGACGTCTTTTCCCCCCAATGATTCTCGTCCAACGGCGCCCCTTGTCTTCCTGTCTCTTTCTTAGTATTGGGCTCGCGGCCTTTGAAGCGGCACGTCACGCTGTGCTATGACACGGGCAAAATCGGAGGGACGCATGCTCACGCGGTCTGGGCCGAGCTTTTCCTCCCGTCGCTGGTACACCAACGCCGCTGTACTGGTTTGTGTGCTGTACTCGGCGGCCGTGGCACAGACACCGACTCGCACTCCGACGTGGACACCTACTCGCGCAGGGTGCTGCGGCGACTGCCACGGGAGCGGTACGGTGAGCGTTGACGACATCCTCTCGATGGTGAACATCGCCCTCGGAAACGCCGAGATGTTGGCCTGCACCGCGGGCGACGCGAATGGTGACGGCACAATAACCGTGGATGAGATCCTCATCGCGGTGAACAACGCCCTGAACGGGTGCAGCGGACGATCGGCGACGCCTTCGCCAACTCCACCTCCCACACCCACCCCCACCCCAACCGCAACGTCCACCCTTCCACCACAGGATCTTGTTGTCGATGCGAATACAACCGTTCCGGGTGGAGCATATCGGGTCATCTTCGTGAAGAACGGAGGTGCCCTTACGATCGGCGGTGATACCGTCGCTCAGCAAGTGGACATTCGGTGGGGAACAATCGTCGTGCAGGGCAACCTTGTTGTGAGCGATTCGATCACCATTGAGGACAATCCCGATAATCCGGGTCAGCTCACTGTGTATGGTTCTACCAACAGCGCGCCGCAGCTCGACATCTTGGGTGGCACTCTTACAGGGTATGGCACCTGGGATGTAGATGAACTTTCCATTGGAGGGACCGGCCAGTTCCGTGTGCTTCCGATTTCAGGATCGTATCCCGGCTCCGGAAGCCTTGAGCTGAGAGTGAAGGATCTTCTGGTGGACGATGCGGCCGCTCTCTCCGCCGTAGGTGCAGGTGCTGATCCCCGAGGCCTGGGGGTTAGCTCTGGTGGCGGTGGTTATGGCGGTGCAGGTGGCCGCGGATATTGGAGCGCCACTTCTCCCGGCGGCACCTACGGAGATAGCTTCTCATACGCAATCGACTCTGGCTCAGGTAGTGGACCTCTCTTCAATTACACAGCTTACTATCTGGGAGGCGGGAGCTTGTTCGTCCTCGCCTCGACGTCAGTTGTCGTCAACGGAACTATCACTGCTGACGGTTCCACCGGAGATGGCGGTGGTAGCGGTGGTGGAATTTTGATCGATACGCCCATTCTCAATATCTCAGGAATAATATCGGCGCAGGGAGGTGCGGGGGAGGCAGAAGGGGGTGGTGGCGGCGGGGGACGCATCAAGATTTTCTATCGCACACTCGAGACATCGGACACCACCACACCACAGCATTTCCGAGTTGACGGTGGACCACCCAGTGGGGACGCCAACACTCAACCAGGTGGGGCAGGTAGCGTTTGGCGCGATGCCATACCCTACCCGCCGACTCTCGTCGCACCGGTGGACGGCGCCCAGCTCGCAACCCGTTCCCCCACCTTCACCTTCCAGGTGCTGGACGACAGCGCCGTGCTAGATGGCAGGGCTGATGATCTGAGCTGCATTCTTGAGTTGAGCATCGATGGATTCCAAAACGTCTTCAGAACGTACGACCAAAACGTATCTGTCGCCGGCTGGTCCGATTTCTCCTATCTGTCAGGAGCGCAGGCGCAGTTTACGACCCCTGACTCCTTGGACACCGGATCGTATCAGTGGCGCGCGCGTGTTCGGGACCGAAGTGTGGCGGGTCCGAACTCGGACATTCGCTCTTTCACCATTCCGTAGGAATCCAGATTACTCACCCAGCAACGCATCGAACGGGTTCTCGGCATTTCACCTTATTCAAGATAAAACCGGTTATCTTGAATTAGATTGCCCTTCCATGGTAGCCTTCAGGTACCGGGTTGCGGAGGTGTGGATGACGGAGGAAGTGCTCGAGACGCTGCAGACCACCACCACCCCGGACCCCCTCACCCTCGATATGTCACCACGCAACGCCAATCCACCACCACCTGACCGCCTGCCCGTCCCCGCCGGCGGCGATCGCCGTGCGCTCCCCCCGATGCTCGCGGGCAGCGCGACGCCGGCCGTGAAGTCCAAGGTGGAACAGTTCTATCTCTCGGTGGCCCAGCTCTTCGAACTCTGGGTGCAACGCCGCGACTCCGCCAACACACAGCGCGCCTACCGCAGCGACGTCATGGCCTTCACCCACTTCGTGGGCGTCAGGTGGCCGGAGGACAGCTGGCAACTGTTTCAGGTGTCCGTCGCCGACGTGCAGCGCTTTCGCGAGCAGATGCTCGATGAGAACATGGCGCCCAAGACGCTCAACCGGCGGATCTCATCCTTGTCGTCTTTTTACAAATATCTTGCAGGCTGCGCAGCAGAGTTTCGCCTGCCGATCGTGGTGCCCAACCCGGCACACGCGCAGTTCATCGCCCGGGCAAAGTCGGATCCCGTCGACGAGACGCGGGCGCTCTCCGCAACACGGGCACGCCAGCTCATGGGCATGCCCGCCGGCGATTCCGTGATCGACTGCCGCGATCGCGCCATTTTGAAATTCTATCTGTACTCCGGAGCGCGCATCTCCACCGGCTGCAGGTTGCGCGTGTCCGACTTCCACCAGGACGGCGAGGAGTCGACCATCCGCCTGCACGAGAAGGGCGACCACCGCCGCACCATCGGCCTGCACTACGCCGCGGCCCAGGCGATCCGCGAGTACCTCGACAAGGCCGGCATCGACAAGGGCCCGCTCTTCCGCGCCCGCCGGGGCACGTGGAGTGAGTTCCTCTCCGAGCGGCCCATGGCCCCGGCCACCATGTACCTCACGATTCAGGCGTACTTGGAACAGCTGCCCGGCGCGATCAAAGATGAGCGCTGCGTGTTTACGCCGCACTCCCTGCGCGCCACCACCGCCACGCTGCTCCTCGACGCCGGCGTCGACATCACCAAGGTGCAGGAGCTCCTCGGCCACCGCCACATCACCACCACCCAGATTTACGACAAGCGCCGGCGCACCACCTCGGAGAGCGCCTCGCACGACGTGCCGATCTGAACGGAACAATCAGAGATGCCCTCAGCTAAAGCCTCGAGCGCCGGCCCCTCTCGCTCGTATGGACCGCAAACCTCCAGAAATCAGGTGATCGGCCCTAGGTCCAGGCGAGCGTTTTGCCTATCTGCGCATGAATGCGGTAAGAAAGATCCGTCGAGGAGGCGCTGATGCCAACAAGCCCAGCGATCACGAGTCTTGCAATTCTAAAAGTGAATTGGGACATCCTCCATAAGGACTACATCGAAAACTTTGTTCCTATCGTCGTCGAATGCGTCATAAACGCGCCAGACGATGTCGTATCGCTTCCTCATCTCCAAGAGGCGCTACGCTCACAGTTCGGCCTCGAGCTTCCCCTCAACCCACTGCGGCAAATTCTGCAACGGGCCACGAAGCAGGGTTACCTGAAGCGCCAATCCGGGATTCTGAGTCGCAACGCCGCTCGTTGCGCGACGTTGAACTTCGCCGACGTACAGCAGCGCGTGACACGAATCTACGACACAGTTGCAGGCAGGCTTGTGGAGTTCGCCGCGACAAACCACGCGACCCAATGGTCTGTGGAACAGGCCGAAGCGGCCCTACTGGAGTTCATCGCGGAGCGGGGGCTAGCGTTCCTTTACGCCGAAGCCGAGCGAAGTCCCCTCGTCCTTGGGCCTGCCCCAGCAGGTTCGGCGTTTATTCTAGGATCGTTTCTGTCGGAAATGCGCCGGGTCGATCATCAATTGCTGGAAGACGTAGAGGTTCTGATCAAGGGTAATATGTTAGCCAACTCCCTCTTTCTGCCCGAACATGGCCGCCTTTCTCAACGCTTTCATAAGACCCGAGTCTATCTAGATAGCTCGATAATTGTGTCCGCCGCCGGCTACGCGGGCAAGGATCGGCAAGCACCCTGCACGGAACTTCTCAACTTACTCCGAGACTACGGCGCCGATCTGTGTTGCTTCAAGATCACATTCGAAGAGGTTCGGGGAATTTTGGACGCCTGTACGATTCGACTAAGACAAGGTCAACTCGATGAAGCATACGGCCCGAGCATCGAGTATTTCATCCAAGAAGGCATGTCGGCCTCTGATGTGGAACTGATGGCCGCTCGCCTTCCCCAAAAGATTGCCGGACTGGGAATCCGCGTCGACCCAAAGCCATCATATGAGTACCGCTTCCAAATCGACGAGGCGGCCTTTGAAGCTCGCCTGCAGGACGAGATCGGTTATCAGAGCGGCCGTGCCCGCATCCACGACCTCGACTGTATTTCGGCCATCGCGCGCCTTCGCCGCGGCCACGATTCGTACTTCATCGAGACGTGCGACGCAATCTTTGTCACGCCGAACACCGCTCTGGCTAGGGCGACCCGACGCTTCTTCCAGGTCGACTCACCCCCCGGAGCCATTGCGCTGTGTATCACGGATTATGCCCTTGGCAATCTTCTCTGGCTCAAAAACCCCACAAAGGCTCCCGACCTCCCCCGAAAGCGCCTAATCGCCGACGCCTACGCCGCCATGCAGCCACCGGAGGCGCTCTGGAAAAAATATCTCCTCGAGATCGCGCATCTTGAACAAAGCGGGCGCGTCTCATCCGATGACTACTACCTCCTGCGACATTCGACAGCAGCAAAAGCTGCGCTCATGGAGATCACCCAAGGCTATGCATCCGCATTTACGGAAGGCACGATCGCCGAGGTCCTCGCCGTCGCACGAGAAAACCTCCGTGCAGATTTGCGGCGTTCCCTCGAGGATGCAAAAGAAAAGCGACGAGAAGCCGAGGAGCGTGCGGAGCAGCTCGAGGCTGGCCGCGCGCAGGTGGTCTCCCGGGTCGAAGCTTTCTCCAACAGTCTCGCCTGGTGGCTCTGCCGATCGTTGCGCGTCCTCGCGATCAGCACCCTTGGAATAGCAACCCTCTATTCCTTCCCGTGGGGCTTCCCCGACCTTCGCTCGAGTTGGCTCTGGTACGCTCTGTCCGGTGCGCAGGGGCTTCTGTTCATCTTTTTCCTTGCCAACATGATCTGGGGGACAACGTTGGAGGGCGTGGCCACACGATTTCAGGCCTGGTTGGCAGAGAGGGTCGAGCGCACCGCGCGTCATTTGCTCCGTCTCGAGCACTACACCGGAACGCAAGATCTGCAGTACAACCAACCAGACGAGAACCAAAACGCCGATCGCGCCCCACCGGTACCATCGAAAGACGGCGCCGGTCATTCAGGTGCGCACGCCCCCTAGGCATGAGTATGACCAGATCGCTGGTAGGATCCCCCTCGAGAACGGCGGCACGCTGGAGCACGCGCAACAGATCGCCGCGCATGAGTCACCACGGACGACGAAGCTCTACGATCGCACCACTGACCAGATCACGCTCGACGAGATCGAACGCATTATGATCTAAGTGGCCACGCGATGACGTACGCCGAGCGCTACCGGGAGGAGTTGGTTTACTTCCGGGCCGACCTCCCAATCCTCACCCCGGAGAAAATCGCGCGGCGGTGCCGCACGCTCTCGCTGTTGCTCACCGCGGCCGTTGTCGTGGGGCGGGGAAGTATTATATAGGGCAAACGTGACGGAACGGAGAGATAGCACGGCGAGGACGTAACCCGGCGTATCAATGGAGACCGCCGCCCAAGAACAGCATCCGCGAGCATGCGCAAATACTTCCAGATCTGTGGCCTGATCGGCTGCCTCGTTCTTGCCGGCGTTGCCTTAGACTCCAACCTCAATGGCCGCGCCGCGTTCGCGCTCGTCCTCGCGCTGGAGTTCGCTTACCAACTCCGTCGCGATTCTCGCCGTAGCCGGGCAGCGGGGACACCACCAGCCATGCCACCCGCCCGGAAGCCAGAGCTAGCTCGGGGCGGGATCGTGTGCCCAAGGTGCGGGCTTCTGAACCCGAAAGTCTCCATGCAATGCGACTGTGGATTTAGGTTCGAGCGTACCTGAAACATAGGAGCAACTCTGCACGATGAATGCGGATTGTGACTCGACCCCCGGCGGTGCAGATGGAGTGTGACTCAATGCACGATCACAACCCAAGGGGCGAGAGGCGAACTATGTCGCTCGCGCTTCTCACAACTACAATCTGCTTCATTCTCCTTTCTGGATGCGCCACTCAGTCCGAAAGATCGCGTCAAGCGGTTGACCAGCAGGACGCCGCGGTGCACCGCCTCCCCGTCCTGACCGGGGGATCGATCCCCGTCTTACCTCCCGGTGGTCCCGCGGGGTCAAAAGTCTGCACTACCCCGTCGTGCGGGCAGCAGCAGCGGGACATGGGTCCAATTCCAGCGGACAAACTCCGGGGGTTGGATCAGACGTCTCCCGCACCGGCACCGAGCGCTCCCCAAGCAAGGGAGCGCCCCAGAACCGTTGAACCTACTCCACCGGCAGCTGGCGCCCAAGCAAGAGGGGCAATTGAAACAAGAGGGACAATTGATTCTGGCACAATCACGTTTGGTCAGGGTGGGATGGCCATGCATTTTTCTTATTCTGGGGTAGGCCAGAATCTCGGCTTCTATCACGGCAAGCCAACCATGTATTCTTCGGGGGTAGTCGAAGAGATTTCAGCCAAATCGATCAAGCTTTCGTGGAACGGAAAGTCCGAAACATTCGGTATTGGGCCCGCCACGTCAATTCTCGACTCTTCGTGCGTAAAGGCGAAGGCGGGGTGGAAATCCATAAAGCGTGGGGACTCGTATACTACCAAAGCTCCGGTCGGGGCTGCCAAGCTCTCCGAGATATGGCCGGGAACGATGAAAAGCACAGAGGGCGGACCTTGTGATTGCGCGAGCTGTAACTGACAGTTCTCCTTTTTTGATGAGATTGATTATTGGATCATTCGGTCCCTCAGAAATCCCATAAAACCCCACAACTAGATGAGTGCCCGGATGATCTCGGCGCGCTTGATGGCGGTGCCGGTCTTCGACCGCATGTCGGTGGCCAGGCGGTCCAAGTAGACAATTTGGCGGTCGAACAGAACGACCGTGACCTTGGTCCATGGTTCGTCGTGCGTCGCGGGTCGGCCCGGGCGCGCCGCAGACGGCGCGTTGGAAACACTTCGATGAACTATGGTCAGCGATTAGAAAGAATGCTAACAGCTTCGCTGGAATTGGAATCTCGGGCCAAGTCAAGCGCAGTGTATCCGTCCGCAGTCTTTAGTGTAGGATCAGCCCCATGGCTTAGAAGCAGCCTTACCATCTCTGCGTAACCATTCTTCGCGGCGCAATGAAGAGGGGTGTAGCCGGTCGAGGTCCTCGCGTTGATGCTGGGATTCTTTTGCAGAAGCGCGCGAAGCGACCGATTTTGCATTTCTATGGCATGTTCTCGATACGGCACGCCATTGATCGTGACGTTGACGGTAACCCTTCCACCGCCTGACCCTCCTGGCGTCCACAACGTCACGGTATGGAGTGGAGTCATAGACCGTACAGAATCAGCAGTGTTTACGTCAGCGCCGCGCGCGATCAATAGCTCCACAATCCCTGCGTAGTCACCATAATATGACACTTGACCGTCAAGGCCACCCGGCCACGTCGCGACGTGTAATGGCGTCAGTCCACCTGGTCCTACCGCGTTTACCAATTCAGGTTTGAGGTCGAGGATTACGCGTGCGGACTCCAAATCGCCTCCACTCGCGGCTTTTAATATACCCGTCACAGTGAGATCCCTCTCGGCATGAGTCGCAGGGCCGAAAACGCTCAACTTTGTCCTCTTTGTTGAACAGCCTACAAAAAGCGTGCAACCTACAAAGATTAGCAAAATGTGTAATACCGGTAGAACTTGGGGCCGGCCGTAGCCGCGCTGGTCGAGGTTGTTGACGGGCGCCGTGCCGGTCGTCATGGGACAGACCGTTCTGTCGTCGGCGTCGCCGGTGGCGCTGGTCGCTTGGAGCGCGATGGTACCTGCCGCCGCGAGCTGGGGGTTCGTGTTACAGAACGAGCTGCCGCTGGTACTGGCGGGGGACCCAACAATGGCATGGCCGTAAATTCCTTCCCAAGTCCGCAGTTAAAGCTGATCGTCCCGCCGGTCTTCCCCAATCTCTTCACGCACGCCTGCAATGCTGCCTGGGTACAGGAGGCCCTAGTGCCGGTGCCCACGACGCATTTGTTTTCCAACGCCAGGGTGCGTGAGGGCAGAGTGAGACAGTGCAGAAGCAGAGCCAGCCCCAACCCGCTGCAGCGCAATGCTGTCTTTCTCATTGTCGCCTTCTTACCACCGCGGCCCATATCACGAGTCGGCCGCCAATCCCAAACGGCTGGGAGGGGTGAGCTGCCACAGATTGTGCTACGGGGCGGTGTCAGGCACCGGTCCCTGGCCGACAACAAAAACGAGCCGGCAGGTGTGGAGACCTGGCGGCTCGTAGATGGTAACGGATAACGACCTTACCAGTAGCCGTCATCGACGAACGAAACAAAGCGCCCTTTGCCGATGATGACGTGGTCGAGGACACGGACGCCGACGATGTCACCGACCTCGCGCAAGCGGCGAGTGATCTCGATGTCTTCTTTCGACGGAGAAGGGTCGCCGGACGGGTGGTTGTGACAAAAAATCACAGCGGCAACGCCAGGGCACCGGACGATCTGGTGAAAAACGTCACGCGGGTGCACGATGCTGGCCGTGAGGGAACCGAGCGACACAAGGGTGTCGCGGAGCTTCCGGTGTTTGTTGTCCAAGTGCACGACGTAGAAATGTTCGCGCGTCTCGGCGGCGAGATGCTCGCGGAAGTGGGCGTACACGTCGTGGCTGCCGCGAAGCGGTTCTCCGGGTTTGAATTCCGTCTCACCGTAGCGCTTCGCGATCTCGAAGACGGCGCAGAGGCGATTGACTGCGCCGGTCGTGAGGCCGTGCTCAAGGAGTTCGGCGGGGGTGAGGACGGCAATCTCGCGGAAGCCGTCGTGCTTCGTCGTGAGCCACTCACAGCTCAGCGCGGTGGTGTGGCCGAGCACGGCGGTGAGCAGCTCGGCGTCACTGAGCTCTGCGGGGAGCTTGTGTGTGGTGGGGCGACGCTGGTGGACGACGACGTCGCCAGCGTCGACGATCGCCGGCTCGTGGGGTTGTGATGAAAGAGGCAGAGAGAGCTGCTCGGAGATGTCATTGGGGGCCATCAGCGGCACTCCTTGAGCGGCCTCGGCTGCCAGTAGAGGTCGCGCTCGATGGTGAGGCCTCCAGGGCCGCGGATCTCCTCCATCTCATCGAGCGAGAAGTAGCCGTACTCGCGTTCCTGGCCGACCACGACGCCGAAGCAGAGGCGTTGCTCCGGATCGTACTCGGAGGCGTACCATGTCCAGCTGGTCCAGGGGGTGAAAAACTTCACAACGGCGATGGCGTTCTCGCCTTGCTCCTCTTGGCTGTAGAGGGGCGGCAGACGTTTCGCGATTTCATCGGTGAGCAATTCCATGCTCGCCCTCCTTGCGCGGCGGGACGATCGGCGCCGGGCGACATGCCGGGTCGCGTCCCGCCGCGGGGAAGGGTGAGAACGAGCGGAGCCGCGGGGACTCCGCTCGTCGCGTGTGGGGAACAACGAGCGAGCGTTCAGCTCGTCCGCGCTGGCGCCGGCCGTTGCTGCGGGGCTCTGAGAACGAGCTTGCCGCTGACCGGCAAGGCGTCGAGGAGCACGGTGATGGTGCCGCCTTCACTTGTGAAGGCCACGCCGATCTCGCGCCAGCGGTCGCCGGTATCCGTTGCGATGACGGTGCTCACGCTGAAATCTGGGCGCTTTCCCTTCATGGGGCTACCCTCCTTTCGCTGTTTGTGGTGCTAGTGGGGAAGAGGCACCCGAGCGGGTGCGCGTATAGTGAAAGACAAAATCGAAAATCTGTAAAGGGGAGGTCTATGTGTCGAGGGCCGCGGTGAGCAGCAGCGAGAGGATACGGCAGCGCTCCGCGCACTTCTCCACGGTGAGATACGGGGCGTCCGCGCGGTAGTACGTCAGCTCCTGGTCGAAGCGGCGTCGCGCTGCCGAAGGTGAAAAGCGTCGATTTTCGGTGAAGGGCAAACCCTTCACCCCCTCCCGAAAATCGCTCCTGGGGCGTCCTCGTGCGTCGGTTTTGGCGTTTTGGTCGACCATGGGGGCGTTTCGGTGAAGATCAGCGTCCCCGCCGCTCGGGCAGGCCGTGGCGCTGGCCACGGCTTCGCGGCGGTGTTGCGTGATGAAGTGAAAACCAGCGCAGCGATCGCCGGGACTTTCACCCTGCCCATTTGTGGTGGGGGTTGCCGCCGCCGGCTGCGGTGGCGACGGCAGAAAGCCCGAACCGGGCTCCGCAGCGAACCGGCCCGTGCTCGCAACCCCCTGCCTGGGGTAACCGCGGTCAGAATCCACGAGCACCGGCAATCGCGTGGGTGAGCTGGTGTGTGATCAGTGTAGCGCGTTTCAGAAAATCGGGGCAGTGGATTGGCGCAAGCCGGGACACTGGTGGTGCGCGTACTCGGGATCCGCGCCGGCGGGTAAGTGCTCGCGGAGAAGCGTCGACGCCGGCGTGCAGATGAGCGGCTGGGGTATTGCGTTCAGGACGATGTGCGCCTCGTTGCTAGGGTCAACGGACTGGTTGCACGTCGGACAGGTCTGCAGGAAGAAGGTGCGCGGGTTGTCGTAGCCGCGCTTCGCCGTCCACCAGAGCGGGCGCTCGAAGAGCGCGTCAGCCTGGTCGAGTGTACAGCCATCGTGCGTTGCGAAGAGGAAGAAGTGCGTCCCGAGTCTTTTGGGATCGACCTCGCGGGCCCGGAGCCGCAGGCTCTCGATCCGCGCGCGCGAGGTGGTCACGAAGAGCGCCTGGAAGCTGTCCTGCCGGCGGTCGTAGGAGCGCAGCGTTGTCGTTCTGAGGTGCCAGTAGGCGAGTAATTTCTTGGTGACGTCCGTCTGGTTCCAAGCGGTTCGCCGGATCGGCTCGCTGCCCATGTCGATCTCCAGAAACCAGTGGTAGCGGTGGTCAGCGACCGTGATGGTGATGAAGGCATCGGGGTGCAGTGGGATGTGCATGGTGCGGCTGTTGTCGAGAGGCACCGCCAAGCGATCGGGGAAACCCGTGGCCTGGTGGAAGGCTTCCTCCGCGCACCAGTCAAAGGGCCAGCCCCGTTGCTCGGCCGCCATCCGAAAGGCCAGCAACACCTCGGTGAGTGTCGCCTCGTGCTCGATGGCCTCGATGCCGATGCGCCGGTCCTTCTGCCGCCAGTCCTTGGGCGGCTTGGCTCGGGGCGCGGTCCAGAGGTCGGGGTAGAGCGTCTGGTGCCCGCGGATGCCGAGGGTGTAGGCACCCGTAGCCTTCCGCTTGCGGGGGCGGGCGATGTACTCGTCGTGAAACAACCGCGCGAGACGGTTGCGGAAGGCCCGCTCGGTTTTGTAGGCGCCGCCGGCGACCAAGAGCAGCTGCCGCGACGTCACAATGCGGTGCTCGTCGAGGAGTTCAAAGATGAGCCGGTCGTTGTCGTGCAGCTCGACGGTGCCGGTCGGCTGGGGCGCGAAGCGGTCGCGCTTATCCTTCTTGCCCGCCCGACCCTTCGGAAGTGTCTTTCGGCCGGCGAGGGTTGAGGGGTCGCCGTTGTGTTCGGGCGAGGCGGGGGGCTGGGGGTTGGTCATCATCGTGCTGGAGGGTAATCGTGTCTTCTCTGGTTAGTAACTGTACTTGGTCCCTGATGAGTGCGTCAAAGCGCTGCTGCGCCTCAATGAGCGGCAGCGTGGCGAGCTGAGCGGCTTTGAAGGGGCGGAGCCACTCGGCCATCTCCCGCGGTGAGTAGCGCGCTGGGGACAGGCTGGGGATCTCGATGTCGGCCGGTTCAATTTCGTTGATGCGCGTCACGCCGAAACGTTTGCCCGCGCCCTTGGGGCGCAGCGCGAAGCGCCTCGCCGCGAGACGTTCGAGCTGATCCGGCGTGTAAAACTGCTTCGCAGTAAGTTCCTGATAGGTGAACTCCGTGTGCCAGCCGGGCGTCTCGGTTTCGCCATCGAGCTCAGTCGTCGTGTTCACGTCCACCCAGTTGCTACTCTCAGCCGTCGAACTGGCGGGTACGGCGGCGAGGAGCGCCGCGATGCCGGTGGCGCGCGTGCGGACGGTGGAGCCCCCTACCGAGCCGCCAGTGGTGCGCGCGGTTTGGCGCTGCCGGCTGAGGGTCACGTGGGGGACGGTGTGGGGAACGGCGGCGGTCTGCGTCTGCTCGTACTGCACCGTGTCCAGGTCGAGGTAGTGACCGTAAAAGCGCCGGGCGAAGTAGATCGCTTCGTCGAAGTCGGTGAGGCGCATGACCACTTCCGCATTCATGCACGCCCGGATCGCGATGTAGGTCTCCTCATTCTCGCGGCGGGCCTGCTCGATCGATTGCATGCCGAGCACCAGGTACAGACCGTAGCCGGCGGTCTCGGCGAGGATGCGCGCCGTGTCGGTGGTGAGGTAGCGGCTGGCCTCGTCGATAACCAGGAAGAACGGCCGGTTCTGAGCGGACTTTTGGCGTTGCTTGGCGGTCATGAAAAGCTGCTTCACGAGCAGACGCGTGAAGAGCGCGGCGGCCTCGTCGGACTGGTCCTTCGGCTGCGTGTTGACGAGCACAATCCAGCCCTCGTCCATCAACCTACGGAAGTTGAGTGTGAATCGGCGTTGAAGACTGACCCTCTCGTTTCTTGACGCAACTCATTGATCCACTGTCGAAATATGCTATTCAACCGGGGGTCACGACCGGCGCCGATCGTGACCCCACCTGAT
>JBEKBJ010000065.1:0-29413 GCA_050015455.1 Binatia bacterium
CGGCGTCGGCGTCTCGGTGGGCGTCGGCGTGTCGGTCGGCGTCGGCGTCGCCGTGTTCACGACACAGACACCATCTACACACACAGCATCGGGCACCTCGCTACACAGCCCGCAGTTACCGGGTGCCTGCATGGAACAGAAAGCCGTGCAATTGCAGCAGACGTCGGCCCGAGCGGTAGCGCTGCTGAGTGCAAGGACGAGCGCGAAGGCGACCGCGGTGGTGAGATTCTTCATTTGCGCCCGCACGGCACGATGTTGGCGGAGCACGAAAACGATACCGATGCTCAGGCACGCTGTCGCAGTGATGAAACCTATGCGCTCCCAATGGGCCATTACGTCCTCCCCCCTGATGACAGTGATCACACGCCTCACATGTCTTACCGAACCGCCTGCCGAACTAGTACTCACCTATCTCTTCGGGGCCACCGCACGAAACGAAGGTTACGACTATGTTACAGCCCCGTTGCGCGCACATACACACCAGCGTGCCCTTTTGTCAAGCAAAATCCCTTGGCGATGACGAGCGCCCACAGACCGTGGAGCTGCAACAAGAATTGGACACCGGGGAGGTTCCCGAGCCGCTCCGGCAAACACGCGGCTCGCTCCCACGACGATACCAGCGCGCTCTTCTTGGCGGCCTCAGCTTGCTCTCGGTTTGTAACGGCGCGGGTTGCGCGGCGCGGCGCGCCGCAGCCGGCGCAGCTGCCGTTCGAGACTCTTGACGCTGGCCTCCATGCGCTGCAGCTCGTTCTGAATGGCCGGATGTGCGGTGAAGCGTTCGATCGAGGCGCGCACCTGGGCGTCGATCCGATGCTGCAATTGCTCCAGCTGTTTCTGTGGGGCTTCGAGGATCTCCTCCAGGAAACGGCGACTGCCAGCACCTTCAAGCATGCGGCGCTTGGTCGCGCGCGCTTTCCTGACGCTCGGTTCACTTCCTTGCAGCAGCTGCTTGACCCCCTTTTCGGCGAGCTCGCGCACGTTAACGAAGGCCTCGCGCCCGCGGTCGACTCGGTTGAAGAGTTCTTGTACCGTCGCACCCCCACGCTGGATGATCCAGCGCAGGACCGGCAACGCAAGCAGGCCGTTCTTGCGCTTCTCCTCTTCGAAAATGATCTGCGCAAAGGTCAACGCCGTCAGGTCTTCGCCGCTATCGTTGTCGACGATGCGCAGATCCTCCCCGGCGCGCACGAGGTTGGCGACACCGTCCAGGGTCACGTACCGGCTCGCCCGCGTGTCGTACATCTTGCGGTTGGCGTAGCGCTTGATCAGCCGCTCCATTCGTGGTCGAGGGCTAGCACAGGCGGGATACCCGCAGCAAGTTGACGCCTGACGAGGTCGTGAAAGTGCCGCCCGCTCAAAGCCCGTCTATGGTCATCACCCGTCCAGCCACCGGCGGTGACGCCAGACATACCTCATCAAGAACGGGCCGAACACAAAGCAGCAGATAACGATCGCCATCTCCGTGGCCGTGTCCGGGTTGGGCTGCACGTACACCCCATGTTCCAGATCGTAGAGCAAATCCATCAACCCCAGATAGATGAAGGCACTGCCGGCCGCGATGCCGTACAGTACCGCCCAGGCGCGTCGCCGCCGCAAACCCTCGGCGCATGCGATAGCTGCGACAGCGACCCACGCGTCAGCTGCAGGGAAGGCGCGCTCAAACCCAAGACACACCGGGTCCTGGCTGGTTTGCACGACTCCGGTGGCGAAGAACAATACCCAGTAGAGGAGGTCGAGCGCCGCGGCGGCCCACAGAGACACAATCAGCGCCGTCAGGCCGCTGGGACGCGCGGCTGGCGTCTGACTCGGTTGTGCCCGTTGCGGCGCCGGCGTACCTCGGCTCATCGTGAGAGCCCGCGCCGGCGGAAGCCGGTTTGAAGAGTCCATGAACCGTGCCCCTTACCAAGGGGGACTACAGGGGGTTTCCCTCGCCTCGCTGCAACCTCCCCTGGCCCCTCCTTGGTAAGGAGGGTAACCCTTGCCGATCGGCTCATGACCGGTAGATTGCCAAACCTCGCGCCGCAAAGCCAGAGAGCGCGCCCGGACCAGTCCGTTGATAGTTCAGGATGCAAACACTCAGCAGTGTCATTTCAACGGCCAGCATAGCGGTGTGCGGCAGTGAGCAGCCCCGCGGCCCATTGCGGGGTCGCGAGGGCATGCAGGTGAGCCCAGCTGGCCCATACGTTCTTTGAAATGATCCCGTCGCGCCCCGGATAGCTTCCGGCACCACGCGTGACAGAGCAGGCTGTGGGTGGAACATCGCCATCGGGAAGGATTCTGGAATAATGAAATTCGTGGCCGCGCAGCTCAAGTCCGAGTGCGAAGAAAGGATTGGGCGTGTCTACCGCCATATGCATGTAGCCGTGCCCCTGCGGCGTGTCGCGAACCTCGACCTCTACGGGCAGGACCCCGCTCATCGGATATCGCCGCCCGCGCCACGTCATCGCTCGCGCCAACAACATCAGTCCCCCGCACTCCGCGTAAATGGGCAAACCGTTAGCCGCGCCTTGCTGCACGGACTTCAGAAAAGGCTGGTTCACGGCAATTGACGCCCCATGGGTTTCAGGAAAACCGCCTCCGATGTAGAGTGCATCAAGA
Organism: Binatia bacterium; assembly: GCA_050015455.1. GTDB lineage: Bacteria > Desulfobacterota > Binatia > HRBIN30 > HRBIN30 > JAGDMS01. The sequence continues at coordinate 2,599 of JBEKBJ010000065.1, forward strand.
TCGCCGGGAAGAGGAGCTCCGGAAAGCGCCGAAATAGCTTCCAACACGGCGCCTGACCGTTCGATCGCTTCCAGGTTTTCAGGATAATAGAAGGTGAATGCGGAATCCTTCAGGTAGCCGATTTTAAGGCCACGGCCGTCTTGTGCGGTTTCCTGACGCTCAGCGGGTTGGGCGAGTGCGGGAGCGCTCCCAGCGATCTGTAGGATTCTGGTCAAATCCAGGTGGCCGTGGACAAGCGACAGCAGGTTCTGTTTCAAAACCGCAATTCCCGCATGCTCCTCAGGGGTGACCAGGCCGAGGTGGCGGCCCGGAAGCGGCGCCTCGCCTCTGGCCCGGGGTATCACTCCGACAACGGGTACACCGCAGGAAGTTTCCACGGCCTGCCGCAGCACCTGCTCATGCCGGCGGTTGCTGACTTGGTTGAGGACGACGCCCGCGATTGCAACTTCAGGATCGAGCTTTTGGCATCCAAGCACAAGCGCGGCCCCGGTGCGGGTCATCTTGGTAGCGTTTACCACCAGGATTACCGGCGCTTGCAGGAGCTTGGCGAGTTCAGCCGTGCTGTGCGTGCCGCGTGCGTCGAATCCGTCGTAAATGCCACGGTTCCCTTCAATGACATTCAATCCTGCAGATTCAGCATGCATGCAGAAAGAAACACTGACCTTCTCCGGCCCCATGAGGTAGGTGTCGAGATGTCGACAAGCGTGCCCGGACGCCCACGTGAGCCAGGCAGCGTCGATGTAATCTGGACCCTTCTTGAACGCCGCAACTGGAACCCCAGCCTCTCTGGCGAGCAAGAGAAGTCCGAGAGAGACCAGGGTCTTGCCGGAATCGCCGGAAAGCCCCGCTACGACGACGCGCGGCAACGCGCGAGAACCTGTCGCAACCATTTCCGGTCATGCTAGCTCATCCGTGAAGCGATGGGCAACGAACGAGGAATCACGAACGAGGAATCCCGCCCTCCCCTGCCCCATTTCCTCCGTAAGGGACTTTGCGCAAGAATCCTCGGGCGCACGCGATTCGTCATTCCCGCGGAAGCGCGAATCCACTTCGAGCGCCGGGAAATGATCGAGCTGATTCGCGAGATGTCAACGCTCCTCATAGCTCAATCACCTCGCCGCCAATGCGTACGTGGTGGTGCTCCTTGATCCCGACCGCGCGGATCTTCACCACCCGCTCCGGTTCTTCCTGCACGTCATAGTACAGCCGCAGTGGTTCGGGGCGAAGCTCCCACGGTGCCAAGGGGTTCGGGCGCTTTGGCGGGCAGACCGCACTCGCTGCGCGCCCATCGAAGCGCTTACCGAAATAACATGGAATCGGCTCCAGAGAACCGTTTTGTGTTCGTTCTCGAGCTTGGGTCCCGACGCGACCTCCGGAAGCCCCTGCAGCACAACGCTTCCCGCAGAAAGAACATCTGTTTCTCAATTTCACGCGATTTCGGGAGATCCGTGACGCTGCCTTCTCGAGTACAGACCCCGGCCGTTTGCATTCTCTCCGCGTGTGGACGATGAGGAGGAGTTGCATGGCCAAACTCAGCCGCATGGTCACAATGTGGACCATGCTGCCGTGCGTCTTCGCAGCGCAGGCGCTCTCGGCACCACTGGCGTACGTGAATGATGTCGAACTCGATGTCCTCTATGTTATCGACACCTCGACTCACGATTGGGTGGACACAATCGATGTCGGTCTTGGCCCTTCCAGGCTTGCGCTAAACCCCTTCGGCACGCGGGCCTACACGAGTAATGGAGGCGACCATGACGTATCGGTTATTGACACCGTGAAGCGCGCCGTCACCGATACGATCGAGAATCCCTTCGCGGCGGGTCTGGTTGTGAGCCCCGATGGATGTGAACTCGTGGTCGGTGAGTATGGGCTAGGAGGACCGGTATCGGTTATCGATACGCAGACGGACCAAGAGAGTTATCGCATTGTGCCGGATACGCCAGCGGTCCGGTTCTTCATGGACAGCCCCGTCATTTCCCGCGACGGCGGGGTCGTGTACTTCATCCAATGCCTTGTGACCGACAGTGGCTCCTGCAACAACTCAGCTGTCGGAATTGATCTGAGAACGCGGAAACTCACGTCTCGAACGTCACTTGGCTTTGGTGCTTTCCAGCTCGCTCTCGACCCCAATGGCCATTTCCTCTACGCGACATTGCAACCTTCTGTGGCCGGAGGCGAGAACACATCGGCAGATGGCATCGCTGTGATTGATCGCACCGACGGTACTCTGATTCACAAGATCCCAGCGCCTGCAGCCGAAGGCATCGCCGTGGGCCGAGACGGAGCTGTCCTCTACGTGGTGACGGAGTCTGCTAACCTCTCGATGTTTAGCGCTGCGAATTTTGAGGAGATCGGCTCCGTCCAGGTGGCCGACGGGGCGAACTCGGCGCCGGTCTTCGTTGCTGTGACGCCAGATGGCCGTTTCGCGTACGTGACGGTTCTGTCGGTGCTGCAGAACTATGTCGCCGTGGTCGATACAGCAACGAAGGCAATGATCAAACAAATTGGACTTCCGCCCTTCCGCCCGTTGCAGATCGCCATAGGCCCCGCCGAATCATCGACCGCCGTGTGTGTGGCGTTCACACCAAATCTGACTCCTACGCCGACTCCGACAGCCACCGCCGCGCTGCCGACGCCGACCTCCAACCCCACACCTTCTTCCTGCACCGGCGACTGTGACGGCAGTGGCGAAGTGACCGTCAACGAGATCATAATATTGGTGAACATCGCCCTCGGCACCGCCGATGCGCCGGCCTGCCCGAACGGCATCCCGAGCGGCGGCAGCGTCGACCTCGCGCTTATCATGCGGGCGGTGAACAACGCGCTGAGCGGCTGCGCGGCCGGCTGTGAACATCCCATAAAACCCTACAACTATGTTGACACCCGTGTGCCCAACGGGGCTTCACGTTAGAAACGAGCGGTTCAGGCGGCTTGTGCGGCCTACTCCTGTCGCAGCCGCTTCCACTCGCGTGGCGTTAGCTCCAGCACGAGCCGAGCGGGGTGTGTCGAAACCCACTCCATGACATCCCGCACATACACGGAGGGGGCGAGTTGCAGGTGCTTGCACGTCTGCACGAGCGAACACAGGATCGCGTTCAGCGCCGCGTCGATCCCGCCGGCGGCGCTGCTGAGGGGAATAAACATCGGCTCCTCGTCGAAGAAGTTCCTGAACACGCCAATCACACGGGCCCTAGGCGTGTCGCATGCATACCCGCAACGGCGGCGGTTCAGTAGCGAAGTGTCTTCATGCGTGCTATCTTCACGTGTGGTATTGGACTCGCACTTCAGACAAAGGAAGGCGTGCAGATGTATAGAATTACCGTTGTACGGCCATTGTTCTTGGTCCTTGCCCTGATGCTGCTCGCAGGATGCGGCGGCTCTTCCAGCCCTAATGCATCAGCCTCGAATACTGCTCCTCTGAACGCCAGCAACCTCAACCTGATCTTCGTGGTAAGCGAGGACTTGGCTTACCAAGCTCCCGGGGACGTCAATCCAAACACCGCAAACCTCACCAATCAGGGTTTACAGCGGTCGCTCCAGATGGCCAGCTTCCTGCGACAGTCCGTACTGGGAAGGGACAATGTAACCGGTATCTATGTGCTCGAACCGATGACCCATCTGCAAACCCCGAGCAACCACCCCGATATGGCGGCACTGGAGACCATTCAGCAGTTCGCCCTTCTCAACCACATCACTCTGTCCAGCGTGTTCCCGCCCGATTATTACCCGTATACCGGCAACAGCTATCCGCTCAATGCCTCGTATGCGCCGGGGTCGGTACCTACCGGAGTTGCTACGCCGGCGCCGACCCCAGGATACTCGCCGACCCCGGGATACTGCGGGAATTGCCAGGGTCTCGATTTCAATGACCAGGACAGCAACAACGAAGCCCTGGTAATAACCGGTAACCCGGCAACCCATCAAACCGGTATCATCCCGGCAAACGTGCCGGGCTTTTATGTCTTCTCGGCACCTTGGGAGACCACCAGCGCCCTGCTGGCAAATATCAACGAGCTCAAAGGCTATAACCTGAGTCTTCCGGTGAGCTATCAGGGTCCCAACTACATCTATGCGATCTCGATCACGCCGTCGGGAAGCGCCAGCTTGGTTACCTACAACAGCAGTCTGCAGCCGGGTTCCAGCTACCCTGCGCTGCCGTTCCCGAGGCCGGTCAGCACTCCATGCGCGGCGCAGACGCCTTTCACCATCAACGTGACCGGTGGTGCCGGTGGTGCCATAATTCCGGCGGGGACCAACACCAACGAAACGATTTACATCGTTCGACACGCAGACGCACATCCGCTGAACGATTGGAGCGACGGCAACATTGTCTGCGCGGGGCAATGGCGCGCGCTGGATCTTCCGAACGCACTGCGCGGCAAGATCAGCCCGAACCTGGTTTACTCGATCGACCCCGCTCAGACCAGCCCAGGCACCGAGGGCTTCTCGTGGTCGTCTGTTGCGCCATCATTGACCGTCGCACCATACGCAATCGCCAATAACTTGCCCTATGATCTGGCCGCGGGCTTCGAGATTTCCGATTGCAATTCCGCCAGTGATTTTTTCTTCACCGACCTCAAAGGTGCCAATTTCTCCAATCAGACCATGCTGCTGGGATGGGCGTACGTTCAAATACCACAGATGGTGAATTCGTTGATCGAGAGCTATTTCCCCTCCGCCTGCCAACCGGTGGCGCCGCCTTGCGGCCAACCGGTGGCGCCGCCTTGGCCGGGCAACGACTACGATACCATCTGGACGGTGACGCTTGACGCCGAGGGCAATTTGACGGTGGACAACGCGATGTGCGAAGGCATCAACTCCGCGGCGCTGCCGGCCACGTGTCCCCAATTCTGACCGTCTCTACCCTCAATGCACGCGTATCAGTTCAAGGCATTCATCACCACTCACGGCAATCAACTAGTCGCTATGGAGGATCAGAATGTTGGGTAGATTGTGGTTATATTACCAGGCAACGATTACAATCATCACGCTGGTGGCCTTATGTGCTGCCTTTTCCGTCGGATGCGGTTCTCAATCTGGGCAACCCGCTCCATCAGCCTCCAACATCCTGGTTAACGGCCGGCGGATTACACCGGCGGGCACAACCAGTGGTCCAGTTGGGGATATGCCATTGAACATAGTCCTCAGCCCCGATGGCAGGTACGCCATCACAACGTCCAGTTGCCTGAATGCGCTTCTAAGCACATTGAGGGTAAGTGACGGCACTGTCGTAGGTTCGCTCCCCTATTTTTTAGATAATCCCAACATCCCCAATGACGGGCTCTTTTATGGACTCGTATTCGATCCCACTCCCCATAACAACACATATACACTCTATGCAGCCCAGGGAGCGTACGGCACCGTTGCCGTGTTGACGCTGGGCACCGATGGAACCCTCACCCAGACAGGCACCATCCCCGCCAACCCTCTTGCTTATCCTCTGAATTACACGCCTGTTGACCAGCCGGCGGGTATTGCTCTTGCGAACGGAGCCATCTACATGGCCAACTACTTTTCCGTCAATCTGGGGGCCACCTATCAACCGGCATCCACGCTCTCTATGTACAATGCAAGCGCCACTCCGCTTGGAAGCTACACATTCATGGACGAGGCGAAGCCAAATACTCCCTCCTTCCCCTTTGCGGTGACCGCAAAATCGGATGGAAGCAGGGCTTACGTGGCGAGCCAGCGGGACGGCTGTGTCTATGTCCTGGACACTACTGACCCAGGTAGTATAAGCTTGGTCTCAAAGATCCCGAACCTCACCCAGCCCTCAGCGCTCCTTCTAGATAAAGCACAGACCCTTTTGTACATAGCCAATGCCGGGAGCGATACCATATCGGTGGTTAACGTCGCCAACGATCAGCTTCAGGTTATAGCCACGGTGTTGCTGCGGCCATCCAATGTCAGCAATCTTCCTGGCGTCTCACCTTCGGGCCTTGCGCTCTCACCTGATGAGAAGACCCTGTATGCATCACTCGGCGACTTCAACGCAGTTGGCGTCATCGATACAGGGACGAACCAGTTGAGTGGCTACATCCCTGTGGGATGGTATCCGACGGCTCTTGCCGCCACTCCGGATGGCAATGCGCTGCTGGTTGTCAACGGATGGGGAACGACGGCCATGAACCCCAATCCCCAACTTGACTATCTCAATCCAGACGTCGTAGGAATCAATTTCGGCACCAATCCCGCATCATGGGTGGCTCCTCCAGGTCCTGGCTATGTTCTGAATTCCATTCCGGGAAACGTCACCCGAATCGACCTGACCAAAGCAATACCAACTCTTGCTCAATCGACGGCTCAAGTGATCCAGAACAACCAGAACACGCCGGCAATGGGGAGTTCTGCTGATAGCATTCTGGCTGGCATTGGCATCAAATCGGGCAAGATCAAGCATGTGATTTACATCATCAAGGAAAACCGCGGCTACGATCAGGTTCTTGGCGACCTCCCCCGGGGCAATGGGGACCCTTCTCTGACCATCTACGGGCGGGGGATTACCCCGAATCAGCACGCTCTGGCAGAGCGCTTCATCCTTCTGGACAATTTCTACAACAATGCCCCGGTGAGCGGTGAAGGCTGGGTATGGTGCACTCAAAGCTTGGCAAACGCATTCACCATAAAGAGCATCCCTTATATATACCAGCTTTCCCTCGCCACGTACCAAATCAATTATGCTTTCGAGGGACAGGTTAACGGCTATGTCACAGGCGGTTACCCAGCCCAGGATCAGGATGGGAACTGGCTCTCCAGCCCCTCGCACCAGGCCGCATCGCCCATCCCAGATGTTGCGGAAGCGCCGGGCGGATATATCTGGGACGGTGTCAAAGAGGCCGGGCTCACCTACCGCAACTACGGCTTCTTCCTGTCGTCGGGAGCCCCATCCACGCCTCCCTTCCAGATTCCGGACAACTATCCGAATAAGGCCAATCTCTCCCCTCCCGGACACATTCCGACTCCCCCCGGTCAGGTTGCCGGGTTCAGCGACTATGACTACCGCAAGTTTGACTTCGGCTATGCCGATAGTGACGCCTGGGTAAATTACGGTTTTAATGCCACTGACTTAGGATTAACCACTGGATTAACCACTGGGAATCCCCCAGGCTATTACGCTTCGGAGAATTCGCCCATACAAGCGCAAGCGCAGCCAAGCCGTTTCTCGGAGTGGAACCGCGAGTTCCTGGAGATGTTGAAGCAGGACCCTACCGGCAACAGCGTTCCAGCTTTCATGATGGTGCGCTTCATGCGGGATCACACCATGGGGCTAAATCCGGGATTTAACTCTCCGAGGGCGATGATGGCCGACAATGACTACGCCGTGGGTGAGCTGGTGCAAGCCGTGAGCAATAGCCCCATCTGGACAAGCACCGTGATTTTCGTCATAGAAGACGACGCCCAGTTCAGCAACGATCACGTCGACACCCATCGTTCCTTCTGCCAAGTGATAAGTCCCTGGATCAAAACGGGGACCGTGGATTCTCATTTCTACGACACGAACAGCGTGTTAAAGAGTATAGAGCTTCTGCTCGGCTTATCTCCCATGAGCCAGTACGACCACTTCTCCAACCCCATCATGGGCGGCTGGGACGCCGCTCCAAACAACAGCGCTGCATACACTGCCATACTACCGCCGCCGGACGTCATTGGCGAGGTAAATATGAACATAGCCTCGTATGATTCCAAAGATCCCCGTGTACGCCTGGCCATACTCTCAAGCAAGATGAACTGGAAAGTTGCCGATGCCGCTCCGTACCAGCTCCTCAATGAGGTCCTCTGGAAAGATGCCAAGGGTCCAAACTCAAAGATGCCTGAGCCCCGGGTCAGCGAATTAGCCGTTTTTGACAAGAACAAGGCGGGTAACTCCCAGCATGATGGCGACGATGACTGAGAGGATGAAAGGATCAGGTCGTGCGGAAATCGCCAAACGTAGGAGTCGTGCTTGCCTGCCTCGTTGCCGGTCTTCTCTTCTATGCGTGCGGGGAAAATGAGGGGAATAGCAACGACACCGAGCTGCTCTCCGTGGTCGCGATCAGCCGGCACGGAATTCGTTCTCAGACCTCTCCTCTCGACAGCGCGAACCTGGATACGCTGCGCGCACAGGGTTTTCCGCTGTGGCCAACCCCCGCGGAAACCCCCGGCAATCTCTCCACAGTGGGTCAGCAGAATGCGGCTCGGCTGGGGGCGTGGTATCGCGATTTCTACGCCGCCCAAGGGCTGTTGCCTCCGAGAGGGTCCTGTCCCGCGGCCGGAACGGTGTTCGTCTATGCGGACGTCTTCGAGCGGACGATCCAGACGGCACAGGGTTACCTGGACGGCATGTTCCAGTCCGAAGCAACGCCCGACTGCGGGGTCCAGGTGGTTCATTCGAGTGAACCAGTGGACCCCTACATCACCACGGCGTATACGGGATTGTGCAGTGTCGACACGGTGGTGGACCAGGCCGCGTTCAATACAGCGATCGGAGGCAACACCTCCTCGTTGATAACTAAATACAGCGCCCAACTTCAAACGCTGCAGACGGTCACTGAGTGCTGCCAGCCGGCGGCCTGCAACCAGTCATCGCCACCCGTCTCCTGTTCGCTGCTGGAACTTCCTACCACGGTGAGCGTGAATCCAACGGGAGCGGTGGCGTACGCGGCCGGGAGCCTGTTCGACGTTGCCAACTCGGTAACGGAGGATTTCGAACTCCAATACGCCCAGGGGATGCCCGACACCGACTGCGCAACGACGCAGGGGGCGCAGTGCGTGGGCTGGGGGGCTATTCCGCCGGGAGGCTTGAGCGATTTGACAAAGCTTCATGTGTTGAACATGGACCTGACCAACCGCCTACCCTCCATCGCGCAGGTAACCTCGACGAACCTGATGTGGCAGCTCGTGGGGACGATGGAGCAGACGCTGACCGGCGTAAAGAATCCGGACATGCTCGCGCCCGCGGCGAGCACGTTCACGCTGTTTGTCGCTCACGACGATAACGTCGCCGCCATCGCCGCATTTCTGGGGGGCGTGACCTGGAAGGCCGAGGGATTCCAGCAGAACGACCCGGGCCCGGCCGGCGCGCTCGTCTTCGAGCTCCGCAAAGTAAAGCAGGGCGGACAGCTCATCGTGAGACTCTTTTACGTGATCGCGACGCTGGACCAGATGCGCAACGGCACGGCTCTCTCGCTGCAGACGCCGCCACAGCGCATCCCCCTGGCGATCCCCGCGTGCAACGGTGCCCTAGATTGCCCCTACGACCAGCTCAAGACCTTCATCACCAATAATGTGCGCCAGGACTGTCTCGTCACGTCCGCCTCCGCGCCCTGAGAGGCGCGATCCCAGGATGCCGATACGAGCGTGGATTGAGGCGCGCGGCAGCCCCTGGGCCAGACAGCGCATGAGCAGGTTTCCGCGCCAGGGATCGGCTCCCTGAAGATCAATAACGGCCGACGGTGCGAGTGAACCGGCTCTCATCGCCCACTCGCCCAGCGAAATCATCACCGCCGTCCGCCGCTTCCTGCAGCGCCGCCGGGCGGAGCTGCGCGGACGACCCTGCCTGAGGGGTCCAGAATCAGCCGCTGAAATTGGAGTTTAGTCTGATCCCCGCCTGTGTTACGCTGAGCTGCTTGGACCTAAACCCACTCGGGAAGCTTGACGATTGGGGCGGTGGTGTGTAGCGTTCCATGAGAATTTACACACCGGCACAGAGGGGCATGTGGCGTCTGGAAGCGGCTGGGCTCGCAAGAACTTCATGGTGGACGAGACAACCGTGCGTGCGCTGAAGCATGCACTGAAGGTGTCGACGGAATCGGAAGCCGTGCGCATCGCCGTTCGCGATCGCCTCGCCATCGAGGAGGCGCAGGCTGCCTTTGGGCGGATCCGTGGGCGCGGCGGCGTCGACGACGTCTTCCAGCGGAGCGCACCGGACCGGCGCGCTGGGAAGAACGGGCGTGCGTCCCGTCGTCTTTGATACATCCGTTTACATCCCGTACCTGCGAGGCGAAGCGTACACGGCGTTGATCGAGCGAGCCGTGCAGGCGGGGCGCGTGCGCCTCAGTGCGGTGGTCCTCGGCGAGCTGTATGCCGGCACCCGTTCCCCGCAGGACAAGGCCGATCTCGACGTTGTCACCAGGGTCTATCAGTCGCTCGGATTCCTCGTCGCCCCATCAGTGCATGACTGGGTGCGTGCGGGTCAGGGCATTCGGCGCTACCGCGAGCTGTACGGTTCGGTGAGGCCGCGCGAGCATCTGAACGACATTCTGACTCTCCTGTCGGGCGCCGCAGCCGCTGCAGTTGTCGTGACCGAGAACGCGAAGCCATTCGCCCGTTGGGCCGCGCTCTTGCGGCGCATGGGGTCAAAGGTCACGGTGCGGCAGGTTAGCCGAGACGATTACCTCGCCTGACCGAATGCTGCCAACTGCAACCTCCCCGTCGCCAAGGCAGTATTCGCGCCGGCTGTGCTGGCGGCGCAGCGCCAGCTGCACACGCAAGACCGCCTCAATCCCCCCTGATCCGAAGAAGAAATTTCTCGCGCAACCGCAAAGGCGCAAAGACAGAGTCGGAGAAGAATCCGAATCTCACAAGAACGAAGTCAGAAGATCGGGTTCCCCTGTTGCTTTCTCGGGGCCTTTCTTTGCGGCTTGGCGCCTTGGCGCGAGTTCAATCCTCCGATTAGGGACTTCGTCAGTATCGGTCACCTGATCGACCTGCCCGGCGCGCAGCAGGGTCCTTCCCTGCGCCATCCGGTATCGGCTCCCGGAGCCGACCCGCCTCGCCGACCAACTCGTCGGCGCTGCAAAGCGGGCGATGGGGTGATTTGAGCAGATAGCGATCCTCATCGACTAGCACAGACTTGAAGCGATGTGTTTCGTTGCAACCGTGCTCCGCGCTGAGTATAGTCGTGGCTATAGCTGCGAATGAACTGAAGCGGAGCATATCGATGGGAAAACCTCTCATGCTGCAAGAAGCCGACGCTGACCGTATCGAGTCGCTCAAGAACCGGCTGGGAGCGCGCACGAAGATCGACGTAGTGCGCTCGGCGCTCGATCTGCTTGAGCGCGATGCAGAGCGCGCCGAGCGCGTGGCGAAGTGGCGCCGCGTCGTGGGCCTGGTCGCCCCTGAGAGCCGCGCGGCGCTGCACGACTTCCGCGCGCACAGTCGCTTGCGCCGGCTCGACTGATGCCGCTCGTTCCGCAGCGCTGGCACATCTACATTGTGGCGCTCGATCCCCGGGTGGGGACGAAACCCGGCAAGCAGCGTCCCTGCCTCGCCATCCAGCCGACGGAGTTTGGAGAAGCCGGCTTGCCGAGCACCGTGGTGCTGCCGCTGACAACCAAGGTCGTTCACGAGGACGCCTTCCCTTTACGAGTGCGCATTCCGGCCGGAGTCTGCGGACTGACGCGAGACAGCGACATTCTCGTCGACCAGATCCTCGCGTGGGACAACGAGCTGTTCCGGCGCGATCTCGGTCCCGTCCCCGAAGGGGTGCGGGACGAGGTTCGGCGTGCGCTGCTGGAGTTCCTGGATCTGCTCTAGCGAGCGAAAGTCCAACGTCCAGACGCTTGTCAGCAGCGTGCGTCTATCGGCACGAACTCGGCAGGTTACCGACGGCTGCTGGCGATAAAGGGGCACCAGCTGCGGCGGCTCGGGCGGCCAGCTCCAGCCGCCGCACTTCAGCGCCCGCGCCCTTGGGTGCTCACGCCCCTGCAGCATCTCCGCCAGAAAGGTGCCCATCATGCTGGGCACCGGGGGCGGACGCCGCACGCTGTTCCAGAACCACAGCGAGAAGACATCGTTGACACGAATATGCCCGATCGGGCATACATGGGCAGTGCGCATCAGATACTATCGCTCCGCGCGAGGAGACGAGCCGGTGCGCGACTATATTGCTGGCTTGCCAGAGCATGAACGAGACGACTGGGACGAGGCGGTGACCTTGCTGGGGCTGTTCGGGCTGGACGCGCCGGTGTCGTTACGCCAGTTGCAAGGGAAGCTGTGGGAGATTCGAATAGGACGGCACCGGGTTGCATACGTGATCGTCACCGGGCCGGAGATGGTGTTGTTGCACGCATTCAAGAAACAGGGACAGCGGACAGCACGAAGCGACCTCGATCTGGCTTTGCGACGAGCTAAGGAAGTTCTTGGAGGTCCTCAATGAAGAAAACGAAGCGCCCCAATCCGCACATCGGCCGTGACGCCCTCGCAGACGTGCGGGCGCGGGCGGAGCGAAACCCGCGACTGCGAGCGCGGATCGACGCCGCCGTCGCGCGGGCGACGATTGCCGTCATGGTGAAGCGGGCGCGGACCGCGACCGGTCTCACGCAGGCGCAGCTTGCGGCCCGTGCCGGGACTACGCAGGCCGTGATTGCCCGCGTCGAGAGCGGGAAGGCCTTCACCGCCTCGCTCGACTTGCTGGACCGGGTCGCCCGCGCGCTCGGCGGACGACTCTCCGTCGGGTTCGAAGGCGTACGGACGCGGGCGGCGTAGTGCGCGGTGGGCGGCCCGAGGGTCAGCCTGAAAGTTGAAGCGTGAGCATTCGAAAGGTAGGCTACCCATGCTGTTCCGCTACGACGCAGGTACCGACATGCTGTACATTCAACTCGCCGACACCGCCAGCGTGGAGTCCGAAGAGGTGGCGCCGGGGATCGTGCTCGACCTCGATGCAGAGGAGCACGTTGTCGGAATCGAAATCGAGGACGCAAGCAAACACGCCGACCTCTCGCGCTTGGAAGTGTCTGCGCTCCCGTTCAGCCGCCTCGTCTTCTCCGAACGACGCGCATCTCAGGGGTGAGCCGCTCATTCCCCAGCGCAGCGGCTCGGGCGACCGGTGCCAACCGCGGCCTTCAGCGCTCGCGCAAGCCGTGAGCTGAGATCTAGACATCGTCGAGCGAAGTCCAGCCCTCTTTCTCCGCAGACTGCTGGCACCCCTCCGGGGTGCGTGCCGCCGGGCGTTTTTAGGACCGGTGGTGTCGGCCTGCGGCCTCAACCACCAGCTAGCCTCCGTGATCCCTTCGGGATGAAAAGTACCATAGTGTAGCGCGACCGGCGTGAACCCGGAGGGTTCCAAGCCATTAGCCGGTGGTTGAGCGCGGCGACACCACCGGCTTGAAAGGCGGAGATTCGACCGCACCCCAAAGGGGTGCTCGTGTGACGGCCTGACCAAGCTCTTCCCAGCGCGATGCACGCGTGAGCTCACCGCGGTGATGTCACCGTCGGTCAACCGCCGCCGCGAAATCGGCGAATCTGGCGATCCACCAGCGCGTCGCCAACCCGGAGGCCGGCCATCAGTTAGAGGGGCCCTCCAATTGTATGGCAGCCCGATAGACGAGCTGCGGCGCGTTGCGATGCGCGGCTCGCAGCGCGCGACGTTATCAGCCGACGAAGCGAGGCGGGAGAACAATGGGCCTTCAGATTTTTCAGTTCTCCAGGAAAGTCACCTTGCCCGTCACCACGTCGTAGATTCCGCCGACGAGCCCCACCTTGCCCTCGTCGAGATACTTCCTCAGGTACGGGCTCTTCTCGCGGAGCTCTTTCAGCGACTCCCGCACGTTGAGTTCGGCCACTTTGGTGACGCAGGTCTCATCCTTTGAGCTGCCACAGTTCGCGGCCGCGACGGCCGGATGGATCTTCGCCAGAAGGCCGGTAAGGTTGCCAAGCCTCACACCATCGATCGCGCCCTTGACGGCGCCACAGCTCGTGTGTCCGAGCACAAGGATGAGCTTCACGCCCACCTTGACCGCGTATTCGAGGCTGCCGAGTTCATCATCGTTCACAACGTTCCCAGCCACGCGGACACTGAAGACGTCACCCAGACCTTGGTCGAAGATAATCTCGATGGGTGCTCGGGAGTCCATGCACCCGAGGACCGCCGCGAACGGGAACTGCCCAGACGCAGTGGCCACGACTTTGGCCGACCAATTGCGCCTCTTGGTCGCGTTCGAGACGAAACGTACGTTGCCCTCCTTCAGCCGTTCCAGCGCCGTTGCTGGCGTCATCGCGGCCTGGGATTCCCGCGTCTCGACCTCGGGCTTCCGGGGCGCGGCCGCTGGCGTCTCCTGGCCGACGAGCGGGAACGCTACTAGGGCAGACACACAAAGACCAACTGCGAGCGCGAAGCGTTTCATGTCTCCTCCTTGAATGAACGAGCGTGGATCACCGGCGGGCTGAACTCGGCAAAGCTGGGAAGGCTTGGGCACGCGGCCCTGAACTATCAAGGAATCGGGTTCATAAGGGTGCGGTCGCTCACCGGAGCAAGTAGCCCGATCGCGGTCTTCAGGATGATGGGTCAGGCCGACAGCCCTCTCTTCAGAGCGCCTACATTGTGGGCTTGCTCCGCCTCGTCGTGATCGGCGGTCTTCCGGGCGAGATGTAGTTGCTCACGTTGCTTACCATACGCCACACTTCGCCCGGCAGGAAGGCTACGCGGCCTTTACCGTGAGTGCGACCGCACGGGCATCCCGGAATCCGAATGGGCATGGACAAGCCTAAACTTTCAGCACACGCGATCTCGGAAGGCTTGTACCAGCATGAATCTTTCAAATTTGGATCTGCGAGGGCTGAGTGCACAGTGAACTTTTCCATTTTTCATCTCGCGACGACATGATCACAACTGTTCCGGCACGATCTGGATCGAAAAAGGCACCCACAAGCCTAAAACTTCAGCACGCGCGATCTCGGAAGGGTTTGTACCAGCGTGAATCTTTCAAATTTGGATCTGCGAGGGCTGAGTGCAGAGTGAACTTTTCCATTTTTGATCTCGCGACGGCATGATCACACCTGTTCCGGCGCGATCTGGATCGAAAAAGGCGCCGACAAGCCTAAAACTTTAGCACCCGAGAATCTCGGAAGGCTTGTACCACCATGAACTTTTCAAATTTGGAACTGCGAGGGCTGAGTTCGGCGTGAATTTCTCAAATTTAGATCCCCGAGGGCATGATCACACCTTGTTCCGGGACGATTCGCAACGACAAAGGCTCGGGTTCAGCCTGGATTTTCCCCGCGCGCATCCTGCGGCGGCCCGACGAAGCTGTTTCCGGCGCGCTGCATATGTGAGCTCACCGCGGTGATGTCACCGTCGGTCAGCCAGCGCCGCGAAAGCGGCAAACCTGCCGATCCACCAGCGCATCGCCAACCCGGAGGGCGGCCGTCACCAGCTGACAGGGAGCCCAGCGCGTCAAGCCGGCATCTTCAGGTCTGTCGAACATTCGCGCGTCATCTCGATCATCGTGCGCCGGAAGCCCAGGTGCCCGAGCAGTCGTTGCGCTTCCTCATTTTTCTCTGCGGTCCACAACATCACTCGCGGTACGCCGCGGGTGGCGAGCCATGCGGCTGCGGTCTCGATCAGACGCGTTCCAACACCCGATCGACGCGCGTCGGGGTCGACTACGACGTCATGGAGGAAGCCGGCGACGTCGCGAAGTTCCTTCCAAGACCGCGGCTCTACGGCCGCGTAGACGTAGCCGATAATCACCCCCGCACGCTCGGCGACGAAGATCGCCACCCCCTCTTGCGCCAGCTGCGTGCCGAGGAAGTGGGCGTATCCTTCCTCCAGTCCGGGGCCTGGTGTGAGGAATCGACGTGAGTCGAAGGCGTCATGAGCACGCACCAGTGCGGCACCAAAACGGCCCAGTGCCGACACATCTCGCGGCTCGGCGCGTCGAATGAGAACGGAATCGTTCCTTGTCATGCCGACACACTACGTCGGCGCGCGCGTTCGCGCGAGACCCGCGGATGACGCCGCTTACAACATCTCCCCGACCTCTCAGCGCGGGCTGCCGCCCGCAACCCAAACTCCAGACCGGCACTCCGTCATGCCGGCAATCTTCTGGCCGGCATCCAGGCGGGGCGGTGGGGTTGCCAGCCAGCCATGGATTCCCGCTAGAAGATCGCGGGAATGACGACCATGAAGTTTGCGCGCCACGCAAAGACTTTCGAACCTAGTAGCTCAGCGAGCGCCAAACGGAGCTTGACCAGTCATCGCCGAAGGCGCTACTCGCGGCAAGCTCGCCGCAGTCAAGTCTCACTGCTCTCTTCCATGATGCCCCTGAGGAAGCCTTCGGGGATGGGTGCCGTGACATTCGATGACAAGCGAAAACGCGGTGGTCTCGATGATTGCCATGTCTGTCGACTCCGGGTAGGGAAAGTAGGTGCGAGCTGTGTCGATAACTGCGAATGATACGGAGAGTGTGCATCTTCTGCGGTTCCAGCAAGGGCGCGCGTGACGTCTACGTCGCGGCGGCGCGCGCCATGGGGGCAGCGCTCACGCGCAGGCATATCGGTCTGGTTTTTGGCGGCGGACGTGTGGGCCTGATGGGCGTCGTCGCCGATACGGTGCTGGCCGCGGGCGGTGAGGTCATCGGCGTCATCCCCGAGGCGCTGGTCGCCAAGGAGCTGGCACACAACGGCGTCGGCAACCTGCGTGTCGTCAGCTCGATGCACGAACGCAAAGCACTGATGGCGGAACTGGCGGACGCCTTCGTGGCCCTGCCCGGGGGCTATGGCACCTTCGAAGAATTCTGCGAGGTTGTCACCTGGGCACAGCTGGGATTCCATCGCAAGCCCTGCGGTCTGCTCAACGTCGAGGGCTTCTACGATCCGTTGCTCGCCTTCTTTGATCACGCCGTGGCCGAGCATTTCGTCCGCCCAGCGCACCGCGCGCTGGTTCTCGAAGAGGGTGATTCGGAGCGGCTGTTGGATCTGCTGGCGGACTTTCAAGCGCCACCGATGGAAAAGTGGATAGAACGCGACGAAACGTGAGCATGGACGCTATCCCCATTCTCGTGACACAGCGGAGCGAGCCGGATGACGACATCAACTACACGGTGCTAACGCTCCTCCTCTTGGAAGAGCACCGACGAAGTCACCTCAAACGGTGTCGTTTACGCAGGGCCCCCGGCCAGCCAGCGTCTCATCTGCTCGTAGACGTCGGGGTGGTTTAAGAGTTCAAAGTGGTGCATCGGGCCGAAGTGCCTGCCGTTCTCCAGCGGGAACTGTATCCGGCGTAACCGCCCGCGCCCGAAGGCGCTGGCTTCGCGAACGAGCAGGTCGCCGACGGCGACCCCCACCGGATGCCGCGGATCACGTGTCACCGTCGCCGCAATGAAGTAGTGGGCCGCGCCCTCGATGAGGGGAACGTCGCCGCTGCGGTTCGCGAGCAGTGCATCGAGATCGATACCCTGCCAGTCCTCATCCCGCAGCGCACCGAAACGCAGGTCCTTGATACCGACGCTGCGGTCATTCAGCACTGCGGCGAAGGGTCGCGTGATATCGATCAGCCCAAGCAGCCAGGCCCCGACGTTCGTCGCCTTCTCCAGCGGCGCCCCGAGGTGAGGCGAGCCGAGAAAAAAGACGTGACGCACCCGCCGCGCCCAGTCGAGCCGCGCCCCGTAGTGTGTCGCACTGCGAATGACGAGCCCGCCCATGCTGTGGCCGACCAAAACCAGCTCCTCGACAGGCACGGGCCACTCGGTGAACAGCGCCTCGAGCAGCCGCGCCAGCCGGCGGCCGTTGTCGGAGATGTGCAGGCCGGTGTTGTAACGCACGTACAGTGGCGTGTAGCCGAGATCGGCTTCGAGACGTGAGCCGTAAGCCGTGTGGCGGTTGCCGTAGTGCCGTTCCGCGTGCAGGCGCCAGAACGTTTCATTGCCGGCGAGGCCATGGACGAAGACGGCCACCCGCCGCGACGCCGCCGGAAAAGCTGCCGCGAGGGCTTGGCGTTGGAGCGGAACCGTCCGGCCCGCATGGCGCAGGCTCATTGAGCTTGCCAGCGGGTTGCGCTCGCGTTCGAGGCGTTCACCGGCGAAGCCGTTGAGCACCGTCACGGCCAGATCGCCCAGCGAGCCCGCCCGAGGCTCCTTGTCTTCCGAGGTGATGAGCGGGGCGGCGAGCCGAGCCGCGCCGCCGGCAACGGCGATGGCGGTCCGAATCCCGCCGTAAACGAGGCTGGTGATACCATCGTGGACCACGCGCACCACCTCCGATACGTCGCCGACCGCAGGTGCCAGCCGCAGCGCCGCAAATGGCTTGCGCGCGATGGCGGTGTGAACGCCTTCCACCGTCGCCAAGCTGCCGCCGAGCGCGGCGGTGGCGACATCAATCGCCCCCTGGACTCGGGTCGGTTCCTGCATCACTGCCTTCCGCTGTGCAAAGCTTACCACGATCGCGCCCGGAAAGCTTGAGGGCGATTTCGACCTTCTCGTCTCGCAGCGCTGCGAACAGCGTGCGAATCGTCTCCGGTTCCATCCCTTCCCTGTGTGGCACAGCCACGCACGGGCATGCACGTGCCGGAAGCGGTCTGCCGCCGTTGTTGACGCCCTACCCTTCACCGTTCTTGACCCCGCAGACCAAACCCTTTACGGTGACCGAGAATGGTGGTGTCCCGGTGCTGGAAGTAGCATTCTTCGATCGCTGGGACACCACGCAATGACTGATGTCCTCGTACGGATCAAGCGGGCCATGATTGAAGGCCGCTACCGCTTCACGGAGAAGGCAGAGATCGAACTTGAGGCGGGGGCTCTCACCGAGCGTGACGTGGTTGAGGCGATTCTCAACGCCGTGGCGATTTACAAGACCATCCGCTCGCGCAGTCCGCGCCGCGGCCGGACGCGTGAACGCCTCTACGTCATCCAGTCCACCAATCTTTCCGGCGTGGTAATCTACACCAAAGGGAAGTTCCAGCGAGAGGATGGTCAGGAGATATATTACCTGCTGATTTCGTCGAAGCGATCGATCTGAGGACAAAGAGGAAACCAATGGAGCTGCAAATCACCCGCTGCCCCACCTGCGAGAGCCCTCGGATGCGCCGGGTACGCAAGAACCTGCGACGCACATTCCGCGGCCAAAGTTATGTTGTCCCGAACCTCGATTTCGAAGAGTGCCCTGACTGCGGTGAGCGCCTCTTCGACCGCGACGCCATGCGCAAGATCGAAGCTCACTCACCCGCGTACCGCAAACATCAGCCACGTTGCCCCTCCCCTGGGAGAAGGCGCACTGAGACCCAACGGCCGAAACGCGCGGCCGCGGGGTTAGCGTCGACAATGTTGAACCACAGTTAGACGCCGCAGGTCGATTGCGGTAGCCTCGTCGGGTGTCCGCGGTCAGGACTCCGAGGAAAGACGCGCTACTCGAGGAACTCGCCCGTGAAGAGGCTCGGTTCGCTGACCTCGACCGGCAACGCGAGGGGTAGCCGTGCGGTGTCGGTGCCTTTAGAGCCTGCTTCACCGCTCGACTTTGATGCCATTCCGGACGACAATGACGGCAATGGAAGACGAGCCCATCCCGGGGTACTCGCACCTCGTGAGGAACCCCGACCGGTTCGGAGGTAAACCGACGATACGCGGCACGCGTTTCTCCGTGTCGTTCATCCTGGCGTGTCTGGCGGAAGGGATGTCTTACGAGGACATCGTGCGCGAGTACTCTGAGTTTCCACGCGACGCCCTCCCGGAAGTGCTGCGCTTTGCCGCTGCCGCCACCGATCGGCGCGATGTGGCTGCTTGATGTCAACTTACCAACCGCCTTGGTGGCTTTCCTCGGCCGACAAGGCCTCTCGTCCCCGGTCGGGGCACGCGCTATGATCCGGCTCGAATGTCTAAAAACGACACCGAAGATGAGAAGGTTGGAAGAGGGAGCGTTTACAAGTATGTTCACGAAGACAGAGTGGACGTGCTCGAAACCGAGCTGATTCGCTTCAGCCAGGCGGCCGTCTTCAACGACCCGTTTGAACTCCGCCCAGCGCTGATCAAGGTCTTGTCTGGACGGGCAGCTGAGCGAGGGTTCGAACAGTTGGCCCAAGAGGAGCCGGACATGCAACGGCTGCGCGGGCCGATTCTGGGCGAAGTCGAGCAGCTTTCCAGTCGACATGCAGCGGCGATGCAGGAGCACGTGATGAGGGGGTTAAACGAGAGCCTCGGCATTTTGTCGCTGACGAAGAGGCCGGACAGTTTGCTGATGTGGGCACACTATGCCAACAGGCACCAGGGCTTTCTCATCGACTTTGACGAACACCATCAGTGGTTTCATCAAGGATACGAGGGATTCGTCGAACTTGGGCATCTACGGAAGGTTCGGTATTCGAAGCGCCGCCCGTACGCGAGCATGGACGAACTCGACGAGGTCGATCTTCTGTTGACCAAGAGCGTCCAATGGAGGTACGAGCGCGAGATGAGGCTTGTCATGCCCCTGAACAGGTGCGCTCAGCGCCTCACGGGGGCGCCATTCGACATTTGCCTGTTCACGTTACCGCCCGCATGCGTGGCAGGGATTACCCTTGGCTGCAGGGCCAGCAAAGCGACGGAAGACAGGCTTCGGGGAATTCTCTCATCCGGTGGACGCTACTCGCACGTCATCCTGCGGCGTGCCGAAGTCGATCGCTCAACCTTTAGGCTAAATGTCATCGACGCCTGAAGGCTAAGGGCGGATTGCAGTGCCTCAAGTGGATTCGTGATAGGAACTTAGAGTTAGCGGCCATAGATGCAACCCGCCGACGGTCAGGAAGCGCCGCGCGGGCAGCAAGCCGAGCCCGCCACCCGCCACTGTAGTCGAGGGCGTAGGTTCAATGTCCTCATCTTCAGTCCGCATGGCCGCACCGTCGGCGGTGGATCTGAAGGGATAAATTCCTGCCAGTGTCGTCCGCCGCGCCCTACGAGGGCCGAGCCCCCAGCTTATTGCGTAAGTTGCTGGCGTTGGGTCTCGCGCGTCTGGCCCTCGCTTTCCGCTTCGGTGTGCGTGGCATTGTTCCGCGTCGCCCTCGGGCGATCCCTAACGCGCGTGGGCTGCTCACCTCTCGGACTGTTGAACGTCGCTTCGAAGGACGGCAAGGCACGCTCGCTGAACCCAAAAAGTATAGAGACACCCAGTAGGATGAGAATCTTCGACATCGTGCACGACGGGGAATCCGCCGTACATGAATTCAGCATATCGCCGAAAGTCTGATTTTGAATGGACAAGGGAAGGAAGCCCCATGCCAGCAATGCGCAACCCACCAGGCTCGCGATAGCACCGGTGCTGACCCGGCCAAGAATGCGGCGCTCGTATGCTGCCAATTCGCCCGACGGGCTCACAGCGAGCGCGGGCATCTTTCCAATCACGCTGACACAGCCGCCGGCTCCGCCGGCAAGGAAAAGCCCAACCAGAACGACGGAATGATGATTGAGCATGACAATGGCAGCCAACGACAAGACCAGTATCGCTCCAACCAGCACCCGAGCGAAACGTTTCATGGTCTCATCGTAATCGTCGAAGTAATCCGACCAGGAGTCGAACTCCTCGAAGAGCCCTCGAAGCGCACCATGCGCTACCGCACCATCATTGTCCTCCAGCTTCTTCCCGAGCGAACCGCGCAATCTCGCGATCGTGTCACCTGGAACCCCCCATTCCACCATCACGTCGATCGCAAGTTTCCCTTCGTCCACGATTTCGGAAAGTGGACAGATGTACGCTCTCAGCTGCCCGGTTGATTCCGCATCGTCGATTAGGTCGTCAAGTTCGTCAATGGCAGTGGCTTGCGCTGCCAGCCGCTCGAACTCTGCGAAGCGCTCACGAAGGTCCGTCGGACCGCCCTCGGGCGAGAACCCGCCGATCTGGGCGCGCCTTGCCATCGTCTCGAACAGAGATCGCTGTTCGTGAATTGCCGACAACGTCTTCTGGCGCCGCGCTTCAAGCCTCTTTCGCTTGCGTGATTTACACATGCCCACTGTCCCGTTCGATTCCGCCAACCCTCACCACAGGTACATCGTTGGGATCGCCGCGTCAGCTAGTTGCGAACCCGCTCGCTAAGCCCTTGCCAGTAGTTGTTCCTGCCGCAGTCTGGATTCTGGCATATTAGGATGTTTCCATACGGTCGGGCCACGCTCTTCAATTTGCCAGTCGTGCACTCGAAGCATGTCGCCGCCAGCCGATCGGCGAGGCGTTGCAAGGTGTCCGCGTCCACTCGCCGACTCTGCTTGCATTGCTTACAGGCGACTACGATGCCTTCATTGGTGATGGCGAGGTGTTCCGTGTGACCGCACTGCGAACATGGCTGGTCGCGAAACCGCGGGTCCAAACCGCGAAGTTCCTCCAAGACTCTGTTGCTGTTCGTCGCGGGTTGAGCATCGTCTGCGGCTCGCTCCGTGCGCGAGTCATTCGTCGGCACCCTGTGGGGCTTAGCGGGTCTGTCGTTTGTTCTATCGTTCCGGTACGTCGTTGCCTCTTCATCCGCCCCCGCCGTGTCTTCCTTCTCTCGTTGCCATTGTGCTCGCAGCGCCTCCGCTTGCCTCCTAACTCGCTCGACCACGCCGCCCGGGTCGAGCGGTGGGACTCCTTCCCCGAGTGGTTCGATCCCGAGCTGATCCAGCTTCACGAACACTGGCGCCATCGCCGCGTCGGGGTCTCTGAAGAACACGCTCCCTCGAATGCGGACAAATTTCCACCCAAGTCGTTCAAGAACGGCCTGCCGATCGGTGTCCCTCTGAAGTTGCTCCGGGGTGTGATCCTTTTCGCCATCGCACTCGACTGCAAGCCGCCGGGTCTTACCTTCGACGACGAGGTCGATGCGGTACGCCCCCACAGGCCACTGGGTTTGTACTCGATAGCCGCTAGCGAGCAACCGTTGAAGGACAAGCTTCTCGAACGGCGACTCAGTGCGCTTGCCCTGAACTTCCATCGCTCGCACTAGAGCCTGCGGGTCACGCGCATGCTCGATGAGCCGGCGCCGAAGGTCGCGGGGCTGTAAGTGCGCGTTCGGGTCTAGCGAGTGCACAACCCACAGCTGATTTCTTGCCCGACTGACGGCGACGTTGTAGCGCTTTTTGTAGAGGTCCCTTGGTCCTGCTTCGAGCCTGGTCAGCTGCCCGTCGTCCGGTGGCCCATCGACCACCGAGAGAAAGACTACGTCCCGCTCGTCCCCTTGGAACTGCGCCGCGTTGCCGCACAGCAATCGGTGCTTGGCGAATGTACTCGGAGACAGCCTTTGGCGGAGCATCTCCTCAATCAGAAGGGCTTGCTCAATACCCAGGAGCGAGATGATGCCGAACGTCGTGGGCTGTCCAAATTCGTTGAGGGCGTACCCTGGGTCGCTGAGGCATGCAACGACCAGCGACGCAATCTCCTCAGCCTCCACTTGATTGGTTTTCCTGGTGCTGTCTCGGAAGCCATGAACACGGTGGGGAATCAATGCTGGCCGCACCGATGCGGACATCGGCTCGCGCAGCGGACGAATGGTCAGATTGTAGGAGAGATCGTTGCTGAACTGTATGATTTCCGGGACGCAGCGGAAGTGCTCGCGTAGGGCAATAACGCCGCCGAATGCTGTTTCAGCGAGGTCGTATATTGACGTCTGCCCGTCGTAGAGCACGCTGTTCGGAATGCCTTGCAGGTTCGTGTCAATCAAGCGCTGCACCTGATCCAGGCGCTGGCCCACAGCGTCTGGCGTCACCTGCTCCTTATCGCCGACGACAACATGCTCGCGCCCGAAGTAAAGCGCGGCAAGGGCTGTCACGTCGCTTTGGCTCGCCTCGTCGATGATGACCACATCGAACCGAGTTTCGCGCGGATCGAAGCTCTCGTACACGCGGCTCAGTGGCATGATCCACACGGGCACTGCGCGTCGTGCCGAAGCGAGCAACTGCCGGGCCTGGCGAAGGAGTTCGGGGACGCGTTTGCCGGTGCCCTTGCCAACCCTGCGGATCGCCTGCACGTAGCCCATGAGGGCCTTCTGCGACTGCAAGGCGGTACGCTCACGCTGCGCAGCCCACGTTTCGTGCTCGATGATCTGCGCCGCCAAACGCCGCAGTTCGTCCTGCGTTGCGTTGAGCCGTTCTTGAAGATCCGATATCGAGACGGAAGCACGGCGCTCCAACTCATCATGCCACTGCCGCCAGCGCCATGCGGCAGTCGACTCACCCGGGGGCTGCGTCGTGCCATGCGCCCCGTGGCGTTGGGTGATGGCGTGCGACCATGCCGGAGCAACACTTTCGATCCGCGCTAGCAGCCCGAGGCGGCTTTGGCATGTGTCGCGCACTCCTTCGAGTCGAGCCACTTGACGGCAGGCTTCTTCGTACGTCTCCGTGTCCCAGTTGTCCTGTGCTTGCAGCAGGACGGCTGCCGCTTCGCTCTGCGGAAAGCTAGCGAGATGTGTCCCCTGCTGCGACAACGCCGCCGACAACTCTACCCGCCGTATCAGCGCGGCCTGCGCCTCAACGACTTCCGCCAGTCCCCGAGAACCCGCGCGCTCCAGCCGCGTCAACTCTCCGTGATCCCCTGCTACTGGAGGGTGCGCTGCCAGCCATTCTTCCCAACGAAACCCTGCCGCGCACAACTCCCCGATGAGCGGTTCCCAAACGGTTGCCCGCCACTCCAGCCGCGCCCGAATTTCCTTCCCGTAGCCTTGCGCAGCGCGTTCCGGCGACGCACCGAAAGTGTCGAAGACCGGTCCGTTGTGGGACTCCACGAGCCGACGCCAGCGATCTGCGAGGCGACTCCGACTTACCTCAAGTTGCGCTTTCGCTCGCAGCGCGCGGATTTTGTCGAGGGCCTGAGGTGCCCGGACATCGACGCCGCAGGTTTCGAGAAGCGTGTGCCAAGCGCGGTGTGCCACCTTTGTCTTCAGTCCGAGGGAACCTCCACGCTCAAGGTAGTCGGCGATTTGATCCAAGCATCACCGCCACTTCGCCGACCGGCCGCCCTTCCGGCAATTCTGGTCCGTGGGCCGCGATCAGGCGCTGCGCGGTGCCCGCCTCAGATACGAGAGCGTCTACAGCTGTGACCAAATCGCGCCAGGTCTCGCACAGGTCGCCACCGGACCATCCAGCAAAGAGCACTTCACGCAACCACAGCTGTTTCTCGCCGAGAACCGCTGCCGCTGCCTTCACCCGCTGATGGAGCTGTTGAAGGCCACCTGCCGTGAGATCGCGCCCGGCGTCGGCAGCCCAGAGTTCCGGGCGATGCGCCTGCGCGCGCACATCCGCGCCCGCCTTCTCGGCAGCAAGCGGGCGAAAGTCTGCCGGCGTAACAAGCTGCGCGAGCGCTGGCTGCGGCACCGAGAGCTGCGCTTCGTCCCAGGGTGTGAGGGCACCGTTGGACGCGTAAAGCTGACGCACCTCCATATCCGTAAGGGGGCAGAGAATGCCGGGCTGGAGCGGACCGGGAATCCACCCGTCGCGTTGCGCGTCCGCCTTTACGCGCTTGGCCACTTCGATCGGACTGAGCGCTTCCCCGCCGACCACTATTTCTTCGACTTCACTGAACCGGGCGTCGCGTAGCTGGCGCCGCAACACCCCTTCCGCGGCAAGAAACTTCGTCCGCTTTTCTCGGAGCACCGCAGCGTCCCGCCGCAAGCCAGCCGCATCCGATGTCGATAACCTGCTGGCGATTTCCTGCGCAGCGAGCTTGAGCTGCTCGTGACTGTCCGTATCACTGTCGAGGACGCTCAGGCAGAGTGATTTCAACGCGTCGTCGACCTTTTCCCGCAGAACGCGCAGCGCTTTCGTCGTGTGCGCGGTCACAAGCACGGTCTTTCCCTGAGCCAATAGGCAGCCAAGCAAGTTCGCGATCGTGTGTGTCTTCCCCGTTCTCGGCGGCCCCTGCACGAGCACCGCCCGCGACTTCGCCAAGCGTGCCGCAATCTCGTACTGCTCCGCGTTAGCCAGCTTGCTAAAGAGAATGTCGGGTTCGGGGCCCCGTGTTGTCTGCACCCTCTCGCGGTCGCTGCTGCCACTCGACGCTGTGGCAGGTTCGCCAGTCTCCACGCCGACAATCCGCGCGAGGCCTTCTGGTGGACCAGTGTCGTTTTCTTCCAAATCCTCGATGATGTGATCGAGGGTCGTGGCCAGGCCTGCGCTGCGCGCCCGTAAGAAAATTACCGGCTTCCGCCGGAGGCTCGGCCGGCCGAAGGGAGCAACGCTTTTCTCACCGTCGAGGAACTCGCCGTCGGTTGCGAACAAGCCCTGCACGATGCGCCGAAGGAAGCCGGTGGTGCTCTCCCCGCCAAGCGGCTCCACGGGCGTTGTTTCCAGTTCCTTATCGAACTGGGCGATCATCCGCGCATCAACATTTGGCACGAGCCGCAACAGCGCGCGGTGCAGTTCCACTTTCTCGGTGCCGGTATCAAAGCGGAACTCTGGCCCAGCTGGGTCGAATCCAAGGTTCACCCGCTGGAGCAGCACGGGATGATCAATCACATGTTCCGGCACATCCAATATGCCGTCCCCCAACACCAACTCCGCACGGTCACCCTCACGCTGCATCTCAGTCCAGAGCGCGTGAATCTCCTCGAAGAGCTTTCGCGCGGCGATAGCCGGCTTCTCGCCGACAACCCATTTCTCGCGCACCGTCGCCCACGCATCGAACCCCGCTACTCGTCGCGCATCGTCTTCAAAGGCAACGGCGACGCTACCCTTCTCCTTGTCCGGGAAGTTGCGCGACGCGAGGACTTCCGCCTTTGTGTCGACGAACTGCCAGCCTGGTTTCAACCAGCCGTCGAGGGTTTCGGGCGGCTTGGGGCATGGCGTCAGGTTCGCGCGGCGGATGCGAATAAGTGGTTCCAGCTCCGTTTCAACGTCCCCGTCGTCATCCTCCCCGCGGTCGCCACGCCGCACTTCGATGAACGGATGCGCTGGCCACTCATCGATCCACAGCGCCTTCGCGTACCCCGATGTTTCTCGCGGCACCGGATTACGCAGCTCGTTCAGCTCCTTGAGGAACTTGAATGTTTGTGT
Source organism: Binatia bacterium (assembly GCA_050015455.1). Taxonomy (GTDB): domain Bacteria; phylum Desulfobacterota; class Binatia; order HRBIN30; family HRBIN30; genus JAGDMS01. Next base: position 29,271 of record JBEKBJ010000065.1, read on the forward strand.
GACACGGACCTTCGCAACGCTCATTGCTATACAGGCGCGCATAAATAACGAGACATCAGATCCCAACTGTGGCATAATCTCCTCGATTGTGGTGGGGAGGAGGAGGTTATGGTCCCACGGGTATTGCGCGTGCATCCGAAGAC
>JBEKBJ010000066.1:0-28709 GCA_050015455.1 Binatia bacterium
TACATGGCCGCGCCGCCCCCGCCCCGTACGTCCGCTGCACGCCGCGTTCGCGCAACGCTTCGTTGAGGAACTCTGAAGGGCGAAAAACGGCTTGATTCTGCACCACTTGACAAATGCCGCCATGGCAGAGGGTGAGGGCGTTGGGTGACGGTGCCGACGCCGCAGATGATCTCATGCCCGTCTACACTGTTCAGCTTGCAGGCGCTGGTTTCTTGGTCACCACGCCGATGCGCTCGACGCCTGCTGCCCGGCACGCGTCCATCAGATCGACAACGCGGCTGTACGGCAAGCTGCGGTCGGCTTCGAGGAAGATAGTCTTGTCCAAGCGCTCAGCATACAGGTTGTGCAATGCCTCATCGAGCGACTCGGCCGCGATGGGCTGTTCGTTGAGGGAGAGGGTGCCGTTTGCGGCTGCCACCAGTGTGACCTGGGAGGTCTCCTGGGCTTCGTGGCTGTGCGCGGCAAGCGGTAGCTCCACCGGGAGCTGCTGCTTGAGCAACGGCGTCACCACCATGAAAATCACCAGCAGGACTAGCATCACGTCGACCAGCGGGGTGACGTTGATGTCCGATTTGAGTTCGTCGCCTTCGCTTGTGGGGGTTGCCATGCCTTTACTCCCGTGCCGCGCGCACGTGCGCGCCTGCCTGCGTCACCGGCCGCCTGCTTTCACCCAGCGCCGCCACCGCCAACTCTTCCGCGGCGCAGTCCATCTCCACCAGCAGCCGTGCAATCCATTGGGTGAGATGGTTGAACAGCCATACAGCGGGTATGGCGACGCCGATGCCGACTGCGGTCGTCACCAGCGCTTCGGCAATTCCGGCCGACACTTGACCGATACCGCCCTGCGCCGACACGGCCAGTTGCTGGAAGGCGTTGACGATGCCGACGACGGTCCCAACCAGGCCGACGAACGGCGCCGTCGCCCCCACCGTGGCGATGATGCTCAAGCCACGACGCATCTCTGAACCGGTAGCTAGTACCAGGCGGCGGACCGTCCGGTCGTAGGCTTCACGCTGCACCTCGGGGGCCAGCCCGGCCCGCAGCACGTCGGTGCCGGCGGCGATGAGGTGCGCCACGGGACTGTGCCGATACGGTGCCAGATCAGCGCTGACACCGAACACCCCCGTCGTGCTCAACCGGCTGCGCCACGCGATCAGGAAGCGTGCCGACTCGCGCGCGGCGCGCCGCAGCACGAACCATTTCTCCACCGCCGTCGCCAACGACAGCAGCGACATGAGTGCCAGCACCGCCACGACCGCTCTGGCGATCGGGCCCGTGACGGCCCACAGTTCCATGATCGAGAGCTGCATCGCATCACTCCTTGTGTTACCGCAGTTGAAAGCGAATCGGAACCTCGATGAGGACGCGAACCGGCTTCCCGTCGCGATCGCGTCCGGGCTCGAAGCGCCACTGATGAAGAGCAGCAACGGCCGCCGCGTCAAACATGGCCGCTGACTGGAGGACCGTAATCGCTTGCTCGACATGGCCGTCGCGCCCGACAACGGCCTGCAGCACGACACGGCCCTGCAAGCCGCGCGCGCGTGCCGTCAGGGGGTAGACCGGCAACACACGCGCGATGATCACCGGCGGATGTTCTACCCGACCCGCTGGAATCGGCGCGTCACCGTGTCCGCCGACGACACCGCCCAGTTGGCCGCCTGCTTCGCCGCCGACTACGCCACCGGCGACGCCGCCCACCGAACCCTCCGGCTCGCCGCGTAGAGCTGCTGCTGGAACCGGTGACGGTGGAACGACACGCTTCGGCTTGTGCGGCGCCACGAGGCGTTGTGGTTTTGGAATCTCTTTCAACCGTTCGCTAGCCGGCTGCGGCACCACTGGCGCGCTGGGCGCATTGACCGGCACACCCAGCGGCGGCGGAGGCGGCGGCGCCGGCTCGACGTAGACCATCCGTTCGGGCTCCGCACGCGGCGCCCTCACGCCACGTTCAACCAGCCAAAGGCCGAGCCCCAACGCCGCCGCGTGGCTGGCCAGGGACAGTGCCCAGGCCATGCTCCGCCGTGGCATCAGAGATGGCAGCGGCGGCACGGGGAAAGGTCGCGACTCGGCGTTCATCATGCCAGTGACTACCCTACGGCGACCGCATCAGAAATACACGGCGATCCCGCCGCGCACCCAGAAGGGGTTGCCGGGCGTGTAGTGGATGTCGTCGACGCCGGCATTGGACTGCGACGACCCCTGCTGTCCCGGAGATTTGTAAGCGCACGGCGAATTAGGAACGCCGATTTCGCCGCGCACACACGATTGATCATCGAACTGCGCCTCGCGCCAGTCCGTGTTCGTGAGATTCAAGAACGACAGTTGCGTTTCGACGTTGCGCCAGCGGTAACGTCCCAAGAGGTCGAACAGTGTGTAGCCGCGCGCGGTGAGCGTGCGCTCTTCGTTGGCGGGGCGGTCGCCGAGGTAACGCATGCGAAAGGCGACGGAAAACCCGTTGCCGAACTCAGCCGTCAATCCACCGTTCATGAGCAGCGTCGGGGGCCAGAGGAATGGCACCGCCTGGGAAGTCGCCGGTACGAAAGCGCGCATCCGCGTAACTCAGATCATAGTCGAAGTAGAGCCAGCGAGTGAACTGGTAGCGCGTTTCGAAGTCGATGCCCCAGCGGCGCGTCGCTCCGGCCGGTTGGAATGTCCCGCCCGCCCCAATCTCCTGGTTGCCGGCGTCGCCGGAGAACGTCAGCGCGTTGCTCAGATCCAACAGCCACAGCGCAGCCGCGACATCGAGCGCATCGAACTGCCGGGTGCGCGCGCCGAATTCGTACCCGATGGACTTCGCCAGCGCTGAGCTAATGTTGCCGGCTTGCTGCGGGTTCGCTTTCGCGAGCAGCACGTTGCGCGCATCGTTCGAGTGAAAGCCGGTACCGAAGTTCAGGTAGATGTCGGTCTCCGGCCGCGGCGTGATCACGACGTTGACCTTGGGGCTGACCACGGAATCGGTGCTGTTGCCGGCGATGTAAACGGAAGCGAAGTTCTGGTCGGGACCTTGCTGCGGCAGGCGATTCTGGCCGTTGAAGAAGAAGACGTCACCGCGCAGACCAGCCTCCAGCCGCAACCAGTCGGTGAGAAAAACCTGCTGCTGCATCCAAGCGCTGATGGAGTCTTCCTGGACGACCAGCTCATTGATGGTGTAGAAGCGTGTGCGCTGCACCTCCCGGTGGAGGGCAACGTCGATGTGGTCGTTGCGCGTCTCCACCGCCACTTGGCTCTGTACCGGGCGATCGAGCAGAAGCCAGTAGCGGGTGTAATTTGCCTTGCCGCCGTAGATCTCACGCTGGTCGTTCTGCTCGATGCCGTCGCCCGGGATGTAGTCCGGGTTAAGAATCTGCGAGCAGTCGGCGTGGGCGCAGTCGATGATGCTCCCTTCGGGAGTCTTCACGAACCGCAAGCCGGTGTCACGGAAGAAGGTGAAGTCGGAGAACAACTGCAGCTTGTACCGGCTGGCGTACGCCTGGAAGGTCCAGACATCCTCCGCCGTGGGCGTGTAGGTGTAATGCACGTCGAGGTTCTCGCGGTCGGTCTTGCCGCCCTCTGTGGGGTCGATCGAATCGAAGCGCCCGAACGGACGCGTCGTGGGGGGATTCGTGTCCGGATCGGTGACGAGAAACCCTTGCTGCACGGCCCGCCGTGGAATCTGCCCGGAGCCGTCCCAATCGCCGTCGTACACAGTGCCGTCGAACCACAGCTTCGATTCCGGCGTCAGGTCCAGCGTCATCTTACCGAAGACGTTGTAGCGCCAGTAGTTCTGCGGGTTCACGAAGGGGCCGTTGGTCGAATACACCTGCGCCGCCAGCAGCGTCTTCGCCCACGATAGCTTCGGCGACGCGCCCAGCACGTAGCGCTGCGTGTCAAATGATCCGCCTTCAGCGAGCGCGAAGTTTTCCTTGGACTCGTCCTTGGTGACAAAATTCAGCGCGCCGGCGTTGGCGAAATCGCCAAACTGCGTGAAGTACGGTCCCTTGTAGAGCTGGAAGCGTTCGATGGTCTCCGGGATGATGAAGTTGACGTCGGCGTAGCCCTGGCCGTGCGCGTGCGTCGGCAAGTTGACCGGCATGTTGTCGACGTACACCGCGAAATCGGTGCCGTGGTCGGCGTCGAAACCGCGGATGAGCCACTGTGGCGCCTTGCCGCCGCCTTGGTGTTGTGCGACCACCAGCCCCGGGATGTTGTTCAGGATCTCCATCATGGTGTCGTGCGGCCGCTCGGCGTAGTCCCTCTCGCCCACCTCGTCAGACGAGGCCGACGACAGCGGCCGTTTTGCTTCTACTACCAACTCTTTTAGCTCGATTGCCTTTTGACTCTTCGTCTTCCCTTGTTCACTCTTGCCTGGTGTCCGCTCCGCGCCGGCTGCTTGCGGCACCGCTTCACTTCCTGTTTGCGTCGTTTGCTCGTGCTACGCTGCCTGCGCAATGACACTCCACACCACTGCCAGCGCGGCGGCGAAACGTCGCGCTCTGCCCCTCTCCGTGGTTGAACCCATCCTCAGCGTGGCCATGACTACTTGTTCGCCTCTTTCGAGCCACCTCGTCGGGACGCCCAGAGCGCGTACAGTCCGAACACGCCGAACGCGACGCTGATCCCGGTGACGAGCTTGGTGTACGTGGCGACCAGCGGCTTGCTGAACGATTCGAGGTTCAGTGCTTGGTCGACCTTGATTTCCGTCGTGACGCCGTGGAAGCCGTGAGACGATTCTCCCCAGACCTGGAGCTTCCACGTCCCTGGCCGGTCCGGCACGAAACCTAGGTACCCATTCTTGTCGGTCCGCCCTGTCTGATGGGGCTCCTTGTCCCCCGGCCCGTAGAGTTCGTACTGGGAGTATGCAGCAGGATCATTTTCCGAATAGTAGATCCGCACGGCCATCGCCTTCTGCTGGACGTCGTAGTGGATCGAGTGCGCCTGTGCCGCCGACCCCGACAACACGACGAAGATCGGGAGGAAGACGAACAGGCGTGCAACCCGGCTCACTTGGGCACCTCGAGGGTCAGGGTCGTGGTCACCGAGACGAAGTCGGCGTCCGGGTCGTCCGTGAGCGGCTCGCGGTGATCGACGCTGATGACGATGCGTCCTTTTTTGAGCGGGACTCTCGCTATCCCCTCAGAATCAGTGGTGGTCACCTTCTCGTCATCGCCCTCGATTTCTGCACCGGCGAGCGGCCTACCTCCATACACAACCTTCACCGGAAGCGTGTCCCCCACCTTGAGATCGAATGGGTTCTCCTGCGGCACCAGGTCGAGCTCCACGCCCTCCATCGGTTTCTGGGCGGCATCGCCCCACGATAGGATTGACTTGGAGTAGTCGTACGACCGCACCGCTTCGACGACGTGCGCGGCTTGGCGTTTTGGGACGTGTTTCCAGCCGGAGATCGTCTCCGACCAATAGCCCCTGTCGAGTTCGGCCACGATGACGGACGGAGGTTCAGCGGGCTTGATTGTCAGCATCTTTCCCTGCACCTCGGTCTGGAACGCGATCGGCTTTCCCCCCGCGTCATAGACGGTTACCTTCTTCACGGTCGCGGGATCATACTCCATGCGCTGGTCCCCGTGGCCGTACACCACGGCGTAGCTGGCGCCGTCCTTTTCGATCCAGTAATCGTGTGCAAACCCCGGCGACGCTGACAGCACGCCCGTCAGGCACACGCATAGCACCACGGCCGCCTTCGTGAGTCCCTTCATTGTTCCTTCCGTCTTGTGAACAAACGTCAGCACCAGGACGGTCACACCCGCCTCGAGCGCGCCGATCATGGTCAGGTGCGGAACCATCACCGCCGGGATCGCCACCTTCAACGGGAAGGGGAAGTACGCTGCTCCCTGCCTCCCCGCGTACAAGAGCGGCTGGCTGCCGAGCTCGAGGGCGGCCATGAGCGCACCGAGATTGATGGCCAGATAAGACGCGGCGGCCGCGGCCGTGAGCCGCAGGAAGCGCGGCGCCGCAGCTGACCCACCCGGTGGACGTTTCGCAGACCGTGTGCCCACCCGGAGAATGAGCGCGTAGATCTGCCACCCTACCACGGCCCCGACGAAGGCGATGTTGAAGCAGTTGGCGCCGATGGCGGTGATGCCGCCATCGCCGAGAAGCACGGCCTGGATGACGACCGAAATGGAGACTGCGATCACGGCAGCCCAGGGGCCGAGGAGGATCGCCACCAGCGTCGTGCCGTTGATGTGGCCGGTTGTCCCGCCGGGAAGAGGCAGCATGAACATCATGGCCACGAGACTGAACACCGTCCCCATCGCCAGAAACGGGATCTCGGATGTTTGTACGGTCTGCCTCACTTTCTTCGACGCATAGCGCCAGATCGGCACCATGACGGCCCAGGCGCCGCCGTAGGTCGCCGGACCTAGATACCCGTCGGGGATATGCATCCGTTCCTCCCTGGGTTGTCGCGCTGACCCTCGGCGTGCGACATGATTTTCAGTTTCGTGCTACGCACGGCGTAGCACGATTCTAAAAACCATGCAACCGCAAAAGAGTAATCTCCTGGTCGCGAGGTTTCATTCAACAGGCTCCAGAGAGGGAACCCGGGGTACTACGTCCGCCCTCGAAGCCCCGGGGCCATTGGACAAGACATCTTTGGCGCGTCGGGCAGCGCGGTACGGGTGTTGGTTGGCGGCGTAGCGAGCCAGCCCGTTCGAGCCTTGTCAGCAAGCACGCCGCTGGCGACCGGCTCAGGACCTTGGACGGGCGCCGGCTGCCGCGGGCGGGACGGTCACCACGTGGACGTGGCCGCCACGGATGCGGTTCTGGATGTTGAGGCGTTCCAGCAAGGCTTCCAGGCCTTGCCGGTCGCGCTCGGCCACCGCGATGAACAGCTGGATGGTGCTGCGCCGGCGCGTGCGCCGCTGCGACAAATTCAGTAGCCGCTCGTGACACCGGCGGCGCTGGAGGTCGCGGCGCAGAACGGTCTCGCCGTAGGCGATGCGGCCGCGCATTGGGCTGACCCGTGCGATCTGCGGCACCGGCAACGCCAGACGCCGCGCATGCACGCAAGAATAGCCGAGGGAGCACAAATGTGCTTCGAGTTGCCGGCGCAGGAACGCGCGCGCCGCCGCATCGGTCATCGGGCTACCGGCACTACGCCGCTGGCGTGCTTGCATCGGCCTCGCGCCCTCGCCGGAGATGAATGGCGGCGATCCACCATTCCGTGCCATCGGTCAGCCGGCGGATCTGGTAGGTGACGCCTTCTCGCGCACGCGGCCGCCAGGAAACGATCTCGACCTCCTGCCCGTCGGCAAGATCATTGGCCAGGACCTGCCCGGTTGCGTCTCGCAGCGGCACCGGGCCGAGCGGCTGACCGGCTCGCTCCGGCCAGTGCACGAATGCGTGCCAGCCGACGCAGAAGACGTGTTCGGTTTTGGCACGGCGGGCCGATGCTCTCACCATCGGTGAATTGTTGAACGCCATGTTCTCCTCCCCGCCGAGTTGACGTACGGGTCGAGCGGTAACAGCCTCACCCCGAGACCCCGCACCTCCCCGGCCGCGTTCTGCCGGTGCGGGCTAATAACGCCGGTTCCAGCCACTACGCCCACCGCCGCCACCACCGGCACCGCCGCGACCACCGCGGCTGCTGTCCCGGTCGCGCGCTTCGTTTACCTTGAGCGCCCGGCCTTTGAACTCTTGGCCGTCCAACTGCTGGATCGCCTTCTGAGCATCGGCGTTGGAGCTCATCTCGACAAAGCCGAAGCCGCGGGATTGTCCGGTGGCCCGATCGGTAATGACGGCGACCGACTCGCACACGCCCGCTTGTCCGAACAGCTCTTCGAGATCTTTGGTGGTGACGTCGAACCCTAAATTTCCGACGTACAGCTTCCTTCCCATCGCACGACTCCTTAGTCCCTCGGGCCGCCGCCGCGGCCAGTTCGCAGTTGCTGTTCCCACGGTTATGCACCTGTTGCCCAACCGCGTCTGCCTGAATGTACGTGCGGGAGGCGTACCAGACGCCGAAACCAGGCGGGTTCTCGCCCAAACAATCAGTAGCCTTATGTTTAGCAGTGCGCGTCCAACCGCACAACCGCATCGATTCGCTGCAAGGCGGCGCGCGCGCGACCGATGCGGCTCACCTGCGGTGAACGATGAGGCCGTGCGTCGGATCGTGCAGCGACACGGCGATGGTGATGTGGTCGCCCGGAATCACCTTGACGTGGAACCGGCGCAGACGGCCGCTGATGCACGCGATGAACTCGCGGCCCTTGCGGTGAGAGGTAACCTCGGTGGCCCCCAAAGCATCGCCAGGAACTCTGTGCAAGGCATCGCCAGGAACTCTGTGCAAGAACCTAGCTGCGACGGGCATCCCTTTGTGCGGCACCTTGCACGGGTAGCGGGCGGGCACTGAATAATTTTGGCATGACGGAATGGCTGCCGGTGCGAATCACCGGGGTGGCGGGACCGCATTACGGGCGGATGTCGTGGCGCCGGCGCCGTCGCAACAGGCGGCGTAGGGCATCGCGCATGGAATCATCACCGAGACTAAACGCACCCAACGCGACGACGCCAGCATACACGAGCCCGCCGCCACCGAGCGCCAGCAGTGCACCGACGCTCCCGGACGGCGCGGCACGCACCGCCACCGTCGTCACCAGCGCGGCGCATGACGCGACGAGTGCAGCGCGCAGCGTAGTGGCTAGCAGCCGCCCTAAATCCGGTCCGCCGTGAAGCCACCTTGCCAACAACAGCGTCGCCAGCGCGTTCACACTCATGCCGATGACCCCTGCGGCAGCAACCCCCAGCACGCCAAACCGGCCGGCCAAGGAAAGATAGAGCGGGATGGCGGCAACGGCGACGCAGGTACCGAGCAGCATCGGACGCCAGGTGTCGCCGCGCGCATAAAAAGCGCGCACCGCGATCTCTTGCGCGATCCACGACGGCACCCCGAGCGACAGCAGTGCCAGGATCGCCGCCACCTCGGTGCTGTCGGCCGCCGTGAACGCACCGTGCTGGTAGACGAGTTGCGCCACCGGCCGAGCCAACACGATGAAGGCAGCGCCCCCGACCACCGCAAGCCCGAGCCCGGCTTGCAGCGTGCGCGATACCAAGCGCTTGAATTCCTCCTCCCGACCCTGTGCCCACAGCCGCGCTAGCGTCGGCAGCGCCGCTGCGGCGATGGCCTGCCCAACCACGGCGACAGGGACTTGCATCAACCGCCGCGCAAACGCGAGATGCGCGACCGTGCCGGAGCCGAGCAAGGCGCCGAACCAACGCCCGTACCACTCATCGACGGTCAGCAATGTCTGTCCAAACATCAGCGGTGCGGCCATGAGGAGGTAGCCGAGCAAGGCGCGGTCGCTGACACTAACGCGCAGGCGCAATCGCACGCGGTGGCGCGCGTCGACCACCGGCGCCAGAAAGGGACCGAGCACCGCGCCCGCCAGTGCGCCCCAGGCGAAGCCCTCCACGCCGAGGCCGCGCGGTGCCAGCAACAGGCCACCGGCAATGATGGCGGCGTTGTAGATCAGCGGCGCCGCCGCCGCCGCGCCGAAGCGTTCGCGAGCCAGCAAGGTGGCGTTCACGATGCCCCCAGTAATGAAGAAGATTTGCGCCGGCAGGACGATCCGGGTGAGACGCGCCGTCAGCGCCTGAGTGGCGGCATCGAAGTGCGGAAACTGCAGCGCCACCAGCGGTGCAGCCCACCACCACAACGCCGCCGTCGCTAGCACCGCGATCATTCCGAGGGTGCCGAGCACGGTGGCGAAGAAGCGATCCGCCCCTTCGACGTCGCCCCGGGAAAGGCGGCGCGTGTACAGGGGCAAGAAGGCAACTGAGAGCGCGCCGCCAGCCAACAGGTAGTTGAGGAGATCCGGAATCTGAAAGGCGGCAAAGTACGCGTCGGTCGACGCACGCGCACCGACCTCGTACGCCAACAACGCCTCGCGTGCGTACCCCAATATGCGCGAGAGCGCCACACTGGTCGCGAGTAGCGCCGCTGCCGCACCCAACCGAACAACCGGGCGCGGGCCCGGCGGGGGGCTGTTCACCGACGGTAGGACTTGCACATCGCACACACCCAACTCATGCCATGTGCGACGGTTCGGCTCCAGTGTTCACAAGGCATGTCGAACCCGCGAGCTTTTTTTTGCGCGCCTCTGGCACCCGCTCCGAAGGGCAGCTGCCACAGCGACCCGGAGGCCGCGGGCGGTAACTGCCGTAGGGGGGGACAGCACGTTACCGCCCGCTTAACCGGCCGCGCGGCAGCGGGAAATCAAGCTTCTTCCCAAAACAGCTCAGCGTAACGAGTCGCATCCAGCTGGTCGCCCAAACAGTCATGGACGTGCGTCTTTGAGGTAAGCGGCGCACCGCATGACTTACACCGGGTGTCCAGCCACCGGGCGTCCACTGCCTCGGAGCGGGGTCGCGTCTCCATGGAGTTCATTCTTCCAGCTGTGCCACGCATCAGGCGAGGCGGCGCTCCAATGACGCCTCTGCTCGTAGCTCACCGTTGGCTAAATCGAGCTCCACACTCGGCGCAATCTCGACCGCACCCCTTGCCCGCGGTGCGACAATTCGCCCGAAACCGAAGGGCCTGCAGTCCCAGGCCTGACAATATCCCCCGAAACGCGTTCGTACGCGAATGCGTCTGGCGAGCCCAAGGACCTTCGTTTGGTTGTGCATCTCCTCGTCCTTTTCAACGTCTCCTTGGCATGCAGTTCATGTGCCAAAGATCCCGGTTAGCCACAGCCTGCTGCTGGACCTTTCCACTGACATAAAGAGGTGGAAGAAGTGACAATCAGGTGCTGTAGCGTTTACAAAACGGCACACTCGACGGCTCGATGCACTATCGCCTTGATGGAAACCGTTTGATTACGCTACAAGGCCGCGATGGCTGACGCATCCCCGGTTGAGTGGCGGCCTTGGTTGGCGCTCAGGATGGTCCATGGCGTCGGCCCGATAGTATTCCAGAGTTTGCTTCACGCCTTTGGCACGCCCGCCGCGGTGTTTGAGGCGAGTCCACACGCGCTCGAATGCGCAGGGGTGCGCAGCGATTTGGCGCACGCTATTCATGGATTCGACGGCTGGCGTGCGGTGGACGAGCAAATCGAGCGGCTGGCGCGGAGTGGCGCGACGCTGCTGACGTGGAACGATCCGCTCTATCCCGTCAATCTCCGTCAGATCCACGATCCGCCGCCATTCCTGTTCGTCCATGGGAAGCTGGAGGCGCGTGACGCCACGGCAGTCGCGGTAGTGGGGTCACGCCAAGTGAGTGCGTATGGGTTGCGCGTGGCGCGTGAAATCAGCGAAGGGTTAGTGCGCTACGGAGTCTCCGTGGTCAGTGGAATGGCGCGCGGCGCGGATGCGCAAGCGCACTGGACGGCGCTGCGCGCCGGCGGCCGCACCATCGCGGTGCTGGGTTCCGGGATTGACGTCGTATACCCGAGTGAGCATCATGGCCTTTTTCAAGCGATCTCACAACAAGGGGCAGTAGTGACTGAGCTCATGATGGGCACGCAGCCGGACGCCGAGAACTTTCCGAACCGCAACCGCATCATCAGTGGCCTCGCGCTCGGCACCGTGATCATCGAAGCGACGGAGAAGAGCGGCTCGCTGATCACCGCGACGTTGGCGGCCGAACAGGGCCGCGACGTGTTCGCCGTGCCCGGCGCCATCGGCGAACGTACCCGCGGCACACATCGGTTGATCCGGGAGGGCGCGAAACTGACGGAGCGCGCCGAAGACGTGCTGGAAGAAATCGCGCCGCAGCTGCTCAGCCGCGCGGCCGTGCGCGGGCCCGTCGAGGTGACGCCCACGGAGGCGGCCATCCTCGAGTGCATGCGGCACGAGACCGTTCACATCGACACCATCATCACTCGCAGTAGGCTCGCTGCCGCCACGGTGCTGCAAGCGTTGCTGGACCTGGAGCTGAAGGGGGTGGTGCAACAGCTTCCCGGCAAGCATTTCGTCGCGGCACTAGTTGACGTGCGGTGCGCCCCGGCGCAGGTATAACCTATGGCGAAGAATTTGGTCATCGTCGAGTCACCCGCCAAGGCTCGGACTCTGGAAAAGTATCTGGGAAGAGATTTCCAGGTGAAGGCGTCGGTCGGCCACATCATGGACCTGCCGAAGAACAAGCTGGGTGTAGACATCGAGCACGACTTCGAGCCCGAGTATCAAGTGCTGCGCGGCAAGAAGAAGGTCATCGCCGAGCTGAAACAGGCGGCCAAGGGGAAGGAGAACGTCTATCTCGCTCCCGACCCTGACCGCGAGGGTGAGGCCATCGCCTGGCACATTGCCGAGAAGATCGGTCGCAACCGCCACAGGATCCGGCGCGTGCTGTTCAACGAGATCACCAAGGGTTCGGTGCAGGAGGCCATCCGCCATCCGCACGAGCTGGACCGCAATCTCTACGAAGCGCAACAGACGCGCCGCATCCTCGATCGGCTGGTCGGCTATCAAATCAGCCCGCTGCTGTGGAAGAAGGTGCGCCGCGGCCTTTCTGCCGGCCGCGTGCAGTCGGTCGCCGTGCGCATCATCTGCGAGCGCGAGCGCGAGATCCAGGCGTTCACGCCCAAGGAGTACTGGTCTATTACCGCGCGGCTCGAGAGCGGCACTCCGCCGCCGTTTGCGGCCCGTCTGTTCCGCATCGGCGAAGACCGCCTCGACCCCGAGAAGTTCCGCCTCGAAGACGAGGCGGCGGCGCGCGGCGTGGTCGACCGCTTGCGCGGCGCCACCTGGATCGTCAACCGCGTTGAGTGCAAGGAACGGCGCCGTTTTCCGACGCCACCGTTCATTACCTCGCGCTTGCAGCAGGAAGCCTCGCGCAAGCTGGGCTTCGCGCCGAGCCGCACCATGCGCGTTGCGCAACGGCTGTACGAGGGCGTCGAGATCGGCGGCGAGGGTGCCCTCGGCCTCATCACCTACATGCGAACCGATTCGACGCGCATCGCTCCGGAAGCCATCCGGGAGGCGCGAGGGTTCATCGGCGAACGCTTCGGAAAAGACTATTTGCCGGAAAATGCCGTCACCTATCCGAGCAAGAAGGGCGCGCAGGACGCGCACGAGGCCATTCGCCCGACAGCCGTCGGCAACACCCCGGAACAGCTCGCGCGCTATCTCTCCAAAGAGGAGCTGGCGCTCTACACCTTGATTCGGAACCGTTTCGTCGCCAGCCAGATGATGCCCGCGGTGTTCGATCAGACTACGGTCGACATTACCGCTGCCGACACGTTGTTCCGCGCCACGGGCCAGATCCTGAAGTTCGACGGCTTCATCCGCGTCTACACCGAGGGCCGCGATGACGAGCGCAAGAACGGTGATGAGGACGACGAGTCCGAGCGCCAGCTGCCGCCGCTCAGCGAGGGCGAACACCTGCGGCTGCACGAGTTGCTGCCAGAGCAACACTTCACCCAACCGCCGCCACGCTTCAGCCAGGCCACCTTGATCAAGGAACTGGAGGAGAAGGGCATCGGCCGACCCTCCACCTACGCCGCCATCATGGCCACCATCCTGAATAAAGAGTACGTGGTGGAGGACAAGTCGCGGCGGCTGCGCCCGACCGAACTGGGCTTCCTGGTCACCGATCTGTTGGTCGCCGCCTTTCCTGACATCCTCAACGTCGAGTTCACCGCCGGCATGGAAGATGTTCTCGACAACATCGAAGACGGCAAGGAAAAGTGGATCGCGGCGATGCGCCGTTTCTACGATCCCTTCGTGCGTGATCTCGAACACGCCGAAGAACGGATGCCCGACGTCAAACGCGAAGGGCAACCGACCGACATCCCGTGCGCGGTCTGCGGCGCCAAAATGGTGATCAAATGGGGTCGCAGCGGCGAATTTCTAGCGTGCCCGAATTACCCGAAGTGCAAGAACACCAAGAACTTCAGCCGCGATGTCGAAGGCAATATCAAAGTGGAAGAAGCGCAGGAGACCGACGAGAAGTGTGAGCAGTGCGGCCGGCCGATGTTGGTGCGTTTCGGACGTTACGGCAAGTTCTTCGGTTGCTCCGGCTATCCGGAATGCAAGAACGTGCGGCCGCTCGTCCGTCCAGTGCCCACCGGCGTAACCTGTCCGGACTGTGGCGCCGGCGAGATCATGGAAAAGCGCTCGCGCACCGGCAAGATCTTCTACAGCTGCAACCGGTACCCACAATGCAAATTCGCCACCTGGGATCGGCCGGTGCCGGAGCCTTGCCCGCGCTGCGACGCCCCGTTCGTCGTCGAGAAGACCACTAAGCGCTACGGCACCGTGCGCCGCTGCCTCAGCGAAGGTTGTAAATACCAAGAAACCATCGCTGAGGCGGAAGCGGTGTGAGATGCAGTGGAGAGTGGAGAGTCGAGAGTCGAGCGCGGCAGAAGACGAGTCACGAGCACGAGCCACGATTGTCGGCGGTGGCCTCGCCGGCTGCGAGGCTGCGTGGCAGCTTGCCGGGCGCGGGCTCGCGGTCAGGCTGTACGAGATGCGGCCGCTGCGCACCACGCCGGCACACCACACTGACCGTTTCGGAGAACTCGTTTGTTCCAATTCTTTTCGCAGCGCCTCGCTCGATTCCGCAGTAGGCCTGCTGAAACACGAGATGCGGTGCCTGGGCTCGCTGATCATGGGCATCGCCGATCGCACGGCAGTCCCTGCCGGTTCCGCCTTGGCGGTCGACCGCGAGCAGTTTGCCGCCCAGCTGACCGCTGCCGTCAGCTCGCGACCTGAGATCGCGGTTGTGCGGGAGGAAGTGACGGCTCTTCCCGAAGGGGTCACCATCGTGGCCACCGGGCCGTTGACCTCGCCCGCCCTCTCCTGCTGCCTGCAACAGCTCCTGGGTGATCATTTGTATTTCTATGATGCGATCGCCCCGATTGTCACAGCCGAATCCGTCGACCGCAGCGTTGCCTTCGCAGCGTCGCGCTACGGCAAAGGCGGCGAGGACTATTTGAACTGCCCGCTGTCGCGCGACCAGTACTACCGCTTCATCGAGGCCTTGCGCACCGCCGTGACGGTGCCCCCGAAAGATTTCGAGCGCTGTGTCTATTTCGAGGGCTGTATGCCGATCGAGGAAATGGCGCGGCGCGGACCCGACACGCTCGCCTTCGGACCCATGCGTCCGGTGGGGCTCGTCGATCCCCGCACCGGCCGCCGCCCGTTCGCTGCCGTACAGCTCCGCCAGGACAACATCGAGGGCACGCTGTTCAACATGGTCGGCTTCCAGACCAAGATGACCTATCCGGAGCAGCGCCGCGTGCTCCGTATGATCCCGGGCCTGGAGCGTGCCGAGTTCGTACGCCTCGGCAGTCTGCATCGCAACACGTTCATCAACTCGCCACGGCTGTTGCAGCCTACGCTGCAGCTGATCGGGCGCCCGCACACCTTTTTCGCCGGGCAACTCATCGGGGTCGAGGGCTACGTCGAGTCGGCCGCAGCGGGGCTGTTGGCGGCCATCAACGTTTCCCGCTTGCTGCGAGGGGCAGAGTGCATTGTGCCGCCGGCGACCACGGCGCTGGGTTCGCTGGTACATTACGTCACCGACGGGAACCGCCGCGACTTCCAGCCGATGAACGCCAACTACGGAGTGTTCCCTCCAATCACCAGTAGTGAGCGCGGCCGCGACAAGCGGCTGGCGCTCGCCGCCCGCGCCGTCAGTGACCTGCGGGCGTGGATGACGGCGCACCAGATTGAGCCGTCGCACCGGGCCGAGTGCGCAGTTCTCCCGGCTTGATCCGACCCCATTCCCCGCTTCGCACATGCGTGGCCCTTCAGCTAGAGTTTGCGGCGATGGAATCCGTAGCCGCGGTACTACAGCACTTCGGCATAGACCTGCAGCGTGCTGCGCGTCTGGCTGAGATGCTGCGGTCGGCCGCGCCTAACCTTGCCCGTCGCCTGCCGGAGCTGCTGGCCAGCGCAGCCGATCCCGCCATGGCGCTTGCCGGCTGCGAACGGTTGCTCGAGGTGACGCCGGATGCAACGACGCTCGGCAAGCTGGCTGTCGATCAGCTGGCCGATCTGTTCACCGTGATCGGCGGCAGCCAGTCGCTCACCAATACGTTGCACAGCGCGGGGGGGCGATGGGTCGAGCTGTTCCGGGCATGTGCCGCCGCGCCCAGGCGGACCGCGCCAGAGCACGAGCGACACCTGCGCGCCGCGGTTGGCGAACTGTGGGAGACCTTCTCGGAGCACCTGCGGCAACACTGCCACCGCGAATACCTGCGCATCGGACTCGCGGACCTCACCGGCCGCTACGACGTGGACACCACGATGGTTGAGTTGAGCGAGCTAGCGGCGGGCTTGTTCGGCGCGGCTTACCATTGGGCGCGCCACAGCCTGCGCGAGCAGTACGGCGAGTTCGAGCCGGCGCGGCCTCAGCCCTCAGCCCTCAGGCCTCAGGACTCGGCGCGCACTCAGGACTCCTTCGTTGTCCTTGCCTTAGGCAAGCTGGGCGGCAGTGAGTTGAACTTCAGCTCCGATGTCGATGTCATGTACCTCTACGCCTCGGAGCACGAGGAAACTGTTGGCGGACCACGCGGGATGATACAGGCGCGTGAGTTCTTCACTCGCTTGGCGGAGCTCATCACCCGCACGCTCCAGGAGGTCACCCCCGCGGGCTTCGCCTTCCGCGTCGATCTGCGCTTGCGTCCGGAAGGCGTGAACGGGCCGATCGTGAATGCCCTCAACGACGCGCTCATCTATTACGAGGCCTACGGTCAGACGTGGGAGCGCTCGGCGCTCATCCAGGCGCGTCCGATCGCGGGCGAGCTGGATCTGGGCGAG
This sequence comes from Binatia bacterium, assembly GCA_050015455.1. Classification (GTDB taxonomy): domain Bacteria; phylum Desulfobacterota; class Binatia; order HRBIN30; family HRBIN30; genus JAGDMS01. Next base: position 16,693 of record JBEKBJ010000066.1, read on the forward strand.
CGCTTCCTGTCTGAGGTGCGGCCCTTCATCTATCGCCGCTATCTCGACTACACGACCATCGCCGACATGCAGGACATGAAGGCGCGCGTCGAAACTCGGATGGGTGACAAGGTCGGACGCGGCAATGTCAAGCTCGGCCGCGGCGGCATCCGCGAGATCGAATTTCTGGTGCAGGTTCTGCAACTGGTGCACGGCGGGCGTGACGAGCGTGTGCGTGGCCGTGGGTCCCTGCCCACCTTGGCGAACTTGACCCAGGCCGGCTATCTGCCGGCGGAGGAAGGTGAGGCATTGATGCAGGCATACCGCTTCCTGCGCAACGTCGAACACAAGATCCAAATCGTGCACCAGCTGCAAACCCACACGGTGCCCACCGATGGGCGCGAGCGCGAGACGTTGGCACGCCGGCTGGGGTACCGCGCCGACGGCGCGGCGGCACAGTTGTGGGCCGACCTCGACCGGCACAGGGATCGGGTACGGCGCGCGTTCGAGAAGCTCTTTTACGAACCAGCTGCCGAAACGCGGCGCTCGGCGGACGCCGAAGTGATTGAATTGTTGCAAACGCTAGACAACCGCGAAGCCAGCATCCGGCGGCTGCAGGCGCTGGGGTTCACGCAGCCTGAGACGAGCTACGACGACTTGCTGCTGCTGCGCGATGGACCGCCGTCGGCGCCCGCTCGCGCCGGGCGCAAAAAGGTGCTCTACGAGATCGCGCCATCGTCGCTGCGCATTATCCTCCAGTCGGCGGACCCAGACCTGGCGTTGCGGAACGTCGCCACCTTCATCTCGTCGGTCGGCGCGCGGACGAGTTTTCTCGCCTTGCTGCGCGAGAATCCGGCCACTTTGCGCATGCTGGTGGGCCTGTTCGGCGGGAGCCAGTTCCTCGCCAACGCGTTCATTCGCCGTCCCGAGCTGCTCGACACGCTGGTGCGGGCCGACCTCGTGCGGGTGCACCGCACGCCAGAGGACCTCGGCACTGAGCTGCAAGCCCTGCTGCCGCGCGATGGCGACTTCGAAGAGTCGCTCGAGGTCTTGCGCCGCTTCCGCAACCAGGAATTCTTGCGCATCGGTATCAACGATCTGCAGTCGGTGCTGCGGCTGGGAGAAGTCAGCGCCGAACTCACGACCTTGGCTGAAGTATGTCTGCGCAGCGCCTGCACGATCGCCGCCCGCGACATCTGCACGCGCTATGGGTGCGCCGAGTTGCCCGGTCAAATGGTGGTCTTGGCTCTGGGCAAGCTCGGCGGGAGGGAGTTGAACTATAACTCCGATCTCGATTTGATTTTCGTCTACGACGAGGCGCAGCCCAGTCCCTTGGCTGACGGTTTGAACCGACATGTCGTGGCGACGGCCGTGAGCTCTCGGATGCAGCGACCCGAAGGGCAGCGGAGCTCTGGCGCATCGGCTGGGACGCAGCCTCTGCCAGTGTCGGTGCACGAGTTCTTCTCCAAGCTGGCGCAACGGCTGATCACAGTGTTGCAGGTCACGACACGCGAGGGCATCGTGTACCGCATCGACACGCGGCTGCGTCCGTCCGGGCACTCCGGCCCGTTGGTGTCTTCCCTGGACAGTTTTCGTCGCTACCACGAGACCAGCGCGCGGTTGTGGGAGCGACAAGCGCTGATCAAAGCGCGGCCGGTGGCGGGCACACCGGCGCTGCAGGAACGAGTCTCCGCGATTGTCGCCGCTTTCGTCTATCGCGCTCCCCTCAGTGCCGAAGACGTCCGGGAGATTCGCCGGTTACGCTGGCGCATGGAGCGGGAGTTGGCGAAAGAGAGCCACGACCGCGTGAACATCAAAACCGGCCGCGGCGGACTGGTCGACGTCGAGTTCTTGACCCAGATGCTCCAGCTCCACTACGGTGCCCGCGAGCCGCGGGCGCGAATCGGCAACACCTTGGGGGCACTGGAAGCGCTGGCGCAGACCGGCGTTTTGCCCGCAGAGGACCACGCGCTGCTGGCGGACGGCTACCGCTTTCTGCGCCGGGTGGAAAATTCGCTGCGCCTGGCGTATGACCGACCGGTCGAGGACTTGGACAGGGCACGCATGGAGCTGCGGCCGGTAGCGAAGCGTATGGGATATGACGGCGGCGCCGGCACGAACGCTGAGGGCATCGGCGAGCGGTTGTGGCACGACTACAGCGTGTGGCGCGAAGCCATCCGAGCCTGCTTCGAGCGTTGGTTCGATCGCATGGAAGCGGAATTGAAGTGAACTGAGATACGTTGTGAAGAAATGAACGCAGGCGAGGAGGCGATTCGTCGTGGAAAAGAGTGAACTCATATGGTTTGATGGCGAACTCGTACCGTGGGATGCGGCGCACGTGCACGTCTTGACGCACACGCTGCACTACGGGCTCGGTGTCTTCGAGGGCATTCGTTGCTACGAGGCCCGTGGTGGCCAGCCCGCCATCTTCCGATTGGCGGAGCACATCGATCGTCTGTTCGGCTCGGCGCATATTCTGGGCCTTGCCATCCCGTTCAGCCGCGAGCATATCACCAGCGCCTGCATCGAGACCGTGCGTGTGAACAAACTGCGGTCCTGCTACATCCGTCCGATCGTCTTTCTGGGCTCCGGCGAGATGGGCTTGGCAGCGGTGAACAATCCCGTCCGCGTCGCCATCGTCGTGTGGTCCTGGGGCGCGTATCTCGGCGAGGAAGGCGTGCGCGACGGCGTGCGGATCAAAACGGCATCTTTCCAGCGTATGCACGTGAACACACACATGACCAAGGCCAAAGCCGTCGGAAACTACGTCAACTCGATCTTGGCGGCGGTGGAGGCGCGCCGGGCCGGATATGACGAGGCCATGATGCTGGATGTCGACGGCTACGTCTCTGAATGTAGCGGCGAGAATATCTTCATCGTGCGCGACGGGCGCGTAAAGACCACGCCGCAGACTTCCATCTTGTCGGGTATCACGCGCGACGCCGTCCTCACCATCTTGCACGAGCACGGAGTCAAGAACGTGGAGGAGCGCTTCACGCGCGACGAGGCCTATCTGGCGGATGAAGCATTCATGACCGGGACGGCGGCCGAGGTCACCCCGGTGCGCGAGATCGACGATCGCCAGATCGGGTCGGGGCGCCCGGGCCCGATCACGCAGAACCTGCAACGGAGCTTTGCCGCTATCACCCGCGGCGAAGATCCGCGCCACGCTTCGTGGCTGACGCCCGTAAGGTAAGACGCATTTCCTCAGCCATTTGCGTTGACGTTCATTGACACGGCCGGCCCCACCGGTTTATAAAGGCGCACTTGTCGCGTGAGCTGCAAGTGGGGATGCAGGAGTCGGAAGCGCCCGGGCAAAAAGTCCCGGCGTGGTGTTGCGATAGGAGCGTGGGATCGATGGGACGTGCGAGCGGGGCGATTTGGCGCCGGGGCCGAGCCACCACCCTGGCACTCGTCGTCGCTGCTTTCGTCGTCGCCACCTCAACGGCCCGCGCCGACGTCACCACAGAGCAGAGCGCCTCGATTCTGGTGTTCCCGAAGGTGATTTCCACGCCCGCCACCGCCTCTAAGCTCGCCAGCGACACCATTATCCAGATCTCGAACACCTCGAACTCGATGGCGTTTGCACACTGCTTCTATGTGAATGGGGCGCCGCCCGATCCCAGTCAACTGCCAAGCTCCACTAATCAGCCACAATGCCAGGAAATCGATTTCGACATCTACCTCACCAAACAGCAACCGACGCATTGGGTTGTGTCCACCGGGCGGCGGGTCAGTAGCACGGGGCCGAGCGACCAGGAGTGCAGCGACAATCCCCCGTTTTATGACTGCAACGGGGCCGGCTTTGATCCGGGTGCCATCCCCCCGGTGTCAGACTTCTTCACGGGCGAGCTGAAATGCATCGAAGTCGATTCTTCCGGGGCGCCGATCAACGGCAATCACCTCAAAGGGGAGGCCACCATCGTCACTACGGATGGCGACGCCAGCAAGTACAACGCCATTGGGGTGATGGGGCTGAACACCGACTCCAACTCCAATAACGGCGACGACACCCTGTGCCTCGGCGGCGGCATGACCCCGAGTTGCCCCACCGGAGCCGAATACAACGCCTGCCCCGATACGCTGATCGTCAACCATTTCGCCGCCGGCAATAAGTTCAGCGCCGGCGCAAGCGATCCGGTGATCAACGAGTTCGCCAGCGGCTCCGAAGTCAATACGGAGGTGACAATCGTGCCGTGCACCGAGGACTTCGAGAACCAAGTCTTCGGCACGGCGGTGGTATGGTTCGACATCTACAACGAGTTCGAGGAAAGGTACTCAACGAGCATTCCCCTGGTTTATTGTTGGGCGAATCTGAATCTCGGTGCCGTCAACTCCGTGTTCACCCAGGCCTTCCTCGGCACCCGCTTCGCGCAAACGCGGATGTATTCGGCGGACCCCGATCAATCCGGCATCTTGGGCGTCGTTGAGGAGTTCCACTCGGTTTCGGGAGGCAACACGACCAGGGACGCGCTCAACCTGCACGGCGAAGGTGATCGCCCGGATGGCGACGTCCTTGTCCTCCCAGGGGGATTCTGATGCGGCGCTGCGGTGGAATTCGCCTGTGGAGTGTGATCGCCGCATTGGTCGGCGCCAGCGTCGCTGCTCGTGCGGATGTCGCGTCCGACAAGGCCGCGGCGATACTGGTGTTCCCCAAGCTGCTTATCGACACGTCCAACGCTCCGCCGGGTCCGCGCGGTCAGATCGACACGTTGATTCGCGTCAGCAACACCTCGGAAGAGCCGATCTCGATGCACTGCTTCCTCGTCGATGCGACGCCGCAGTGCCCCAGCGTGGCGGCGTTACGGGCGTGCATTGCCAGTCCGCTCGACTGCGTCGCCAACGGGTGCACATCGCAGTGCCAGGAGTTCGACTTCTACGTGAACATCACGGCGCTCCAACCGATAGCATGGTTGGTCTCACAGGGTTCGAGCGAATGCACCCCAGCCACGCCGGAGAACGTACCGTGTCTCCCGCTGACGATAAACAACCCCCGACCGGACGGCGAGAGCAACCAGGGCAGCCGTATTCTCATGGCGCCGAAAGACCCCTTTATCGGCGAGCTGAAGTGCATTGCGGTCGACGCCAATGGGATGCCGGTCGCCCGCAACGACCTCAAGGGCGAGGTGGAAATCACCCGGGTGCAGGGGAACGTGGCGGACGTGGAAGGATACAACGCCATCGGCATCCCAGCCGTCCTGCCTTACTGCAGCGGCGATACCACGATATCCTGCACCAATAATTCGGACTGCCAGCCACCGACAACCCCAAGCGATGAGGGCACCTGCGTGCAGCCTCCTAACAATGGTGGCAATACCCTAGTGCTCGGGGGAAACGTGTGCGCCGCCGGCACCAACGCCGGAAATGTATGCTCCAGCGCTGCCGATTGCCCGTCTGGCAGCTGCGTCAGCGCGGGAGAGTACGTTGGGTGTCCCAATATCTTGGTCTTGGACCACTTTTTCGATGGGGCGAACGACCCGGTTACCGGGCAAGAGGTCACCACCGATTTGACGCTGGTCCCATGTTCCGAGGATTTCCTGACCCTGCCTTTAATGCCGGTCGCGACCGTCGTGCAGTTTCAGGTCTTCAATGAATTCGAGCAGCTGTTCTCCACCAGCCGCACGGTGACCTGCTTCGCCGAGTGGCCGATATGGACGATCGGTGGCAGTCAGACCATGCAGCGATCCATTTTTAGCGCGGCCGTGATGGGGACGCTGACCGGGCAGACCAGGATTCGGGGGGTAGCCATCGCGGATCCCACGTTTGGCCACACCTTGCTGGGGGTGGCCGAAGAGTTCCGGAAAAGGGGAGGCAGCGCCGCCACCAACCTGCATTTCAGCGGCAGCCGGCCCCAAAGCGATTATCTGTATTTGCCTTAGAGTGCAAAGTGGGCAAAAAAAAGGGCCTTTTGACTTGACAACTTCGTACCTCACGGATATAAGGCGCACACTTGATCGAGGGGTTCGCCACGGCGAATTCGGTGCGGCGTGATCGAAAGGAGGAGGGTAATGCGTAGGCAGCGAGGGCTAGTTGGGCTCACAGGACTGGCAGCGCTGGTCGGATGGGGATTAGTTACCCAGCCGGCCGTGGCTCAAGTCGTCACCACGGAGCAGAGCGCATCGATATTGGTGTTCCCAAAGGTGATCGCGGATGGATCACGCGATACGATCATTCAGATTACCAACACCTCCAACAATATGCAGTACGCGCACTGCTTTTACGTCGATGGCGCGCCGACGACCCCAGGCTACCCGCCGGGGTCGCTCAATGAGCCGTTGTGTACGGAGATCGATTTCGACATCTGGTTGACCCGCCAGCAGCCGACTCACTGGGTGGTGTCGACCGGCCGTCTGTACAATCCGAGTGATCTTGCTTGCAGTGGGACCACGACGACGTGTGTGAAGGGCACCAGCGGCTCTCCAGCTGCAGACTGCTGTGATGCGGGGTTCGATCCCGGCCACGTGCCACCGGTGGCGCCGGACTTCACCGGCGAACTGATGTGCATCGCGGTGGATCCGAGCGGTGGTCCCGCGTTCGCCAATGTGCTCAAGGGCGAGGCCACGCTTGAGGATGTCATCACCGTTCCAGGCCTCTTCACCGCCGGCGACGTGTCGAAGTACAACGCGATTGGCATTCAAAGCGGCGAATATGCAAGCGAAGCTGCATATACTGACGTTCTCTGCCTCGGCAGTAACGCCGCTACGTTTGACCCAACGTTGTGCCCATATGGCAAGGAGTATGCGGGATGTCCGGTAGAATGGCGCTTCGACCATCCGGCCACGGGCGCACCCGATCCGGTGGTGCAGCAGCAGACTTTCTGCCCTTCCACCTGCGCTTGCCCGGACGGGGGCCCCGATACGTGCAAGTGTAACTGCAGCAGCGTCAGCACTAATCTGACGGTTGTGCCATGCACGCAGAATTTCGAAACGCAGGCGCTGACCGCCGTCACACTGCGGTTTGAGGTCCTCAATGAATTCGAGCAGGCGTTTACGACCTCGACCTCGTTCGCGTGCTGGGGGTCCTTCGACCTCGGCGCGCCGAGTGGGTCGCTCCTCCCCGGCATTAGTCCGTGGTTCACTGCCAGCGTGCTCGGCAGCGACACGCTGCAGACACGCATCAGCTCGGCGACTGGCACCCCGGGCGGGGTGCTCGCCGTCATCGAGGAGACGCATGAGGATACCGTCAACAGTCTCACCGCGCGTTCGGCCCAAAACGGCGACATGATCGGAGAGCTGAATGTGGCGGACTTGGTGACCATTCCACCCGAGCAGGGCGCAGTGAATCAGTGAGGTAACCTGTGCAAATGACGCGGCGTCCAAGGACAGCGGAAAGGAGATTGAACATGGGACAGGTGCGATGGGCAGGCTGGACGATGGCGATCGCAACGGCACTCGTTATCTCTGGCGCACAGGCACGGGCGGATGTGGCGTCTGACAGACCGGCCGCAATCGTCGTCTACCCGAAAATCGTGGTCGACACCGTCAACGGCGTCGACACGGTCATTCGGCTCGCGAATACGAACCTCAACAACCTGATCGATTTGCACTGCTTCTACATCGATGCCAATTCTCACTGCACCAGTGACGGGTCGATCTGCAAGGACGCGACCACGTGCGGCTCTGGGCAGTGCCTTCCCAGCTGCGTAGAAACAGATTTCGATATCGCCTTGACGCAGGGGCAACCGATCGAGTGGAAGGCGAGCGACGGGTTGGCAGGTAGCGATCTGCCGCTCCCGTACGGCGTGTGCCAGGGGAACCCGTTTATCCATTGCGGGACTGGTAACGATTGCGCTCAAGCGAACGCTGGCGCCACCTGTTTGCCGAGCAACAGCGGAACTCGTATTCCGCCCGTCAGCGAGGATCCCTTCCAAGGTGAGTTGAAATGCATTGAGACGAACGCCGATTACGTGCCGGTCGCCAGCAACGACCTCAAGGGCGAGGCCATCCTCGATACCTCAACCGCAACCGGCCTGGATGTGGCGAGCTACAACGCCATTGGCATTCAGGCGACGGCCGCAGCCGGAACCGTGATCACCGATAACCCGCTGGTCCTCGGTCCCGGAAGCGCAGGCGACTACAACGGCTGCCCGAACGTCCTCATTCTGGACAACTTCTTCGATCAGGCAAAAGATCCGATCAGCGGAGATCAGATCACCACGGATCTGACGCTGGTGGCGTGCTCTGAAGACTTGTCACGGCAAGTGGAAGGCTCGGCGACGGTGCAATACCTGGTGTACAACGAATTCGAGGAGCGGTACTCCACCAGCAAAGCAGTAAACTGCTTCCAAGAGATCCAGCTCTGCAATATCGACACCCCACAGTGTTCCCGTTCGATTTTCAGCGTGGGAGCGATGGGAACCCTGACCGGACAGACGCGGATCAATCCGGTGGCCAGCCCCGCCGCGGCGCTTCCAAGTGGGTTGCTCGGCGTTGCCATCGAGAGCCACACCCCGGTGTCGGGATCGCCCCTGAGCGCCGCCTTCAACCTACACTTCGTCGGGTCGAGGGGCACCGCGGACACCATCACGCTTCCGTAAACGCAGCGGCAATTGCGAGGCTTTCAAGGACGGGGCGCCCACCGCGGCGCCCCGTTCTTTTTACGCGAGACTGCGCTCGACAAGGAGACCGCGGAACGCGAACTCCAGAAGCGACTCGGTGACTTCGGAGACCGGGACGTTCTCTTGTTCGATCCACCAGGAAACCACTTGTAGCAGCATGCCGGTGAAGGCCTGCGCCACCACGTCGGGCCGGTTGGGACGAAACACGCCGGCGCGCATCCCCGCGGCTAGGTTGGCGGCTACACCGGTGACGAAAAGCTCCTGGGCCCGGTGCGCGACGCCGTGGAAGGTCACGCCATGTCCGAACACGATGCGGAACAGATCGCGGTTCTCCTGCGCGAAGCGGAAGAAGGTCTCACATCCGGCGCGAGCGCGCTGAATGGGATCCGCACTGGGGGATTCCAGACGATCGATGTCGGCCTTGAGGAGGTGGACGGCGTCTTCGACCATTTCGAGGAACAACACCTCCTTGGTCGGGTAGTACAGGTAGAAGGTGCCTACCGCGACGCCGGCTTCACCGGCGATGTCGATGATCTTGGCCCGGTGAAAGCCATGGCGGGATAAGACGCGGCGGGCGGCGCTCAAGAGATCCTGCCGCGTTTGCTGGCGCCGGCGCTGCGCCCGTGACACGGCGCCGTTTACACTCGATTTCTGGCTCATACTAACCCCGGATTCGTTCTGGGCCGGCGCCTGATCCGGTCCTCTACGAAGTCGATCACCGCGCGCTCGAGCCGCACGCCGTTGAGCGCGTTGATCTCCTGCACCCCGGTCGGGCTGGTGACGTTCACCTCGGTGAGGTAGTCGCCGATGATGTCGAGCCCGACGAAAAACAAGCCGTCCTGTCGCAGACGCGGCGCCAGGGCTCCGGCGATGAACCTGTCACGCGGCGTGATCTCGGCTTGCACGCAAGTTCCCCCGACATGGATGTTGCCGCGGTGCTCGTCTTCGCGCGGCACGCGCAACGTCGCTCCGAGCGGCTCGCCGTTGAGCAGAATCAGCCGCTTGTCACCCCGCCGGATCTCCGCCAGGTAGCGCTGGCCCATGATCAACCGCCGGCCGTTGTCGGTCGCCATCTCCAGCAAGGCGTTCAGGTTGCGGTCCTTGTGCTGCAAGTGGAATACGCCTGCACCGCCACAGGCATCGAGCGGCTTGATGATCATCTCTCCACCGAGCTCACCCATGAAGGCCTTCAACCGGGGGATCTCACAGGTGACCACCGTGGGCGGAATCACAGCGGGAAAATTAAGCGCGTACAGCTTCTCGTTGGCTTCCCGCAGACCGTGGGGATCATTGAAGACGAACGTCCCGGTTGCCGCCGCCAGGCTCAGCAGGTAGGTGGCAAAGATGTATGGGAGATCAACGGGCGGATCCTTGCGCATGAATACCGCTTCGAACCGGTGCAGGGGTTCGGTGCGCTCTTCGAAGAGCTGATAGTGCGGGTCGCCTCGCCCGACCGTCACGCGGCGAAATCGCGCCCGCGCCTCGCCGTCCGCCACGAAGAGATCGGCGAGGTTGCAGTGGTACAGCACATGTCCGCGCGCTTGGCTCTCGAGCATGAAAACGAAGGTCGTGTCCTTGTCCGGCAATACCCGCTCGATCGGGTCCATGATGAACAGGAAGCGATAGGGCATAGCGTCGGTATGCTACGAGCGGAGCAATGCTGCAAGCGCGGGGCATCGCCCGCCGTGCTCAATCACCCAAGGCGCCTTTGGTTGAGATCACCCCAGAGGAACTGGCAAAGCGTGGCCGCCACCACGGCAGCCGTCTCGGCCCGTAGCGTCCGTGGACCCAGGCCGACAACGCGAAAGCCGTGTGCAGAGGCCTGTTCGACTTCAGCCTTGCTGAAGCCGCCCTCCGGGCCGACAGCGGCAAGTGCCGCTGTCGGCCCGTCGTTCACGGTGGCGAGACTGGCTGCAGATGCACTCTCCCAGAAGAGCAGCCGCAATGGTTCGGACCGCAACAGCAGCTGCTCAAACGAGATGCGAGCAATCGCTGGCACCGTGCTTCGCTGACATTGCTTGGTGGCGCCACGGGCTATACGCAGCCAGCGTGCCTGGCGGTTTGGCGAGAGGCGGCCGATGGTGCGCTCACACTCGAAGACCAGGATCTCGCTGACCCCTATCTCGGTTGCCTTCTCGACCACCAGATCCATCCTGTCGGCCTTCAGGACTGCTTGCGCCAGGATTAAACGGAGTGGCGACTCCCGGCACGACAGTTCCTGCGGCTCAAGGACGACCACGGCTTGCCGGCGATCCAGCGCGACGACCACCCCCGTACGCTGGTGGCCAAGTCCATCGCTGAGGATCACTTCACTGCCGGCATGGAGACGACGCACGCGCAAGTGGCGGAGCTCCGCGCCGGTCAGCACGGCGCGCGAGCCGGACAACAACTCAGGGCCGACAAGAAATTGCGGCGTCATCGGGCGGTGCTCCGCTGGAGCGCCAAAGTCACCCATCCATCTTCCTCGTACCGCTTGCGCAATTCCAGCCCATAACCTTCGTAGGCGCCGCGTACGCGCTGTTCCTCACCACGCAGCAGTCCTGAACAAATGAGCATACCAGAAGCGGCAAGCAGTCCAGCCAATTGCATCGCTCGCTGCGTCAGGACCTCCGCGAACAGGTTGGCGACGATGAAATCGAATGCTTCCGGTATCTGGCCCACACTCGAAGCGAATTGAAGAGACAACTTTACGCCGTTGCGCGCGCCGTTTTGTTCCGCGATCGCAAGCGCTTGCGGATCCGTGTCGACGGCCCAAACCTCGCGCACGCCGAGCTTTGCCAGCGCGATTGCGAGCACCCCCGAGCCGGTGCCCAGATCCAACGCTCGTCCAATCTGATGCGATGCAACCGCCCATTCGAGCAGTGTGAGGCATCCACGTGTGCTGGCGTGCTGGCCGGTGCCGAAGGCCATGCCGGGATCGATCACGATTTCCACCCGGCCGGGCGGCGGCGTGCTGTCCCAAGGCGGACAGACATAAAGTCGATCACCAATGCGTTGCGGCGGGAAGTGGGGTTTCCAGTTCTGAGACCAGTCTTCGTCTGCGAGCTCGCGCGTTTGAATGGCCGCTGCGCCCAACGCAGCACCGATATCGGCGCAGAAGCGGCGCACGGCTTCCAGCGGCGGCGGCTCGGAAAAATACGCGATCAAGCGCACGTTGCCATCGCGCTCCTCCCACTCGGTCCCGGGAGAGCCACTCTCGACCAGAAAATTAGCCACCGCTTCGCTGAGATCCCGCGAGACCTCAACCGTCATTTCGAACCACGCCGCGGCCATGTCTCCGTATGACACAGCGTGCATTCGTGAGGCAATCCGCGAGCGCGCCACGTCGACTTGACCGGTAGCCGCCCGATTCTATATTTTTCCTCACTGCTGTCCGGTTAACGAAACCATGCCTAGGTCCAAGCTCTTGAAAGAGAGGCGGTATTGCCGCAGTTGGCGGTTAAACGACTTGAACTCTGTTTGCCTTTCGCACCCGCGCGCC
>JBEKBJ010000067.1:0-29036 GCA_050015455.1 Binatia bacterium
TTGCGTGTCATCGCCTTCACCTCTCGCCGTATCCGTCGCTCCATCGGCGACGGCGTAGCCGGTTAAGGCGGACCTCTCTAACTGCTTATACCCCCGGACATCTCCGGTGCTTCTAACAGACATGTTTGCCGCCGTTGACGTGGTGCAATCATTGCACTAGGCTAGCGGCCGGTGCCTACGCTAAAGCGCTTCGCTCGTGCCGCGATTCGCATGTACGCGGGCGATCACGGCGAGCCCCATTTCCACGTCGAAATGCCGGAGGATCGCTGCGCAGTATCGATTCGCACGCTCAAAGTCCTCGCCGGGCGCGTCCCTCAAAGGGTGTTGCATGAGGCGTTGGCGTGGGCCGCAACGCATCGCGAGTTCCTGCTCGCGAAATGGAAGGATCTCAACCGATGAAGCTGCCAACGATTCGAGCCGTCCACGTGGTTGGGCAAACCGCCGTGGAGATTACCTGGTCGACGCGCAAAACGATGCGCGTGGATCTGGCTGGGCTGATCCGGCGCTACAAGGCGCTGGCGCGCCTACGGACGCGCACGCGGTTCGCGCGTGCAGCCATCGGCGAATGGGGTCACAGTCTTACCTGGGGTGATGACCTCGATATCGGCGCCGATACGCTGTACCGCCTCGCGCAGGAACAAGCGGGCATCACCGTGCCCGCAACCGAGTTTGCGGCCTGGCGCGCACGCCATGGCCTTTCGCTTGCTGCTGCAGCCGACGTGCTCGGACTGTCGCGACGCACAGTGGCCTATTACGAGCGTGGCCAAGAGCCCATCCCGCGCGTGGTCGGCCTTGCCCTCAAAGGGTATGACGCCGCGCAGGCAGCCTGATACCCGCGACCGAGCTGGCGAGCGAGGTGCTCCAGCTCCGCTCGGATCGCAACGGGAGGCTGCCTTATGTCCAGAGTCCAGACGCGGCCCCATTGCTGCGCCCCACACTATGAGTTAGGTGCCCTTTAGCGATCTGCTTCGATTGAGAAGCGCATCGACGATACGCGCAGTTCGAACGAGAAGAGCCCACGCCTCATCCTCGGACAGCTCCTTTCCATGATGCAGGACCTCGTTCGCTCCGAGGCGAATCTCATGGGCGAAATCGCGGCCTGCCTTTCGGAGAAAACGGTCGGGAAGCGAATTGATCAAGATCTTCAGGTCATCGCGGTCGATTGGAACAGCAAGGCCATCGAGACCCACCTCAAGAATCATCCGGAGGGTTTTCTCAAGGGTCGCCCTGCACAAGGCCGCTACCGCTCGAAAGAGGCCGAAGCGGTAGGCCTCGTTAGCGTCCCTCAATAGGGATGCGATCTCCTGCGGTATCCGTGAAAGGATGAGCGGAGGTCGGTCGAGTTTTCTGCGCACATAGTTCTCAAGCACCCCGATGTCACCGGTCTCGTATGCTCGGATGAGGAAGTCCGGATCGCCTGTAGGGTCGCTAGGCTGATCGCCGCCCGCATTCAGGATGGAAATTACCAATGGCCGCAGCTCGGTGCGGACGTCAAGATTGAGGACGTCGTGCTCCTGATACCAGCGTCGGAAACGCTGCCTAGCTTTCTTGAGGTTCCACTTATGCTGCGGAAGTTCGATCGACGTGGGCCTTTCCTGCCGAAGCCGCCCGCAAAGCTTCTCCAACTCGGCGACCCGCTCAAGAAGGAAGGTGATGTCAGCATTGTCGATGGTTTGTCCGATGTCCTCGCCGATGTCCTCTTCGCAGCAGCGGTACTCAAACACAACGTAGCCGAGCTTCCCAACCTCGCGGACGACGGTCCACCCGTCGCCGGCGGGAAGTTCCTCGACCACGAGTCCTTCGGGTGTTGGTGTATGAATGCCTAGTAGCATGGCTTGACTCCCTGGCGCCCTTTAATGCGGTCGCCCCGAAGGCACCTAACGAGACTGTAGGAAAACCCAGAAAATGGAAATTGGAGTGACTTTCCGCAACTCGATATTCTCCCGCTGCTTCGCTTCAGATCGACCCTGAAACGCGCGTAGCGCTCCTCTGATCACGTTTGCCAACATTTTAGCCAAATGTGTGCTGCGTTTCTGATTTCGATTCGTCATATCGCGAGTTTCGGTTCTTGGGCCTGCCTTGTTGGGTTTTTCTGCAAGCTCAACGACAGAACTGAGCGACGCGGGCAGTCCAGCACATCCGCATCGATAACCCGCGTTGCCTGCCCGCCTTCGCTCCAGTGATTTGTTGGACCCCGGTCATGGCAGCGACTCCGCTGCTTCGGTCGACTCCAGTGCTTCACCGGGGGGACGGTCGCCTATAGCATCAATCAGTGCTTCGGAAAGAGCTGACGCCCGTTTCTCTACCTCCAGACCGTACGCAAGATAGTCAAGATCCCTGGCGGTGCTCCGCTCGCTGGAAATCCCCTCGAAGACGGACATGCATGCTTTGGACAGCATGGCTGCTGCCTTATCTGGCTTGTCCAGCAGATCTTCTACCCTTACGGCAGCGGCGCGAGGAACTTGAAGCTGCGCCGCAATGCTGGTTCGGGCTGCAACAACGCGAGCGTCAGATTTCTCTAATTTCGCGAGCATCTCCTTGAACGTCCAATAGAACGACGGCGGCTGTGAGTGGCGCCCCCATTTCTTCTGCCACTTAGAGAAGAGCCAAGTTGAGAACTGCGCGCCCAACAAAATCGCAAGCCGCATCAGGGTGTGTATTTGGGGACTCTTAGGCTGAAGGTAGAGCTTCAGAAGCGTCTGGGCGACTATTGGATCTGATAAGTGCAGTAGCCAGAAAATAGCTGGACAGTATGAATCGATGGCGCCGCTGTTGAGGAGGAGCAGATAGTTCTGCTCGTTTTGTGTGACGTGTTGCCGCTCAGCGTAGACGCGATAGTACACCGGCTGCCCAAGAAAGAAATGCTGCTGGCCTCTTGCGAGAACTCGGTTGGCCTCAACGACGTTATTGATCTCCTCGAAGATCCCTTCGGATATGCCTTCATGGTAGAATTGACCTACCGCTTTGGCCGAGTCTCGAGTGAGCACGACGGGGATCGCTTTGGGATCGTTTACTGCTCGAACAGTCGTGGCCACTGCGGTCGCGGAAGCTGCGCCTCTCGCTGGGGCGGTGGTGAGGATACGTGAGCCAGGAGGAGCGTGCACCAGTTTCCGGACTCCACTCAGCCAGGCCCTGCGGACCTGCGCAACCTGCCTATCGATTACTTTTCGGAGGTCTTCTGTGTTCCCGGGCTCGCTCTTGGCCCCGTGGCGGAAGTACACCGTCCCGACGCCGAAGGCGGAGCGTTGCTTGCCTGGTTCAACTTCGTACGTACCCGGTTTCTGGAATATCAGCGGAGAGGTCACTCCCTGAATCACGAGAGCGACGAGCAGATGGTCGTTTTTCTTCAGCTGTCGGATTTCAAATTCCAGGTCCACTGGGCCTGTGTACTTGGCAATCTTGTTCGCTAAATCGGCTGGATCAACGCCCTCGATGGCCTCCACGGACTGGCCGCTCGGCTTCCCAGAACTGTCTAGCCCGAAGAGTATGATACCCCCTCCGGAGTTTGCGATCGCGACGATGTCCTTTACCACCTCGCACCAATTGGCCTGCGAGTTAGGGTCAAATCCCCGCTTGAACTCGATGTGCTTCGATTCGCGTGTCGATCCTAAGGCCTTGGCGATGAGGTCTAGCATAGCGGACGTCGGGTCCAAGGCGATGCGCCTGAGCCGCACGCACCCTTCCGCGCGCCGCTCTTGAGGTGCTTGTTCGGCTCTACCACGGGATTTGCCCTCCGCATTGAGAACATTTCCTCGACGGAATCTCCGAGCTGCCGTACGGGAAGGCGTGAATCCGCGCTGGTTCATTCGGTAGGGCAACTTTCAATCCGCTGACCATCGTCGTCTCGCCAGCAGCTGTGACAGTTGAGCCGGTTGGTCGATTGACGGCGTGGAAGATGTTCCGGCGACCGTGCTGATCGACCTGGATGCTTCCCAAATCAAGCGCGTTTGCGACTGCTTGCTGATACCCAACGCGATCTATTTCGTCGAACCTTGAGTTCACCGGCGCCGTAGGATCGCCCTGCGTGTGCTTGCGGAACTTGCCCTCCTGATAGGGGGTTGCGAGGAAGCCAGCACCTTGGTCTTTTAACACGAAACCAGCCGCGACCCTGCACCGGGGACAGATCCATTGCTCGTTGGTGGTCATGCTGGCTCACCGCTCGCAGCCGAACTATGTACTTAGCTGATCCGTCAAAGTCGCCAACCCTTGCAACAGACTGCAGGCTATCACGCCAGGTGACCAGCGAGCAAATGCTCGACAATGCAGGGGCCGGGTACTGTCCGGACACTCAGACCGGGAAATTGGACAGTCCCCGCCCGAAGGTTACTCATTGACCTTTTGGCCGTTCCGTGGTCTAGCATGCTCCCACTGTGGCGCGGAGCATCTTTGATCGGGGTTTTCTGTACGTCTTGCAGCACTCGATCGACATTCACCACTCGATCTACCCCACCGTGCCGCCGCAAGGCATTTATTTCGAAGCCTTAGTTGAGAAGACCTTCAACGAAATCAAAAAGCCATTCTCCCTCGTCGAGGCTGGCGGGCGCAATCTACCACGGCATGATCTCTTGGTTGGAAAGACGCGCATCTCGCTGAAGACGGAAACGGGCATCGGCACACGTCGTGATTCCATCACCATAACGAAACTCTGCACCACCGAACGAGAGCCATGGAATGCGAAGACCTTGAAAGAGCGCGTCCTTGCGCACCTGAGCCGGTACGACGTGATCTTGATGTTCCGGGCGATCTGGCAACCGCACGTTCTTGTGTACCAGCTGGTCGAGATTCCTGTAGCCTTGCTGAGGCTCATTACTGACTGCAGGCCCGAACCCGTGGGCAAACGTCAAGGCCGCCAGAGTCTCGGCGCAACAGTTCTGCGAAACGAGCAACCCGTCTTCCGCGTTCACTTCGACGGTTCCGATGGAAAATGCTCGGTTCGTGGACTGCGCGTTGCGGATTGCCGGCTCTTGCTCGAATGGGAGCGGGAACGGCGCACCGATCTTTCTATTCACACCGGTCAGACTTCCTGAAAACCAGCCAGTAGCAGTGTTGACGGCGGCTGTGGTGCGCCCGTTTCCATTTCGGATCGACAATCGGCCCGTTGCGCACCTTAATGATACAGTCACAAGGAATGAAGCCGGTCTCACGCGCGGCTTGGATCAGTTCGACGTGCGCCCACTGATACCGATGATTGTGGACGTAGTCGACGATCTTGCAGAGCAGAACGCCTTCATTCTTGAGCACGCGTAATGCCTCGGTCAGAAACGCCGGGAAAGTGTGCGAGAAGCTGTAGCCGTGCTCTTTAGGCGAACGCGCCCCGAGTCCAAATCGGGTGTTGAAATCCTTCAGCTTGTCTCGACCTTGGTTCGGAATGTGCGGCGGGTCGTACACGACGACGTCAAAGCTCCGTGCACGGAACGGCATCAGTGCGTTGTCGCCGACAATGTCGGGCCGGTGTTGGCGTTCGATGTCGAGTCCGATAACCGGTCGTTGACTGTCGCGCCAGAACCGCCCGCCGTTGACCGTCGCATCAAGAATCCGGCGTGGACGCCTGCGGGGATAGAAGCGGAGCAGGTGCTCGATCAATTCGGCATCCTGTTCGCCGTACCAGACAGAGGAGAGCGGCTCATAGGTGCGAGCAGGCTTCCTCCCCTCCAGGCCAAACAGCTCGACCTGTCGTGTCCTGCTTGCACCGCTCATCCCGCGTCCCCTGGGCGCCCTTGGTACCATACCTGCAACCATGATTGCCATATCCCGCCCTACCTCACCTTCCCGCCTCGAATAACTCTCAGCTGGAAGCCCCGCGGGTCCGGGCGAATCGGCGGCACGGTTCGCTTTGGCGCTTCCGCCGGGGCTGGAGCGTGCGGGTACACGTCCGGTGACCGGAACGACGCGGAGCAACCTGGCCTCGCTCATCTCCGCCTCCTTGCCATAGACGAAGATATAGCGAAAATATATCTGAAGTCAAGGGCGGCGGAAGGACGCTATTTCGCTGTCGCGTTGTCCGGCTAGGCTTTATCGGCCGCCACCCCTATAGTAAGTAACCCTCATGCTGGTCAGCGTCATCATTCCCACCTTCAACCGCTGCGGATTGGTGCGCGAGGCGGTGGCGTCGGCTTGCGTGCAGCGGGGCACCGAGTTCGAGGTTGTCATCGTCGATGACGGTTCCACCGACGACACCGCCGCGGCCTTAGAGAACGAGTTCGGCGCACGCGTTCGGATCCTCCGGACCGAGAACCGCGGCGTCGCGGCCGCACGGAACCTCGGCGTGGCGGCGAGCCGCGGCGAGCTGATCGCGTTCCTCGATTCCGACGATCTGTGGCTGCCCGGGAAGCTAGCGGCGCAGACCGCTTTCTTCGCCGCGCGCCCGGAGGCCGAGATCTGTCAGACGGAGGAGATCTGGATCCGCAACGGCGTGCGCGTCAACCCGTGCGCGCATCATCGCAAACCGAGCGGCGACATTTTCGAGCCCAGCCTGCGGCGGTGCCTGGTCAGCCCGTCGGCGGTGATGCTGCGCCGGGAGTTGTTCGAGCGCGTCGGCGGCTTCGATGAGCGGCTGCTGGTTTGCGAAGATTACGACTTGTGGCTACGCATCGCTCGCGACACACCGGTCTGGCTCATCGATCGGCCGCTTGTCATCAAGCGCGGCGGCCATGCCGACCAGCTCTCGCGCCGCTTCTGGGGCATGGATCGGTTCCGGGTGGAGGCGCTGACACGATTGCTCGAGGGAGAACTGACGCCGGCGCAACGCCAGGCGACATTGAGCGTGCTGACGAAGAAGTGCACCATTTTGGCGAAGGGCGCTGCACGGCGTGGGCGGCACGCGGAGGCGGAGATGTACCGGCTGCTGCCGGATCGATTCACGTCCACATCGAGCTTCGCCCGGGGCTCAAGCCCCGGGCTGAACGGGGCCAAGCCGGCTGAAGCCGGCTTGGCCTCAGAGCAGCCCGATTCAGAGACCGTCGATTTTCGGCACGGAAACAGTTCCCTCCCTTTGAAAAAGGGAGGTCAGGAGGGATTTGGGAATGGATCACCCGAACAAATCCCCCTCGATCCCCCTTTTTCAAAGGGGGAAGTCCCTGCGATCCCACCGGCGCGGCGTTTATCGACGCTCTCTTCGTCGGGCTTAGCCTCACTGCGCCGTGGGCTTGAGCCCACGGCGGTGCTGCGAGACAGCCGTGACTGACGAAATCCGCACCTTTGCCCACGGGCGCCGCTATAGCAGCACCACGCTGGAGCGCTGGCTGGCGCTTGACGCATCCGACGGTCTCGCGCTGCTGGAACTGGCCCAGGAGCTGCGTCTCGGCGAGAACCAACTCCGCGACTTGTGGGAATGGGCCGAGGAGATCGCCCAACGTGATCATGCGTCACTCGCACAGGTGCTGGCCCTAGAGCCGGTTGCGGCACCGCGGCGCAGCCGCAGCCTCGGGCGCAGTGACAAGCTCAAGCTGATCAAGACCGCCCTGCGCCGCTTGCGTTTCCCGCAACTCGCGGCGACCGAGGAGCGTCTGGCCGCGCTCGTGCGCCAGCTGGATTTGCCGGGGAATATCCGCGTGACCTTTCCGGAGTTTCTGGAAGGCGATGAAGTGCGCGTCGAAATCGTCGCCGATAGCGCTGCATCCTTAGAAGTGGCAGCCGACCGGCTGCGGGCCGCTGCAGAAACGCCGGCATGCAAGGCGATCTTCCAAGTCTTGGAGGAGGCGCCGTGATGCAGATGCGTGAGGCGTGCAGCGTGGAGCGTGGAGCGCAGGTGCCGACACCCAGACGCACCTGGCTGCCGGAGAGTGTGTGGATTGAGCGGGCCGAGGAGGATTCCGCGCTGGCGCGCCGGGTGCGGGCGCGTCTGCCGAACACGCCGGTGCGGATCGTCGACGACACCGGCGTGGCTGAGCCGCGCGAGAGCTTCGATGAGGGCAAGCGCTGCCTGGTCATCAAGCGCCACCGCGGCACGTTCATGCAGCACTGCCCGGCCGGCACCACCGGCCTGGTGTGCTGCAATTACCTGGTGGCTCACTTCGCCTCGAACTGCCCGTTCGATTGCAGCTACTGCTTCCTGCAAGATTACCTCGCGAACAACGCGGCGGTGAAGGCCTATACCAATCCCGGCGACGGCCTGGGAGAGATCGATGCCGTACTGCAGACGCACCCGAGCCGAACGTTTCGCATCGGCACCGGCGAGCTGGCGGACAGTCTGGCGCTCGACCACCTGACCGACCTGTCATGCGAGCTGGTGCCATTCTTCGCGGAGAGATCGAACGCAATCCTGGAACTCAAGACGAAGAGTGACTGCATCGAGAACCTGCTCGGTCTCGATCCCAAAGAGCGGACCGTCATCTCCTGGTCGTTGAACGCCACCGCCATCATGGCAGCTGAGGAGAATCGCACGGCCACCCTCGATGAGCGGATCACAGCCGCGCTACGCGTCCAGGCCGCGGGGTACAGGGTTGGTCTTCATTTCGATCCGATCATCGCGGACGATGGCTGGGAGGAAGGGTATCGACAGGTAATCGAGCGGGTGTTCCCCCGCCTCGACACGCGCCGGATTGCCTGGGTGAGCCTGGGCAGCTTGCGCATGACCCCGCGGCTGAAGACCGCCATCAAGGCACGCCCGCAGCCAAGCCGAGTGCTCACCGGTGAACTGGTGCCTGGACCGGACGGCAAGGAGCGCGCCTGGCGCGGCTTACGAGTGAAAATGTACCGCCGGATGCTAGAATGGCTGCGGCAAATCGATGGCCGCATGCCTGTCTACATCTGCATGGAGACGCCCGGCGTTTGGGACAAAGTCTTCGGCGAATCACCGTCTGACGGCGAGGTCGCGCAGCGCCTAGTCGCGCAGCGCTTGGTGGCCTCGCCACCGGTCGCGTCGCTGCAGGCGGTAGCACGTTGATGCGTAGTTCCCGGAAGCCCGGCCGCAGCGCGCGCCGTCCTCGCGAGCCCAACGGACCAGCCGCACGCAACGCCAGCGCTGCCATCGGCGTGTTCGACTCGGGGGTCGGCGGGCTGACGGTGCTGCAGAAAATCGCTGAGCTGCTGCCGCACGAGCACCTCATCTACTTGGGCGATACCGCGCGGTACCCGTACGGAAACAAATCGGCGGCCGTGGTCCGAGGCTTCGCGTTGGAGAACACCGAGTTCCTGGTCGACAAGGGCATCAAGATGCTGGTCGTGGCGTGCAACAGCGCGGCGGCCGTGGCTCTGGATACGCTCAGCGAACATCTCGATATCCCCGTGGTCGGTGTGATCGAGCCCGGTGCTCGCCAGGCGGTCAAGCGCACGCGCAACCGCAAGGTGGGTGTGATTGGCACCGAGGCCACCATCGCCAGCGGCGCTTACACGCAGGCGCTCCGGGAGCTGGACAGGGACCTGGAGATTTACACGCGCGCCTGTCCGTTGTTCGTGCACTTGGCCGAGGAGGGTTGGGTCGACAACGCTGTGGCGCACGAGACCGCGGAGATCTACCTCACCAGCCTGAAGCGTAGCGGCATCGATACGCTGCTCTTGGGCTGCACGCATTATCCCTTGCTGCAGGGGGTCATCGCCGATGTCATGGGACGGAACGTTACGCTGGTCGATTCGGCGAGTACCACCGCTGCCGCGGTGCGCGAGACCCTTGTCCGCTACGGACTCATGCGGCGCTCGGGAAACGGAACGCTCAGCTTCTTCGTTACCGACGTGCCCGAGCGTTTCATTAAGGTGGCTGGCCGCTTCATGGGCCAGAAGGTGGACTCCGCCGTCCGCATCGAGCGGTAGACGCAAGATGCATCCGCTTCCCTAAACTGCTAATCTTTCAGCGTTCCAGGGTCCCATGGTTCGAGCGTTGACGGCAGGCTTTGGGCCTCGAACCCTCGAACCCGTGAGCCCTCGAACCTAGAGAGCAATGCTGAGCATCGTCAAGAAGATCATCGGAACCAAGAACGAGCGCGAGCTGAAACGGATGCGGCCGCTCGGCCGGCGCATCAACGAGTTCGAGCCCACGATTTCGGCCCTGAGCGACACCGAGCTGCGCGCCAAGACGGATGAGTTCCGCGCCCACATCCGTGAGCGGACCGCCCAGCTGTGTGCCCGTATCGAGGAGCTCAAAGCACGCGAGCGCGAGTATGCGGAAAGCCCTCCCGAGAACGACGAGGATGCAAAAGCGCTGCGCACGGAGATTGAGGAGCAGGAGAAGGCCGTCCGTGAGGCGGAGAACGAAGTCCTCCTCGAAATCCTCCCAGAAGCCTTCGCTGTCGTCCGCGAAGCGTCGAAACGGACCACCGCCCTGCGCCACTTCGATGTGCAGATGATCGGCGGCGTCGTGCTGCACGAAGGCAAGATCTCCGAGATGAAGACCGGCGAGGGCAAGACGCTGGTCGCGACCGCGCCCCTGTACCTCAATGCGCTCACCGGCCGCGGCGCACACCTGGTCACCGTCAACGACTACCTCGCCCGGCGCGACGTGCAGTGGATGGGGCCGATCTATTACCTCCTGGGCGTCTCGCTCGCCTCGATCGTGCACGAAGCCAGCTACCTCTACGACCCGACCTACATCGTGAAGGACTACCGCATGCTCAACTTGCGGCCGATCGACCGCAAGGATGCCTACCTCGCCGACATCACTTACGGCACCAATCACGAGTTCGGCTTCGACTACCTGCGCGACAACATGAAGTTCACGCTGGAAGAGTACGTCCAGCGCGAGCTGAACTACGCCATCGTCGACGAGGTCGACAACATCCTGATCGATGAGGCGCGCACCCCGCTGATCATCTCCGGCCCGGCGGAGGAGTCCACCGACAAGTATTACATCATCGACCGCGTCATCCCGCGTCTGCGCAAGGGCGAGCACAAGGAGCGCCAGGGCGACGCGGCGGCGGAGGAGTCGGGTGATTATTGGGTCGATGAGAAGTCGCGCTCGGCCGTGCTCACCGAGCAGGGCGTGGCCAAGGTGGAACGCATGTTGGGGGTCACCAACCTCTACGACCCCAGCCACATCGGCACGCTGCATCACGTCAACCAAGCGCTGAAGGCGCATGCGCTGTTCCAGCGCGACGTCGACTACATCGTCAAGGATGGCCAAGTGATCATTGTCGACGAATTCACCGGCCGCCTGATGCCCGGCCGGCGCTGGTCGGACGGCCTGCACCAGGCGGTGGAGGCGAAGGAAGGCGTGCGCATCGAGCGCGAGAACCAAACGCTCGCCACCATCACCATCCAGAACTACTTTCGGATGTACAAGAAGCTGGCCGGCATGACCGGTACCGCCGACACGGAGTCCGTCGAGTTCAAGAACATCTACAAACTCGACGTCATGGTGGTGCCACCGAACAAGACAATGATCCGGACGGATAACCCGGATGTCGTCTATAAGACCGAGCGCGAGAAGTTCAATGCCGTCGTGGATGAGATTGTGGACTGCCATGAGCGCGGCCAGCCGGTGCTTGTCGGCACGGTGTCGGTCGAGAAGTCGGAACGGCTCTCGAAGATGCTGAAGAAGAAGGGTGTCAAGCACAACGTCCTCAACGCCGTCAACCACGAGGCCGAGGCCAACATCATCGCCCAGGCCGGGCGCCACAAGCAGGTGACGATTGCTACTAACATGGCCGGCCGCGGCACCGACATCCTGCTCGGCGGTAACCCCGAGTTCCTGGCGCGCTCCGACATGGAGAACGAGTGGATGCAGCGCTCGGCGGCGCTCCCCGAGGGTGGGCTGCGATACGAAGACGTGCTGGCTAAGCTGCGGGAGCGTCGCAACGAAACGATCGCAGAAGCGCAGCGGCGACACGAGAGCGGCTGGAAGCCGCTGGAAGAGGCCTACGCCCAAGCACTAGAGGAGTTCACGACCCTGCACGATGGTCAGCGGGAAAACCGCCACTATGCTGAGGCTGTATTCCTGTCTGAAGCGGCCCGGTACGGCGCACAAGCCAAGCGCCTGCAGGCGGCAGCAAATAGCCAGGATCTGCAACGGTACGGAAAGGTTGCCACGTCATACGCCAGTGCTCTTCTGGAACTGGATCGAGTGGCTGGGCCGCACATTGGCGAGGAGGTCGCCGCGCAGTTCACCCAAGCTCGTAAGAAGCTCGATGACGCCCTCGGAAAGGCCGGCTCGAGTTTGAAGCTGCTGGAATTCCTTCAACGAGACGGCCACAACGGGCCGGACCGCGGACTTGAACTCAAGAACGCACGGAGTGCTCTCGATGAGGCAAGCCACGAGTTGGGACTCGCTCGCCGAGATTTCGAACGCCTAGGCAGTGTGTGCGAACGGGCAGTTCAGGGCGTGCTGTCGAACGGGGACTCGGCGGTGCAACAGGCTCGTCAGGCGTACGAAGAAGCCCAGGACCGGCTGGATCGCGCCGAGGCCGCATACAATGAAGCCTACAAGCCTTTCGAAGAAACCAAGGTGCGGGCAGATCGCGAGTATGAGGAATCGCGGCGTAAGTACACCAAGGCGGTCGAGGACGTGCGCGAAGAGATGGAGAAGGCGCCGCTCGAGTTCCGCGCGCGTTACGAGGAGATCCTGGCGCACTACAAGGAAGTGTGCGCGCAGGAGCGCGAGGAGGTACTCGCCGCTGGCGGCCTGCACATCATGGGCACCGAGCGCCATGAAAGCCGGCGCATCGACAACCAGCTTCGCGGCCGTTCGGGCCGGCAGGGCGATCCCGGTTCGTCACGCTTCTATCTCTCGCTCGAAGATGACCTCATGCGCATCTTCGGCGCCGAGCGCATCCAGGGGCTGATGACGCGCCTCGGCATGGAAGAAGGCGTGCCTATCGAGCACCGCCTGATCACACGCGCCGTGGCCAACGCCCAGAGCAAAGTCGAAGGGCACAACTTCGACATCCGCAAACACTTGCTCGAGTACGACGATGTCATGAACCAGCAGCGCGAGATCATCTACGCGCGCCGCCGAGAGATCCTCGCCAGCAGCAATCTGAAACGCGACGTGCTCGAGATGGCGGAAAATGTCGCAGCCGACATCGTCGGGCGTTACGCCAACCGCGAGACCCACGCCGACGAGTGGGACTGGAAAGCCTTGAACGACAGCTTGTTCAAGAGCTTCAATCTGCGCTTTCAGATCAGCGATGCCGACAAAGACGGCCTGACGGTCGAGCGCCTCGAGCAGATGGTCATCGACCAGATCCACGCGGCCTACGAAGACAAGGAGCGGGTGTTCACCCCGCCGGTGCTGCGCCATCTTGAGAAGCTGGTACTGCTGCAGACGGTGGACGCGCTGTGGAAGGACCACTTGCTGTCGATGGACCACCTGAAGGAGGGCATCGGCCTGCGCGGGTATGGCCAGCGCGACCCGCTGCAGGAGTACAAGAAGGAAGGGTTTGAAGCCTTCGAAGCCATGATGCAAATGCTCGACGCCGACGTGGTGGAGAAGGTGTTCACCGTCCAGATCGCGCGGCAGGAAGATGTGCAGCGCCTGCAGCAACAGCGCCGCCCGCAGCCGCAGCAGATGGTGATGAGCGGGGGCGGCATGCCGCAGCGCCAGCAAGGCAAGGTCGAGACCGTGCGGCGCGACGGCGAGAAGGTTGGCCGCAACGATCCCTGCCCGTGCGGCAGCGGAAAGAAGTATAAGAAGTGTCACGGCTCGTGAGTTGCCGCGCGTCATGACAGACCAATCACGACTCAGCTGGGCGCTCATCGTTTCCGTGCTGCTGCACGGTTTGCTCCTGAGTCTCCTCCCGTTCGTTCGGCGGGCTCAGCTCGCGATTCCGCAGCTGCCGCCGACCATCGACGTCGATCTCGCGCCTCTGCCGAAGGCGCTACCAAAACTGGCTGCCGCTCCGCCGCCGGTTGCAGCGGCGCCAGCGCCCGCCCAACCCGCGGTTCCCATTCCCAAGCAACAGATCGTGAGCCCGCCCGACCAAGGTGAAGAGAAAGAACCGGCAAACGCCCGCTTCCTCAGCGACCGCAACAATACGGTCAAGGAAGAGATGGTCCATCGCGGCGAGCCGTTGCCAGGGAATCCGGAAGCCAAGCAGCAAACGGCAGAAACGAAGGAGAAGGTCGAGGCGAAGAAGCCGCGCGAGGAGGAAAAGCCGCAGGTGGCACGCAAGCCGGCGGCTGAGTCCTCCGGCACCGGACAACAGATCGCCGCACTACCAAAGCTGGATCAATTGCTGCCGCCGGCCGGCGAAATGATCCGCGAAGGCGTGGTGCGGCCGGAGGAGCCCGGAGCAACCAACCCCACCCCCGAGCAGCACGCGGCCGTGGACCGCAATGATCTGCTGCGCCACGGCGATCCGTGGCATGGGCACGGGCAGGGCGGGACCATGGACTTCCTGCCGAACGTGCGCAACGGCGACGTCACCATGCTCAACACCAAGGCGGACCAGTTCGCGCCGTTCGTGCGGCGCGTCGCTGTGCGCGTCTTCCAGAATTTCGTGATGCTGGTCCGCCGCAGTTACGACAGCGGCGGCGAGGCGGCGGAAGAGTATGCAACTGTCGAAGCGGTGATGGACAAGAAGGGACAATTGGTGGCCTTGAACACCAAGCAGCGCTCCGGGAGCAGCGCCTTCGCCACCGATCGCGATCTGGAGGCGGCCTGTCGCGACGGCTTCTTCGATCGCAACCCCCCGTCCGGCGCCGAAGCCGATGATGGCAAGATCCATTTCATCTTCGACGCGCGGTTGACGTTCGCCCTTGACCCTAGAGGCCACCGCGTCCCCGCCTGGGTCTTGATGGGCGCCGGGCTGCTCTAATCCCGCGCCGCCCTTTCACTCAGGACTCAGCGCTGTCTTGTGGCGGTTTCCACCGCAGAACCGGCCGGCGCGCCGCGCGCGCCTCATCGAGACGGCCGATAGGTGTGAGCGCCGGTGCGTTCCTGACGAGATCGGGGTTTTCGCGCGCCTCGCGTGCGATCGCGAGCATGGCCTCGATGAACTCGTCGAGGGTTTCTTTGCTCTCGGTCTCCGTCGGCTCGATCATGATCGCGCCGCTGACCACCAGCGGGAAGTAGATGGTGGGCGCGTAAAAGCCGTAGTCGAGCAGGCGCTTGGCGATGTCAAGCGTCTTGACACCCAGTGTCTCGAAACCTTTGTCGCTGAAGACACACTCGTGCATGCACATGCCGGGGTACGCCAGCTGATACGTGCCTTCGAGCCGGCGGCGGATGTAGTTGGCGCTGAGCACGGCCATGCACGTGGCCTGCGTCAGCCCGTCGCCGCCCATCGCCAAGATGTAGGCGTAGGCGCGCACCAGCATACCGAAATTGCCGTAGAACGAGCGTACGCGGCCGATGGATCTCGGAAAGTCGTCGCTCCAGCGCAGTTGCCCGTCGCTGCGAACCAGGCGCGGCGTGGGCAAGTACGGCACCAGGGCTCCCGACACACCGACCGGTCCGGCGCCCGGACCGCCACCGCCGTGCGGCGTGGAGAAAGTCTTGTGCAGATTGAACTGCAACACGTCCGCGCCCATGTGTGCCGGTTTGGCTACCCCCATCAGCGCGTTCAAATTGGCGCCGTCGAGGTACACCAGTCCGCCACGCTCGTGTACCACCTGCGTCGCCTGCACCATCTCCCGCTCGAACAGGCCGAGGGTGTTGGGATTCGTCACCATCAAGGCGGCGACGTCGTCGTCCATCGCCTGCCGTACCGCGTCGGCGTCCAGCAGGCCCCCACGGCTGCGCTCGATCTGCACCGTGCTGTAGCCGCACAGCATCGCGCTGGCGGGATTGGTGCCGTGCGCGCTTGCCGGAATGAGCACCTTGCTGCGCGGGGCGCCGCGCTCGACATGGTAAGCACGGATCATCTTCATGCCGGTCAGCTCACCCTGCGCCCCGGCTGCGGGCTGCAGGCTGACCGCAGCCATACCGCTGATCTCCGCCAGCAGGCGTTCCAGTTCCCAGATCAGTCCCAGCGCGCCTTGCGCGGCATCGTCCGGGGCGAAGGGATGCAGCCCGGTGAAGCCTGGCAGGCGCGCTGCTGCTTCATCGGCCACCGGGTTGTATTTCATCGTGCAGGAGCCGAGCGGGTAGAAGGTGGTGGCGGCGCCGTAGTTCCATTGCGACAAGCGCAGGAAGTGGCGCAGCACGTCAGGTTCGCTGACCTCTGGGAAACCCTCGATCGCTTCACGAACCAACTCAGCCGGTAAGACCTCCGCCGGATCGCTTGCAGGGCTTTCGATGCTGAACCCACACCGCCCCTGACGGCTGCGCTCAAAGATCAGCGGCTCGTCCAGGAGGAGGCCGGCTTGCTTGCCCTTCCTTTCGCTTTCGCCCCCAGACACTTTCATGCTCCCGCACCAAGCGCCTCCGCCAGCCTGTCGACGGCTGCGCTGTCGTGCACCTCGGTGACGCAGAGCAGCAGCGAATCGGACAGCTCCGGGTACCAGCGGCGCAGTGGGACACCGGCGAGGACGTCGTGCGTGCGCGCGGCCTCCCACTGCGCCTCGGCATCGGCTCCGCTGAGCACGAACTCGTTGAAAAACGGCGCGCCGAACTGGAGTTGCCATTTCCCCGTTCCGGTCAGGCGTGCCGCCGCACGATGCGCCGTGGCGGCGTTGGCGGCTGCCAGTCCGCGAAACCCCACCTTGCCTACGGCGGACAAGTACACCGTCACCGCGAGGGCCATCAGCCCTTGATTCGTGCAGATGTTCGACGTCGCTTTCTCGCGACGGATGTGCTGCTCGCGGGTCGCCAGCGTGAGGACGTACCCGCGCCGTCCGGCGCCGTCGGCCGCCTCGCCGACGAGGCGGCCGGGCATGTTGCGCACATACGCCGCACGCGTCGCAAACAAGCCCACTCCCGGACCGCCATACGACAGCGGGATTCCCAGGCTCTGACCTTCGGCAACGGCGATGTCGGCGCCGCATGCGCCCGGCGGCTTGAGGATGCCGAGCGCCGTCGGCTCGGTGGTCGCGGTGATCAGCAGCGCTCCACGCTCGCGCGCCAGCGTCGCCACCCCAGCCAGGTCCTCAATCACGCCAAAGAAGTTCGGGTACCCGAGCACGACGGCAGCGGTGCCCTCGTCCACATTGCGCGCCAGCCATTCACAATCTGTGAGCCCATTCGCACTGAAGGGCGCCTCCACCAATTGCACGTCACTAGTGCCTGAAGTGTACGTTCGCACCACCTGACGGTACTGCGGGTGCAGGGCGCGAGAGAGAACGATGCGCGGCCGCTTTGGGCTGATGCGCCGCGCCATGAGCACCGCCTCCGCGGTGGCGGAAGCGCCGTCATACATGCTGGCATTGGCGACGTCCATGTCCAGGAGCATCGCGACCAGCGACTGGAACTCGAAGATCGCTTGCAGTGTGCCTTGGCTCACTTCCGGTTGGTACGGGGTGTAGGCCGAATAGAACTCCGCCCGTTGCAGGACCTGGTCGACGATCGCCGGCACGAAGTGCGGATAGGCGCCGGCGCCGGCGAAGCAGATCTGTTGGGCGCCATAATTGCGTGCCGCCAGCGCCTCGAGCCGCGCCCGGACATCCAACTCCGGCAGCCCCGGTCCAATCTGCAACTTCGCGCGCGCACGCAACTCGGGCGGCACAGCGGCGAAGAGGTCGCCGATCTCGGCAACCCCCACCGTGTCGAGCATGGCGCGAATGTCAGCGTCGGTGTGCGGCAGGAAACGCATCGAACCGCTTTCAGCTGTCAGCCGGCGATCGGAGAATGCTGTTGATCGGCTTGTCGCTGAACGCCGACTGCCGAGCCCTGAACGCTTATTCTTTCTCTTCGGCGACGTACTCTTCGTATTCCGCCGCCGTCATCAGGTCCTGCAATTCTTCCGGATCGTTCATTTCGATCTTGATCATCCAGCCGTCGCCGTACGGATCCTCGTTCACCATCTCGGGGTTGTCCGGCAAATCGTCGTTGACCTCCAAGACCTTGCCACTGACCGGAGCGTAGATGTCGGAGACCGCTTTGACGGATTCGACCACTCCAAAGGCGTCCTCTTTGCTCACCTTGTCGCCAATGGCGGGCATTTCCACAAAGACGATGTCGCCGAGCTGATCCTGCGCATAATCGGTGATGCCGACGGTCGCGACTTTATCCTCGACCAGCACCCATTCGTGCTCTTTCGAGTACTTGAAGTCTTCGGGGAACTCCATGCCTGTCTCCTTACACGGCGCGCTTATAAAAAGGCAACGGAACCACCTCGGCTTCGCTTATGCTGCCGCGAATCTCGATACCGAGTCTGGTCCCGACCTCCTTCCAAGTGCTCGCCACATAGCCTAACGCAATTGCCTTGCCAAGAGTGGGGGACTTCGTTCCGCTGGTCACCGCGCCCACAGCGTCACGCTCGTGAAATATACGATAGCCCTGCCGTGCGATGCCGGGCGCGCGCATCATCAAACCAACCAGGTGGCGTTGCACGCCGGTCTCGCGCTGGCGTAGCAGCGCATCACGGCCAACGAACTCGCCCTTGTTGAGGCGCACCACCCAACCCAGCCCGGCCTCGAGCGGTGTGGTCTCTTCGGTCAACTCGTGCCCGTACAAGGGCAGCGCGCGTTCCAGCCGCAGGGTGTCGCGGGCGCCCAAACCGGCAGGCGCGATACCGAACGGCCGCCCCGCATCCAGCAGTGCGTTCCACACTTCTAGTGCCGCCTCGGCACTGCAATAGATCTCCCAGCCGTCTTCGCCGGTGTAGCCGGTGTGCGCGACCAGGGCGCGGCGCCCGGCAACCTGTCCCTCGCGAAACGAGAACGAGGGAATTTCCTGCAATGGCAAGTCCGTCACCAGCGTCAGGATATCGGTTGCACGCGGGCCCTGCAGCGCCAGTTGCGCGACCTCTGCGCTGCGATCGACCACCTCGGCGCCGGCGCGGTGTTCGCGGACCCACATGAGATCCTTCTCGGTGTTGCCGGCGTTGACGCACAACAGCAGTCGCTCGGGTGTGATCCGGTGCACGATGATGTCGTCGACCACTCCCCCGCTCGGCAGGCACAGGAGCGAGTACTGTGCCTGGCCATCGTGCAGCCGGCCGACGTCGTTCGCCGTAAGCGCCTGACAGGCGGCGAGGGCACGTGGCCCGCGCAGCTCGATCTCGCCCATGTGGCTGACGTCGAACAGCCCGGCGCGCTGGCGCACCGCGTGGTGCTCGGCGATGATGCCGGTGTACTGCACCGGCATCTCCCAGCCACCAAAATCGACGAACCGCGCCCCCAACGCCCGGTGCGCGGCAAACAGCGACGTACGCTTCATGGGCGAAGTGGAGCTTCGCGTTGATAGTCGACAGTCGATAGTCGATAGCTTTGGATTAGTACTTGGCCAGGCTCCACCATGCCGTCCACTCCGAGCTTTTGACTACCGACTGTCGACTATGGACTATCGACTATCGACTTCTCTCGATCTGCCTTCGTGCCGCCGTCAGCGTGTTCTTCATCAACATAGCCACAGTCATCGGGCCGACGCCGCCGGGCACCGGGGTGATGAAGGCGGCGCGGTCGCGGGCGCCGGCGAACTCGACGTCACCGACGAGGCGCTTGTCCGGCAAGCGATTGATGCCGACGTCGATGACCACGCTGCCCGGCTTGATCCATTCGCCACGGACCATCTCGGCGCGGCCGATGGCCGCGACCAGCACGTCAGCGCGACCGATTTCCTCGGCCAGGTTGCGCGTACGCGAGTGGCAAATGGTGAGCGTGGCGTGGCGCTCCAGCAGCATGAAGGCGACCGGCTTCCCGACCAGGATACTGCGCCCGGTGACGACCGCGCGCGCCCCCTTCAACTCCACGCCGGTGCTGTCGATGAGATGCATGATGCCGAGCGGGGTGCACGGCCGCAGCCCTTCACGCCCGGCGAACAGGCGCGCTTGGCTGATCGGGTGCAGCCCATCGACATCCTTGTCCGGATCGATGGCGTCAATCACGGCGTCGGCGTCCAGATGCGGCGGCAATGGGAGCTGCACCAGGATGCCGTGGATGTTCGGCTGCTCGTTGAGCTTTTGCACCAGCGCGAGCAGATCGACTTGCGTGGTCGCCGCCGAAAGCTCGTGAGCCTCGGAGAAGATGCCGACTTCCGCGCACGCCTTATGCTTGCTGCGCACGTAACTCGCGGAGGCCGCATTGTCTCCGACCAGCACGGTCGCCAACCCCGGTGCATAGCCGTTCTCGTGTTGGAAAGCGGATACTTCCTGCTGCACCGCGGCGCGCACCGCGCGGGCCGCCGCCGTGCCATCAATGATTTCACCCATGGTTGCGGCCAATAGACAAAGGCTGAGGGGTTGTAAAGAGAGTCCAAAGTCCAACGCCGATCGGTTTGGCTTCCTCAGACCTTGGACCTTAGATTCCTTTTTCCAGCGCCCTTTTGACGTTGGCCAGGTATCGCTCGACCCCTTCCGCTGCTTCACGCTCCACGAAGGAGCGCACCAGCGTCTGCAGCAGCCACGGGATCGGCGTGTCCGGGGCTATCATCTGCCGCAAGGTAATGCGGGTTGCGTCGGCGCCATGCGGGCGTAAGCGGATGACCCCACTGACATCAGTGTTGTCACCTTTTGCCGCGGTGCCTTCAAAGGCAATCTGGTCGACGCCATTGCCCTCATACCTGGCTGTGTAACGGACGACCAAACTGACGGGCCCCGTGGAACGCTCCTGGTAGATGAAGCGGTACGTGCGCTCGCCAACTCGTTTGCAGCTGTCCAAGCCAGGGATGCACGGCGACGACCCGACCACGTCCCACAGATACTCGTAGGCGCGCGGCATTGGTACCCGCGCGGTGGCTGAGCGCTCGCTCTCGGTGGGGAACTTTGCCAACGAACCTCCATTGACGTGACCGCCGTCACGCCAGTCGGGCTGACCGTACACAAAGTCGGCGGATGTCGTCAAGCACGGCTCGCAGGTCGCGGCTGGCTGATGGCTTGTCATTCAGCCCCCATTTCGGGAGCTCGGGCCATATGCGATAGGCCACGAGCCAACTCGCCTCTTGCACGCTGGCTGGCCATGTCACGCCGGGGTCCCCGAAGCCTTCGGCTTGGAACACACGCCGGTCGAGGAACTGATTTAGCTGGTGGCACATAGCTGATCGCATATGGCAAGAGACCACAAGCCATACGCGATATGCCATATGCGCTTCAGCGCTTTTTCGCTGCCGCCTTCCCGCGCTGCTTCGCCGCTGCACGCACGGTGAGTACCGGGCAGGAGGCGGTGCGCACGACCTTCTCCGCCACGCTGCCCATGAACATGTGCGCCAGACCGGTGCGCCCGTGCGTGGCCATGATGATCAGGTCGGCGCGCTGGCTGCTGGCGGTGTCAGTGATCAGCTGCGGTGGCGAGCCGCTCTTGATCAGGGCGCGGAAGCGCTGCCCCTTCTTCTCCAGATCGGCGCCGATGCGTGTAAGTTGCTGTTCACCCAAGCGGCGCTGTTCCTCGATGAGCGTCGCCACGTTCGCGTTCACCGCATACGGGTCTGTAGGTGTGGCGTAGTAGATCGGCTCGACGACGTACAGCAGCAAAAGCTCGGCGCCAAAGGGCTGGGCAAACTCGGCGGCATAGGTAACGGCGTTGAGCGAGTCCTTGGAGAAATCCACCGGAACGAGTATCCGCTTGAGCAACATAGACCGGCTCCTCCTGCAAGCTGGCGCGATACTATGTGATCAAAATGACGAAGGGAAGTCCTTGGCCCCAGGTCTCTGGTCCTTGGTTTGTGAGCAAGTCCTCTCTTCCCTTCACGGCCCGGTGCAGACGCCGACCGAACAACAAAGAAACGGTATCCCGGGCGCGCCGCGGGCGCGTTTGCACCTGTCCGCTGTCGCAGCTACATGCCGATCTTGTGCTGACGATCACCAATCTGCGCAAGCGCTACGGGAGCCAGACCGTGCTGGACGGCATCAACTGGTTTGTGCCGCACGCCTCGCGTCTGGGTCTCGTGGGCGCCAACGGCTCTGGCAAGACCACGCTCTTACGCCTGATCGCCGGCCAGGCCGAGCCTGACGACGGCAGCATTGTGGTACCGAAGGACTGCACCGTTGGGTATCTGCCGCAGGAGGTATTCGGCATCGGCGGCCACACCGTGCTCGACCACGCGCTCGGCGCCTTCGCCGAGGTGCGCGCGCTCGAGGCCGAGTGCCGCCGCCTCGAGCATGCGCTGGCGAAGACAGCGGAGGCCGATCCACATCACTACGGGCTGATGGAGCGGTACACCAAACTGCGCACCGAATGGGATGCGTGCGGCTGCTACGACATGGAGGCGCAAGCGGACCGGGTGCTGACCGGGCTCGGCTTTCGCACCGGTGATTTCCATCGCGACTGCGCCGAGTTCTCCGGCGGCTGGCAGATGCGCTTGGCGCTGGCGCGCTTGCTGCTGCTGCGGCCGCACGTCCTCCTACTCGACGAGCCCACAAACCACCTCGACCTCGAGGCGCGCACTTGGCTGGAAGAGTTTCTGCGCGAGTACCCACATACCGTCATCGTCGTGGCGCATGACCGCTATTTTCTCGATGTCGTCGTCCAGCGCATCACCGAGATCGCCCGCGGGTCACTCACTGATTTTCACACCAATTACAGCCGCTATCTCGTCGAGCGCGAGCAGCGGGTGCAGCGCCAGGCGGAAGCCTATCGGCTGCAGCAAGAAGAGATCGCGCGGCTCCAGGCCTTCATCAGCCGCTTTCGCTATCAAGTGTCGAAAGCCGCGCTGGTGCAGAGCCGCATCAAGCAGCTTGAGAAGATCGAACCGTTGAAGCCACCCGAGGGACACCGCAGCGTACATTTCCGTTTTCCGCAGCCGCCGCGCAGCGGCCGGATCGTGTTGCAGTTGCGCCGTGCGCACAAGCGCTACGGCGACCTGGTGGTGTACGACCGTCTCGATCTCACTGTCGAGCGCGGCCGCAAGGTGGCGCTCGTGGGTCCGAACGGCGCCGGCAAGTCGACCTTGATCAAGCTGCTGGCGGGCGTCGAGCCGCTGGACGGCGGCGACCGCGTCGTCGGGCACAAGGTCGCACTCGGGTACTTTGCGCAGGACCAGACCCAGGTGCTTGATCCCGGACTGACGGTGCTTGAGGAGATCACGCGCGCGGCGCCGATGGATTTGGTACCGCAGGTGCGCAATATCCTCGGGGCGTTCCTTTTTTCCGGGGAGGCAGTGGACAAACGCACCAGCGTGCTCAGCGGCGGCGAACGCAACCGTCTGGCATTGGCGAAACTGCTGCTGCATCCGGCCAATTGTCTGCTGCTGGATGAGCCCACGAATCATCTCGACATTTATGCAAAAGAAGTCCTACTGGACGCCTTGCTCGTCTATCGGGGTACGCTCGTGTTTGTGGCCCACGACCGTTACCTCCTCGACCGACTGCCGGATGAGGTCATCGAGGTCGGCGCCGGCACGGCGGTGCGCTACCTCGGCAACTACGAGGACTATCTGCGCAAGAAAGCGTCGGGCGCCGGACAGGAAACGTTTGTCGTTCCCGTGAGCGCGGGCGATGGCGCCGATCGCGAGTCCGCTCCGCGGGCCGACCGTGCCAGCGCACGCGCGGCCCGCGAGCAGCAGCGCCGGCAGGCGCGGGTGGCGGCGCGCCAAGCACAAGCGCTGGAGAGAACGGAAACGGCGATCGCGGCCAAGGAGGCCGAGATCAGCGCTCTGGCGGCGGTCATCAATCAGCCGGATTTCTACCAGACGCAGGACAACCCGCAGGCGCTCTTCAGTCAGTACGCCCGCCTCCAGAAAGAGATCGAGGCGCTCTACGCCGAGTTGGAAAAGCTTGAGACAGCCGCCGCGTCGTGAAGATTGCGGGAGATTTTGCCCGCCCTCCGCGCTAGACTCGAAGTGAAATGATCGGCAGAGAGATACTGAGCGAAGAAGAGGTTTCGCCGAATTATCGGCTGCGCCAGGTGCAAAGGCGCCGTACGGGCGAGGTGAGTTGGGAGGTCATCGAGGTGGCCTCCGGCAACGCCGTTGCCACCGGCCTGGCCGATCGCGATGAAGCGTTGCGCATCGTCCGCGGCTGGGAACGTTTAAGCCAGCGGCTTGAAGGCGGCCTGCCGGGGCACGTGCTGGTGAATTAACTTTCGCTCTTTGCTCGCGTTTCCGCCGTCGCTGCGGTAGACGTGGAGCGTGCGTGACAAGCTGCATGCCTATCTGCTGGAGCGGCCGGGTGGCGCGCTGCCACGCGAGCTGGTCAACCTCATTTTCACCCAGCCCGGCGCCGACCCTGAGTTCGGGCCGCGTTTCTTGCGGGCGTTGCTCGAACCCGATCCGCGCTTCGTCTGGCGTGCGGATGACGGGACCTGGAACGCACGGTTGCATGAAGTTCTATTGCGTCCCTTGAACGACACAACCTTTGCCGTCGTCGATTTGGAAACCACCGGCGGCGCGGCCGCTGCGGCCAACATCATCGAGATAGCCGCGGCGCGCGTGCGCTCCGGCCGCGTGCTCGAGGAGTTCCAACAGCTGGTCAATCCGGGCTCGCGGCTGCCCCCATTCATCACGCGTCTGACCGGAATCGACGATGCGATGCTGGCGGATCAGCCGCCGATCACGGCCGTGTGGCCACGATTCATGGAGTTCCTTGGCGATGCCGTGATCGTCGCGCACAATGCCGCCTTTGATCTCGGCTTCCTCAATGCAGCCGCAGTGGCACACGGCGGCCGAGCCCTTTCACAGCCGCACCTGTGCACGCTACGGCTGGCTCGCCGGCTGATCCCCGAGCTGCGCCGCCGCTCGCTCGACGCGCTCGCGGGCCATTTCGGGATTTCAACCCGCGACCGCCATCGCGCCTTGGGCGATGTCCGTATAACCGTCGATATCTTCTTTCATCTGACCGAGCGCTTGGCGCCGGGCATCGACTACCTGCATCAAGCTCTCCATTTGTAACATCACGCCCGCGACGGCCGCCATTTCGTCTGGGAGAAATGCGCCGCGGCCTCTGTTCATCGGCGTGCGGTGAACCACTCCCGCATGTTGACCAGCACGCCGAGATCCCCCTCGGCGCTGTAAAGGCCCTGCTCTAGTGCCTGCGCGCCGTCGAGCTCCCCGTGCGCGATGCGCAGCCACACCGAGTCCGGCGTGCGAATGGTCAGGTCCGGAGCGGCAGCCAGTCCCTCGAAGCTCCGGCAGCGGCCTGCGTCGACATGCAGGTAGTAGTCGCCTGGCTGCGCGCCGGTGACTCGGAACTGGATTGTCGCGCGGGCATCGCCCGCGGCACGGCTCGCGAATGAGAAGGGCATCCCCATGATCAGTGGCTCAATGCTCTGCGGCAGCTCCCCGGGGAAGAACCTCAGGTAGACGTTGGGCAGCCACAGGCCTGCGGTCATGCCAGGGCCGAAGATCACCAGGTTGGGGTACAGCGCCGTGAAACGCCAGTCGGTGGGTGCCCATGCCGCCAAGATCGCAGCGATCGAGAACACGAGCGCCCAGTAACCCGTCATAATACGGTTGACCTCGGCGAACTGCGGTGTCTGCTGCTGCCACCGCGGCACTTGGCGACGCGCAAAGTACACGGTGAAGGGTTCCCGTCCGAGCAGCAGCGGCAGCAGGGCCACCAGCCCTAGTGTGGCCGGGACCAGGGCGGGCGAGTAGTGCTGAAAGAGGAAGATCAACCGATCTGCGCCCGTCCATCCCGCGGCCGCCCCTAGCGCGAAGAGCACCCACAGTCCGAGATCGAACTGCTTGAGTTCCCCGCAATAGTAGACGAGAAGGTTGTATCCGGTCTGGACTCCAAGGGTCACGACGAAGGCGTTGCGAATGCCGTCGACCGAGTACCCCGCGCGCTCGCAGAGGATGAAGTAGAGGATTATCACCACCGGAGTGCTGAGGTACATGAAGAAGAATCGCGCCGCGCGGCTGCCATGCGCGCCCATCACTTTGGTGTCCGGGCTGGAACCCATTGGCTCTGCTCTTCTCATCTCGTCCCCCGGCTTGGGTGTCCAGGCGTCGTGACCGGCCGGTGGCGGCGGATGGATGATACTTCCCCGGGCGACGGGTAGCCAGCTGCCGGCAGACCCTTACGCGGTCAACGCGTGCGTCGCGGCCGTTCCCACGTCAGCCGCTACCTAGGCCGTCAACCCCTCCCTCGTGGGAGTGGTTGACCACCACGTATGACGACCTGCACACGATTGCACTCTCACCGAGGCTTTTCCCGGGGCGGCTCTTTTCCGTATCGCAAGTTATGGCAGAAAGCGTCGTCGCAAGATTCAGCACTCAACACGGCGACGACCATTGGGGTGGTTGCGCGCCCGGCACTTGATTGCTATCCTAAATACCCTGTTTGTTTGACGCGAGAATCCCGCCTTGGACCGTAACTAACGGCAAGCTTCCCGCTCAGATACTCAGGCATAGGCGAAAACGGCAACTGGTGCTGCTGACCCGACGCTGCGGACCGGTAGACCGGATCGATCACGCGGCCGCAGTGGCGGCCCCAGCCAGGAGTACGTGCGGCGTATTGTGCTGCGCGAGGAGGACGGCCATGACCATGGGTGAGATTCAGGATGTGCTGAACAGCCTTATGCGCGGGATCGATAAGAAAACGGCACTGACGGTTGAGCCGCGCCCGGACGCCGACGAACCGGGTGTGATGGTGCAATTGCGCCGTGACAAGCGAACCGGCTCGATCGAGTTTACTGAGGCCGACCTGTTCGCGGCGCAGACCGATCTCATCCGGCGCAACCGCGTGCGCACGGCGCTCAAGCGCGCCCGCGACCGCATGTGGGAAGAGACTCGCTACATCTTCAGCACCAAGGTGGAGCACCCAAAGGTACAGGGCGAGGCGTGGTATCACCCTGCCCAACGCGGGCGAGGCCGTCGCTAACAACGCGTGGCAAGCGGTGCCAGGTGCAGCGCTTGCCCGACACATTACGCGGTCGCAGCGGCGACCCCAGCAAGGAGAGAGGCAATGGGGAAAAAATTATACATCGGCAATCTCGCTTTTCAGACCACCGAGACGGACCTGAAGGAACTGTTCGCCCAGGCGGGTCTGTGCGAGTCGGTGGCGATCATCACGGACCGAGATAGTGGCCAGTCACGCGGCTTCGGTTTCGTGGAGATGGCGTCTAACGACGACGCGCAGAAGGCGATTGGGATGTTCAACGGGCAAGACTTGAAAGGCCGAGCGCTCAAGGTGAACGAAGCACGGGAGCGCGAGGGCGGCGGGCATCGTCCTGGCAACAACGGCGGGGGCGGTGGCTGGAACCGTCGCTACTAGCATCACTAGCATCAGCTTTCGGCGCGGCGGTCTGTTCAGCCCCCGCGCCGAACTGCTCCACGCCCTCCCGGCTGGGCTTCGCGATGACTCGGACGGAGTCGCTGCGACTCAAATCGCCACCGGCAGCTTGATCACCGGTGTGGATCCGCCCGACCCGGACGCGCCGTATGCGCGCGACCTCGTCGACGCGGCGCGCCGATTCGAGGAGGCTCGCGCAACCACCTCGGCATTGCAGCGCTCGGCCGTTCCCTGTCCTTGATCGAAGAGGTCGGGATCGAGCGCATCGAGGCGCGTATCAAGTCGCTCACCGACTATCTCGTTGGGGAGGTCGAGAAGCGCGGCTGCCGTGTTGAGAGCCCGCGCGGCCCGAACGAATGGTCAGGCATCGTGCTCTCCGCGCCGCCGCCGGGCGGCCCAACCGCATCCGATCTGGTCTCTGCAATGCACAGCCAGCGCATCACCATCAACGCTCGCGAAGGCTGTATTCACATGGGAGCGCACTTCTACAACACGCACGCCGAGATCGACCGGGTGGTGGAGGCGCTGTAGCAGTGATGCTGTCAATCCGACCGCGTACGGCCGCCCTCATTGCCCGGTGAACGGCATATGGTGGACGGTGACGTGATAACCGGTTCGTATCGACTTCCCTCCGATCACGGCCCCGTCGACACTGGCTCCGTTCCTGAGGCGGATGCCGTGGTGCAACGCCATCAGCGTCCCCGTGAACTGGGCGTCGTAGCCCACCAATGCCGATTGTATCGGCGACCCCGACCCGGTCACCACGAACAGCACTCGACTCGCGTCGAATCCGTCTGCGGTGATGCGCGCGTATTGGAGGAGCCGCGGCGGCGAATCGAGCAGGATCACGAGTTCGCTGATCGGCGAGTTTGCATGCAGTCTCAAAGCGCCCCCGTAGCTCATAGAGAGGGAAGACATATGTAGCACCGTGCGTCCATCCGGAAACACATTGCCTGGGAACAGCCCCGGGTCCGGCAAGTCGCGAGTTTGGCCGCGCCCGATGCGCACCGCTCCCAGATCGGCGAACGGGACCAATCCGGCGAGAGTCTGATACGCGGCTGCCGCGTGCAGGGCTGCGATGTCGCAGAAGATCAGATAATCGTTTGAGCCCTGATCCTCACAACTCCCGGAGAAAGTGGCAGAAGAGTGCCTGTTCGGAATCGGAACGTTGTTGACGCAGGTGGCACCCTTGATGGTGCCACCGCCCGTCCACAAACCACCGTCCACGTGGTCGCCGGTCCGAACGCGAATGGCGACGCCTGCGCCAGTGCTGCCGGTCAGATCACCGTCCACTACGACGGCGTAACCGAGATCCGCGGACCCAACGCACACTTCACCGCTCACGCCAGTGCCGTTGGCAAACAGAGCGCGTACGGGTGTCGCGAGGGCGAGCGGTGTCGGCGTGCCGGTGCGGTATGGGA
Source organism: Binatia bacterium (assembly GCA_050015455.1). Lineage (GTDB taxonomy): Bacteria > Desulfobacterota > Binatia > HRBIN30 > HRBIN30 > JAGDMS01. The sequence continues at coordinate 28,493 of JBEKBJ010000067.1, forward strand.
ACCCGAGCACTGCATACCGCCCCGCCGCCCCTAGGATCCAGCAGCTTTCATCCTCTGGTGTGCAGGGGGTCGGCGTGATCGTCGGCGTGACGGTCGCCGTGGGAGTGCTGGTGATTGTCGGTGTGATCGTAGTCGTGGAGGTCACCGTTACGGTGGGCGTGTTGGTCGGTGTGTAGGTCACGGTCGCGGTATTCGTGATCGTGGGCGTCGGCGTGTGGTGATTGTCGGTGTGATCGTAGTCGTGGAGGTCACTGTTACGGTGGGCGTGTTGCTAGGTGTGTAGGTCACGGTCGCGGTATTCGTGATCGTGGGCGTCGGCGTGATAGTCGGCGTTGCGGTCGCCGTGCGGGTTGGTGTCGTCGTCGGTGTGGCAGTCGCAGTGCCGGTCTGCGTGGGGGTTGAAGTCACGGAGGGCGTGGCTGTCACCGTGGGAGTGCTGGTGATTGTCGGTGTGATCGTAGTCGTGGAGGTCACCGTTACGGTGGGCGTGTTGGTCGGTGTGTAGGTCACGGTCGCGGTATTCGTGATCGTGGGCGTCGGCGTG
>JBEKBJ010000068.1:0-28450 GCA_050015455.1 Binatia bacterium
CGGCCGTGCACCGACGTTTTCAAACGCCTCCTCCTTCTCTGCTCTCATCTCCGGTCTCCTTTCGAAGACCGGACAGAATTTCCGGAATTCTTCCGGTCAGAATTTCCGGAACCGGCAAGCCATGCAGACTGGCTGTCGCGTATCTTTTCACGGATGCCCTTGACCTCGATGAATAGGACGCCTCCGCCCTTCCAGAGCATGTAGTCTGGTAGACCAGCGCGGTTTTCTGTCGGGTTCAACGCGATCCGGTGAACGATCTTCGCGAAATTGGCTGGGCTAATGACCGACAGAAACTCTGCAACCTCCGGACTCTGTAATATCTGACGATAGGAGAAGTCGCCACGAGGATAGTCGAACACGATCCGCGTCCACGTGTCACCGTGGCAGGCAAGCTGTGCGGAAATGAATTGCCCTACCCTCGAGAGCGCAATGACCGCCGCCTTCTCGTCAATCTGTGCCTTGCGAGCTTCGTAGAACTGCGCGCCTGAGAAGAGGTCGGCAGGGATGTCGTTCAAGGCGTTCGGGGTTCCCGTACCGTCGAAGATCTCCTCCCAGAACGAGAGGCCGAACATCGCTTGCCAGAACCGCACCTCCCCGCGAACTGTCTTGAAGCCTCGCTCACGGAAGTAGTCTTGCGCTGCTTCCTCTATCGAGGTCGGTCTCCCTAAGCTGTCGAGGAATGCTTGCTTACCCTCTTGTCCAGACTTCCGAACCTCGATGATCTCGGTGAAGTGCGAGTCGGTCGATTCGCGTGCCGTCTCGTCCCCTCCTGTAGCTCCCACAAGCGCAGCGTCTACTACGTTGGTCTGACTCGGTTGATCCGAGCGGATTTCTCGCATTCGGTTGTCGGTCGCGGACGCGTGTCCGGTCGTCGCATCGATACGGGCGAGGCGGGAAGCGAAGTCAGACGGCTGAACGTGACCGAGTCCGTTACGGACAACGGGCCAGCGGTTAGCGGCTAGTTCACAGACGCGTCTCTCGTCGTCTAGTCGCTTCGCCTTCCGGTAGAGGACCAAGAGGCGCCTGTACGTGAAAGGTGTGTCGGTCCCGTGCACCACCCCATACTCATAGAGTGCGATGGCCGCCTCGATATGTCCGGCCTTTTCGAGAGCCTGACCGTCGATGTTGATACGAAGTGCTTCAGCGTTTGACACTTTGGACATGGGCATCTCAGGACCAAATAGTGCGTCCGTCTCGCAGCTCTGCGTCCCGCTTCGGGAACGGGTCTTCCTTGTTCGCGGCCTGCTGGCGCCCGTTGGCCACGGCCGAGCGCGCCCGCTGTCGAGGATCGAGGGTCACCCTGGCCTCCGCAAAAGGCCGGCGCGTCTGTATCCGCCGATCACAACCATTGCCACACCCGTGATGATGATTCGTCGCGCGAATGAGGTCATCATGCTCTCCTCTCCCGAACATAACCGGTTGATCGACCTTCGACGGTCCTCGGGCTGCCTAACGTTAAAGGGTTCTTCCGTCATCCGGCCCGACGGATGCGCCGCGCGTGCTCGGAGAGCAACGGGCTGCCCCTCCCCCGAGCCCGGACCTAACTGGACGGGTCATCTCCACCATCCGAGCCTACTCTTTGAATGGGATGGCACGAGGGCACAGATGATGTTTCTAGGCCACGCTGAGTTCCGCCACTGGCTTCCACCCGTGCTTCGCGCTCACCGCACGAGCCTCGATAAGTGTTTGGTGCACGCCCGCTGAGGCGTCGAGCCCGACAATCGAAACCAAGTCAGACCGGGTTCACCGACGCACACGCCGCGCCTTCTTCTCACGCGCTCACCCCCCGGCCGCCGTGACGGGACCTTCTCGCCTCTTGACAACCGGAGGCCTGATAAGTGTTCGGCTCATTTGCCCGATCTTGGTTCACGATTGTCCGAATCAGGGTTGTCCAAATTCAAAACCTCGCCAAGAAATAGATACACTTGAAGGAAAAGTGAGCGTGCCTCTTCCGTCGTTACGTCGCTGTGCACACCTGCACTCAGACGATCGTAGAGATTGGTGAGAGTCTGCCGAAGTCGCTTCCGGCGTGCCGTGCTCAACGTGTTCTCCGCGATGTAGGCCCTCAGGCGGTTCCTTGACTGTGGAGCGCCTACTTCGAGCGTTTCGCCTTCGACCACCACGGCGCCGTCTCGCGCAGGGTAGACGGCATCTGCAAACGTGTCGACGATCCGCCGGCAAGTCATCAACGCTTGGCTGATTGCCTCACGATCGCCCTCGGAAAGACGATCGTACACGGATGGCACCTTTTGCAGCACGTCACCGCAGCGCTCCGCAAGAAGCGCATCGACATCGCGCTTGTAGCGGTCGAAAATCTGCTCGCTCAGGTTGCTAAAGGCCGCCTCGTAGTAGGTGGAAGTAATGAACTGATGGATCAAAGCCAAGACACGGCCTCTAATGCCTCGTGCGTGTCGAAGCTGAGGAATCCACTGCCGAGCCTCTGCGCTGGTATACGGTCCTTCGCTCCCCAACCGCTTGAGCCGCGTTTCAATCGCCGACACATCAGAGTCAATCTCCACTAGGGAACCCCAAAAGCCCTTGTTTGTTGTCGGGTCGATCCACCGACCGGTATGAGCCATGTACTCGCGGGCAACTGGATCCGTTGCATTGTACCCGCGAAGCTCAAACATCAGCCAACGCTCCGTGCTCTCCGCCCCGGCGAAGCGCGCCAACCGGTTTGTTTTCAAAACCAACTGCTCGGGCGAAAGGCGGCTCAGCTCGATGTCGTCGAGTAGATCTCGGGCGAGCGCGATCAGATGTTGCTGATGAGATTCGGGTTCAGCCATGCGCTGTTGCTGCCGAACGAGTTGCGCGTGAGCCGCGGGCGGTGGCGGCGGGCGTATCATGCTCGGCTGGCTGGCGGGGAGTCGGCTCGACGCGCGGGTTAGGGGGCATCTCGCTTACGCTTCAATCAACAAACGGTGGAAGCAGGCCCGCTTTCCAAAGGCGCTTCAACTCAGCCTTGGCTGCGTTCCAATGGTTCACGTGTCGACCGTGCGGACAGCCCTCCTTCTGCCAAATGTAGTATGCTGCGACACGACGCCATTCATCGGGGAATTCTGGAACGGTGCGCTTCGCCGCTCCACGACTTTGGTGGTCAACAAGTGCCTCCGCAACGGTCCGCACCACCTCACCCGTGCCCGTGTTCGTGATTAGCTCGTAGTACGAATCAGGGTCGTGTCGATTTTTCCAGTCCATCACACGTATGACCGTGTGAACTTGCCTTCCTGCTTGATAGTACTCTTCGCCGGAGACAAACTTCTTCGTCCAGTGCCTTACGCCCAGCTCATTCAGGGCACCTGCCAGGCGATCAAGCGCGCGCACCTCGTCTGCAGCACGGACTTCGATGAGCCTCCGGTTGTCACCACAGCCGGGGCATGCCCGGCTCGTGCGATCGGGTGACGCCAAATCTTCGTCCAGCAGTAAACTGCAGTTCGCACATAACACGGTGATCTCAGGTTCCATAATCACCCGCCGTTCGCTGCCACCCAACTTTGAATTCGGCGTATCAATGAAACCGCCAACCCGCGCCGGCCCTGGCGGGTTAACACCGCCGTTGTCATGTGCCGCTCATACACCAGACTCCGCCATGGATTCAAGCAGTTGCGCATTCCTTCTTTATGTGATTCCATGCTGTGTTGACCCGCCGCGCCAGGCGGGTCAACACCTTAAGCGCACCCCCGCGATCACAGCCGATCCGCCGGGCTCTCGACCCCACGCCCGCCGCGGTTGAGCACATGACAGTTTAACGGAGATGAACCAACCCCGAGCCATAAAAGGGCGAAACTCATGTTGCACGCACGAATTGCGCCCCTTCAGGGCTGAACGAATCAACGCGGCATTCCTTTCCCAGGGCGTTGCCCTGGGCTGATGAATGTCACCCCTTCGGGGTGTGTCGACACTCGAAAGCCCTTTTCGCGGCACGTCGCTTGGTCGGCGTGTTGACTATAGAATTTGCCGAAACCAAGGCTCCGCCGGGCCGCTACCTATAGAAATCGGCTCAGCCGAGGCTTGGTCGAACTGCCCCAACAGTTTGTTGCCTAAAATCCAAGCTGGCCCGGCCCGTTTCCTATACGAATTGCCACCGGAGAGCCTTGGTCACGCCGTCTCACGATCTCCGTGCTCAAAATTTATGTTCGTCTGAGCCTCGACCTATAGATTTTTCGAAAACCGATGCTTGGTCACGCCCGTATTGCTCGCGTCGGGCATTAGACCATGCTTCCCCAACGCCGCGCGCATCGATTTTGTGCCAGCGGAGCGCTTCCGGGCCATTGCAGATTCGGCGCGGGTTGCAAGAATCGCTTTTCGAACAGCCTACGGCGTCCGCATAGCTCGCTCCAGGGATGTCGCGCATTCAAGTGTCATTTCTGTGCCGTCTTTTCCGCGTGTTGGCAGCAACTGCGTGACAATAATGAACGTTCAATGTCGGGTATCTGACGCCGGTCACCAGAAGTGACGGTGGTACTTCCTCCAGCACGCGGATGGCAACATACTTGCACAGGGCCAGCGGGAAGAAACGAGAGTACTGTAATATGTCGACCATTGACGTCGGGAAGTCTGCCAATACACAGCTCAAGTCGGGCGCGGCCATCCTGGCGGCTGCGGGCACCGTGGACACACGGCTCATTAAGGACCGGCTGAGGACATTCCAAGAGGCGCAACAGACCTACGCGGACGCGCACGCGAAGGTGCAGCACGCCGAAGCCGTGCTGGCCAAGGCGCAGGCGCAGTTCCGAACGGAGCAGCGGGCTGTGGTGGACACGCTGGCACGTGCCCTGGTGGCCGATGGCCAGCAACTCAGGAAGCCCTTTGCGGCATTTGGGACTGTGACCATGGGCGCGCTGATCCACATGCCGGCGGCGGACGCGGTTAAGGCACTGCCGGAGCTGGTCGCCGCGATCCGGCGCAGCAAGACGCTCGGTAAAGTGACCTTGCAGGCAGTACCAGGCGCCGAGAAGACGACGCGCGGCATGGAGCAGGCGTTGGCGCACATCGAAGCACTGGGGAGCACGGTGTACGATGCGCGCGCCACCCGCCACGCCGTTGCGCAGGCGTGGGAAGCGGCGCTCGGCGCGCTCAAGCGCGGCGCACGGGCGGCGGCCGATGACGGCGCACCCGCGCTCTACGCCACGCTCTTCGATCGCCCCGCGCGCACGAAAGCGAATAACCACAAACCGGCGCCTGCTCCGACGCCATCGGCGCCTTCAGCCCCGGAGCCGGTGCCCGCCGCTTCCTAACCCCAATCCGAGATTAACCTGCTGGTCGATAGTCGATGGTTTACAGTCGAGAGTTGCCTTTTCGCAGGTCTGGCAACGGCATTGGTAGAGCTCACCAGGATGAACGTGGCAGCCCAATGCTCTGCGCTGGTTTGGCCGCAACGCTCAACTATCGACTATTGACTGTCGACTGAAAGGTTTTGGGGGTCTTCTCCGAGGCGTGTGGGCGGATCTCGGGAAATGACAGGAGAGTGGATGATAACGGCAGCCGCGAGCATGGCTGAGCCAGGGGCTTCACCCCTGGCTCGTGAGTACCGCCCTTCCGGGGCTCGCCCCTTGCGGGCTGCCAGATGGGCGCGCTGACAGAGCGCTGCCCCGCGCGTAGCATATCGCTATGCCTCAGTCGCTCGGACAGATCTACTTGCACACCGTGTTCGCTACCAAGAACCGCGAACCGTTGATCATCATGCCCGCCGCGCCTCGCCTGCACGGCTACCTGGTCGCTGTCCTGAGAGAGCTGGGCTGTCCGTCGTTGGCCACCGGCGGCATCGAGGATCACGTACACATCCTCCATACCCTCGGGCGTACGCGCAGCGTCGCGTGGGTCATGGAGAAGCTGAAGTCGAATTCGTCGCGCTGGATGAAAGAGCAGGGGGCAGCGGATTTCTGGTGGCAGCCCGGGTACGCTGCCTTCTCGGTGGGACGCGCCGAGCTGGAGCGCGTCAAGCGCTACATCCACAGCCAGCGCGAGCATCATCGAGAACACAGCTTCGAACGAGAGCTGCGTGCCATGTGCGGCATGGAGCCTGCAGACACCGCGGCGCTCGAAGAATTCCTCAGCCGAGAGCCCCGCAGGGGTGGCACTCCTTAGCCAGGGGTGCAGCCCCTGGCGGCAGGGAGGGCAGCCCTGCCCGTCAAGCTGCACGACGCGCGCTTTCGACCCTCCGAAGATCCGCCCACGGGCCCGAAATTCAACCCACACGCTCTCGAGAAGAGGCGATCTTCGGACTGGGATTAATATTCCGGCGGCAGGGTTTTCAGCTGGGCGGCAGTGAAGACGGGGCCGTCCTTGCACACGTACACCGAGCCGACGTTGCAGCGGCCGCACTTGCCCAGCCCGCATTTCATCCGATTTTCGAGCGTGGTGTACACGTGGTCCGAAGCAAAACCCAGCTTCTCCAGGAGCGGCAGGGTGAAGGTGATCATGATGGGCGGGCCGCAGACAATCGCATAGGTGTCGTGGGGAGAAGGAGCAAGTTTCTCCACCAGCGTCGGCACGAAGCAGATATCCCCCTTCCAATCCGGAGTCTCTCCTCCGGGATCCACACACTGATGGAGAATCACATCGGATCGTCCCGCCCACTCCTCGAGTTCCCGTTTGTAGACGAGGTCCGCAACGCTGCGGGCACCGTAGACAATGGTCACGTCCCGAAACCGGTCTCTGAGATCGAGGGTGTTCCAGATCACACACCGGACCGGCGCCAGCCCTATGCCGCCGGCGATGAACAGGATGTTCTTTCCCATCATCTGGTCCAGCGGGAAATAGTTGCCGTAGGGGCCACGAAATCCCATCGTGTCACCGACGTTCAGCCGCCGCATGGCCCGCGTGGCTTTGCCCACAGCCTTGAAGCTCGCTTCGATGTATCCCTTTCGCGTTGGCGGGGAGGCAATGCAGAACGTGCACTCGCCGGCACCGAAGACCGAGTACTCGCCGAACTGCCCTGCCTTGAAATCGAATCTCTCGGCAACCGCAGCATCCTCGAAGGACAGTTTGAACGTGCGCGTGTCGATGGTCTCGTCGACCATTTCCTCGACGCGCACGAGATGCGGCTGATACAGGTTCATGCCTCGCCTCCCCCCTGCGCTGCGCGGTCGATTTCCGCAAGTATCGAAACCAGGTCCATGCCGGCGGCGCAGACCCGCACGCAGCGGCCGCACCCGGTGCAGAGGACCTCGCCGAACCGAGCCGGATAGATGCTGAACTTGTGCATTATGCGCTGGCGGAATCGTGCGGTCTGATCCTTGCGCGGGTTGTGTCCGGATCCGTGCAGTGTGAACAGCGCCGTCTGACAGGAATCCCAGTTGCGCCGGCGCGTGCCGCTGGCGGCGCCGTCGGGTTCATCCACGATGTCGAAGCAATGGCACGAGGGACACACGAAAGCACAGGCGCCGCAGCCGTGGCAGCGCAGCGCCACGCGCTTCCACAGTGGATCGTCGAAGTGCGTTTCCAGCCATCCGCGAATCCTGTCGGGGCGCACGTCAAGATTGGCTCGCACCTGCTGCTCCAGTCCGGCAGTTCGCGATGGTGCCGCCCCCCCTGCCTCAGGGCATCGGGCCTTGTAGCGATCCAGGATTGCTTCCCCCTTGGGAGTCACGACGTCGACCTCAAAGCCGCCATCAACCGGCGTCAGAAACCAATCCGCGCCCCGGGTGCTCGTTGGAGAAAGCCCCACCGCGGTGCAGAAGCAGGATTCATCACAGGTTGTGCACGCCATTGCCAGCACCGTTGTCGCCTGCCTGCGCCCAAACCACAGCTCGTCGCGGAAGTCCCAACCCATGACGCAGTCGACGACTTCCAGCCCGGCGGCGTCGCACGGCCGCGCGCCGATCACGACCGTTTCCTTGAAACCGGTCGGCACTTCCTCGATCTTCACGGCGGACTTCTCCTGCCGCCACCGAAACAGCGCTTCGGTGGGCGGAAAGACGACTCCCTTCAGTGGGCGGATGGGCTGCGGCCCGTCCAGCAACACTTCGTCGGGGCTCTGCACTTGCCCATACGTTACGCCGGTGCGCTCCTGGCCACTGCTGTGAGTCGGTGCCACCACAACCGTTCCGGCGGCAACGAGGTCGCGGATCAGAGCGTCCAGGTTTGCCCTGCTGAGCATTCTCTTTGTGTTCACTGGATGAACTCCTGCGCATCGTCCAGCTGATAAGTCCCAATCGGCGTTGGCGTGGACGGGTCGTCCGCGACGATGTACCCGTAGCGGTCTGCAACCACGCGAGCCACCTTGCGATTCAACAGGCCGAGCGGGATCTGGGCCGGGCAGGCACGCTCGCATTCGCCACAATCCACGCAGCGCCCGGCCAGGTGCAAGGCTCGGGTCAAATGCCAGGCCAGGTTGCCCCGGGCGTGCGGCGACGTTTCAATCCAGGTCGGCTGCGTCTTTTCGGCGATGCAGCGCTCGCAAAAGCACATCGGGCAAACTTGCCGGCAGGCATGGCAGCGCGTGCACGGTGCCAGCAGCTGCATCCACAACGCCAGACGCTCGCCGGCACTCATCGCCTCGATCTCGGACAGGCGCGCATCCCGGCTGCCGCTTCCCGCGGGAGCGGGTTTCGGCTCACCCACCAGGTGATCAGCGAGTGTCGGTTCCCGCTTCTCGCAAGCGACGCAGCGTGGCGCAACGTTGTCTGCGCTCAGCGGCCGGGCATCGGCGGCATCGCGAACCACCCCGCCGCAGCGCACGCCGATCAGGACCACGTCCTCGCGTTTGATCTGGCTCTCGCGAATCAACCCGGCGACTGCCCGCGCGTCACAAGATTTGACCACCACTGCCAGGCGCCCAAGTGCCGCAATGTGGGTCCGCCGCGGCGACAGATAGGCAGCGAGGTTGTGAACGCACCGGTGGTCGAAAACCAGCCGCTCGCAGTCTGCGACATCAGTCACGAAGGCCGGCCGTGTGCCCAGACGCCCGTGCTCGTACCCAAGAATCGCGCTCACCTGCTTCTCCTGCAGAAGCTTTCTTGCCAACTCCCTCAACTCTTGCATGCTTTTTCACCTGCAGAACGGTCAGGCCTCGGGGTACGTCGCAAATGGACCGAGCTGCCGCACCTGCTCCGTCGTGCTATTGACAACCTCAGCCCATTTCCCTCCTTCCGAAGCTGAAACCCAGGAGAAGGTGACACGGCGGGGGTCGATCCCCACAAAGTTCATTAGCTCTCGGAAGATCGCGAAGCGGCGCCGCGCGTGATAGTTGCCCGCAGTGTAGTGGCAGTCGGCCGGATGGCAGCCGCTCACGATGACACCGTCGGCGCCGCGCTCGAACGCCTTGAGAATGAACAGCGTGTCAATGCGCCCCGTACAGGGCAAACGGATAACGCGCACGTTGTCGGCCATGAGAATGCGGCTGGTCCCGGCAAGGTCAGCGCCTGTATAGGTGCACCAGTTGCACACGAATGCGACAATGCTCGGTTCAAATGCGCCATTCCCTACGGTGACTGGTGCAGACATGACTCATGCTCCCCTTGGCACGTTCAGCTTTCCCGATGGCTAATGGCTGACAGCTGACTACAGCGCGTTGACCGCCGCGTAGATCTGCTCATCTCTAAACCCTTCCAGCTCCACAGACTTCGAGGGGCACGTTGCCTGGCACGTGCCGCAGCCCTGGCAGACTCCCTGATTCACCTCCGCCACGATCTTGATGAGCCGCCCCTTTCCGTCCATGAGCGACTTGCGCTCGACGGCGCCGTACGGGCACACGCGTTCGCAATGGAAGCATCCCGCGCAGGTCAGGCGGTCCACACACGCGATCAACGGTTCGCGCTCGAGCAGCTCTTTGCTGAACAGCCCCAGGACCTTTGAGGCCGTTGCGCTTGCCATTGCCACCGAATCGGGAATATCGCGCGGCGCCTGGCAGGCCCCGGCTACAAACACCCCGGCAGTATTCGTCTCGACCGGCCGCAGCTTGGGGTGGGCTTCGTTCAGGAATCCATGCTGATCGTAGGACACGGAAAGTTTCTGAGCCAGCGCGGCGATCCCCGGCTGTGCCCGCATCGCCGTCGCCAGCACCACCATATCGGCGTCGATGACGACGGGCTCGCCGGAGAGCGTGTCGATGCCGTGAACTCGAATGGTGTCGCCGTTGCGGTACATCCGCGACACGCGGCCGCGCAGATAGAGGGCGTGGCTTTCCTCGATGGCGCGGCGCACGAACTCGTCGTAGCCCTTTCCGCCCGCGCGAATGTCCATATAGAAAACGACGGCTTTCCCATCATGGACTTTGTGGTGGAAGAGCATGGTGTGCTTGGCCACGTACATGCAACAGATCTTGGAGCAGTATTCGATTCCCTTGGCAGGATCGCGGGAGCCGATGCACTGCAGAAACACGACCGTTTTGGGCTCCTTGCCGTCCGAGGGGCGAAGAATCTTGCCGCCCGTCGGCCCCGAGGCCGACGCCAGGCGTTCGAACTGCAACCCGTCGATGACGTCCGGGATCGCGCCGTAGCCGTATTCGCCGTAGCCGCGCAGACTATCGGAATCCTGCTCCTTCCCGATGGAGTAGAGCTGATAGCCGGTGGCAACGACGATGGCGCCGACGTTTTCGGTAACGAACGTGTCCTGCTGATCGAAGTCGATGGCCTTGCGGCCGCATACTTCCGCGCACTTGCTGCAGACAACCTTCTTGACGCCTTTCGCCCGCCCGCGAAAGAGGGCGCAGTTGGCCCGATCAATGACAGGGATGTTCGGGACCGCCTGTGGAAAGGGCACGTAGATGGCAGTGCGCATGCCGAGGCCCTGGTCGAATTCGCCTGGAATCTTCTTGTTGGGGCATTCCTTCTGGCATTCGCCACAGCCGTTGCACTTGGTCTCGTCCACGTACCGGGCCTTCCTTCGGATTTTGACCTGGAAGTTGCCGATGTAGCCATCGACCGACTCCACCTCGCTGTAAGCCAGCAGCTTGATGTGGGGGTGCTGAGCAACCTCGACCATCCGCGGCGTCAAGATGCACTGCGAGCAATCGAGCGTGGGGAAAGTCTCTGAAAGCTGGCTCATGTGGCCGCCGATCGATGGCTCCTTCTCGATCAGGATCACTTCCCGGCCGCCGTCGGCAATATCGAGCGCGGCCTGAATGCCGGCAATTCCTCCTCCGATCACGAGGGCGCGACGCTCCACGGGGATGAAAATGGTGGACAGCGGGCGATTGAACTTTATCTTCTCAACGATAAAGCGTCCGAGGTCGACGGCCTTGCGTGTGGCCTTCTCGCGATCTTCGTGAATCCACGAGCAGTGCTCGCGCAGGTTTGCCATCTCACACAGGAACGGATTCAGCCCCGCCCCTGCGGCCGCCTTGCGGAACGTTTTTTCATGCATGTGAGGAGAGCACGCGCCCACCACCACGCCATCCAGGCCTTTTTCCTGTATGGCCTGCTTGATCAGCGCCTGGCCGGGATCCGAACACATGTACTTGTAGTCGACGGAGTGAACAACGCCCGGCAACTCTCCCAAGGCCTGCGCCACCCGGGAGCAATCCACCGTTCGACCTATGTTTTCGCCGCAGTGACAGATGAAAACACCAACCCGGGACATCAGGCTTGCTCCCTGTGTTCTGGCTGTGGTTTGGCCGCACCGATCCGATCAAGTAGCGGTTGTGTGCTCACGAAGTGCCGGTGCAGCCCGAGCCGGATCGGATCGAGGCCAATGCTCAAACCCACAAGCTGGCTCAAGAACAAGATGGGCATCGCATCGCCAAAGCCGCCGCGTTCCAGCATCGCTTTTTGCCGGAAATCGAGGTTCGAGTGGCACATGGGGCACGCCACCACAATAACCTGGGCGCCGGCGTTCTTCGCCGACTGGAGAATCAAGCGGCCCAGCCGCACCACGGAGGCAGTGCGCGACAACGAGAATCCACCCCCGCAACATTCCAGCGACATATCCCACTTGACCGGCGTGGCGCCCGTCGCGCTGACGATGCTTTCGAGGGAACTCGGAACCTCTGCATCGTCGAATCCACACACCTCCGGCGGCCGGACCAGCAGGCAGCCATAGTAACAGGCCACCTTCCAGCCCGAGAGGGGCACCTTGGCCTGCCGGCGAATCTCAGCCGTTGCCTCGCTCAACAGCTGGGCAATGCTCACAACCCCTACGGAATTGTTGAAGCCATCCCCAACAATGGATTGCACCTGTGCCGCCGTTTTCTTGTCGTGGTTCAGCGCATAACGTGCGGTCGCCAGGCGGTTGTAGCAGGCGGCACACGGGGCCAGCACCCTGTCGAGCTTCTGCTTCTCTGCCAGCGCCAGGGTGCGCGTCGGAAGCGCAACACTGAGCACATGGCTGGTGGCATGGGCCGAGCTTGCACCGCAGCACGCCCAGTCCCGCACTTCTTCGAGATCGATATCCAGAACCGCGGCAACTGCCCTCAAGCTCTCGTCAAATTCGCGCGCTGTCGCGTGGAGCGAGCATCCAGGAAAATACCCGATCTTCATCGCGGCTCCTCTGTCTTTGCGCACTCGTCGAAGATCCGCCGCACCTCTCCAATCCCTTCTATCCGCCTGGGGACCAGCGCGAGCTTCCTCCGAGCCAGCATCGCCGGCATGGCACCAACGTCGGCAAGCAGCGCGCCGCTACGCAGCTTGTACGAAGCCACGAGCCCAAACTCGAATACGCGGCCATGCGTTCGTATCTGGCGAAGGAAGGCGGAATGAAACGCACCAATGTTCCGGGGGACGCGATCGGGACGTTCCCTGAGAGTGATCTCACGCAAGGCGTCGATCACGACTGCAGGATCGAACCCGTTCGGGCATCGCGTCGTGCATGTCTCACAGGTCAAACACAGCCAGATGGACTCGGCAGCGAGCAAACGATCCCGGAGATCGAGCTGCAGGAGACGGATGATCTCGTGGGTTTTGAGAGCCATCTCGGCCGCCATGGGGCAGCCGGCAGAACACTTGCCGCATTGATAGCAGCGTGCCGGGTCGAGGCCGGTCGCATTTCGCACTTGAGAGAGCAGGGAGGCCGAGGGCACGGCCGGTCCACCGGTCCGGGCCGCTGACGAATCGGCGCTCATGAGCCTGTCGCCTTTGTCGATGGCGCGCTCAAGAGAGAGCGTACCGTTTCCAGAAACTTTGCTATGTTAAGCGGCTTCGTCATATAAACGTCGGGACAGACCTTCGAAGGATCTTCGGACCTGGCGAACCGCTCTGCCGGATCCTCCTGAACTGAGGAGACCATTATGACAGGGATCCGCCGGACGCTCTCATAGCCGCTGCGGAACTTGAGCGTCTGATTGACCTCATAGCCTGCCCACATGTTCTCCATCATGACGTCCAAAACAATCAGGTCCGGTTTCTCGGAAACCGCCATATCCAACCCCTTGGAGCCTGTGGCCGCGGAGCAAACTGCAAAACCCTCGCTCTGCAGCAGGGTCTGCACCGAGCTGGAGTAGTCGGGGTCGTCGTCGATGACGAGGATCTTCTTCCCCCCCTCGCCACGCGCACGCATCTGTTCGGCGTGACGAAACGCCTCTTCGAGCACGTCCCGCATCTTTGTAGGATCGAGCGGGTGAAGGGCCAGCCGAAACACCCCGAGATTGCGCAGGCGTTGCGCCACCTCCGCCGACGGCGCCGCCAGCACCGCAATTATGGTGACCGGCAAGGACGGGGATAGACAGGCGGTGATGGCCGCGATGCCTCGGTCGATGTTGTCCAGCAAATCAACCACGATGACCCCACCGTCGCCGCCGGCCTGCGCCGCAAGTGCAGTGAGGTCGGCATCAGACCCGAGCGGTTTCGCCTCGATGCCCCATTGCTGGAGAGCGAGCATTATTCCCCACCAGCGATCTAACGCTCCGCCCACAATCCATGCGCGTCTCACCGAGCCGATGCGGGCTGCATTTGCGTTGCGGGATTCGCCCGCTTTCTTTGGTTGTCCAGGACGGACGCTCGAATCCATGACAAGCTCTCCTCTCCCGGGCTCACTCCTGAAAAACGTCAATTGGTAAAGCGCCCTTATACACTACCAGCCGACCGAAAGTCCCTGTTGATTAGGGCTGTCGCCGGAGAGCATCCTGACTTTCTTTGACGGACGCAATTCCTGCCCATTTGGCCACGCCTCGCGCCTTGCAACCACGCAAGACGCGATATTTCGAGTAAGGGACACCAGGTCGCCGTTTATGCGCAAGGAGGGTGCCATCCCAGTAAGCTACGGGATTCCCGCTGGCGACTAGGCCAAAGGTTGGAGCGCCGGGTCACCATTCCTACCGGCAGGTACGAGACCCCCAGGGAATTCTCTTCCGTGGAAATTCAGGGCAAAAACCCTATTATAAGTTGGCATTGGGGGTCTGCGGTGCGGCGCCAGTCGGTTCTCTTCTTGTTGTTGCCGTTCATCGTCTCGCTCAGCTTCGTTCGCAGGCTGTTTCAACGGTAGCCCGCGGAGGGTGATCGTTTGGCGATAGTCGCGCCTGCGCCTCGCCGTGACGCGTGGCCTGACCGAGGCAGGCAGCTGCATTCCGGCAGCGCATCGCCCCTTACTCTGTTAATGGATTGCGGGAGTGATATTCTCCAGAGGAAAGCTTAACCTTTGGCTGTCGCCAACGATCAAATGAGGCAAATCGTAATCTTCCGGGAGGATGACAATGAGATTGTGGCAAGTCATGACGTTGATCGCGCCGCTGGCTGCGGCGCTCAGTGTGGCACAGGAACCGGCGCATGCACAGCGCGGGGTGGGGCCGTGTCGCGAAGACATTCAGAAGTTCTGTGCGAACGTCCAGCCGGGAGCCTGGCGTTTCCGTGACTGCCTCCAGCAACACGTGGCAGAATTGACCCCCGCGTGTCAGCAGCATCTTACGCAGATGAAGGCCAAGATTGCGACGTGGAGGCAGGCGTGTGAGGGCGACGCGCAAAAGCTCTGCAGCGGTGTCGCCCCCGGTCGAGGCGGCATCGCCAGGTGTTTGCGCAAACACGAGAACGAGCTGTCGCAGGCCTGTAAGGACCAGCTTGCCCAGCACCGTCGTGGGCCTCACCGCGGGCCGCCACCTACGCCCGGGCAGTGAGGCTGAAGCCGCCTGGACTCACCTACTGACCGAGTGACGGAGGTTGACCAAGCGTTCACCCTGAAGTAGCGCCCGTCTTCCCAGGGCGCGCGCTTAAGCTATTTCGTCAAAGCGCCTTCGCGCCTTGGGGGGGTCTGCGCGTTTCCTTGGGCGGCAGACAATCCCGCCGGCTTTGTTGAAACTCCACTCCCGACACGATAGATAGATGCGAAGCCCATCAGCAGGGAGACGTGTATACATGGCCACGGTCATCACTTCGGAATGCATCAATTGCGGAGCGTGCGAGCCCGAGTGCCCCAACACCGCCATCTACCAAGGCGGTTTGGAATGGGAACTCGACGGCAGCATGCATCCGCCGATCGCGCAGGACATCTTCTACATCGTTCCGGACAAGTGCAGCGAGTGTGTCGGCTTCTATGATTACGAAGCCTGTGCCGCCGTATGCCCGGTCGATTGCTGCATCCCCGACCCGCAGAATCCGGAAACCGAAGCGGTGTTGCTCTCGCGCGCCAAGATGTTGCACCCGGACCAGGCGTTCTCGGCTGACTTCCCGTCGCGCTTCCGCAAGGTCGGCGCAGCCACGAGCGCGCCGGAGGAGACCGCAACCGCACCAACGCTGACGCCGCCTGCGCCCCTCTCACTCAGGCGCTAGCGCATGGCGAGCGCTATTTTAGGATTGGGACACCACCTCCCAGCTGAGGTGGAATGTGCCGGTGTGCGCCGGCCCATCGCGGTCGAGCCGGTCGGTCCCTCTGCCCTGGCCGTACCGGCAGCCACACAAGCGCTGCAGCAGGCGGCGCTCACGCCGGACGCGGTCGACTTCATCATCTTCGCCACGACGACCCCGGACGTCACCTTCCCAGGCTCGGGCTGTTGGTTCCAGCGCCAACTGGGTTTCGGCACCACCCCCGCGCTCGACATCCGGGCCCAGTGCGCCGGTTTCGTCTTCGGCCTCAGCATCGCTGATCAGTTTCTGCGCGCCGGTGTGTACGAACGCGTGCTCGTGATCGGCGCTGAGGTGCACTCCTCGGGGCTCGACTACTCCGAGCGCGGCGCCCCTATCGCGCGCTTGTTCGGCGACGGCGCCGGTGTGGTCCTAGTCGGGAACGACGCCCGAGCCGGCATCCGCAGCGCCGTCATCCACGCCGACGGCCGCTATTACGACCACTTCTGGTGCGAATATCCTTCGAGCCGCCAGCATCCGGTGCGCATGACGGTGGAGAATTTCCGCCAAGGCAAGCATTTCCCAGCGATCGATTTCGAGAGCGTGCAGCGCTTTGCCGAGGCATCGCTGCCGGCGGTGATTCAAGAATCGTTGCAGGCAGCAGACACTGGAGTGAAGGATGTGGACCGGTTCATCATCTGTCATTTACTGCCGGAGGTCACAGAGACAGCGGCAAAGAAGATCGGCATTCCATCGTCGCGGCTGAACATCCCGGCGGCCAGGCACGGCCACCTCGCCGCGGCAGCGCTGCCGGTGGCCCTGAGCGAGGAGGTAAGCAGCGGCCGGCTCGGAGCGGGTGCTACCGTGTGTCTGGCCGCGTCCGGCTCCGGCTTCGCCTGGGGCGCCGCGGTGGTGACGTTGTAGGAGGGCGCGAGTGCGGAACACGCGCATACTCGGGATCGGCCACCACCTGCCGTCACGTGTAGTGACCAACGCCGACCTTACCGCGATGATGGATACCACCGAGGATTGGATCGTGCAGCGCACCGGTATTCGCGAGCGCCGCTTCAGCGACGGCTGGACGGGCGCGGCGGACATGGGTGCCGAGGCCGCGGAAGAGGCCCTGCAACATGCGGGCGTGTCGGCGCGCGACCTCGACTGCATCATCCTGGCGACCCTCAGCCCCGACGTAGACTCGCCGGCGACCGCTTGCTTGCTGCAGCATCGGATGGGCATCGGCGGCATGCCCGCGTTCGATGTGCGCAACCAATGCTCGGGTTTCCTTTATGGTCTCGCCATCGCCGACAAGTTCATCAAGACCGCGACGTACAATCGCGTGCTGCTGGTGGGAGGCGAGACGCACTCCACCGGCTTGGATCTCACCACGCGCGGGCGTGATGTGGCCGTCATCTTCGGGGATGGCGCCGGCGCCGTCGTCCTCGGACCGGAAGCTGACACGCGGCGCGGCATCCTTTCTACCCACCTGCATGCCCAAGGCAAGTTCGCAGAAAAGCTGTGGCTGGAAAGCCCGGCGGCCCGCTCGCGCCCGCGTCTAACGGAAGACATGATTAGCGGCGACGAGGCTCGGATATTCCCGAAAATGGAAGGGCGTTACGTGTTCCGGCACGCTGTGGTCCGCTTTCCGGAAGTGATCCGGGAAGCGTTGGACGCCAACGGGCTTGGGGTGGCGGATCTCTCGCTGTTCATCCCGCACCAGGCCAACCTGCGCATAAGCCAGATGGTGGCCCTGGGTCTCGAGCTGCCGGAAGAGAAAGTGTTCAACAACATCGACCGCTACGGCAACACCACGGCCGGCTCGATTCCCATCGCGATCTACGAGGCGCTGCAAGCCGGCCGCATCCACGACGGCGACCTGGTCTGCTTGGCCGCCTTCGGTTCCGGCTTCACCTGGGCGTCTGCATTGATCCGCTGGTAAAGTCTCGCCGCATGCTTTTCTCGCCGCTGACTGTAGCCGACCTCGACGAGGTGCTTGACATCGAGCGGCGCTCGTTTCCTGAGCCCTGGAGCCGCGGGATGTTTCTCCACGAGCTCAAGCTGCCGTTTTCGAAAAGCATCGTGGCGCGTGCCGATGACCCGCCGCACGCCTTGCTCGGCTACGTCTGTTGGTGGTTGGTAGGAGATGAACTTCAGATCCTCAACGTGGCTGTGCGTCCGGAGCGGCGCCGGAACGGCATCGGCCGAGCCTTGGTAAAGTTGGTGTTCGCGCAGGTCGAGGCACAGCACGTCAGCACCATCACCCTGGAAGTCCGGCGCGAGAGCACGGCGGCCATCGCGTTGTATAGCTCGTTCGGCTTCACTGAAAGCGGGATGCGGCGGCACTACTACGGACGCGGCGCGGACGCGGTCCTGATGACCTGGGCGCGCCCGCAGGAACCTACGCGCGCAGCCGCGGAGCGGTGACGGCGCCGCAGAGTCGGTTCCAGTGCAAGCCTTGATCGCGTTCGACCTGGACGGCGTGCTCTACAGTTCCGAGCCGTTTCTCGGCGAGGCGTACCGCGAGGCCATCGCCAACGTCAACGCGCGGCGTCCGAACTCGTTCCCGCGCGTCCCCAGCACGCGCGAGATCCTCGACCATGTGGGCTGGCCGGTGACGGTGATTCTCGATCGGCTGTTCCCCGACATCGACGCCACGGCAGTGGACCTGCTGTACGCGGAGACTCTGGAAGTCATCTGTGCCCATGTCGCGCGCCGCGAGGGCATTCTTTTCCCCGGTGTCGCCGAGACGCTGGCCGATTTGCGGCGCTCGGGTCGGCTGCTCGCGGTCGCCTCCAACGGGCGACAGCGGTACATCGAAACCGTGCTCTCCACGTACGGCATCGCGCGCCACTTCCTCGAGTTGATCACCATTGAGAGCAGCGCGATCGAGAACAAGGCCGGACTGCTACGCGCGTATTTGGAGCGGCATGGCCTGGCACCCGCGCGGTTGGTGATGGTGGGAGATCGGTCGAGCGACGTCGAGGCCGCGGCAGCTGTGGGTTGCTATTTCATCGGCTGCGACTATGGCCATGGCTACTGCGACGAGATCAAAGGTGCGGGACCAATCGTATCTGCCTTCGACCAACTTCCGGCAGCAATCACCGCGGTTCTGACTGCGTCCTGAGCGGGATGCGGCGGCGATGCTTGCCGGGGCCTCCGGCCCAGTAAGCTGGAAGCTGCACTTGGGCATCGGTCTGCAGCGGATCGATCCCGCCGTCCGAAGTTTGACCAGCAGCTGCCGGGAAGCGTAAGGTTGTGTCACGAGCCAGAGAAAGGAACGCCATGCCGCGTACGTACAATGCCGTCTTGTCAGGTGACCATGTGGAGTGGATCGACACGCCTCCCGATCGCAGTCGCCCACTTGCGGTGCGCATTACCGTCCTGCACGACGGCGCGGGCCTATCGGCAAGAGAGCGAGGGCAGCGCATGGCCGAGGCTCTCGAGGCGATCGCCCGGAGAGGTGGCGTTTCGGCCATTGCCGACCCGATTGAGTGGCAGCGGGAGATCCGTCGGGAGCGTGCGCTGCTCGGGCGTGACACTTGATGCTTCTGGACAGCAACATCATCATCTATGCGGCGCAACCAGAACACGACGCGTTGCGTGCGCTGGTGGCTGAGAAATCCCCTGCGGTGTCGGTCATCAGCTACATCGAAGTCCTCGGATATCATCAACTCAAGGAGGAGGAGAGGGAGTTCTTCGAACAGTTTTTCCAGGCGGCGCAGATTCTGCCTCTCTCCGACGAAATCGCTGAACGTGCGGTTCAGCTCCGTCGCGAGAGGCGCATGTCTTTGGGCGATGCCATCATTGCCGGGACGGCTTTGGTGCATGCGCTGACTCTCGTCACACACAACACCGAGGACTTTGAGTGGGTCCGTGAACTCCAGCTGTTTGATCCACTCAAATCTGCGCCCAAATGAAGCCAGGACCAGGATCGCGCTTGCGATCGTACGCTGCTGCGTCGCTGGCTTCCGAGCACACCTTCCTCAACTCCTCGCCTGAGCGCTAGTCACTCGCATCCGCGTTCGCCTGTTGCCGATCGAGTAGCACGCTGCCGGCGTTCCGAGCCAACGGCCGGTTCTCCGTTCCTGATTCTCTTTTGTTCATTTTCCGTTTCTTCATCGGCCTGAAATCGATCCCTCCCTCCGCCGCCTCCCGCGCCGAGCGGGCGACCCTGAAGCCCAACCGGGTTTTCAGCGCGAAGCGGGTGAGGGCGGGCCACTGAATTCCGACTTTCTTGATCTCAGGGGCTGACCCACGATTCCCGCGCGCATCACGTTGGATCGTTTGGACAGTTCTATCATCAGCGTGAGCCC
Organism: Binatia bacterium; assembly: GCA_050015455.1. Taxonomy (GTDB): domain Bacteria; phylum Desulfobacterota; class Binatia; order HRBIN30; family HRBIN30; genus JAGDMS01. The sequence goes on from JBEKBJ010000068.1 coordinate 19,958, forward strand.
TCACGACCCGCGACGAGGCGCGCAGCCTCAGGAATGATCGACCTTGGCGCGGGTTCTTTGGCCGCCAGTAGATTACTGGTTCGCCATCGCATTGACCACCGCGGCCACGTTGAGTTCCGGGTATCGCTTCTCTGGCCGGCCGGGCAACTTTCCTTCGAGCAAGATGGACGCCCAATCCTTTTGACGCGTCGAGGCAAGCGCGCCAACGAGATCCCTTTGCGTCTCTGCCCAAACTTTGTGTCCAACGATGGCCTTGATGCCATGCCTGAATGCCTGCCATTCCTCGACACTGATCTCCGCCCAGAGCGGTCGCGCCTGATGCCAGTCCTTTCGGTACTTGCTCTTGATGAGCAAGTACTGGCGCATCGCATCCCTCAATGTTTCTGCCCACACTTTGAGTGCTGGTTTTCGGAAGAGTCGGTACGCGCGAAGATGGTCAATCGGAACTGCCTGCGGATTCTGCTCGAGCCTCTCATCGAGCTTGTAGACGCCAATCTCCAGCCTGAACCGCCCGGTCAGAGCCTCATCCGTGAGGATATCGAGCAGGTGACCGATGTTCTCTTTCTCTCGCAGACGCCAGATATCGGTCTGCGCGAGTGGTTCATCCGCGAGATCTCGATACAGGAACACGTCCAGGAAGTTCTTCAGAGTATCGTAAGACACCGGGTAGCGGCGCGACCGCGCAGACACGGTCTCAACAAATTTCATGATCTCTAGATCGGTGGCGGTGAGCGCCTCGTATCGCAAGTAACTCCAATGGTGATCTTTGAATTCCTTTGCCTCCGCCGGGTTCGTTTCTTTAAGGGCCTTGAAGATAGTTCTCTCGCTGACATTATCGGAAGGAACACTGCGGAGGTTCATCTCTCGTAGCAGGTCGTCGCGATCATCAGTGTACAGCGCGTGCCCCACCTTATCCTCGGTGAACTGCGCGAAATGAAGTTGCGCGAGTTTTGTATGGGCGCGGAAGTTTGTCCGTCGGAGCTCCTCGACGAACTCTTCGAACCGCTTCGGATCGCCGGAGGATTCTGCCACGAACAGGCGGCATAGGATTTCGCCGCTCAGGTTATAGAGTTGCGCCGCGGCCTTGTGCTGCCCGTCGAAGAGCATGACCTTACCTGTCGGGCCGCCAGGGGAAGCAGGCGCGAAGTAAGCAAGACTGGGTTGCATCTGGGGATGCTCGTAATAGAACTCCTCGATCATGGGCTCCAAGTCGTGAATCGACCTTGGATTCAAATTCGAGTGGTGCACGATCTCGGAGGCAAAACGTCCGAAGCAAGAGAGCCGCACGAGCGGCGCAGCGCTTTGATCACAGATGAGAGGAAGCTTCAGTGACCGGGGCGTTCCGTCGCTCGATGTCCAGGAGATCTGGACGTCATCGCCCTCCTCCAACACGACAAGACTGACTTCGCGGTCCCCTCCACGAGTCTTCTGGAGGACGTCTCCTACCGTGAATAGCTCGTTTCGGCCGCCCGAGTTCTGCCGCTCCTCAAGATCCTTATAGAAGCGGAATATCCGGCGCTGCAGTTCAAGATCGCGAATCCCTTTGGACCGATTGTGGTGGGCGAGCGCCAAGCCGATATTGGACTCGTCGTCCAAGCCTCCCCTGGACTTCGCGATGACGTGATCCAGGTCGACCTCATGAACCTGGAGGTCGATTGGTTCTCCGCTGATGTAACATTTGCCCTTCTGGTGATCCCAGAGCCGGCGAATCAAGTCCTCGCGTTCCTTGGGTGTGAGGGACTCGAGAAAACCGTTCTTGCCCATCCGTGTATCCTCCTCGACCTCTGACGCGGAGCACCGGACCGCGCAGGACCATGCACGACGGAGCGACTGGCGTTGATTTGCCAGCGTTGCTGCGCCCGATCACGATCGTGGTGGCGTCCAACGGCACCGTGTGATCCCGAAAGCAACGAAAGTTTTGCAGGTGCAGTCTCGTGAGCATGGGGTCGAGCGTTAGATTGCTAGTTCGCCAGGCGGAGTCAAGGTCTCGCTGCAGGAGCCCAGGTTCTTGCGCCGGGGAACGCAGACTTCCGCATCCGTTCGGACGCTTGGACCTGAAGCGTGAGTCGTCAGGCTCTCAGTGACCGGACCGGGATCGCACGGCTCGATGCACGTGAGCCGTCAGCGCTCAGCTGTCAGCAATCAGCGGTCAGCGATTAGCTCGGACCGGTTCACGCACGCAAAGCCCCGGACGATGCCAGGCGAACTCCTCTGGCTGACGACCGGGAGCTGATCGCCTCGCAATTCGCCATCGGGCAACGCCAACAGCGCCACTGTCAGGTCGTCGCGGCAGTAGGCGCGTTTCCCGCCGGAGTTACCGTGACTCTGGCTTCGGAAGGGTGAGGGGTTTGTCAGGCAGTCCAGTCGGCCGTGGTCAGCCCCTCCAACGAGCCGAAGTCGCTATCGCGGGTCACCAGGGTGGCGCCCAGGGCTGAAGCGGTGGCCGCGATCCAGAGATCGTTCTCGTCGAACGGAAGACCCTGCTGCTCGCGGGAACGTTTGATCTTCGCGTACGCGTCTCCAGCGGACTCGGGTGCAGGCTCGCAGGTAATGGTGCCGAAGAGCGACGCGGTCTGCTTCGCCAGACTCTCGCGCCGGCGGCCCTGCGGCAGACGCGCGAGCCCGTAGAGGATTTCGCCCCGCACGATCGGGGCAGATCCTGGCCAGCCCTAGGCTTCCTCCCGGCATGCGGATACAATCGCCTCCCGATGACCAACGCCGACATCGCGCGCATCATGCGCGAGATTGCCGCCTACCTCGACATGGACGGGGTGCAGTTCAAGCCTCGCGCCTATGAGAAGGCGGCCTACGCCATCGAAGCCTGTGACGAACCGCTGTCGGAGACTTACCGGCGCGGCGGCTTCAAAGCCATTTGTGAGATTCCGGGCGTCGGCAAGAGCATCGCCGAGAAGATCGAGACGCTCCTGCAAACGGGCTCCCTGCCCTATTACGAAGAGCTGCACAAGAAGGTTCCGGTCGACCTCGCGGGGCTGACGGCGGTCGAAGGCCTCGGCCCGAAGATGATCAAGGCACTGTACCTGGATCTCGGCGTAAAATCGGTCGAGGATCTGGAGCAAGCGGCGCTGGCCGGCAAGGTCCGTCACCTGCCGCACTTCGGCGAGAAGAGCGAGCAGAAGATCCTGAAGAGCATAGGCTTCGTGAAGAAGAGCACCGGCCGCTTCCTACTCGGCGCCGTATTGCCGCTCATCAGTGAGATCGCAGCACGCCTGGAGAAGGTCACGGGCGTGAAGCAGGTGGCGGTGGCGGGCTCGGTGCGGCGGCGCAAGGAGACCATCGGCGACGGCGATGTGCTGGTGATTTCCAGCAAGCCTGACGCGGTCATGGATTTCTTCGTCGGCATGCCGGAGGTGGTCCATGTCCATGGCAAGGGGTCAACCAAGTCGAGCGTGAAGCTGAACACCGGCATGGACGTCGACGTCCGAGTGGTGCCGGGAGAGAGCTTCGGGGCGGCGCTGTGCTACTTCACCGGCAGCAAGGACCACAACGTCATCCTGCGCCGACTGGCTATTGAGAAGAAACTGAAGCTCAACGAGTACGGCGTCTTCCGAGGCGAGAAGTCGATTGCCGGCAAGACTGAAGAGGAAGTGTACGCCGCGCTCGGCCTGCCGTACATCCCGCCTGAGATCCGGGAGAACAGCGGCGAGATCGAGGCGGCGCTGGCGGGGAAGTTGCCGAAGTTGGTGGGCTACGGCGACCTGCGCGGCGACCTGCAGACACAGACCAAGTGGACCGACGGTCAGAACACCATCGAGGAGATGGTCGAGGAGGCGCAGCGCCTCGGCCTCGAGTACATCGCCATCACCGATCACACCAAGAGCCTGGCGATGACCGGCGGGTCGGACGAGAAGAAACTCCGGCAGCAGATGGCGGCGATCGACAAGCTCAACAAGAAACTGCCCGGCTTCACCGTCCTCAAGGGTGCCGAAGTCAACATCAACAAGGACGGCACGCTGGACATTGCCGATGAGTGCCTGGCCGAGCTCGACGTCGTCGGCGTCGCCGTGCATTCGCATTTCAATATGTCGCGGGACGAGATGACGCGCCGGGTGATCCGCGCCATGGAGAACCCGCACGCCGACATCCTCTTCCACCCCACCGGCCGCGTCATCCAGAAGCGTGAGGCCGTCGACCTCGACATCGACGCGATCATCCAAGCCGCCAAGCGCACCGGTACCGTCCTGGAGATCGACGCCCTCCCCGAGCGGCTGGACTTGAAGGACGAGCACGTGCGCAAGGCCGTGGAGGCAGGCGTCAAGTTGGCCATCGATACCGACGCCCACAACATCAATCATCTCCACTACGGCCACTTCGGCATAGCCACCGCCCGTCGCGGCTGGGCCGAGAAGTCGGACGTCATCAACACCAAGCCGTTGAAGCAGTTCCTGAGCTGTCTGAAGAAGCCGTGACGGGGCGAGGTGGGCCCCTCCCTTTGGGCAGCAGCATTGTAGGTTCCTTTTCTCGTTCCCGCATTGGAGTTCTTCAAACCTCCGCTCGTGCTGAGGAGGCCGCATCTTTCCAGCGGCCGTCTCGAAGCACGCCCGCCGGTTGCGCCCTGAACAACGGGCCCTTCGAGACGCGGCCTGAAAAGACGGCCGCTCCTCAGGGCGAACGGTTTCAAGACCCACCGCGCTTCGCGTACAAACGTCGCACACCATTCTCGCTTTGGGCTACAGTGTGTGCCTTCCCCCACCGGGAGCGAGATGATAGCTCCACGCCAAGGCTGGTTCCGTCAAATTCAGAGGAGGTGTGCAGATGGCCTACGAGACGATCCTGTATGAGCGGAGCGGCGCAGTGGCGACGATTACCCTGAACCGTCCGGAGCGGTTGAATACCATTATCCCACCCATGCCCGACGAGGTCGAGCACGCGGTCGTCGAGGCGAACCGCGACCGTGAGATACGCGTGATCATTCTGCGCGGGGCGGGACGGGCGTTTTGCGCCGGGTTCGATTTTTCGGAAGACTTCGGTCACTTCAAAGACATGCTGTATACGGAGGGCCGCTGGGATCCCGGCAAAGATTTCATTGCCACCACGAGCGCGTTCACGGGGCCGGTCCCCAAGTTCATGAGCCTGTGGCGCAGCCCCAAGCCGGTGATCGCGCAGGTGCACGGGTGGTGCGTGGGCGGCGGCTCCGACATGGCGCTCTGCGCCGACATCGTCATCGCGGCGGAAGATGCGCAGATCGGCACGCCATACTCCCGCGTCTGGGGTTGCTACCTCACAGGCATGTGGCTCTATCGCCTCGGCCTGACGCGAGCGAAATGGCACGCTCTCACGGGCCGAGCCGCTGAGCGGGAAGGAAGCGGCTGCGGTCGAGCTGATCAACAAGGCGGTACCGTTCGCGGAGTTGGAAGTGGAGGTGCAGCACTGCGCCGAGCGGCTGGCGCGGATTCCCCTCGCCCAGCTCGCCGCCATGAAGCTGATCGTCAATCAGGCCTATCAGAACATGGGCCTGCAGAGCACGCAGCTCCTCGGCCCCGTCCTCGACGGCTACATGCGCAACACGCCCGAAGCGCTGCGCTTCGTCGAAATCGCCGGAACCCAGGGCGTGGCGGCGGCCGTGGCGGAGCGCGACGGTCCGTTCGGCGATTACAGCCAAGCGTCCCCCGAGGGTCAACCGAATCGCGGCAATGTCATCCGCGTTACGACCAAGAGCTGACCGCAAAGGGGCGTCGAGCGCCCCGCCGCCGCGCGTCCGTGGCTGGAGCGGAGGTGCTCAGCTCGTCAGCCGCCGCCGGATGCTGCGGCGCGCCCACGCGAGGAGAAGTATCGACAGCGCCAGGATGTACACTAAGTCCCACAGAAGCACGAGCGAGGCGTCACCGGCGAACGCTGCACGCACCATGCGCACCGGATGCAGCAATGGCAGCACTTCCGCCACCCACAACCATGCACCCGAGAGGCGATCTTTCAGCGGGAAGAAGATGTCGGAGAACAGGAACAGTGGCGTGAGGAACAGGGTGAAGTAGAAGCTGAATAGGTCGATGTTGGGGATGCGCAAAGTGAAGGCGACGCCGAAGGCGGCGAACAGCAACCCGGTCAACGGGATGAGCGGCAGCGCGAGCAGCGCCGCCGGCCGCGGCACCAAACCCCAGAGTCCGATCACCACAAAGAAGCAGCCGCCGTAAATGCAGGAGCGCGTGATCGCCCACAACACCTCACCGACGAGCACGTCGTCCGGCTCGATCGGCGTCGTCAGCATGGCATCGTACGATTTCTCGAAGGTGAGGCGGACAAAGATGTTGTAGGTCACCTCGAAACTCGCGCCGTTCATCGCCGCGACGCACAGCAGACCGGGGGCGAGGAACTGCAGGTAGGACATGCCGCCCATCTGGCTGATGTAGCCGCCGACGCCGATCCCGATCGCCGCCAGGTAGAGGACGGGTTCGAAGAAGTTCGGCAGGATGTTCAGCCACCACGTGCGGCGGTACATCGCGGCGTTGCGGCGCCAGACGGCGAGGGCATGAGGGAGGGAGATGCTCACTGTTGCCACTCCAGGTTGGTCCCGGTCAGGGACAGGAAGACGTCTTCCAGGTTCGTCGGTCGCACCACCAGTGAGCGCCGGTCGCGGGGGTCGCGCTGGCGCACGTGGGCGGCGAGGGCGGTGGCATCGTCAAGGTAGATCATCAGCCGTCGGCCGACGCGCAAGCGGTGCGCCGGAAGGGGAATGTCGTCCAGAAAGGCGGCCTCATCCTGCGGGGCGCAGTCGAACTCGACCGCCTCAGGCGCCAGCCGGCTCTCGATCAGCTCGGCGGGCGCGCCCTCACTGATGATCTTTCCCAACGACATGATCGCGACGCGATCGCACAACCGCTGCGCTTCGTCCATGTAGTGCGTCGTCAGCAAGATGCTGGTCCCGGTGGCGCGCAGCTCGCGGATGCGCGACCACAGCGCCAGACGCACGGCGGGATCGAGGCCGGTCGTCGGTTCGTCGAGGATCAACAGGTCCGGCGCGTTGATCAGCGACTGCGCGATCGCCAAGCGGCGCTGGAAGCCGCCCGACAGCTGCCGCACGGGCATGGTGGCGTGCGAGCCCAGCTCGAAAAAGTTGATCAGCTCCCGCGCGCGCCGCGACAGCTCGGGCTCCCGCAGCAGATGGTAGCGGCCGAAAACGCGGAGATTCTCCAGCGGTGAGAGCGCTTCGATGAGCACGGTCTGCTGCAGTGTCACACCAACCCGCGCGCGTACCCGGCGCCGCTCGGTGGCGATGTCCCTGCCGAAGACGCGGATGCTGCCGCTGGTAGGGCGTGTGACCCCGTAGATCATCCGCAATGTCGTCGTCTTGCCCGCACCGTTCGGCCCGAGCAAACCGAAGCAGAGCCCCGGGGACACCTCGAGCGTAACCTCATCCACCGCTGCGCGGTCGCCAAAGCGCTTCGAGACTGAGAGCAGCTCGACAATCATCTCGCTGCGTACCGTATCGCAGTCATGCCGCAATGCAAGATGGCGTGCGCACGAGATCGGCGCTTGACTGCATGCGTCTGAAGCGAGATGAGGCGAGGAGGAACCGCTTCATGATGCCACGCACCCGAACGGTTACAACCAACCGCGCACTCAAGGGCCCGAACCGGCCGTTGCGGGAGATCTGGCTGCAGGTGAAGCACTACACCTGATTGGGGATGGAGGAATGCGCATTGCGGATTCGAGAAGCGCTATGCGGCGATCCAGAATCCGCATTGGTGGCACACGCAACGCGCGCAAAGCGCGAGGCGGTGCCCGTGGTAGCAGGCGAAAGAAAACGGCTGCGGGTTCGCCGCAGCCGTTTTCCCGCTGAACGCTTCAGCTCAGCGGCAGACCGTTACAGACCGCGTCGCAACCGGAGCAGGCCGAAGAGACCGATCAAGGCCAACGTGCCCACCAGAACCGCGATCATTCCCGAAGACATGGCCGGTGCCGCCGGTGCCACGCGGACAAGCTCGAATGACCCGTTGCGGCTTGTGCATGTGTCGTAAGCAAAGATGATCTCACCCGCCACCAGCGGTGCAGTCAGCGGCACGGTGTAGTTGCCGTTGGAGGGGTTGGGGCAGACGGGACTGCCGATCAGCGTGTCAGGTGGCGTGCTAGGTGGGACCGCGCAGTCTCCCGGCGTGCAGGCGTAAATTGAGACGCCATTGCAGCTAGTGCCGCAACCCGGGTCTGACTGGGTGGTGCCGGTCACCGTGCTCGAGCCAGCGGACGCTCCGCCCGTGATACTGGGTCCCGGCGGGGTGGGAGTGGAAGTTGGCGTCGGCGTCACGGTCGGCGTCGGAGTCACCGTCGGGGTCGGGGTGTCGGTCGGCGTCGAGGTGTTGGTCGGAGTTGGCGTGGTCGTCGGGGTCGGCGTGGAGGTCGGTGTGTTAGTTGGGGTTGGGGTCAGGGTTGGCGTTGGGGTATTGGTTGGTGTTGGGGTGCTAGTCGGTGTCGGCGTCGGGGTGGCCGTCGGGGTGCTCGTCGGCGTGTTCGTCGGCGTCGGCGTGTTCGTCGGCGTTGGCG
>JBEKBJ010000069.1:0-27639 GCA_050015455.1 Binatia bacterium
CTCACGCTCTTCGAGAAAATTCCCATTTCAAGCCTCTTCCAGCGATTCGACGCTATGAGCACGCCACACGAGGTCAGCAACCAGCTGAGTTTGTTCCCGTATTAACCGGACAGCAGTGAGTTGGTACCAACAAGCGAAGCGGAGATCCCGATCGTAGACGCACAAGGGCGCGCGGCCGGGCTGCTCCGCGTGAGCCTTCTGCCTCGGGCTAGCGACACCCCACCCGCACCACCGTTGCTTGACCTTCGGCAAGTGCCAGATCGTGATCCTGCGCTTGAGCCCGTCCAGCTGTTGGAGGGACACGAGTATCGATACGAGATCGAGGTGAGGGGAGCATCGGGGCCGCTCACAACCGATCGTCCGGAAGTCTTCGAGGCAGATACACAGTCCGGCACACGGGGAAGGTTGCGCCCACGGCTTTACACCGGGATGCTGCCGGTGACGATCCGAGCTGGCGCGATCGACATTGGGCGCGTCGCTCTGGAGGTCCGGTCCCGTAAGCTCGACTACTTGCGACACTATCGCTGGATGTTGAGGGACATCGCCGAGCATTGTGCCGAGCTCGTCATGGACCGGTTCGCTCCGGCCGAGCAGCGCTTCGCAACCGACTCGGCCCGTGACGCACCGACTCTGTATCAGCGCTTCGCTTTCTTGCAATCGTTGGTGACGGGCGATGCGTTTGAAGCAGCAATCCACCAAGTCCTCGGCAGGCCCCACCGGGGCTGGGTCGACGAGCCCGAGCCTCGCCATCCGAGTCGCGGCATTCCGGCAACATCTGAGGTAGCGCAACAGCTGCAAATGCCCGGACCGCGGTGCCGGTGGCCGAACGGCCGTTCCGAGATCACGGGGGACTTCCTACCCGCTCGATTTCACGTTTCACGGACTGAAGAAACGCTCGATACACCGGCGAATCGCTTTGTGAGGTTCGCTCTCATGCGCTGGCGGGACACGGCAGCGGATATCGGTCACTATCTCACTTGTGAGAACCGGAGCGCACCCGTCGCTCGTGGCTTGCGTGAGGTAGAAGCCTTGATCCGCTACCTGGACTCGCTGTTGTCTGAACAACTATTCCGTGAGGTCGGTCCGCTCGACCGCTTCCCGGCCGGCGACCAAGTACTCCAAAAGCGAGAAGGGTACCGCGATCTCTTCCGTGCCTACATCCAGTTCGAAGCCGCTGCGTTGCTCACCTGGCGAGGAGGCGAGGGCGTTTACGGCGCCGGCCAACGTGATGTCGCAACACTCTATGAGCTGTGGTCGTTCTTCCAGCTGGCGCAGGTGACGGCCGAGATCTGCCAGCGGTCATTCGACTCATCGGCGCTGATCGAGGTCCACGCAGACCGCCTCGGAGTCGGGCTTTGCCGCGGGCGTCAGACTGCGGTGCTCGGGTCGGTCAGCTACCTTGGTCGAGCTCTTCATCTCGAACTGTGGTTCAATCGAACGTTTGGTACAGGTGGACCTGGCGCCCCATCCTGGACACGGCCGATGCGGCCTGATTGTTCTTTGCGGATCAGCATTGACCGTGAAAGCTCCGCACCGTTCCACGGCGGAGAAGAGATCTGGCTTCACTTCGATGCAAAGTACCGTGTCGAGGACCTTGGCGATCTGTTCGGTGCGAGACCCGGGACAGGAGCCGACGAGGACGCACAGCCGCTGGAAGATGAAGATGCAGCCACCAGGCGTGGTGAGACGAAGCGTGCCGATCTCCTGAAGATGCATGCGTATCGAGATGCGATCCGTAGGTCCGTCGGCGCGTACGTCCTCTACCCCGGAACAGAAACTGAAGAGTGTCGTGCGCACTATCATGAGATTCTGCCGGGGCTGGGCGCGTTCGCGCTTCGTCCGACCGAGTACGGGGAGGCAGAAGGCGCAGGTGCGCTAAGGCAATTCATTCTTGATGTAGTCGAGCACGTGGCGTCTCAAGCAACGCAGCACGAGCGCGTAAGATTCTGGGTCAGGGAAGCATACTCCGGGCAATATGAAACTGTTGCTCGCCCTACGGTCGCCCCGTTTCTTTCCAGGCCACCAGCTGACACGCCGGTTCTGCTGGGACACGTGAAGGACCGAGATCACCTCGCGTGGATTCGTGCGACGTGCCTGTATAATCTGCGAGCCGGCAAGCGCAGAGGCAGCGTTGGGCTGGGCTCGCGGGAACTCGCGGCTGAGTTCGTTGTGTTGTACGGTCGGGCGCTCGAAAACCCCGAACTGTGGAAGGTGATTGGCGAGCCGCGGTTGCTCACACGAGATCAGATGCTTTCAATGGACTATCCGAATCCCCACGGCGAGGTCTATTACTGCCTCGAAATTGCCGAGGTGCCGACCGGTTCCTGGGCCAAGCCCATCACGGGCGCCAAGGTCAACGCGCTTTGTCGGGGGTCGAGGAAGGGACGGGCAGAACCCGTGACGACAACATGGCTTGAGTTGGTCCGGTGAACTGGGAGCGGAGTCAACGCTTCGCGTCAACGGCCGATCACCGCATCGCCAGCTACAGCCGTAGTAGGCGCCTTATCGATCCGTGTACTCCGAATACTTGAGCGACTTCCCCTTCACCTTTGCGGCCGGATATCTCTTCTCGTTCTCCTTCAACTTGTCTACGGCTGCCTGGAGCGGATCGATGCCCAGCCGGTCGGCCAGTCGGACCAGGTAGATCAGCACGTCCCCAATTTCATCCTTCACCGCTGCCCGTTTCGGCTCAGGGAGCTTGTCGCTGCCTTCTTCTGTGAGCCACTGGAAGTGCTCGGCAATTTCCGCGACCTCGACGGCCAGGGCCATGGCGAGATTCTTGGGTGAGTGGAACTGCTCCCAGTCGCGCGCCCGGGCAAACTCCCTCAGCGCTATCTTGAGCCCCTTCACGGTCGCACCGCGCGTCCTCACGTGGCTCGACCGGGATCTCTTGCCCACCGCTCTCTTCGGCATGCACGGACTCCTCTCGGTCGTCAGATAACCGCCTCGGCGCGCAAACTCCAGCGGAGGCGGAAGACCGGTAGTGTCTAATCTGCGAACCGACCTGTCTTGGCAAGCGTTTCAGCAAGCCGTGGAGCGATATCTCCGGGACGAATTCACCCGTCTCGGCGGGTGGTGCCAAGTTGAGGTCGATGATCGACTGATCAAGGTGAGCTGGACACCAGACCGCCAAGCACCCAATGAACTTGGCCAGATCATCGCCAAGCTGGAGGGCGGCGAACGCGCGAGCGCCATTATGTTGCTACAGCTGCTGCTTTCCGATCGGCCTGCCGATGTCTCCATCCTTTACAACCTGGGCATGGCGCTCAGTGATGTCAGCCGGTCCAGGTTATAGGTGATCAGTCGGTCGATGAGTACAGCGAGATGGTCCGCGGTCGATAGCTCGCGCGCCAGATCGGCCTGACAAAAGACATGCAACCTCTCCCACAACCCCGAATGCACCGACGCCGACATCGCCCGCTTGCGCGAGCTGCACGCCGCGATGGACCGCGCCATCCTCGCCTGCTACGGCTGGACCGATCTCGACCTCGGGCACGGCTCCCACCAAAACGAGCGCGGCCAGACCCGCTACACCATCAGCCCCACCGCCCGGCGCGAGCTGCTGCGGCGGCTGCTGGAGCTGAACCTGTAGATCGCAGCTCGCGAGGGCCGACGCTCCAGCAGCTAGAGGAGCGGCAGGCGCGTTTGTGTCCGTGGGACGGCCGAGGTAGAAAGCGCCACGGGTTGGGTTCGCTAGGCGGCGATGGTCCCGCATATGGTGGCTTGAAATAGAGCGAAAATTAGGCGAAGATGTAGCGATTGGCGAGGCGATGTTCACTGAGCTGCCGCTGTTCGTGACGGAGCGCGACCATCCGACGGAACGCGTGCGGTGCCCGGTGCATGGCTTCATCCATTACTCGGTGAACGAAGAGGCGATCGTCGATTCACGCGTTTTCCAGCGCCTGCGAAACATTCGGCAGCTTGCCCTCGCTCATTACGTGTATCCGGGAGCCATGCACACGCGCTTCGAGCACAGCCTTGGCGTGATGGAGCTTGCCACCCGTGCCTTCGATGTCCTGGCGCGAAAGGACGCTGCGCTCTTGCAGGAAACCTTTGCTCAAGTGCCGGCGTTCAAGGAGCACGCGCTGGCGAAGGCGCGGCAGCTTATCCGCCTCTTGGGGCTTCTGCACGATATCGGCCACACAGCATTCTCCCACGCTGGCGAGTGCATCTTGCCGAACGGACGGCATGAACGTGTGTCTGCTTGGGTGATTCGCCAGGGACCTCTCGCCAGTTTGTTGGCCGAGCGGTTCTCGTTCTTCCCGGGACTCGGGGACATCCTGGCCCAGATGATCGCAGAGGAGAGCTTTCCGCCACAGCTCACGGTGCTGAAGCAGATCGTCTCTGGCCAGCTCGATTTCGACCGGACAGACTACCTGCTGCGCGATTCTCTTCACTGCGGGGTTAGCTACGGCAACTTCGATTACCTGCGACTCATCGAGTCTCTTGCCATCGTTCGTCGTCCCGCAGCCGGGTCGCTGGAGATCGGGATCGAGCCAAGCGGGGTCCACGCATTCGAGGGGCTCATTCTCGCCCGCTACCAGATGAACACGCAGGTTTACTACCACCGGCTTCGGCGGATCTACGACGTGATGCTGGAGCGTTACCTCAAAGCTTGGGGCGCTTCGAACTACGAGCCCGAAGAGCGCGCGCTTGAGCACGATGACCAATCACTGCTCGAGCAGATGCGCCAGGATGCGACGGCGGACGACAGCCCAGAGCGGAAACGCTGGGCGCAGCGAATCCTGCGACGAAATCATCCGAAGCTGATCTACGAAACCAGTGACCACGCCGACGCTGAAGATCTGGACCGGGTGAAAGAGATCGAGAAACGGCTCTCGGAAGATTTCCCTGGATCGGAGATCATTTTGGACGCGAAGGCGAAGGGCAACGTCCACAAGCTGTTCATCCGCGGCGAGGAGGAGAAGGTCGACGATCTGTTCGTCGTCAGAGGCGGTAAGAACCAGCGGCGGGTGACCGAGCAAAGCAAGATTCTGGAGAAGGTTCCGAAGGGATTCTGGGTCATTCGGTTGTACGGATACTTCGGGGGCGATGAACAGTGTCGCCGGGCACGCGAGCGTGCCGGAAATCTCGAAAAGACGTTGTCATGAAAGAGGAGGGAGCAATGACACTGATGTTGTCCGACGGTCCCGATGAGGCGCTGGTTATTCTCGTCGTGAAGCAATTCAGACAGCACGTAAGTGGCTATCTAGGTCGGACGGCCATTCAGAAGCTTTGCTATTTCAGCCGAGAACTCGGAGTTCCGTTCTCGTACCGTTTCAGCATCTACCACTACGGACCGTACTCGGATGACCTCGCGACTGCGATCGACTACATGCTCGCTGAGCGCGTTTTGAGAGACGAGAGTCTTGATCCTCAGCGATATTCCAACTTCGCCCCGGGGCCGAATGCTGACGAACTACTGAGTCGCCATATTGATACGATTCGTAAGGCGGAGCCGGTCATCAGTTCAGTTGCACGGGCATTTGGTGACTTCTCGCCGGAAACGCTAGAGCTCATGGCGACCGTGCACTTCGTGCATGAGCGGCTCCGGGCAACAGGCGTCACGCCCTCGGAGGACGATGTCATCCAAGAGTTTTGCGAAGAGAAGGGAGATAAGTTCGAACCGGAAGAGATCTGCGGTGCCTATCGTGCCCTGAAGGATGCCGGCTTCTTTGCTTGACGCCTGGCAAATGTTGCGGCCGTCATTGTGGTCATGACAACTGGCCTCGCGCGCTGTGAGGAGGAAGCGATGAAGCTGGTTCGAAATACGCGCAGCAGGGAGTCCCGCGACTTCTGGGAGTTTGTGGAGAGCACCGCCCGCGAGGTCGAGTCCTGGCCCGACTGGATGAAAGGCGGCTCGACCCGTCAGACGGAACGGTCTCAGACTGCTGAAACTGAGCGGCTCACGGAACCGACCAAGAAGAGCTGAATCGCTTGGCACGAACCGTATCCACTCGATTGCCGGCCGCCGGTTACATGGACCATCCTTCTCAAGAACCGTCTTGCGACTGGCCAGGCGCGCTGGCGCATCTTGTCAGAGCCACGGGGACTCTTCTGACCGCCCTGCGCGCGCTGACGATCAGCCCAGTCGACGACGACGAGATCAACGCTCTGGTCTCGGACCGCACCGCCCGCCGGCGGCGCCGGCTTCTCCGCAGCGCTCCCGCGTGACAGATTTCCCCCGGCAGAAGGCCGCCCTTCGCGTGCTACGCGAGCGCGTGCGGCGCCGCTTGGCAAGCCCACGGACCGCGGAAACGATTTCGCCGTCGCCACCGCCACGGTACGACGACGTGTATGCCCAAGGACAGGAGTGGCTGGACGCTCTCGCCGGTGAGCCCGTCGAGCCGGGGGAGACAACGTTGACCGTTCACGACGACGTGTGGAAATCGCGTGGGGGGCGGGAACCAGACATACCCTGAAGACTCGCTCTCTGGGGAGCGGCGGTCACTCGTTGCTGCGCACCAGTTGCTGCACCTCTTCCGCCGTGGCGGCGTTGCGCACGCGCTGGCGGAAGCGCTCGGATTGCAGGAGCATCGACAAGCTGGCGAGGAAGTTGAGGTGCTCGCCCACAAGCGCTGGCGACGAGAGCACCAGCACCACGATCGAAATAGGCAGGCCGTCGCCCACCTGGTAGACCGCCCGCGGCGACACCGCCATCGCGGCCACGATGCCGTCGATGCCGTCGAGGCGCGCGTGCGGGAGGCTGACCCCGATGTCCACCATTGCGGTGGTGGCCATGGCTTCGCGCTCATGAATGCGCCGCACCGCTTCTGCCGCCAAATGGCTGGGCAAGCTGCCCGAGGAGACCAGCCGCTCCACCAGGCCACTGACCGTTGCTGCGAAACTGTCCCATTCCGGCCGGACCATCACGCCGCCGGCCGCCAGCGCGTCACTGACGCGAATCACCATAGCGGAGTCTTATTTACCGCGTTCGGTGGCCGAATGTGAAGCCCTGCGCGTCTTTTGCGGTGGAGACCGCGCCGCGCTATAGGTGTCTCCCATGTTCACCACCTTCACTCTGCCGCCGAGCCAGACGCGGCCGATCTGCCCGGTGGAAGACGCCATCGCCGATATCCGCAACGGCAAGATGGTCATCCTCATGGACGACGAGAGCCGCGAGAACGAGGGCGACCTGTGCGTGGCCGCAGAGAAGGTAACGCCCGAGGCGATCAACTTCATGGCCAAGTACGGCCGCGGCCTGATCTGCCTCGCCCTTTCCGAAGAGCGCATCCGCGAGCTGGGGCTCAGCATGATGGTGGCGGAAAACCGGTCGCCCCTCGGCACCGCGTTCACCGTATCCATCGATGCGCGCCGCGGCATTACCAACGGCATCTCGGCCGCGGATCGGGCCGCCACGATCCTCACGGCGATCAACGAGAGCTCGCGGCCCAGCGATCTGGTCGTGCCCGGTCATGTGTTCCCGCTGCTGGCCCGCCGCGGCGGCGTGCTGGTGCGTACCGGCCAGACGGAAGGCTCCATCGATCTCGCCCGCCTGGCGGGGCTGAAACCCGCCGGCGTCATCTGCGAGATCATGAAGGACGACGGCACGATGGCACGCCTGCCCGATCTCGAACGCTTCGCCGCCACACACGGTCTCAAGATCTGTACCGTCGCCGATCTCATTCAGTATCGGCTGCGCTGCGACTCGCTCGTGCACCGCGTCGCCGAGGCACACATCAATAGCCGCCACGGCGGCGAGTTCCGCGTCCTGGTGTACCACACCGATGTGGACGACGGGGAGCACGTGGTCCTGGTGAAGGGAGATATTCGGCCGGATGAGCCCGTGCTCGTCCGCGCCCATGCCGAGTTTCTGCCCGGCGATGTGTTCCGCATGGCCGAGCGCAACACGGCGGCGCTGTTGCACGAGGCGATGCGCGTGATTGCGAAGGAAGGTAAGGGCGTGGTGTTGTACCTGCGTCGCGAGGGACGTGGCGCCGAGATTTTGCAATCGACTGGTAAGCTGACGCGCTCGCAACGCCAGTCGGTCCGCACGCCCAGCACCGATCCGACGACGCGGCAGCGCGAGTTTCGCGAGTACGGCATCGGGGCGCAGATCCTGCGCCATGTCGGGGTGGGCAAGATACGCCTGCTCACCAACTCTGCGCGCAACCTCGTGAGCCTGCCGGGCTACGGGCTGGAGATTGTGGAATGCGTCCCGCTGCAACTCGAGACGCAACCGAAGCCGGCGCGGAAAGCGACTCAAGCAAAGACGCGGCGTACTGGCACGGCACGCCCCGCCTGATCAGGGCCAGAATTGCAGCGACGCGGCCCCTGTGCTTGCATTTGCTGTTGTGTATTTCGCACGCTGGTTAGTCATTGCGCTCCTTCTGATCGGGAGTGCAGCAAACGCGCTCGCCGCGAACGAAAAGGTGACGCTGCACCTGGAGCTCGACAGCCCGAAGGCCGCACGGGGCGGTCAGACGGGGCTCGACATTCTTCCCGAGGTCGAGCCCGGCTGGCACATCAACGCGCACACGCCCATGGAGACCTACCTCATTCCGACCGAGGTTCAGCTGACGCTGCCGCCCGGTGTGAGCACTGATACAATCAACTACCCACTCCCCGAGCGTAAAACGTTCGCCTTCGCGCAAGGCACGCAGCTTCTGGTATACGAGGGCAAGCTCGATATCACGACGGCTTTGCACGTGCCGGCGGATTTCAGCGCCACTCGCATCCGCATCGAAGCGAGAATGCGCTACCAGGCGTGCAATGATTCGACGTGTCTGCCGCCGGCCACGGCCTCGGCTGAGTTGCTGGCGCCAGTGAGCACAACCATCAGTGTCGCAACCCAGCCCGCACCGGCAACGGAACGGGAGCACCACACCGGCGCCTTCGATGTCAGCGCCTGGATGTCGACGCACGGTGTCGCCATCACGTTGCTGCTCGTCGGGCTGCTCGGGCTGGGCTTGAACCTGACACCCTGCGTGTATCCGTTGATCTCGGTCACCATCGCGTACTTCGGCAGCCAGGGCCGTCACCGCGGAGCTCGCGTCGCCGGCCTGGCGGCCGCGTACGTTCTCGGTATCACGGTCAGTTTTGCCGTGCTCGGCGTGCTGGCGGCGCTGTCGGGCGGGCTCTTCGGTGCGGCGCTGCAAAAGCCGCCGGTTCTGTTTCTGATTGCCGCCGTTTTGGTCGCTCTCGCATTGAGCTCGTTCGGTGTGTACCAGCTGCAACCGCCGGCGTGGGTGATGCAGCGCGTCAGCGGCTCGGTGCAGGGCATGTTCGGCTCCTTCTTCATGGGTGTGACCATGGGAGTGGTCGCGGCACCGTGCATCGGTCCGGTCGTGCTCGGGCTCTTGCTCTTCGTCGGCAGCCGCCACAGCGGTGTTCTGGGCTTTGAGCTGTTTTCCGCGCTCGGTCTCGGTATGGGCTTGCCGTATCTGGCGTTGGCGGTGGCGGCGGGATCGATCAAAGCGTTGCCGCGTTCGGGTGAGTGGATGGTGTGGGTCGAGCGCTTCTTCGGCGTCGTCTTACTGGCGTTGGCGGCCTACTTCGTCACGCCGTTGCTGCCGAAGACAGTCAGCCATTTGCTGCTGCCCGGGCTCACCGCCGCCGGCGGCATCTACCTCGGCTTCATCGATCGCTCCGGTCTAAGGATGCGCTATTTCCCGTCGATCAAGCGCGTCGTGGGGATTGCCGCCGTCGTGATTGCCGCCTGGGCGGTGCTGCCGCAACGCGCCGAAAGCTCGATCGCGTGGCGGCCGCTAGACTCGACGAGTCTCGACATCGCGCGCCGCAGTGGCAAGCCGGCGGTGGTCGACTTCGTCGCCGACTGGTGCATCCCGTGCAAGGAAATGGAGCACACGACCTTTCGTGATCCGCAGGTGCGGCAACAGGCCGATCGCTTCGCCATGTTCATCGCCGATATCACCAGCGAGTCGGAACAGGGGGACGATCTCGTCGACCGCTATCAGGTGCGTGGCGTGCCGACGCTCATCGTGTTCGACAGGTCCGGAACCGAGGTGCAGCGATTCGTCGGCTACACCGGCCCGGACCAAATGGCCAAGGCGATGCGTGACATCCACTGAGCTGGCATATGGCTGATGGCGTATGGTTCAGAATCAGAACCATCTGCGATCGGCCATCAGCCATACGCCGTTCTCAGCCTTGTCGCGCCGGTCGAGCCGCGCTACACTGCCGCCATAGTGAACAACCTGTCGCCGCTCGTTGCCTTTTCGCCCGCACATGACAACGCCATAAGTTTCCGCGCCTTTACACTGCCTGAGACGGTGCAACAGGGCATCGATGCGGCCGGTTTCACTGTCTGTACTCCAATCCAGGAGCAGGTGTTACCCTTAGCGCTGGCGGGCAAAGATGTCGCCGGGCAGGCACAGACCGGGACAGGCAAGACGGCGATCTTTCTGATCACCATCTTCACCCGGCTGCTGCGCCAGCGGCCGCCGGAGCTGCCGGATCCCGCGCCCCGCGCGCTCGTCATCGCGCCGACGCGCGAGCTGGTGGTGCAGATCCTCCACGACGCGGAGCAGCTCGGCCGCTTCACCGGCCTGTCGATGCAAGCCGTCTACGGCGGGATCGACTACCGGAAGCAGCGCGAGCGCCTGCGACAAGGGTGCGATATCCTGATCGGCACGCCGGGCCGGCTGATCGACTATTTCAAGCAGCACGTCTATACCCTGCGGTGCGTCGAGTCCCTGGTGATCGACGAAGCGGACCGCATGTTCGACATGGGCTTCATTGCCGATCTCCGCTTCATGCTGCGGCGCTTGCCGCCGTATCAGAAACGGCAATCGATGCTGTTCTCGGCCACCTTGTCGTATGCGGTGATGGAGCTGGCCTACGAGCACATGAACGACCCCATCAAGGTGTCGGCGACTCCGGAGCAGGTGACCGCGGAAAATGTGGAACATGTCCTCTACCACGTCGGCTCGCATGAGAAGCTGCCGTTGCTGTTGGGACTGTTTCGGCGCGACCCGCCAGTCCGCGTGCTCATCTTCGTGAACACCAAGCGCGCTGGCGAATGGTTGGCACGGCGGCTGACTGACAACGGATACAAGGCCGAGGCGATCACCGGCGATCTCGAGCAGCGCACGCGGCTGCGCCTGGTGCGGGAGTTCAAGGCAGGAGATCTGCCGATCCTGGTGGCCACCGACGTCGCCTCGCGCGGGCTGCACATCGAGGATGTCACGCACGTCATCAACTACGATTTGCCACAGGATGCGGAGAACTACGTCCACCGCGTCGGCCGCACGGCACGCTGCGGCGCTTCCGGGAAGGCCGTCAGCCTCGCCTGCGAGGAGTACGTCGAATCGCTGCAGGGGATCGAGGAGTTCGCCGGATTCAAGATCCCGGTCAAGGAGGCGCCCGACGAGCTGTTCGTGCATCCCGTCGGAGCGTCGCACGACGGGCGCCACCGCGGGCGTCGACAGCGGATGCCGTCCACCGGCCGTGGCCGCCAACGGCACGCGTCGTAGCATTCAGGTCCAAGGTCCAACGTCCCAAATCATTGCTGTAATGCCTCGATTGGAGGGTAAGGAGGAGCAATCATGTTCGGTACCATCAAGAAAATCGTTCGCGACAAGGGGTTCGGCTTCATCGTGCCCGATGACGGCAGCGATGACGTCTTCTTTCATCGCTCACGTCTGGCGCCCAAGGTCGCCTTCGAGGATCTGCGCGAGGGCGACGAAGTGGAGTTCCAGGTCACCAAGGGTGAGAAGGGCCCGCAGGCGAACAATCTAAAGGTGAGATGAAGGGTTCAAGGGTCCCTCGAACCCCCGAGCCCTCGAGCCCTCGAACCCTCGCTCCGCACGCCGCCGCCGTCGCCAGCGGACTGCTCATCGCGGCGTGCTTCTTGTGGTTCGAGCTGTACCCGTTCGCGTGGGTGGCGTTTGTACCGCTGCTGTGGGCCGTCCGCCGGGCTGTCACAGGGCGTGATGCGGCGTGCATCGGCTTCCTCGCCGGGTTGGCGACCAACCTGCCGGCCTTCTACTGGCTGGTGTACACCATCCACGTCTTCGGCGGGTTCGGGTATCCGCTGGCGCTGTTCTTCTACATTTTTCTGACGCTGTACGCGGCGCTTGAGTTCGGCATCTTCGCAGTGGCTTTGCAGCGCACCGGTTTCGGGCCGCTCGGGTTAGCGGCACCGGCTCTGTGGGTATCGTTGGAGTTCCTCTATCCCAATCTGTTCCCGTGGCGGATGGCGAACTCGCAGTTCCACGCGCCCGTGCTGATGCAGATCGGCGACCTCACCGGCCCATTCGGGTTGAGTTTCGTCATGCTGTGGATCTCAGCAGGGCTGGCCATGTTGCTGCAAGCGCCTCGACGTATTCTACCACTGGCAGCTGCCGCCACTGCCACGGTCGCGGTGGTGCTCTACGGCGTCGTTCGCCTGCCGGCGATCGATCGCGCCATGGCGGCGGCGCCGGCGGTGCGCGTGGGCCTAGTGCAAGGCGACGTCGGCATCAAGGAGAAAGGCGACGTCCGCTACTTCGACATCAACCTAGAGAAATACCAGCAGCTTTCGGAAGACCTGCAGGACAAGGCCGACGTGATCGTGTGGCCGGAGACCGTTTCGCAGAATTGGATTGAGGTCAGCACGCAGCGGCTCGAGGGCCACGAGAATCCGTTCGACGACCTCCGCACCCATCTCATCTTTGGCGGCCTCGCATTCCGGATGCGCGGCCACGACCCGCCCGACGAGTTCAATAGCGCGTTTCTCATCGGCCCCGGCGGCGTGGTGCTCGACCGCTATGACAAGCACGTGCTGATGCCGTTCGGGGAATACATCCCGCTGGGATCGTACTTCCCCGCCGTCTACTCGCTCAGTCCGCAAACCGGGGGCTTCACGCCGGGCACCGGTGTTTCCGTGTTCAACGTGCCCGGCAAGGTCCGCATCGGCCAGTTGATCTGCTACGAGGACCTGTTGGCGTCGATGTCACGCCGGGCGACAGAGGCGGGCGCCGAGGTGTTGCTGAACATCCTGAATGACGCCTGGTACGGGAACACCGCGGCCCCGTACCAACATCAAGCGTTGGCGTTGTGGCGGGCGATTGAGAACCGCCGTTACCTGCTGCGCGGCTCGAACTCCGGCGTGACCAGCATCATCGACGCCGCCGGCCGCGTCATCGCCGAGGGCGGCCTATTCCGTTCCGAAGTGATCACCGGGAGTGTGCGCCGATTGCACCTCAAGACCTTCTACACCCGCTTTGGTGATATCTTCGCTTGGAGCGTGGTGGCGGCGGCGCTGGTGCTGCTGCGGCGCGGGCTCAGCTCAGGGGCCGACTCGCCGTAGGCGCGCCGGCCGGGGCGCAGTGCGCGCCGGTAGGCTCACGAGCCTTCTGGCTGTCGATTGCCGCACTTTGGTGCAGGCGCGGCCGATCTGGCACACGATGTCGTAGGCGTAATACAGCTCTGGATACAGCAACGGTTTGCCGCTGGTCATGAGGGCTGCGGCGACCTGGCGTTCGGGGTCGGCCCACGACAGGATGTTGGTGAAGCCGAGATGGCCGAAGGCACGCTCCGTGTCGGGGCCGTAGAGGCTCAACCACTGCGCGCCCAGTATGAACCCCATGGCGTAGCGGAGCGGCATACCGAGGGTGAAATCGATTTCGAAGTAGCTCTGCTCCGCGGTCGCACGCTGGATCGTGCGCGGGTCGAAGATGCGCACCCCATCGAGCTCGCCGCCGTTGAGCAGCAGCTGATAGAAGCGGCTGAGCTCGTTGGCGGTGGCGACGATATTGGCAGACGGGACGACGCTGGTGAGGAAGCCCGGATCGTTCGACAGCTCCACCCCTTCGCGCAGGCCGATGCCTAAGGCTCGTTCCAACAGCCACGACAGCGGCGGCAGCAGCGGCGGCCCGGTGAAGTAGTTGATCGCTACCTTGCGGACGTCGCGCCGGCCTACGCCGTAGTTCATCCAGCGGAAGTTCAGCGGCCGCAGGATCTCCTCATCCAGGAAACTGCGGATGTCCTTCCCGGTCACCCGCTGCACCACCTCGCCGAGAATGAAACCGCCGGAGATGGCGTGGTAGGCGAGTTGCCGGCCGGCGCGGGACGTCGGTTCCGCCTTGCACAGGATGCGCACGATGCCGGCGGGATCTTTCAGCTGCTCCAGTCGCATGGCCTCCGGCGGCAGGTTGGGTATACCGGCGCGGTGCGTGAGCACGTGTCGGATCGTGATCCAGTGCTTTTCGTGCACCCCAAATTCCGGGATGTACTCGCACACGCGGTCGTCGAGGCGGATCAGGTTGCGCTGGTCGAGCAGGTGCACCACCATGGCCGTCACCGCCTTCGCCGCCGAGAAGATGGTGAATGGCGTCTCCGGCGTGGCCCGCACCTTCTTGGCGTCGGGCGGATCATGCGGGCCGTTGCCGCACCCATGGCCAATGGCGCGATCAATCAGCACGCCGCCGTGGCGGCGCACGCAAAGCTGGATGGCCGGATGCACCCCGGTCTGATACAAGCGCTCGACGGCGTGCCAAATCTCCTCGACCGCGGTGGCTTTGACACCAACCTCACGGGGATGGACTTCCGCCGCAGCCCGCCGCGACGTCACCGCCTCCAGAGATGCGGGGACTCGGCACGTGGCAATGAAAGGGATTCGCACACCTCTTTTGTAGCCCATAGGTGGCCAAGTCGCGAGCAGAGGGCG
Source organism: Binatia bacterium (assembly GCA_050015455.1). GTDB lineage: Bacteria > Desulfobacterota > Binatia > HRBIN30 > HRBIN30 > JAGDMS01. The sequence continues at coordinate 14,612 of JBEKBJ010000069.1, forward strand.
GCTCTTCAGAAGGGCGAACGGAGCACACGAAACCGGTCCTCTCCGTGTCCAGCGGGGCAAAACTTGGGACACGGTCAGCCCTCCGGTAGAGGGTAAGGGTCGCGCGGTTTCAACCGCAGCGCGGCGACTGCGAACCAACCCGCGCCGCTGCCCACTCACGCCGAGGTCGCCGTACCCTCCTTGGGCAACCGGCTGGCGCTGCCGGATACAGCCCTCCGCCGGGGTTGACGTTTCGAGCGATTACTCTTAGAGTGGCCGCTCATGACGTACCGGGTGGAGGAGTTGGCCGCGGCCGCCGGGGTTCGGGTGGATACGGTTCGCTTCTACCAGAGCAAGGGGCTGCTGCCGCCGCCGCGCCGGGTACAGCGCGCCGCTGTATACTCCCGCGAGCATCTGTCCATTCTCCAGCGCATCCGGCGCTACCAGTCGCAAGGACTCAGCCTGGCGGTCATCAAGCGGCTGCTCGCGGCCCGGTCGCACTCCCGCGGCGATGCGTTGCTGGCGGCGGTAGTCGAGCACAGCGGCGAGCGTTCGTTGACGCGGACGCAGCTGGCGGCGCTCTCCGGAGTACCGGAGCCGTTGCTCGCTTCGCTGGAGGCGGCCCGCCTGCTCGATCCGGCAGTGGTGGACGGCGAGGCGCGTTACGGAGAAGCCGAACTGCAGATGGTCCGCGCCGGCTTGGAGATCTTGCAGCAAGGCTTCCCGCTCGACGAGTTGCTGCGCGTGGCCGGCGAGCACGCCAAACAGGTGCGGCTGAGCGTCGACCACGCCATCGCCTTGTTCGACCGTCATGTGCGCAAGACCGGCAAGGGAGAGACTGCGGCCGCGGACGTGGCCGAGGCGTTTCGGCGGCTGCTGCCGTCGGTGACCACGCTCGTTGCGCTCCACTTCCAGCGCACCTTGCTCAATTGCGCCCTGGAACGGCTGCGCCGGGGCGGCGAGCGCGAGAGTCTGGAAGCGGCGGCGGCCGTGCTGCGTAGCGGCCATCTGGAGGTGAAGTGGAGTTGACGCTGCCGCCCTCCGCAAAGAAGGCCGCCGTGGTCGAGGCGATGTTCGACCGCATCGCGCCGCGCTACGATCTGCTCAATCGGCTCCTGACGCTGCGCCTAGACCAGCGCTGGCGAGCGGCGTTGGTGCGCCATGCCGCCATCGGCCGGCGCGATGTCGTCGTCGATATCGGCTGTGGCACCGGTGACCTGTGCGTGCTGGCGGCGGCGGCGGGCGCGCGCGTCATCGGCGTGGACTTCGCCGCCGGTATGCTGGCGGCGGCGCGCCGTCGGGGTGTGACGGTGCCGCTGGTGCGTGCCGATGCCGCTCGGCTGCCGCTGCCGGCGGCCTCCGCCAGCGTGGTCACCAGCGCTTTCGCGTTGCGGAACTTCGTCTCGATCCCACAGGTCTTGTCGGAAGCGGCCCGGGTCCTGCAACCCGGCGGACGTCTGGCTTTGCTGGAGGTCGATCGGCCCGCTGGTACGCTCGCCCGTTGGGGACACGCGCTGTACTTCAGACGCATCGTGCCGCTAGTGGGCGCACTGTTATCCGACCGCGCTGCCTACGACTACCTGCCACGCTCCGCCGCCTATCTTCCTCCCGAACCGCAGCTGCTCTCACTCATTGGTGCGGCGGGCTTTGGGGATGTCATCAAACGACCGCTGAGCGCTGGCGTCGCGCAGCTAATTATCGCCATGCGCAGCGGTGAACGGCCATGATCGATACCCTGCTGCAACATGCCGCTGAAGAGATCGGCTGCGCCGTCGCTCACGCCCGTGAGCACAAGACACGAGCTGTGGTAACTGTGTCCGCCCCGGTTGCGCCCCCGCCGGACCTACTCAGCCTGGTGCAGCAGGCGGGCAGCTCGGCACGGCACTGTTTCCTGTGGGAGCGGCCGGCGGACGATTTCGCGGTCGCGGCGTGGGGCACGAGTGCGAGTTTCTGCGCCGACGGCGCCGGGCGGTTCAACCAGATCGCGGACGCGTGCGACGCGGTGCTGCGCGACGCGGCCGCCGATGCCGCGTCGCGCGCCATCGGCGCGCCGTTCTTTGTCGGCGGTTTTGCCTTCGCCCCCGACGCGGTGACGGAGGAGCCCTGGCGCGGCTTTCCCGCCGGCCTGATGCTGCTGCCACGCCTGGCCATCGTGCGCCGCCAGCAGCGAGCTACGCTCACTGCCACGTGTATGGTCGACGCCACCAGCGATGCCGCCGCCCTCCTACAAGGCCTCCGAGCGGATCTGGAGCACATGCAGCACGCCGCCGCGGGCGCCTGTAACGAAGACGCGCGCGACTCGGTCGACATCCGCTACCAGGCCGCTCCGAGCGCACCGCTGCTGCTGTGGAAACAGGCCGTCGCCGAGACGGTGGACGACATCACGCGCGGCCGTCTGGACAAGCTCGTCTTGGCACGATCGTGCGTGGTCACCTCGAACCGCCTCTTCGATTGCGGGCGCATCCTGCGTCACCTGCGTACAACCTATCCCTCGTGTGTACTGTTCTGGATGGGCACACCCCACGGCGACTTCCTCGGTGCGACGCCGGAGCCGCTAGTCCGCTGCGAGGGCGGCCGCATCAGCACCGCCGCCATTGCCGGCTCGATCGCGCCCGGAAGCTCGGCGGCCGCGACACGTTCCTTGGCCCACGCACTGGCCAACAGCGAGAAAAATGGCGTCGAACACGCCATCGTGGTGCGCGCGATCACTGAGACGTTGCGGCCGCTGTGTGAACAACTCGATGTGGCGCCGTCACCGCAAGTCCTGCGGCTGGACAACGTGCAGCACCTAATGACGCCGATCAGCGGCCGCTTGCGCGACGCGCTTCACATCCTCGACCTCGTCGCCCGGTTGCATCCCAGCCCGGCGGTCGCCGGCTATCCGCGTGCCGCGGCGTTGCAGTTGCTGCACGAGCGCGAGGGGTTGAACCGCGGCTGGTACGCCGGCCCGATCGGCTGGATGGACGCCCGTCACGACGGCGAGTTCGCCGTCGCCATCCGCTCGGCTCTGGTGCGCGGCTCGGAAGCCGCGGTGTACGCCGGGGCCGGCATCGTCGCCGGTTCCGACCCGGAGGCGGAGCTGAGCGAGACGCGCATGAAACTGCAGCCGCTGTTGTCGGCGCTGCTCGAGCTGTGATCATGTACGAGCACGATCCGACGTTTGCCGGGCTCGAAGGGTTCGTGGCAGAGTTGGTCGGCGCCGGCGTGGCCCACGCTTGTGTCATGCCCGGTGCGCGTTCGACGCCGCTGGCGTTGACGCTCGTGAGCCACCCGAGACTGCGCGCCTGGTCGCACATCGATGAACGTTCTGGGGCCTTCTTCGCGCTCGGCATAGCCAAAGCCACGCGCCGTCCAGTAGCGGTCGCCTGCACTTCCGGCACCGCCGCCGCCAACTTGCTCCCCGCCGCCGTCGAAGCGTCTTACGCGCACGTCCCGCTGCTGCTGCTCACCGCGGACCGCCCGCCGGAGCTGCGCGACTGCGGCGCCCGTCAGACCATCGATCAGATCAAGCTCTACGGCACGCACGTGAAATGGTTCGCCGAGGCCGGTATGGCGGATGCCGGGCAACAGTATTTCCGGACGCTGGCGCGTCAGGCCGTGGCGCGCGCCTGTGCCAACCCGCCGGGGCCCGTCCACCTGAACTTTCCGTTCCGCGAACCGCTCATGCCGCGCCCGGCACCGCCCGCACGTGCCGCGAACGCGGCTGAAGAGACTGCCGATTTTCTCGGATTGCGCCCTTCGACAGGCTCAGGGCGAGCGGAAAAAGTCAATGACATCAAAGCCACTACCGCTCAGGCTGAGCTTGTCGAAGCCGGGTTTGTGAGTTTATCGACACTCCCTGAAGCCGAAGCAATTCCGGAACTTCTGGCGCCCGCGGCCGCCGCGGCTCCACCCGACGCTGCCGTACGGGCGCTCGCCGCCACGCTCGCGGCGACACCACGCGGGCTGATCGTCTGCGGTCCGCAAGATGCCGGCGCCGCGTTCGCACCGGCGGTGACAGCCCTGGCCAAACTGCTCGGTTACCCCATCCTCGCAGACCCGACATCACAAGTACGCAGCGGGAGCCATGACACCTCCCTGGTCGTCGATGCCTACGACACATTACTCCGCGACGAAACCTTTGCGCGCAACGTGGCTCCGGACGTGATCCTGCGCTTCGGACCGCTGCCGACCGCCAAAGCCTTCACCAATTATCTGCAGCAACACCCGCGCTGCCGCCAGATCGTGGTCGATCCGCAAACGCCCTGGAACGATCCGACCTCAACGGCAACGGACATGGCGCCATGGGATCCAGTCATAACCTGTGATGAGCTGTGCCGGCGCCTGAGCGACCGCGTGCGCCGCGCGGATGAGGCCTGGCAGGTGCAGTGGATGACCGCGACACGCCGTGTCCGCCGCGCGATCCAAAGCCAGCTCGAAGGCCTGCATGAACTCTTCGAGGGCAAGGTGTTCGCGGAGCTCGCGCGTCTGCTGCCCGAGGGCAGTTGGCTCTACGTCGGCAACAGCATGCCGGTGCGCGACCTGGAAAGCTTCTGGCCGGCAGGTTCGCGGACAATCCGTTTTCTGTCCAATCGTGGCGCCAACGGCATCGATGGTTTCATTTCCAGTGGTCTGGGTGCCGCCGCTGTCAGCGAGCATCCGGTCGTCATCGTCACCGGCGATCTCGCCTTTTACCACGACCTCAATGGTTTGCTGGCGGCCAAACGCCACGGCGTGCGCGCCACCATCATCGTCATCAACAACGACGGTGGCGGCATCTTCTCCTTTCTGCCCCAGGCGCAGTGCGGCGATCAGGCGGCAGAGTACTTTTTCACACCGCACGGCCTCGACTTCCGCGGCGCGGTGGAAATGTACGGTTGCGGGTTCACGCGTGTGTCATCTTGGGAACAGTTCCGCGACGCGGTGGCGGCGGCACTGCGCGCGCCGCAAACGCAGGTCATCGAAGTCCCCTCGGACCGCCAACGCAACGTCGAATTGCACCGCCAGATCTGGGCGGCAGCGGCGCGGGCGCTGGCGTAGAGATGAAGGCGATGCCGCGGGTGCGCTTGAGTGATGTCAGTCTGCACGTGGCCATCCACGGTGAGGGCGAGCCGCTCGTCCTGTTGCACGGTTTCACCGGCAGTGGCGAGCAATGGAAGGCCCAGGTCGAGGAGTTTGCGAACCGCTTCCGCACCATCGCGGTCGATCTCCTCGGCCATGGCCGCTCCGACGCGCCCATCAATCCCGGCCGCTACCGTATGGAGCGATGCGTTGCCGACCTTGCCGCGCTACTCGACGTCCTCGACATCGAGCGTGCCTGCTGGCTCGGCTACTCGATGGGTGCCCGAGTGGCGCTCGCCTTCGCGCTCGCGCACTCCGAACGCGTGCGTGCGCTCGTGCTCGAAGGCGTGGCGCCGGGCATCGAAGACCCGCAACAGCGCGCCGACCGTGTCGCCCAGGACGAAGCGCTGGCCGACAGCATCGAGCGCGACGGCACCGAGCCTTTCGTCGACGCGTGGATACAGCAGCCGCTGTTCGCTTCGCAAGCCCGCCTCGGCCCCGCCTTTCTCGCGGCGGCGCGCGCGGCGCGCTGTGCCAATGACCCGCGCGGGCTCGCGAATACTCTGCGCGGCATGGGCACGGGAGCACAAGAGCCGCTGTGGGCGAGTCTGCCTCTGCTGGCGCTGCCGACGCTGTTGGTGGTCGGGGAGGAGGACATGAAATTCCGCGGCATCGCCGCGGCCATGGCGGCGCGCATGGCGCGTGCACAGGTGGCCATTATTCCGCAAGCCGGACATGCCGCCCACGTCGAGAACCCGGCGGCCTTCAATGCGCGGGTGCTCCTATTCCTCACGCAAGAGTCGCTGGCAACGGTACCCGAGCAGCGCACGACATCAGTCGCGTGAGTCACTCGATCAAATAGGAGGTGTCACAGATGCCAATCAACTGGATTCAACGGCGCACTTATAGTGATGTCCGCTATGAGACGGCGGAGGCAATTGCGAAGATCACCATCAACCGCCCCGAGGTGCGCAACGCCTTTCGTCCGCAGACGCTCTTCGAGCTGGTGGACGCGTTCGCCGCTGCCCGCGAGGACTCCGGTGTCGGCGTTGTGATCCTCACGGGCGCCGGGAATGAGGCCTTTTGCTCCGGCGGCGACCAACGGGTGCGCGGCGCGGGCGGCTACGTCGGCGACGATGGCGTGCCGCGGTTGAACGCCTTGGATCTGCAGCGCGTGATCCGCACGCTGCCGAAGCCGGTCATCGCCATGGTGGCCGGTTATGCCATTGGAGGCGGGCATGTGCTCCACTTGGTCTGTGACCTTACCGTCGCCGCCGACAACGCCGTGTTCGGCCAAACCGGGCCGCGCGTGGGCAGTTTCGACGGCGGTTACGGGGCGACGTACATGGCCCGCGTCGTCGGCCACAAAAAGGCTCGCGAGATCTGGTATCTCTGCCGGCGCTACACGGCGCAGCAAGCCTTGGAGATGGGCTTGGTGAATACGGTGGTCCCGTTGGACCGGCTCGAGGAGGAGACGGTACAGTGGTGCCGCGAGATTCTTACCAACAGTCCGATGGCGATCCGCTGCTTGAAGGCGGCCTTCAATGCCGACACCGACGGCCTGGCCGGGATTCAGGAACTGGCGGGCAACGCGACCTTGCTGTTCTACATGTCCGAAGAGGCGAAGGAAGGGCGCAACGCCTTCCTAGAAAAGCGCGAGCCCAACTTCAGCGCCTTCCCGCGCCTGCCGTGACTCTCTTGCGGTGCTTCCGTGACGGCTAACAGCCGGTTGAAAAAGGCCTTCCGCTCGCCCTTCGACAGGCTCAGGGTGAGCGGAAAGTCTTGCGACTCAAGCGTTCTTCCGCTCATGCTGAGCTCGTCGAAGCATGAGCGCACTCCTTTTCAACGGGCTGCCAATCCGAGCGCTGGCGGTTCCCTTTCTGCTTGGGCCATGGCGATCCGGCCGGCGACGCTGACGGCGGCGGTGGTACCGGTCATCGTGGGAACCGCCATCGCCTTCCGTGGTGGTGCCGCGAGCCTCGGCCCGGCGGTGGCCGCGTTGTTTGCGGCGCTGCTCATCCAGATCGGAACCAATCTCACCAACGATGTGGATGACTTCGAACGCGGCGCCGACTCGGCGGGTCGCCTCGGACCGACGCGCGTCATTCAGGCCGGACTGCTGTCGCCAAAGCAGGTGCGCATGGCGGCCTGGATCGCCTTCGGCATGGCCGGCCTCATCGGGATCTATCTCTGTGCCGTCGGTGGGTGGCCGATCGTGCTCGTTGGCGTTGCCGCCATCGGCTCGGGTCTGGCGTACACCGGCGGGCCGTGGCCGCTCGGCTATCACGGCCTCGGCGACCTGTTCGTGTTCATCTTCTTCGGGGTGGTCGCCGTGGTCGGGACATTCTACGTCCAGGCTCACGCCACCAGCGCGCTAGCGTTGACTGCATCGATTTCGGTTGGCGCTTTATGCACGGCAATCCTCGTGGTCAACAACGTCCGCGATTGCGATAGCGATCGCGCCGCGGGCAAGCTGACGCTGGCGGTGCGCCTCGGCCAGCGTGCCGGCCGAGCGGAGTTCGCGGTGTTGGTTGCGCTGGCGTACCTCACACCGCTGGGGATGTGGCTCGCGGGCCAGGCGTCAGCCTGCGTTTTGCTGCCGTGGCTGACGCTGCCGTGGGCGATCGGTCTCAGCCGCTGTGTGGCGACGTGCCGGGACGGGGCGGGCTTCAACGCAGCTCTGCGCAGCACGGCACGTTTGCACGCGGCGTTCGGCGTGCTGTTCGCCGCCGGCCTGCTGGCATGAACATTCGCGAGATTGAGGCCACGCCGTTCCGCATTCCCTTCGCGCGACCACTTGTGATCGGGGGAATCGGCGTCGAGGCACGCACGGGCGTTCTGATCCGAGTGCGCGGCGACGATGGTCGCGTCGGACTGGGAGAAGCTGCGCCCCACCCGCTAGCCGGCGAAGCGGTGCTGCGCGACATGATGCGGTCCATCGCTTTGGCGCGGGAGGTGTTGCGCCTGGCTGGCCCGAATGAGTTGGCTGGCGTCTTGGATCGGCTTGAGGCGGTGCAGTCACCGGAGGTCCACGCGGGTTTGGAGATGGCCTGCTGGGATCTCGCCTCGCAAGCCGCCGGTGTACCCCTGGCCGAGATGATCTCACCGACAGTGAGGCAGCGTGTGCCTGTCAATGCCCTTATCGACAGACTTGACCCTGCCGACGCGGCGGGCGCCGCTCGCGAATTTGTCGCGCAGGGATTTTGCTGTCTCAAGCTGAAGGTGGGTCGCAATGTCGCGGAGGACGCAGCACGGTTAGCAGCGGTGCGCGCAGCCGTGGGTCCGCAGGTAGGCCTGCGCATCGACGCCAACGGCGTGTGGACGCTCGACGAGGCCTTACGCTTTCTCCCCCAACTTGCCGCGTACGATCTCGATTACGTCGAGCAGCCTGTGGCAGACGCAGCCGTTCTGGCGCAAGTGCGCCGTGCCGTCGATGTGCCCATCGCCGCGGACGAGTGCGTAACCGATGCCGCTGCGGTCCAGCGACTCGCGGCCCTGCGCGCGGCCGACGTGATCATCGTTAAGCCGGCGCTGCTGGGCTTGCGCGCCGCCATTGCCGTCGTTCGAACCGCGCAGGCGTGTGGCATGAACGTCGTGGTGACCTCGGTGCTCGACACCAGCGTCGGTATCGCCGCGGCATTGCATCTCGCGGCAACGCTGCCGGACCCGGTGTTGCCTTGCGGTCTGGCGACCGCATCCCTGCTCGCGGGTGACCTGGCGCGTGAGCCGCTCGTGCCACGCAACGGCTGGCTGGAAGTGCCGCGCGGGCCGGGCCTCGGCATTCAACTCGATACGGAGATGTTGCAGCGATGGGGTGATGAATGATGGCATTTGAGCTTCCCAGCGGTTGAAACCGCGGCTACAAAGGGCGCAAAGTCCGCCTGCGCGGACTCCGAAGAAAAGGGAGAGCATGCGCAGCCGCTTCACGCAGCTTTATTTGCACTGCGTATGGGCAACGTGGGACCGGATGCCGTTGCTGGTCCCCGCAGTCGAACCAACCGTGTACGCCGCCATTCTCGCGAAATGTCGTCAGCTCGACTGTGAACCTCTGGCCACCGGTGGCATGGCGGACCACGTTCATCTCTTGGTCCGCTTCCCCACGACACTGGCTGTCGCGGACCTGGTCAAGGAGGTAAAGGGGGCCTCTTCACATCTGGTCACTCACCAGAGCGCGGTAGAGTCCTTCAAGTGGCAAGGATCCTACGGCGCTTTCACGGTCAGCAAGGAGTCGGTGCCCCGGGTCAGAGCGTACGTAGAGAGCCAGAAACAACATCATAGTAGCGGCACGATCGTGGAGGAGTGGGAGCGCACCGCCGCTGCGCTGAATGCGCGGACATCGAAATGAATGCTAGCGGTCGTGGCAAAGTCCGCGAAGGCGGACTTCGTGCTTCTCGTAGCCGCGGTTTCAACCGCCGGGCTAGGGACTATGAAGAACAAAGCCAAGAACAAGCCGGCGTGTCCGTCGTAGTCCCGTGAGACGGGGGGATCACACGTCTCGCAAGTTATGGCATGTTGGTGGCAATTGCTGACAGCTGTTCAGCAGGCTACGGGCATGATAGGAGCTGGCCGGGTAGGGACCTCCGGTCAATGACAGAGACAAAGGACTGGGGCTTTCCAAAGGGGCGGGTAGCTGAGACGCTTCGTAAGATCCTGTATCCGGATCTCACCGATCACGAAGTTGAGGCCATCGTTGTGTGCCTCCTGGCTCATCTCTTGATCGAGGGCCGGCTCAACGTACTCCTCTACGGCTGGCTAAAGCAGGACGCGCCAAGGCGAGCCGACGCAAAACAAGCCTCCAAGTCCGACGATGCACTCTGGAAGAGAATTGTGAAGCTCAGGTTCTGGACGAAGTACTCTGTTATCGAGCCGTTTTTTGCCGGTCATTTTCCGAACGAAGCTCCGAACGTTGGCAAGATCAACAAACTCCGAAACGACATAGCCCACGGCCGGGCAAGAGAGGCAAGATTCGATGGCCGGCCCATCTCGGAGGAGAAAACTGTCGAGGAAATCTTCCTCGCTGCACAGTTCGTTTCACAGCGGCTCGTTGAGTTCGAGGAAATTATCGACAGCCCACACGCGCGCGCCGAACGCTGGAGAAAGCGACTCGTGGAGTTAGGTGAGCCCCTCCTTTAGGCTCGTTGGGCGAGGAGTAGCCCCCTAATGGTTATCGTCGGTACCGTTCTCGTATTGCTAGCTAGCCTCATCAATGACTGGTGTGCTGCCTACACCCATCTCAACGACCCTTTGCAGGCGCCCCCTGCCTACACACTTTACGGTCGGAGGATTTGGCTTGCCAGCTTGGCGCTGTTCGCGGTCGGATGCGTCGTGCTCTGGACAGGTCACGCTGGGGTGTGGTTGCTTGCCGGGGCCGTTGGATGGTTTTTCGTTTTTTCCAGCTGGCTGAACTTTCCGCTCCTTGAGCGCATGAAGCTATTGCCACGTGGGTGGATGGTCCCCGGCGAGCTTCAGCACCTGATGCGTCGACAAATCATCCGAGAACGACGGCGGGAACGCCGAGGAGCCAGGGAGCAGTAGGATGACCAGAACGCACTCTGGCGGGCATGAGGCGGGCGGCGGCAGCCGCTGGCTACGACTCCTACTGCTGGCGTTTCTACTGGTCGATCGGGGGGTGGTGGCGCTTGGTGGAGAGTGCATATCTGGTGATTGCAAGAACGGTCACGGGACGTACAGGTTCGCCAACGGCGACGAGTACGTGGGTGACTTCCGCAACGGCAAGCCGAACGGTCGGGGGACGGGGACATTGGCCAACGGCGACAAGTACGTCGGTGAGCACCGCAACGGCAAGGCGAACGGTCACGGTACGTACACGTTCGCCAACGGCGACAAGTGCGTGTGTGAGTTCCGCGACGGCAAGGCGAGTGGTCATGGGACGTACACATACGCCGACGGCAACAAGTACGTCGGTGAGTTCCGCAACAACGAGCCGGACGGTCTGGGGACGGCTACGTTCGTCAACGGCGACAAGTACGTCGGTGAGTTCCGCAAGGGCGAGCCGAATGGTCACGGGACGTACACGTTCGCCAACGGCGCTAAGAACGTCGGTGAGTTCCGCAAGGGCGAATACATCGGCCGCTGACGGCAACGCAAAGCGGCGCTCGATACATGTGCGGAAAGCAACCGACCGGAAGCGGGATGCATGAAAGTCGTCAAACGCGCAATCAAGGGCGGCTACATTTGGGGCGCCGAGCACGACCTGAGCGTCGTTGAAGAAGCACAGATGCGGCTTCGCCCGGTGCACGTGCTTCCTCTGGCTGCATCTCGAATGGTGGATTCGGAGGAAAATCACTGTCATCACCATGAGTGATGTCATCCCAAATTGGCTCGAACAGCGCGCGCAGACGAACCCGGAGCATGCGGCGCTCATCTACAACGGGAGAGCGATCTCATATGCGGATCTGGCGGCGCGTACCGCCGTGGCGTGCGGGCGGCTCCACCGTCTCGGCGTGCGCCGCGGTGATCGTGTGGCACTGCTGCTCGCCGGCGGTCCCGAGTTCGCCGCGATTCTGCATGCGTTGCCGTATCTCGGTGCCGTCGCGGTTCCGCTCAACCGCCGCCTCAGCCCGGTGGAGATTGCCCGCCAGCTCGCCGACAGCGGTCCGCGGCTGCTGGTGTACGACCGCACCGCGCGTGAGACCGTGGCTGCCGTTCGCCGGCACCTGCTGCTGTTTGCGGCCAGCGCGGATGTGGATGCGCTCGATGACGACCCGGTGTTCGACGACGTCAGCGCGGAACCCGATGCCGGCGGCGCCCGGATCGATCTGCAAGCGGTGCACAGCATCATCTACACCTCCGGCAGCACCGGCCACCCCAGGGGCGTGTTGCTGACCTACGGGAATTTTTTCTGGAGCGCCGTTGGATCGGCATTCAACCTCGGTGTCCACCGCGACGACCGCTGGCTGGCGTGCTTGCCCTTCTGCCACGTCGGCGGGTTGTCAATCCTGCTGCGCAGCGTGATCTACGGCACCACTGTCGTCACTCACGACGGCTTCGATGCGGCGCAGGTCGACCGCGCGCTCGACGAGGAGCGAGTGACCATTGTCTCGGTGGTGGCCAACATGCTGCAGCGGCTGCTGGAGCGGCGTGGCAATCGCCCCTACCCGTCCTGGCTGCGCTGCGTCCTGCTCGGCGGCGGGCCGGCGCCTCTGGCGTTGCTCCAAGCGTGCCGCGCTCGCGGGGTGCCGGTGGTACAAACGTACGGGCTTACAGAGGCAGCCTCGCAGGTCACCACGCTCGCGCCTGCCGACGCGGACCGGAAACTGGGCTCCGCCGGCAAGCCGCTGCTCGGAACGGAGATCGCTCTCTCGGGACCCAACGGGCCGGGACCCAACGGGCCGCGGCCGAACGGGCCGGTGCCGGCCGATGCCGTCGGCGAGATTCTGGTGCGCGGGCCGACCGTCAGTCCGGGATATCTCGATCCGGCGGACAACGTGCACCGTGAGGACGGTTGGTTGCGCACCGGCGATCTCGGCCGGCTCGATGCCGAAGGGTTCCTCTACGTCATGGGGCGGCATGACGACATGATCATCACCGGTGGTGAAAACGTCTACCCCGCGGAAGTGGAAGCCGTGCTGCAGGGGCATCTGGCGGTCGCCGAGGCGTGCGTGTTTGGGGTCTCGGACGCGCGCTGGGGACAGGCGGTGGCGGCCGGCGTCCGCTTGCGTGTTGGCGCCACGGCGACTCCGAGCGAGCTGATCGAGTATGTGTGTCAGCACCTCGCCCGCTTCAAGGCGCCGCGCCGGATTCATTTCGTAGAGGACTTCCCCCGCACCGCCTCCGGCAAGATCATTCGCGAGCAGGTGCGCGAGCAGTGTCGTAATTCGGTCGACGGACTCAGTTGACAGCGCGCCACTGGGTCCCTCTCCCGGATGGGACTGTCGATAAACGGGAACCACACCCTTCGAGTTACCATGTGTCCCGTGGGTAGCGAAGGGAGCGAGATGAAAACCTGGGGAGCCTCCCCCGGTGCGCGTGGTACACAGCAGTGTCCA
>JBEKBJ010000070.1:0-27486 GCA_050015455.1 Binatia bacterium
CCCTCCTACCGCACTCGCCACTTGCCGCCGCTTGACTTGCCCGATTCAAACAGCGATCACGCTACTAAACCGGACAGAATTTCCGGAAAAAAGCGGACACAATTTCCGGAACCCACATTCGGGATTCATTGTACCGGAGCATTACCCGTTGCATGGAACGGAAGCGCGGATCGATGTGAACGGAAACAGGATAATATCCACTAATATCACCTGCTGGTTTACGAATATCGATCTCAAGAAGCGCCATGAGGATTTGATTCTCTACAAGACGTACAATCCGCAGGAATTTCCAAAGTACGACAATTACGATGCGATAGAGGTTTCAAATACCGCTCGTATTCCCAAGGACTACGGGGGCGTGATGGGCGTTCCTGTCACCTTTGTTAATAAATACAATCCTGACCAGTTCGAGATCATCGGTGCAACAGAAAGCGAGGGGACGGGCTTTTCGTCTGGGCTTTGGAATCCTGATAGTGGCGTTGCACAAGCAGCGATCAATGGAAAACGGGTCTACAAACGCCTGTTCATCCGCAACAAGAGACTCATGTAAATGAAAATCGACCTCAAGGAAATCACGATCAAAGAACTAACCGACGGCTTCGTGGACAATGACGAGCAGGGCGTCGCCGGGTACGGCGGCAAGCTCGACATTCGCCCGCCGTATCAGCGAGAATTCATCTACAAGGACAAACAGCGGGATGCCGTGATCGACAGTGTGCAGAGAGACTTCCCGCTGAATACGATGTATTGGGCCGTGCGCAATGACGGCAACTACGAAGTGATCGATGGACAACAGCGCACGCTTTCGATTTGCCAGTACGTGGACGGGGACTTCTCCATCGACGGGCTGGCATTCCACAACCTGCAAGACGATCAGCAGCAACAGATTCTTGATTATAAATTGATGGTCTATTTCTGCTCCGGGACGGACAGCGAGAAGCTGGATTGGTTCAAAACCATTAACATTGCAGGCGAGAAACACACCGATCAGGAATTGCGCAATGCGGTGTATGCTGGGCCGTGGACCGCCAGCGCGAAGCCAATTTTCAGTAAAACGAATTGCGCAGCTTATGGGCTGGCGAGCAAGTACTTGCAGGGCCACCCGATCCGGCAGGACTATCTGGAAACGGCGATCGACTGGCACTCGAACGGCCAAATAAAAGAGTACATGTCGAAGCATCAGCACGACACGAACGCGACTCCGCTGTGGCAATACTTTCAGAAGGTCATTGGCTGGGTGAAAGCGACGTTTCCGAAGTATCGGCGAGAGATGAAGGGAGTGAATTGGGGGACCCTCTACAATGAGTTCAAGGACAAGGAGTTTGATACGGACAAGCTGGAGAAGCACGTTGCGAAGTTGATGCAGGACGACGATGTGGGGCGGAAGTCGGGAATCTACCCGTATGTGCTAGATGAAGATGAAAGGCATCTGAACGTCCGCGCGTTCTCTGGCAGCATGAAGCGGGAAGCATACGAGAGGCAAAAGGGAGTCTGCGTGAAGTGCAAGGAGAAGTTCGCGTTTGAAGAGATGGAAGGCGATCACATCAAGCCTTGGCACGAGGGCGGGAAGACCGACGCGACGAACTGCCAGATGCTATGCAAGGACGACAACAGAAGAAAATCGGGGAAATGAGAGAGGTCAGCAACCCCCGATCACTTCAAAAGGGCGGCGTTTCCTGATAGAGGAAAGCTGTGAAGCGCGACGACGCAGCAACTCCGCTCGTGCCGTTTGATGAGTTCGCGGACTTCGTGCGCCGTGTCGTCTCAGTCCCGAAACAGGAGATCGACCGGCGCATGTCCGCTTACCAGCGGCAACGAGCGAAGCAGAAGAAAGCGCGACCCCATAAGTAGCGCACGGCCTCTCACGTCCGGCCATTGATAACGCCGTACCGTGGTTTAGTCAAGTGGGTTGTTACCCAAGTTAGGGGATGAAGTCGGGCACCTGGTAACGTTCAGGAACAGCTGTTTCCACGCAGATCCCGTTCTGCGGCTGCAATCTGGGGCAGACCAAACGACCAAGAAGGGAAGAGTTCGACACGTCGGACTTTCCCACGGGCGCCGCCCTGAATACCCGCTTCTGTGGAGAAACAATTGGCCGCTCTCCTTGAGCCATGCGCTCAGAGCAGCCAGAACACACGACGGGGTAGTGAAAGAACTGACAGGCAGTGGAGCCCTCGGCTATGTGCGCGACGCACTCGAAATTGAGAACGATCTTGGGCTGAACATGATCGACGCTGGCTGGGCGTTCCCTCCGAAGGCCTTGGACCGGTTGGCTGAAGACTGGGACCGCCTCGACCGGGAATTGGCCGCTGTGTCCGACGAAGACAGGCGCATCTTCGTGTTAGAGGTGAATCGAAAGCTTGGAATGCACGCTGTAAAGTAACGAGCATGCCGACACAGCCTCTGGTCTATCCTGACAGCCCCGCTCGCCTGCAGGCGGCGCTGGCAAAGTACCCCGCGATCGAGGCCTTGGTCGGAGACGATCTCGCACCGCTTGCCAGGATCTGGCATCGCGGCAACGAGTTGGCCGATCCGCATCCGCTGATCGGTCTTCTGCTGAGCGACGATGAGAGAAAGAGATTGGGCGCGCTAGACAGGGGACTGACGAGGCTTTCGCTTTCTGCTCAGCTTACGATGGATTTCCGCAAACGAATTGTAACGGATAACCCCAACGGGATTGGAGACGCAGAGGCAGCCCTTGCCGAGCTCTTGGTAGCCGGCCCGCTGGCTCTGGCGGGGGCAGAGGTAGCAATTGTCCCGAGATCGGTCGGCGGGGCAGATATTCGTGCGATCTGCGGAACCGACAGCGTCACGGTCGAAGTTGCCCGCGTTCAGCGCGACCAAGGTGACCGAAGGAAGGACAACCAGAAGCGGCGGGCATTCGGGCACTGGAGAGCGGGAAGGCCCGCGCCCGAGGAGATCCGCGAGCACGCTCGGCAGTTCGGACCAGCCAGGGTTTTGGAATACGAGGTGCACCCTCTGGGACACGGCGACGCCGCGGATAAGATCGAGCGACTCATCGAGAAGGGGAAAAGAAAGGTGAAGCAGCTCCGCAGCAAGCCAAGTCCGCTGTTGGTATTCTCGCTGTTTCGCCGGGAAATGCTGTTCCGCCAAGAAATGTGTCGGCCAACCTACATGGAAAGCGTGGTCCTTGGCGGCAGGACAACCGGGCCATTCTACGCAGCAACCTACGGTCGAAAAGACGATCCAATCTTCTCAGGGAATGATTTCAACGGCCGCCCGAGAGCAACGCTTCGCCAGAGAGGGAACGGCATTCTCCACCGTTACCGCTTCCTGGCGGGTGTAATGTGGTTATTCCCGTCACTTGATGGCGTGTTCTTCGAAAACCCGTACCCGGATGAGGTCTGCCTTTCGACTGAGGGGCGTGACCTTGTTCTGCGTGCGTTCAACGCGCGCAAGGCCGAGATGGTTCTCAAAAGCGACTGACCCAGGCAACCTGGAGACCGGAGGCCGGAGGGGGACGTAGTTAATCTGTTAACATGTGGATTCCGTGACAGGAACACTGCTGTGCCGCGTGAGCCGTGCCTGGATGTCGCGTGGCAGCTATAATCGCCCGCCGGCTGGAACGTCGGGCAATCTTTCGCGACGATTCCGACCGACAGAGTTTTCTGCGCCCGGCGGCGTTGGTCGCCGGGGAAGAAGCTCTTGGCGGTTCCGCTTTCAACCGAACAGGCTCCCCTGCACGACGACGCTCTCACCGTCGTCCGCGCTCTCGTACAGGTCCGGCAGCGCCTGAAGATCTCCCGCGAACCGGAACCGGCTCGCCTCCAGGTACCGCTCTTCCGTCTCCACGGCTATCCACCGCCGCCCTTCCCGCTCGCACGCTTCTCCGGTGGTGTTACTCCCGGCGAACGGGGCCAGGACGAGGTCGTCCGGGTCAGTCAGGAATCGCAAGAAGAACGTCGGTAGCTGGACGGGGAAACGCGCCGGGTGCGGCAATTGCGCGATGGCCCTTCACTCGGCACGAACGCTGCCGGCGGGCAACTCTGGCTCCATCAAATATTCCAGGATCTCCTGCTGGCGCTGTTGCAGTTCCAGCAGCAGGGAAGCCGCAAGCACCCGGTATTGCGCTGGCGAGTGAGTGCGCTTCGCCTCCATGAGCACTTGCTCCAAGTTGCCAATGCACCCTTGGGCGACGCGCAACTCCTCATCGGTCCGAATCATCGGAGGACCTCCACAATGCCGCGCCGAAGCGCGCTCGAACTTCCTCGACCGACATGAGGTACACACCAGGGGGAAGGTTACCCGATGCATCGAAGGGAAGACTCTCCATCGCCTATCATCGATTGCGGTGCAGTAGCGCCGTTGTCAGGGCACACACGATAGCCCGGAGCCGCGCCGGGCTGCAAACGGCGGAGGGAGGAATTGTAAGCAGCACTCAACATGGTCCGGCTCACCGGCGCGGAGATCGAGCGGGAAACGCGCCTTGCCTGACATCATCTGCAATACTTCGCCGCTCCAATACTTGCATCAGATCTTCAACTCTTCAACCGGCGCCGGCGGATGGGGGCGCTGGTGAAGCACTCGGGGGCCTTCCGCTCCCTGCTCACCAACGAGGACATCGAGATGATCGAGGAACAGGAGCCGCATGCAAGGGGCGGAGCGTGAAGCTCGTCGGGTGTTTCGAGACTACTGGAGGTTTCTCGGGAATTGAGTACAGCACCCCGGGGAACTATTTCCGGCGCGCGATGGGCCGTCCCTGGGCAATCTTTCCCGCGTGAGCGAGCTCCTGCATGAAAGCAAACTCGCCAGCCATCGCCGCCATGACCTCCATGTCGAATCCGACGATGCGCAGCGCGTCGTAGGTGAGCTGCATGTCCATCATGTTGATGTAGAGGTCGATGTAGGGTGCGAAGCGCCGCGTGTCCTCGGCAGCCAGCACCTCGCATCCGTTCTCCGAAAGCAGTTTGGAGTAGCCCTCCAGGTCCTGCACATTGGCGAACTTCATGAAGCGCAGGAAGCGCTCAGCTTCAGGGTCCGAAAGGCCGCCAGGCCCCTCGACCCAGTCGGTGAAAGCAATCACCCCACCGGGCTTCACGAGCCGAGCGGCCTCGGCGATCAGCTTCGGCTTGTCGGTAACGTAGGACCAAGCGTCCTCACCCCACACAAAGTCCGCGCTCGCATCGGGCAGGCCACTGTTGCAAACGTCGGCGAGGACGAGGCGAACGCTGCCTGCCAGCCCCTCCTCCTCGCAACGCTGGCGACCGCGCTCTACGACAGTCTTGCTGGCATCGACACCAACCATGGAGGCCACGCCACAGAAGCGCACCAGCATGCGCATGCTCGCCCCGTTGCAGCAGCAGAGGTCCACCCCGTGGAGCCCCGCGCCAACGCCGGCGCGTGCCGCCAGCTCCATCGACGACTTGAAACCGCCGATGTGGATTTGCTGACCCATCGTCAGCTCAAACAGATCCCCTTCCTTTCCGTCGTAGACTGCCTTGACGTCCCCAAGACCAATGCCGGCAACGCATTTCATACCAACCCTCCTGCGGGATGAATCCAGGCCATCCAAGTATGCCAACCTACCAACCGCCGCTAGCTTGGCAAGCCATAGTGGAGATGCTTGTAAACAGACGACCGCGATCTGTTTCATAACGCCGGGGTGCAATTCCGGACGCTCTGAGGCATAATCGATGCCCTCGGGGCCGCGTCGGAAACATTGGAGTTGAAGGGCAGGGACAATGGATCTGCTATCGATTTACCAGTGGGTGTACGAGAAAACCGATGGGCGTTTCACCTGGCTGCCAGGCCGGCTGACGGTGCTACTCTTGCGCACCATCGGCCGCAAGAGCGGGGAGGAACGCACCGCGGCGTTGGTGTACCTGCGTGACGGTGACAACCTGGTCGTGGTCGCCTCGAACGGCGGCAGCGACCGGTCACCGGGCTGGTTCTTCAACCTTCAGAAGAACCCGAAGGTGGGCGTGCAGATCGGCCGCCATCGGACGAGGATGCGGGCGCGGATCGCCAACCCGCAGGAGCGTGCGCGCTTGTGGCCGCTAGTAAATCGTAACAACAGCAACCGTTACGACGGCTATCAGGCGAAAACCAAACGCCAGATCCCCATCGTCATATTGTCCCCTCGTGCCGCACCCGGATGACGCCGACGATGCGGCGCGTGCGCAGGTTTTGAAGCTCCTCGGCAACCAGCTTGGCTGTGGCGGGCAAGACGTCGCGATAGCAGTCGGATCAGGGCGCAAGGAGTGCACCGATGCACGCAGTGGTCATCACCGGAATCGCTCAGGGCATGGGACGCGAAGTGGCGAGACTCTTGGCCGGTTCGGAGGTGCCGCTCGCGGGCTTCGATGTCGACGGCGAGGGCATCGGCGCACTGCGAGCTGAGCTGGAAAACGCCGGCTGCTCAAACCTGCTGACAGCCTTGGACATTACCGACCGGCGCGGAATCCTGCGATTCCGCGATGCGGTGCTGGAGAAGTTCAAGCGCGTCGACGTGGTGCTTTCGAACGTGGGCATCGGGTTCTTCGGCCCCTTCGAAGAGGCGGATCTGGAGAAGGCGCTGAAATGCTTTGAGATCAACGTCATCGGCACGGCGGCGATCTTCCAGGCGTTTTTGCCGTCGATGCGGGCGCAGCGCTCGGGGAGGCTGATCGCCGTCTCATCTTTGGTCGGGCAGATTCCGTTTCCGTTCGAATCGATCTACGCGGCCAGCAAGTTTGCCGTCGAAGGACTGGTGCTGTCGTTGCGCTACGAAGTAGAGCCGTTCGGCGTCAAGGTCGCGTTGATCCAGCCGGCGCAGGTGTCGACGGCCTTCGCAGCCAAGATCCACAAGCGTCCGCCCAAGAGCTCGCCCTACTTCGAGCGCGTCGACCGCTTCATCAAGCGCGACGAGGAGTTGATCACGAGCGCGCCAACGCCGGCGCAAGCCGCGGCCGAGATCGTGAAGGTGATCCGGACTGCGACCCCCAAGCTGCACAACCAGGTCGACACGAAGAGCAAGCTGTTCCTGACGCTGAATCGATTCCTGCCGCAAGCCTTGCGTGACGCGATCCTGCTGCGGCAAATGGACATCGGGCTGTAAGCGGGGGCGGAATACCGGGAGTTCTTGAGAAACGCCGAAGGACCGGCTACACGTGTTGGTTAGTGGTGGAGTGGGATCGTTGAGCGCAGACAAATCAACTGATCAAGTATACAGTAAAGAGAACAGCTTTGTAGAGAAGTTCGTCACATTTCGCAAGGTCGTTGCCGCGCAGCAACTGCAACAGGCCAAGGCGCTGGTTGCGGCCGACCCGGAGAAGTCGCTGCTGCACGCCTTGCTCGAGCTGGGCTTCATCGGCGAGGCCGACTCCAAGCTCATCCTGCAACTCTACGAGAAGAGTCTGAAGGACCAGCCGCCGCCCGCGGCACATGCCGTCGTACGGCCGGCGCCCGCCCCGTCACCGCCGCCGCCGGAGGCAGAGCCGGCATCGGCGCCGGTGCCGGCAATCGCCGAGGCTGACGCCGCCAGGATCGCCGCCTTTGGGCATCTGCATGACTACCTGAGCTACGCGCGTGAGGTGGAGGCGTCCGACCTTCATATTGTCGCGGCCTCTCCAGCGGTGCTGCGGAAACACGGCCGCTTGGTGCCGCTTCCCCGGGATCCGTTGACGCCCGAGCAGACCGAACGGCTGCTGTTCGACATCCTGACGGAAGAACAGAGGCGGTCGATCGAGACCGACAAGGCCGTGGAATTCTGCCACCGGATGCCCGACGGCAGCCGCTACCGCACTTGTATCCTGCAGCAGCGGTTGGGATGGGACGGGGCCTTCCGCGTGATTCAGTCGGTGGTTCCAACCTTTGAGGCTCTGGGTTTGCCCGAGCAACTGCAGCGCCTGACGCAGTTCAATCAAGGGCTCGTCTTGATCACCGGCCCAAGGGGTTGTGGAAAATCGACCACCATGGCGGCGATGGTCAATGCCATCAACTGCAACCGCGGCGAGCACATCATTACGATCGAAGACCCCGTCGAATACAATTTCGTCCCGCTGGCCTCCCAGATCACTCAGCGGGAGGTCGGCTCACACACGAAGAGCTTCGCGGCGGCATTACGCGCCGCGCTGCGTGAAGACCCGGACGTCATCATGATCGGGGAGTTGCGCGACCGGGAGACCGTGTCACTGGCGATCACGGCGGCGGAGACCGGCCACCTGGTATTCAGCACGATGCATACGACCTCGGCGGCACGCACCATCGACCGTATCCTCGACGTCTTCCCGCCGGACGAGCAGCCGCAGATCCGCAGCATGATTTCCGAGTCGATCAGGGGCATCGTCTGCCAGCAGCTGATCCCGCGCAAGGATGGTAGCGGGCGAGCTCTGGCGTTCGAAGTCATGCTGAACACGCCGGCGGTCAGCAACCTCATTCGCGAACGCAAGCTCTTCCAGATTCCCTCGATCATCCAGACCTCGAGACAGCAGGGGATGATTCTTCTCGACAACTCCTTGCTCGAATTGGTGAACGCCGGGGTCATCGATGGCGTGGAAGCCTACTACGCATCGGACAACAAAGGGCAGTTCCTGCAATGGGCACCGAAGATCGGCGGCCTGGCGGCCGAAGGATAGCCGATGGCCAAGATCGATTCGCTGTTCGACACCATGCTGTTTGCGCAGGGCTCAGATCTGCATTTGGCCGAGGGGCAGCCGCCGAAGGCGCGGCGCCACGGCCGCCTCATCACATTGCAGCACCCGGTGCTGACGGCTGACATGATGCGCGAGTATCTCGAAGAGATCTGCTCCCCGGAACGCTGGCGGCAGTTCCTACAATTCGGGGATCTGGATTTCGCCTATGCTTTCGGCGACAAGGCACGCTTCCGTACGAACTACTTCTACCAGGCGCACGGCATGGGGGCCGTGTTCCGCACCATTCCTGCTGAGATCACCACACTCGACGATCTACGCCTGCCGCCGGTTTTGAAAACGTTCAGTCTGTTGCGCTCCGGCATGGTCCTGGTAACCGGTCCCACCGGGTCCGGCAAGTCCACGACGCTGGCAGCGATCATCGACCTCCTTAACGAGACCAGTGCGCGCCACATCCTGACCATCGAAGAACCGATCGAGTTCGTGCACCGCAACAAGAAGTCGATCATTTGCCAGCGCGAGGTCGGCATCCATGTCGACTCGTTCGCCAACGGGCTGCGCACCGCGGGGCGCCAGGATTGTGACGTGATCCTCGTCGGCGAAATGCGCGACTACGAAACCATCTCCATGGCCGTGAGCGCCGCGACGACGGGATCCCTGGTGTTCGCGACGCTGCATACGAATTCGGCCGTGAAGACCGTCGACCGCATCATCGATGCCTTTCCGGCAGGGCAGCAGCCGCAGATTCGCACGATGTTGGCCGATTGTCTCAAGGGCGTGTGCGCCCAGATCCTGCTGCGCACTGCCGACGACCACGGCCGCATCCCCTGCAATGAGATCTTGTTGTCGAGTTCAGCGCTGGCCAATTCTATTCGTGAGGGCAAGACGCCAAATATCCGCAACATCATTCAGGCTGGACGAGGTCAGGGGATGCAGCTGATGGACGATGGCATCCAGCAACTTCTCAGCGAGCAGAAAATCACCGCGGAAGAAGCGTACATGAAAGCAACAGACAAATCGCGCTTCGAACTCGAGCATGGCAGCTAGCAGCGCTCGACCAGATGCCGGCGGCGCCGGGAGTGCTGGCTAGTCCCAAGCCGTGGCCCAGGGGCCCGCTTCACGCTCCCCGGTGGCGTCGGTCGAACGCACGAAAAGCGTTTCCTTGAGTTTGCCGGCCAGGGTGGCTTCGCTGCCGCGCACGCACAGGTCCAGGATACGGAGCCAAGGATTGAAGGGCACGAGACCGAGCATGAAGTTGCAATGCATCTCGTCCTCATGCTCCATCCACACACTGCTCGCAACTTCTCGAATAAGCACCTCTCCGAGATAACAGCCGGCAGCGACCACCGTGGTTGGCAGGTATACTACCGGTGACAGCCCATGGGACTCCCGTTGGATCACTGCTCGGCTCAGTACCGCGAGGCTGGCGGACGAGTAATCCAAGCCGACGTTGAAGCTTCTGGCGAAGCAGCCGACAAAGTCCGTGGCGATTTCCCGGCACCGTTCTAACGGAAGTGCCCGGGGGATCAATGCCTCCAGCGCATGTTCGAAATCCGCCGCCGCGTTATCGGCCTTCCAGTTGGAAAGCAAACGGAGTGTGTAGCTCGCTTTGCCTTTGACACTATCGAGCCGAAACCCCAGCCTGCCGAGTCCCGTGTGGGCCGAGAAGCTCGGTGGACCGTCTTGGACGACCCTGGCCACGTACACGGCGTCCTTCCCGTAGGTATCGAGGACGGCGAAGCTGCGCATCATCTCGCCCTTGATGCTTCGTACCCAGTTTCGCACCAACGCGACGATATCGGCAAGTTCATCGTGGCCGGTCACCGGCAACGACGCTACAAACGACACGCAGTCCCCCTCGCGGGTGGGCAGCGGTTGCTCGCGTACCGTCATCGGTGCCTCCTGCGCGGACGGAGGTAGCAGCACCCATGCCACGCTGTCGACGGCCAACTGCCGTGCCTATTGCAGGGTGTTTAAACAGGAATGTGCATATCGCGTCGCCAGTGTTCAGAATCAGACAGCACCATCCCCGCAACACGAAGTGCCATCGCGGCCCGCGGGATGAGGCAGCCCAACGCTATTCTTTCTCCGTGAGCGAATCGAAGAACTTGATGAGGTCGCCGCGGTGCTCGGTGGCGTTGAACTCGATCGCGGCGCGCGGATGCTGGTTGAGCATGCCGGTGATCATGTAGGGAATGTCAAATCCCCACAGCAGCTTCTCCCGCATCGGCTCGATATGCTCCTGAATGCATTGCAGCACCGGGCGCAGCCGGTACTTGGGATTGTGGAGAAAGCCGATCAACAGCTCGATCTGGCAATTGCCGGCACCGCGGCCGAGTCCGGCCATGCTGCCGTCGAGCATGTTGGCCCCCATGATGATCGCCTCGATGGTATTGGCATAGGCCAGCTGCAGGTTGTTGTGGGCGTGCATGCCGACCGTCTTGCCGTGCCCCGCCACATGCTTGAGGTACTTCTCCATGAGGTAGCGCACCTGCTCGCTGTAGAAGGCCCCGAAACTGTCGACCAGGTAGACGACATCGACTTCCGAATCTGCCAGCAGCGCGAGGGCCTCATCCAACTCCCATTCTGGAACCGTTGAAGCCGCCATCAGGTTCGCCGCGGTTTCGTACCCTTTGTCGTGGGCGTCCTTGATCATGTCGAGGGCCACCGGAATCTGATGGATATAGGTCGCGACCCGAATCATACTGAGCACGCTCTGGTTCCGGGGCAGGATGTCCTCGTGATAGTCGGTACGCTCGGCGTCGGCCATGACCGAGAGTTTCAGGGGTGTGTCGTTCTCGCCGACGATGCGGCGAATGTCTTCCTCGGTGCAGAACTTCCAGCTCCCGTACTGCGCCGGCGCGAAGAGGCGCTTGGAGGCCTTGTACCCGAGCTCCATGTAATCGATGCCCGCTTGGACGCAGGCCGTGTAGACGGCGCGCACCGTCGCTTCGGGGAACTGGTGATTGTTCATGAGTCCGCCGTCGCGAATGGTGCAGTCGAAGATCTTGATTTCTGGCCGGTAGGAAACCCACCGCCGCGCCGAACCGTCTTGCTCTCTTGTGTCTTCCGCCTTCATAGTTTTGTCTCCTGCCCCGGGGAATGATTCGGAGTGCCGGTACCCACGACCCGGGCGTCGACAAATGACATTCATCGGCTCAAAAAGCAAAGCCCGCGAACGTCACATGACCGTTCGCAACGCTTGGGGTCTCGAATCCTTTATATTCGCGTCAAGTTCCGCGCGGAGCTGCTCCCAAGCGAGCCAACGGCGAGCGGCCCGGTGGACCTAGGGCTCGAGGCCCCGCCTCACAAGGAAATCGAGCAAGGTTTGGTTGAAGCGCTCAGCCTGCTCGATGTTCGACAGGTGGGCAGCTGAGGGCAGCACCGCCAACTGCGACCCGGCAATGGCTGCGTGCATCAGCTCGGACGCCGCCACCGGCGTGCCCAAGTCGTCTTGGCCTACGATGATCAGGGTCGGGATCCGGATCTCGCGCAGTCGGTCCGCGTAGTCCAGTGCCCGGATTGCCTGGCTGCAAGAGACGAAGCCTTGCGGCGCCGTCGTACGGATCAACATGCGCAGGCGGTCGACGACCTCAGGCGCACACGTGATGAACGGCTGGGTAAACCAGCGCTCGAGGGTTCCCTCTGCCAACGCCGCCATCCCCTGCTCCTGTGCCGTGGCGATGCGCGCATCCCACAACGGCCCAGCCTCCGGCGCCATGCGGCAAGCGGTATCGGCCAGAACCAGACTGGCAAGCACGTCGGGGCGCTTGAGCGCGACGGCCTGGCCGATCATGCCACCCATCGACAGCCCGACGAAATGGGTGCGCTTCACGCCGAGCGCGTCCAACAGGCCCAAGACGTCGTCAGCCAGCATATCGAGAGTGTACGGGCCTGGCGGCACCTCGCTGCCGCCGTGGCCGCGGGTGTCGTAGCGCAGCACCCGATAGCGGCTCGCGAGGGCCGGGATTTGCGCTTCCCACATCTCCAGACTGGAGGCCAGCGAGTGGCTCAAGGTGACCACCAGGGCGCCCGCCG
The DNA here is from genome assembly GCA_050015455.1 of Binatia bacterium. Lineage (GTDB taxonomy): Bacteria > Desulfobacterota > Binatia > HRBIN30 > HRBIN30 > JAGDMS01. The sequence goes on from JBEKBJ010000070.1 coordinate 12,630, forward strand.
GCCCTTCCATCACACAGTGAGTGACAATGCCGTTTGCGAAGACTCTCATATCGCCACTTCATCCATCAGCATGGCGTTCGTCGGTAGTGGCTTCTACGAGATCAGCGACATCGAACTCCATAGACACCTCGTGACGATCGTGCATACGCGCGGCAGAACAGGACGTCAACTCCGACAGTTGTAGCGCTCAGCCTTCAACGTTCAGCTAGGAAGTCCAGCAAGCCGCGGCGCGAGGCACGCCGGCTCCAGCCATCGCGCTTTTCTGGAGACACGCTGCCCTCAGTCCGGTCTTGCGCTCGCAGAGACTTTCTTCGTGCACGCCAGGCTTGCGTCGCGCTTCGTCATCATCTTCACCGTATGGCTCGTGGGAGGCGCCAGCGCCACCGCTCGGCCTTCTAAGCCACGCGAGGACTTTCCTGCATCGGTATGATATCTGCCACCGGAGCTTCTAGGTGCCGAGGAGAAGTGTTCCTCGGTGCCGCGAAGGTTTGAGCAGGGCTCACGCAAGAACGAGCCTGAGCAAGGAGGCGCTGATATGAGCGAGATTGCAGGACGGCACGTGCTGGTGACCGGCGGCGCCAGCGGGATTGGCCGGTTGATGGCGAAGAAGCTGGCGGCGCTCGGCGGCCGTGTCAGCATCTGGGATATTCAGCGGGAAAACCTCGACAAGGTCGTGGCCGAGCTGAATGCAGGCGGACGCGAGACGACGCGAGGGTTTTTCTGCGATGTCTCGAAGCGCGAGAACGTGTACCGGGTGGCAGAGGAGACCAAAGCCGCCAGCGGGCCGGTGGAGATCCTGATCAATAACGCCGGGGTGGTCAGCGGCAAGCCGTTGCTCCAGATACCGGACGAGAAGATCGAGGCGACGTTCGCCATCAACGTGCTGGCCTTGTTCTGGACGGCAAAGGCCTTCCTGCCCCACATGATCGAGAACAACCGCGGGCATGTCGTCACCATCGCATCGGCATCCGGGTTGATCGGCGTGCCGAAGCTCAGCGACTATGCCGCCAGCAAGTGGGCGGCCATAGGCTTCGACGAATCGCTGCGCGGCGAGCTGCGCAGGACCGCCACCGGCGTGACGACCACGGTGGTGTGCCCCTTCTACATCGATACCGGCATGTTCCACGGCGTGCAGTCGCGCTTCTCGTGGCTGTTGCCGATCCTGAAGGAAGATGTGGTCGCCGAGCGAATCATCGCTGCCATCCAGCGCGACAAGCGGCGGCTGATGATGCCGGCGATCGTCCACACTGTGCCGCTGATGCGTCTGTTGCCGGTTGGCGTTTTCGACTGGCTCGCCACGTTTCTCCGCGTGAACGCATCGATGGACGAGTTCAAGGGGCGAGCGTGAGCGGCGGAACGGGCTCGTAGTGCAGGGGTGGCGTCCTCTACGCCATACTGTCGCGCTCGAGACGCCACGGCCGGCCGCGCGTCGCCATCTCGGGCGAGTACGAGAAACAAACGGCGACGAGACCTCGCCAGCATGAATGAGGGATGCCGGTCCTGTCGTTGAAGGGCTATGCGGTCCTGCGCAACCGCAACTACCGGCTGTTCTGGCTGGGGCAATGGATCTCGCTGATCGGCACCTGGATGCAGTCAGTGACCCAGGGCTGGTTGCTGGCGCGGCTGACTGACAACCCGCTGGCGCTGGGGTTCCTCGGCGCCGCGTCTTCTGCGCCGATGCTGGTCTTCGTGTTGGTTGGCGGCGTCGTCAGCGATCGCTGGGTTCGGCGCACGGTGATCATCGTCACCCAGAGCCTGTCGCTGGCGCAGGCGCTGGTGCTGGCCGCGCTGACGCTCACCGGTGTGGTGCAGCCGTGGCACATCATCGCACTGGCAGCGACGCTCGGCGCGATCAACGCCTTCGACATCCCGGCGCGGCAATCGTTCGTGGTTGAACTGGTTGGCCCGGAGCTGCTGCCGAATGCGATCGCGCTGAACTCGACCGGATTCAACGCGGCGCGCGTCCTCGGGCCGGCTATCGGTGGACTGTTGGTGGCCGCGGTCGGCGAAGGCATCTGCTTCTTGCTCAACGCCATCAGCTACCTTGCCGTCCTCTGGGGCCTGTGGCTCATCCAAACGGAGGCAACGGCGAAGAGCCGTGCGCGTGACGGACAGCGTACCGGCGCGCTGCAGGCTGGCGTACGCTACGTCTTCGAACGCCGCGAGTTGGCCCGCATCCTGGCCCTGATCGGCGTGGTGAGCGCCGTCGCGGTTTCGTATCGCGCCTTTCTGCCGGCAATGGCGCGCACCGTCCTCGGCGTCGGGGCCTGGCGCTACGGGCTGCTGATGGCGGCCGCGGGCGTGGGTGCCGGCACGGGTGGTTTCCTCCTCGCCGGGCAGAGGCTTCAGCTCGCCACCTACCGGCGGCTGTTGCCGATCAGCCTGCTGGGTTTCTCGATTGCGCTGAGCGCCTTTGCGCTGTCACGCAACTACACCGCGTCCCTATTTCTCCTGGCTGGAGTTGGGTGTGGCGGCCTTCTGTACTTCAATGCTTCCAACACCCTCGTACAGCTTAGTGTTGAGGATGCGATTCGAGGTCGCGTCATGTCGCTGTACACATTGATGCATCAAGGTACCGCGACCTTCGGCAGTTTGCTCCTCGGCATCATCGCGGAACGCTACGGCACCCCGGCGGCGTTGGTCACCGGAGCGGTGGTCTGCCTCACCGCCGTCGCAGTCTTCGCGGCGCACCCCGCTGTCGAGCCACGGCCGGGCGAGGAGGTGATTCCGGTCGCAGGGACGGACTGAAATCTTCCGTTCGCCCTGAGGGGCCGCCTTTTCTGGCGGCCCCTCGAAGGTCTCTGTGCGAGAAAACCGACGGACTCCTCTGGGTCACGACGCACTCACCACCTGCGCGCTGATGCCGCGAGCGGCGAGCGCCGCCTCGATGTCGCCGGCCAGAAAGCGCGCAGCGGACTCGTCCGCCTTCAGGTGCGCATCCATGTGGGCTAGACCGAGTCCGCGAACGAACGCGTATCCGTGACTTCCCGGACACAGCTCCGTGATCGGCCGCACCGTCTTGGCGATGCGCTCGAAATCCCCGGGCGGTGGCATCGTGCGGAACAGCTCGTGCACCTCTTCGACGCGGTCGCAGAAGTGCATGTGGTCCGCGTTTTTCAACACCACCATCTTCTTAGCTCCTGGGGTCTTTTCCAGCAGTTCGTACATGCCGGCGAGCGGCAGCAACGAGTCGCGCTCGGCCACCAAAAAGAGCGTCGGCACGTCGCGGCCCCACTCAAATGTGAGCGCTTGCTTCAGCGGTTCCGCCGGCAGCGGGCACGATCCGCCTGCCGGTGCCAGCGCCAGGGCCGCCCGGATGCGCGGCTCAGAGGCGATAACCGCCAGTGTCGTCCAGCCCCCGAAGCTGTGTCCGGCCATGCCGATGCGATCCGCATCGATTATCGGCGCGAGACCTCCAGCTGCGCCGTCGAGGGCCCGATCGATGATGAAACGGATATCCGCCGGCCGGGCCGCGATGAACTCCCGCACCAGGCTGAGGGGGTCCGGCAGTTGACCACTTGAATGTAATGTCATGACCGCTTGGATGACGTCTAAGATCGTGTTGCCGGTGTGGTCGGGCGCGGTGACCACGTAGCCGTAGCTGGCGAGGTGTGTGCAGAGAAAAGTCGACTGCCGGCGGTGTCCGCCGAAGCCGTGGGAAAAGGCGATCAGCGGATACGATCCGGGCCGGGCCGTGGCGTCGCGCACGGCCTCTTGCCAAACCGGCGGAAAGCCGGGGAGCAACTCGTACGTGTCGCGCGTCGACGCGGCCGCATCCTGGCCGGCATGGGCGTCGGTGGCGGGATACCAGACCTCCGTCGGCAGCGAGCGCTGTCGCGCGGCATCAGTAAGGTGGCCGGTACGCACGCCCACCGGGAACGGGCCACGAACGAACGGGTCGTAGGTCATGATCCACTCAAGCCTGTGTCGCGCGCGACAATCAAGGGCGGACGCTCAACTCTCAACCGCTTCCAGGTTCCGCTGCACCCAGCGCCGATAGAGTTCAAGTGGCTGTGCCCCGATGATAACAGCGTGCGAAAGACAGGACGGGCCTTGCTCAGGCGGGCAGCGATGGTAGCTGGATGTCGCTGCCGGGCACCCTCTCACCAACCGGGCCGATTTGGATTTCGCCGCACCACTTGCCGTCATCGATGCAGCGCGGGATGTAGAGGCGGAAGGTCGAGCCCTTGCCGATTTCGCTCTCCGTTTCAATTCGGCCGCGCAACAGCTTCATGTTGCGCGACACGATGGCCAGACCGAGGCCGACGCCGGTAAAGGAGCGGGTGGATGAGCCGTCGGCCTGGTGAAACGGCTCGAAGATGTGCGGCAGCTCGTGCCGAGAAATGCCGATCCCGGTGTCACGTACGGTGATCTCAACTTCCTCACCGGCTTCACACGCAGACAACTCCACCTCACCGGAGGGTGTGAACTTCACGGCGTTCAGCAGCAGGTTGCTCAACGTTGAGTGCAGGCGGTCATAGTCCGTGGTCACCTCGACCCCGGGCAGGTTCTGCAGGCGCACGGCCACACCGGGGTGCGGCCGCAGATCGTCGCACAGAACGCGCAGATCGTCGATCAGTCGGTCGATGGGGAACCGACACGCGGATACCGACACCCGCCCGCGTTCGAGGTTGGCGTAGGCGAGAACGTTCTCGACCAGCCGGTGCAGGGCACGCCCGCGTTCGGCAATTCGCTCGAGGAATCTGCGGACCTCGCCCGTTTGCGGCAGCTCCGGATCGTCCAGTGCCAGGTCGGCGTACCCGAGGATGACATGGATAGGCGTGCGCAGTTCGTGCGACACGTTGGCCACGAAGTCGGATTTCATCCGGTCCGCCGCCCGCACCTCTTCGTACATACGGCGCAACGCTGCGCCCTGCCGCTCGAGCTCATGGGTCCGAATACGGACCTCATTCTCCAGCCGTCTGGCCCACATCTCTCGCTGTAAGTTGAACCGCCGCTGCTGCTTCGCCATGTCCACGACGTAGCCATAGAATACTGCGATGGCAAAGAAGAACGGCACCCGGACCAGGGTCGCGGCGCTCAAGTCCCCTAGGCCGCTTAGTGCGATGCTGGCGACCCCGATCAGCGTCGCGCCGACCGCCAGCAGCCCCAGACTTTCGCTGATGGCGGCAAGGAACAACTCGATGAAATAGAAAAGGAAAAACTGCTGCCCGAAGCCGGCCGAGAGCAACAGCACCGCGATCCATACGGTGTCGGCAACGAGAACCGGCCCCTGCACCCACCAGCGGAAAAACCCCGCATGCCTCACCCTGCTGAGCAAAACGTTGGATCCCAGCACTGCCACAATCAAGGCGGCTTGACTGAAGGTCAAGGCGGCGCGGACATTGAGTATGGTCAACGAGCTGACCGCGATGATCAACACGTAGCGCACCAGGAGAAACATGTGGCGCCGTTCTTCCGGCGTGGCCCAACCGACGGCATGGTCCGGTGACCCGTCCGCCTGGGCCGCGGCGGCCGCTCCATTCCCTGGTGTCATTGTCGCCACGGCCTCCGGTTCTGCCGCGTTCGCGATCGTTCGTGGCGCAGATTCCGCGTGATTGGGGAGCGAGGTCATTTCGTCCTGGCGCAACGCAAACAGCAACAGCGGTGCCACATCATCCGCGTTACCTGCCGGGGTCCTGCGGGGAGGGTAACAGCCCAACCGTCACAAAAGTGCCGCAGGCAGGCCCACAGCGGTGATGTTAGATAACGGAGATGCCAAGAGACAGGTTGGCCCGATCGGCCTACGCCTCGCAGCTCCGACAGTGCGAGATGACAGCTCTGACCTTACCGCCCGGCTCCGACGCGATTACATCGAGCTGCTCAATGTCTAGGGCGATGTCATCTCCTATCATGGCCCGCATGCGAGCAGCCAGCTGCGAGCACGTGCTATCCCAATCGTTGCCCGCGGCGCAGACTGCCAACAGCCGAAAACGCCGTAGCTCTTCTTGGATGACTTGGACCTGCACCAAGCCAGGGGCTTGGAACAGGTTGCGCAGGATGGTTCGCGAGTGCAGGATCTGGCCGCCCGGTGAAATGCGCCAGCACAATGCGCTCGCGATGTCCGTACGCCAGGGAGAAGAACACCGAGGCGATGTCGTGGCGGATTTCCTTGGGTTGCCCTGAGGTGGCACTGGATTGGAGCTGCACGCCGTCTCGCGTCGCGTATCGGCGCGACAGAAAGCGCTCCGGTGCGGCGGCCAGCTGTGCACTGGTGACCACCGGCAAGCGCATGAGATCGGCCGCCGTCTGAAAATCTTTCGGGCACCACCCGGCGTTGTCCATGACGTCACGATAGTAGGGGACCGTCTCGTACGCGTGCGCGACCATCGCCTGCACCCGCCGGTTCTGGATGGCGGTCAGTTCGTCCATGCTCTGATACGGCAGCCGCGCTTCGTCGCGCGCGTGCCAGAGCGTGAAAGCGTTCCAGTACGCTTTGGTGAACCAACTGGGCATCAAACTTCCATTGAGCGGGGCAGCCTGTCCGGCACCGCCTTCGCGGCGACGAAGCAGCCGGTGTAGTAGCGCCATCGACTGCTGTCCAAGCGCTGCGCGGCGGTCAAAGTGCGGTGCACGCAGCGTGTGAGCGGCGGCCAGCCGAGACGGTTCGCGATGGCGACCGCCGTCACCGCGGTCAGGCGCGGGTGATGCACGATTGCAGTGGTGTCCTCTACCGCGAAACCGGCAGCTTCCAGTTCCCGTCGCAACTCCCGCAGGGTGTATGAACGCCCTATGTAAAAGGGCACGCGGTGCAGGCGGATGGCCAACCGCAGCAGCGGATCGAACACGTTCTGGCGATTGTCGAGAGTGATGATGAGGCGCCCCGCCGGTGCAAGAATCCGGGCGATCTCGTATAGGCTTCGATGCAGGCCGTGGGCGTCGCGGAAGTGATCGAGGGTGGACGGCGACACCACCAGTGAGAAGCTGTGATCGGCAAACGGCAAATGACGTGCGTCGCAGGCGACGTACCGCAGCTGCTCACCGTTCCCGTCCCGCGCCCGTGCCACCATCGCCGGGGAAAGATCCCTGCCGACGACGACGTTGCGTGAGCCGCACAGGTTGGCTGCGAACGCGTCCGCCGACCCCATGGCTTCCTCGAACAGGTCGGTCTTGAGGATGCGCCCAGCAAACGGGAGTCCACCCCAGCGCTCGATGAGATCCAGGTAGGCCGTACGCTTAATGGTGCCGAGAAACTCATCAAATAGTAGGGTCGGTATTGGACGTCCCGTTCAACACGATCCCAGTACGCACTGGCCGCCTGGGCTGCGAGCGGCGCTTTGGGGTCGAGCTTCATGAAGTCGCGACGCCAGCGCCCGAGTTTAGAGTAGCCGATTACGCCCACCGGCCGGAAGCCGACGTTAAGCGCATGGCAAACAGCGGCGGTGTCCTCTGGCCAGAGCACGGTGTAGGCGCGCCGGTATCCCTCTGCTCGGAGGACCCGCGTTTCTTCGGCCGCCTGCGCCATGCCGACTCGCAGATTGCGGTACGATGGCGCGGTGAACACCTCGTAGACGTATGCGTCATCAGCGGCCAGATCCCAGTAGCGCTGTAGGTATTCGATCCACACACGTCCCGTGGCCACCCACCCGGTGTGGACCAGGCGCCCACCATCGCGCACCGTGAAGCAGCGATGGCCTGCGCGAAGGCGGCGGCGAGTCTCGACCGGGTCCGCGCCTGGGTAGAATGCCACGTACGCATCGACTTCACTTTCGCGCAGCAGGCTGACAGTCACAGGACGACGCGGCGATGGAAACACCAGGTGATGATCCAGCAGTCGCTCGACCAACAGCATGCGGCGGTAGCCCAGCTCGCCGAGCAGTTTGATCCACAGCACCCGTATTCCCTGTTGGCGCAGGATCTCATACGCCCGTCGCACTGCCTGTCGCCACGTCATGAGCACCTACACACACAGGTTCGTGAACTCTGTGACATCTCGCTTAGCCCTCCGGCAGAGGGTAAAGGCAATTAGATACCCGAGAGACGTTACGTTATTTATGCGAGTGCGTCTATGAGCGTCGGCTGCGGCGCCTGAACGACAGGAGCAATCTCATGAGCAGCGACGTCATTCGGTACGACTCTCTACCGCGAGGGTCTCATGGCCATCGAGCGCTGCTGCAACTCATAGAGCTGCGCGTAGTTTCCGGCCTGAGCCATGAGCTCACGGTGGGTGCCGGACTCGACGATGCGGCCGCGGTCGAGGACGAAGATGCGGTCGGCCATGCTGACCGTGGAGAAGCGGTGCGACACGATGATCGTCGTACGGCCGCGCCCCAGCTCCTGAAAGCGCGAGAACAGCTGATACTCGGCGCGTGCGTCGAGGTTGGAAGTGGGCTCGTCGAGAATCAGCAGCGCGGCATCGCGCGCAAAGGCGCGGGCCACCGCGATCTTCTGCCAGTCGCCGCCCGAGAGATCCGTCTGGCCGAACATGCGGCCAAGCAAGGTGTCATAGCCCGCGGGCAGCGCGCTCATCGTTTCGTGCATGCCGGCAAGCTTGGCAATCTCCGTGACCCGCTCCCGATCGCCAAGCAACCGCGTCCAATCGCCATACGCGATGTTGTCGGCGGCGCTCGCCTCGTAGCGGCCGAAGCTCTGAAACACGAAGGCGATCTGATCATGCACGGCGTCGGGCGAGAGTCCACGTAGATCGACACCGTCGAGCAGAATGCACCCCTGATCAGGATCGTAGAGATGGGCGATCAGCTTCACCAAGGTGCTCTTGCCGGCTCCGTTCTCGCCGACGAACGCAACGGTTTCTCCTGGTTGGATGTGCAAGCAGACGTTCTGCAGGGCCGGCTCCGTGGCCCCGGGATAGGTGAAGGTCACGTCTTTGAATACGATCTCGGCGCGTGGCCCCGCGGGGAGGTAGCCGCCGCCGCGAACGGTTTGCGGCTGCGCCGCCAAGAACTCCGTCACGTTCGAAATATGTAGCGTTCGCTGCAAAATCGCGCTGAGCAACCCCACAAAGCTCTCCAACGAGGCGCGCAGGCGCGTCGCCGCGCCGCCGAAGATCGCCAGGTCACCAAGCGTCAAGCCGCCGGCGACCACGCGCACGGCCACACGTAGAAACATGGCGTAGATCGCCGCCGTCATCACGACCACGAACAACGATCCGCCACGAAACCCGCGCACGTAGAGCTCGCGATCTTGATCGCGGAACTCGGCCATGATGGAGCGGAACTTGTCGATGAGCAGCGGCCCCAGGCCCAGGATCTTCACCTCACCCACCGAGTTGCGCCCGGTCAGCAACCCGGTGAAGTAGCTGCTCCAACGGCGCTTGGTCGCCCGCGTATACTCGCGCGCGTACTGCTGCAGCGCGAGCTGCCATTGGAACCACAGATAGGGAAGCGCAAACACGGACACGACCAGCACAATGAGCGGCTCGATGAAGATGAGGATGCCCAGCAGCGATGCGATCTGAATAGCGTTGCTGGCCCAGTTCAGCACGTCGGTGACGAAATTGGCGACCTGCTCCGCAGGATCTTGCTTGGCGCGCTCCAGTACGTCCTGGGAGCGCGGATCCTCGAAGTAGGCCAGGTCGAGCTGCGCCGCATGTCCGAGGATGTCAGCGGTAACCCGATAGTTGAGATCGTCGCGCAAGCGTTGGGTGAAGAGCCTGCTCGCGAACGCCGAGACCCCGTCCACAGCCGTGAGAATGAAGCCGAGCACGAGCCACGGGACGACCGCGGCGATGCTGGGCGTGCTGCTGCTCACAGCTGCGACCGAGGTATTGACGATTCCGCGCGCCGCCACCGCCATTGCCGCCGGCAGAAAGCCGCGACCCAACAGCACGACCGCCACGGCAACGAGCAACCGCGCATTGGTCGACCAGGCGAGCCGAGTAGCCCAGCGCGCGCTGGACCACAGAACCGTGAGATCCGAGACTTTGCGTGGGAGAAAATATTTATCCATGCGACAGATGGCGCGCGACGTCTATCCGCTTTTGCCATGCCATTCAAGAAACGGCGACCACGCGCGGCGGCCGTGGCCCAGGGCAAACGACACGCTCACGGCGCGGGCGTGCTCGGCAGCGGCTTGTGCGCCAAACCGCTCTCGATACAAAAGGACTGCGCGTCGAGGTCTTGCGCCGGATCGATGATCTCGTAGCGGGGAACCGCGCCGTAGAAAGACGCCCACTTGCTGTACGTACTCGGCGGCCCGATCAGCCGGTCGCAGGCGGCGAGCGCATATAGATCTTCAAGTTCGTGGCCATTGCCGTAGAGCACATCGAACCCCGCAAAGGCATGTGGCGGCACAGGTGCATCCGAGCAAACCAGAAACGAGACGTCGGCGCCGGAAAACGCGGCTTGGACCTTCTCCATCACCCCGCGGTACTGCTCGTGGAAATAGAAAAAGCGCCCCTCCTTGAAGGTCTGATAGTCACCTTGGCGGACGTGAACGCCTACAAGAAAGCGCCCTCTCCTTCTGGCCGGCTCCACCAGTGCGCGTGCGCGGTCGAGATGATGCTGCCAGGGGGTGAAGTGGGAACGGATCACATCCCGGTGTTTCTCGCAGTTGCTGGGGCTGCGAAAAAACCAGTCCTGGACTAGCAGGATGCGGTGCCTCTGAGCCACCGTCAGGAAGGCAGGGCTGTCGAGTTCGAGATACTGGTCGCGCCGCAGTCGGATGAGGCCGACATCTCGGCCCTTGCTTTGCAGGAAATGGAGCACGTCTGCCACCAGCAGGCCCGCCCGATAGAGAAGCTCGCGGCCTCCGGGCATCGGAGGCACAGGCATCGCCGACGGAAAACGGCACAAGAGATCGCGCGCAGTGAATGGAAAGTAATCCGCGTATTTGCCGAACGCCGGGTTGACGACGGTGAGTCCGTGCTCCACAGCGATGCCGATGAAGTGCGCGAAGAGCAGCATCCGGTTCGCGAGGCGCCCAACCTTTTTCGCAATCACGATCACGGCGGCACGCCCCCGGATGCCGCCTGGCGTGGCATAGGCTCCCGCGGCGGACTGCCGTAGGTCGGCTTCGCGCCCTCACGGGCGAGCCGACGACCCTCCAGCCATCCGCGCACTCGTCCCACGCCCGCGACGTAGCTCACCACGAAATAGAGGAGCGGTAGCGTGCGCAGATCGTCGCGCCAACTCGCTGTGACGCCACAGGCTTCGAGCCGCGGCCGGTACAGACACAACACCGGGCGCAGGGCCTGACGACGAGCGATCATGACGCCAACAACCGGCAGCAGGATCAGCACTCCGAGAGGCTCCGGGTGAAGCCCGGAGCGCGCGTGCCGCACACCGGACCACCGGTTCGTCGTCCAGATCTTCCGCAGGAACGCGCCGCCATCCTCCATGGTCGGGTGGCGCACCACCGCCTTCGCAGCATAGCGCAGGCGCGCTCCCCGCTCGACCGAACGCTCGACGAAGTCATAGTCACCACCCGACGGGAGGGATTCATCGAATCCCCACAACTCGTCGAAGAGTCGGCGCTTAACCACCAGATTCGCCGTGACAGCCCGTGACAAGAGAACGTTCTTCTCCTGGTCGAGGAACATGTCAATCGTTAAGAGTGACCACACGGTTAGCCGCGGTGGGACGACGAGGGTGACCTCTCCGGCCAACACGTCCGCGTCCTCGATCGTCGTTAGCGCCTCCTCCAACCAAGTCGGTTCCGGCAGACAATCGCTGTCACAGAAGGCGAGAATGCGGCCACGGGCAACGTTCGCGGCCCGGTTTCGGGCGGCGTACGAGTTTCGAGGTGGCCCCGGTATTACACGCACCCAGCCGTCGGCGGTGTCCACCGCCGGCGCCAATTCCGGGCGTGAGCCATCGTCTCCGATCACGACCTCGAACCGATCGCGAGAAATAATCTGCGCCGCGAGACATTGGATGAGCTCGCGGATTCCGGCGGGATTGTTGCGCACGGGTACAATCACCGATACCAGCGGACGGGAGCCGGCAGGGGCACGATCGTCATCGCCGTGGTGTCCCATCCGCTCGGCCCGATCCCTGCCTGTCCCCACGATTCCGTCAGCCCCGCCGCGGCATCAATCGGTACAATAGATGCGTCAAAATTCCAATGTACCTGTCCCTGCGAATGCGGTCGAGGGCAATGGGATCGAGGTCCCTAGCGTCTCGGACGGTGACAATCAGGGTGCGCCGACCGATCCTCCTGCGCCCACGCGAGTACGGCTCGATGCCGTTCGTCGTTAGCTGCATGCCTAGCCGGTGTGCAAGGATTCCCGCCACCGTTTGGTCGTGGCGATGGCCCCGCACTCTCGGGTCGGAAGAAACCCTCATCGATCGATTCCACTTGACGCTTGCGTAATCCTCGTCGGTCCTGATGGGTTCCTCGATGCCTCGAAAGGCGACGCCGTTCCGCGCTGCCGCGTACCACTGATCAAGGAACTCCAGGGCAAGCCCGTTTTTCATGTTCAATCCGATGGCTCCAGCGCTGATTTCCGGAATGCTCATGGCACATTCCCGGGTCAAGTCAAAGACCCTGAGGGCGTCATCGCTCGCCCACTCGCCGACCATGTTGCGCCAGTTGCGAAACAGTATATACCCGTCTTCGGCGATGATCTGGAAGATCGGGGCGAGCTTCCGTATCACTACGCAGGCGGCGTCGAGCCACAGCACCAGCTCCATCCCGCGCCGTTGGGCCTCGCGAAAGCAATACGGCTTGAACGCGAAAGGCACCTCTCGGTGGGCGGGGCATCCCTCCGGGAAGCTCCCGGGGGGCCAGGCCATGAACTCGCCTGTGAACCCGCTCCTCGTCACGCTCTCCCGAAGCCGCACGAGTGCTTGCGGGTAGCGCTTGTCGCTCGTCGCGAGACTGATGATGCACTGCTGCAAGCCCATCACGTCAGAAGGGACGGGGCGCGCCTGCGCCAAGCCCATGCTGCCGAACTGACCGAGCCCGCCAATGAGATTCCTGAGTGACGAACGGCTCTATTCTCGTACGGAGGATTGCTTGCGATTCCTGCGGGGGCTGGAAGCCAGGCCCGATCTGGCAAGTCCGCAAGCCCGCGAGCGATACCACCTGTTTTGGCATGGCACCTTTTCGCTCAAGCAGGCTTTTGCCGTCAAGTCCTTCCTGGCCACGCAGAGTCTGGAGAGCAGCGAGTTGTGGTTGTGGCTGGCCGGCCAGAGTAGCTACAGTGCCTATGAGGAGAACCGCTTCCTGCGGCCGCTCCTGCCCTGCCTCCAGGTGAAACGATTCGATTTCCAGGTCGAATCCTGCGACACGCCACTGGAGCGGAGGCCGGAGTTGTACGACGGCCTCCGCCCGACCCCCCAATCGGATTTCTTTCGTTTGGTGGTGTTGTACAAGCACGGCGGCACCTACGTTGACATCGACACGATGTTTCTCCGGGAGCTGAACTTGGTGCGCCGTGTGGCACGTTCCGCGGATGAGTTCTGCTACCGTTGGTCCGCGCACCTGCCGTACGGGAGCAATGCCGTGCTGCGGCTTCGGCAGCGCAGCGAAACGGCCCGCGCACTGCTGGAGCGGTGTTGCCAGATCAACAGCTGCGATCCGACCCGTGTCCTGAGATTCGATGACAACACCGACGTCGACCTCCTCGTTCTGCCGTGTGTCTTCTTCGATCCGCTGTGGCCGCATCATGATCGGCGGGACAGCTATCGCGAAGCTCCCTTCAACCGGTTCGAAGACTTCTTCCGTCCGTTCGGCTGGAGGTTCCGCCGCAAGCGGCGCATCCGTTCGTACCGCGATTTCTTCCCCGGCGCGCTGGCCTACCAGTGGCACAACCGCTGGGACGCGCCCGAGGATCCAAATTCCTACTTCGGGATTTTCAACGAAGGGTTTGACACAATCCTAGCTGACAAGCTTGGCATCGAAACGCACGCGTCACCCGGTCGCTGAGGTGTTGGAAGCGCTTGATCAGCGCGACCAGGGCGTCCGCAGGAAGTCCCTGGAAAACAAAGTGGAGCCGAAGGGAGTCGAACCCTCGACCTCTGGAGTGCGATTCGTGGCAGGGGTGTCACGGGCACCAACAACAGGCAAAACATGCCGATGGATTGATGGGTCTGGGCCCGGTGAGTTGGCGCAGTTTGTACCGTTTTTGCATTAGGGCTCGGACAATTCTCGGAGAGTTCTGATCTGGACGGCTAGCCGTCTCGCCAAACCCCCGCGTCCGTGGCGTGCTGCCGTAAGGTGAGCCGTAAGGTGAAAAGCGTCGATTTTCGGTGAAGGGTCCCCAAACCCTTCACCCCCTCCCGAAAATCGCTCCTGGGGCTTTCTGGCGCGTCGCTTTTGGCATTTTGGTGGACCATGGAGGCCTTTCGGTGAAAACCAGCGTCCCCGCCGCTCGGGCAGGACCGCGGCTGTTGCCACGGCTTCACGGCGGGCCCGCTGGTAGCAGGCGAGGTGTTCTGGGTGATCGTCACCGCGTTTCCGGACGAAGAAACGGTTGCCGATGGGCTCGTTGAAGTGGGGACAAATCGAAGTGGGGACAAATCATAGAGGGTCAGTCGGGCATAGAGGAGCAGGGTCACGAGCCGATCGGCCGAGCAAGCGGCACGGCGAGGTCGGCATTTCCGGTGCTCGCTCGGAGAGCTCAAGAAGACGGTCTCCAATCTCGGTTAGACGGGCGAGGCTGCGAACGGGTCAACCGAGTTCGCTCCTCGTTCGTTCTCTCGCTACAGAAGAGTGGTGCTCATAGACACCAGGGTTTTGAATGATGCAGGAGAAATTACGATCAGGGTATCACACCTCATCTCGCTGATTGTGCCTGTGGCCATGGCGCTTGAGCTGGCATCAACTCCAGTCCACGCTCACGGCGCGGGGGGACCGTGCCGCCAGGACATCCAGGCGCTGTGTCCGAATGTTACACCGGGTCCGGGGAATTTCCGTGACTGTCTCAAGGCGCTCTGCCCTGATGTGACACCAG
>JBEKBJ010000071.1:0-28349 GCA_050015455.1 Binatia bacterium
TTCAAGTGGGTGAAGACCGCGGACGAGATTCTGACGAAGATTGCCCGCTTCTGCGCTGACACCGTGGCTCGCCATGGCTAGTCGCTTATTACGCGAATTTAGGTTACGGCCGACTAGCTTCTTGCCGAGAAAGTCGCTGATCGCTTCTTCAGACATTGATTCTGACTCCCCTGAAGTGACAGAACTATTACCCTTGGCCATACGTATGCAAACTCCGACCACGCGGCAATGCGTTAGAGGAGATATGGGCCGGAAACGAAACTAGGACACTTGCCCCGTCAAATCCGGACACTCAGGCTCAAACCCGGACAGTACCGGGTTACGCGCCGCGAACCGTCGCACAGGTGACAACCCGACTGCGCTTGTAGCGTGGGGCGAGCAGGGCGGCCAAACAGGGCCGCGAAGTGTTCAACCGCGAGATTCGAACACGCTGGGCCGGTCAACGACTTGCTGAATGACGCCGCAAGGCGTATCGGAAGAGGAGATGGAGTTTTGCAGGCGTTAGGAGCATGAGGTTGCATGAGTTCACCGTCCAATGTTCCCGCACAGGAAGGAGCGTAGGTGGGCGTACCACAAGAAGTGTCGTCTCGGTGGATGAAGAAACAGGAGCCCGTGGTGCCGACCCCGGATCCGGAGCATTATCATACTTGCTCTTGTGGTATTCGTTGGTTGTGCCCTCCGGTGTATCCACAACGCGCCTGCGTCCTAAATGAGCGAGCAACGTGTCCGAAGTGCTTGTGGAAACTGAAGCATGGAACGGGCACCGCTTAATCTTCCTGCGTGGCGCCCTGTTAGGCAACCTTTAGCACGGCCGTCTGGGTACTTACAACAGTGCGGTGGGCTCCTGGACAAACCGTATCCTGCCAAGCGGGTTGCGGATGATTGAGTCCAAAGCCAGCACGTAGTTGCTCGCGCCAGTCTTCTGATATCCTGCGCTCATAACGAATGACGAGGAGCAACCAATGCACATCGATGGCTGTGCCTCGCCAAAACCCCATCGTGCAGCCGAGACCTGTCCCTCGCCAAAACTTCATCCGCCGCAATTTAAGCCGACGATCGGTAGTGAGGGATTTTGATTTCAAACGGCGTTGCCGCTATCTCTTGCGCCATGGCTGACAAACCCAAGATGGCGTTGGACCGAATCCCCAAGAAGAGCGACCAGCTGCTTCCATCGGTATGAGCGGGAAACGGCCGGACAACCCGCCATCGACGCCGATGCGCTCTCGTCATCCGACAACAGCGCCGCGAACGGTTGATCTGCGCCGATGACGTCGGCCACCACTCCGGACGACGCACACGTCGTCTTCGCAGACGTCCACATGGCGTTCGAGGATCGCGAAGTTCTGCGAGGAGTCTCGTGCCGCTTTCCGCGCGGAAAGATCTCCGTCATTCTCGGTGGCAGCGGCTCCGGCAAGACAACCATCTTGCGCTTGATCGGCGGGCTGGTCCACCCACAGCGTGGCCGCATCATCGTCGCCGGCGAAGACATCAGCGAGCTTTCAGAGACCGAGATGTATCGCGTGCGGGCGAAGCTCGGCATGATGTTCCAGGGCGGCGCACTGCTGGACTCGCTCACGATCTTCGATAACCTGGCTTTTCCGCTGCGCGAGCACACGCCCATGACCGAACCCGACATCGCCAACGAAGTGCATCGCCAGCTCACCGCCGTCGGTTTGTCGGATGTGGACGATCTGCTGCCCGGGCAGCTTTCGGGTGGGATGATCAAACGTGCGGCGCTCGCCCGCGCGATCATCACCAAGCCCGAAATCTTGCTGTGTGACGAACCGTTCTCGGGACTCGATCCGATCTCGGTGAAACTCATCGAGGCGTTGCTGCATCGCATCAACCGGCAGCTGCACATCACGATGCTGATCTCGTCGCATCACATTCCGTCGACGATGCGGATGGCCGATGAGGTCGTGCTGCTGAGCCGTGACGCTGCGGTCTCCGGCACCGCGGCGGAGCTGCACGACAGCCCCGACCCACGGATTGCCGGCTTCTTCAACGAGGAGGTCGACGAGTCGATCGCGCCGGTCGAGGCAGCGGCACACCCAACCTCGCGGTGGGTGTGCGCATGACCACGCTGGTGCAAGATCTGGGGTGGGCGGCCATCCGCTTCGTCGACCACCTCGGTAAGCTCGCCATCTTCGCGGCGCAGATCCTGCGCGCCGTGGTGACCAGGCCCGCGCGTCTGCGCGCCTTCGTCAACGAGCTGTTCACCTTGGGGGTGTTGTCGTTGGTGATCGTGTGCATCTGCGGCCTGGCCGTCGGCATGGTGCTGGGGCTGCAAGGGTACAACACGTTGGTGCGCTTCGGTGCGGCGCAATCGCTGGGCGCGGTCGTCGGGTTGAGCCTCATTCGCGAGCTCGGCCCCGTATTGACGGCGCTGCTGGTCACGGGCCGCGCTGGATCGGCCACCACCGCGGAGATTGGCACCATGGTTGCCACCGAGCAACTCGACGGGCTGCGCATGATGTCGATCAACCCCGTTCATCTCGTCGTCACGCCCAAGACGCTGGCGATGATCGTCGTGATGCCGCTGCTGTCTGCCCTGTTCATCCTGTTTGGACTCGGCGGCGGGTACTTCGTCGGGGTCACGCTCATGGGCCTCGACGGCGGCACCTACGTGTCGAGCCTGCAATCGGCCGTCGACTACTACGACGATGTCGTCGGCAGTCTGCTGAAGGCGCTCGTATTCGGCATCCTGATCGGTTTGATTGCCACCTACCGCGGGTACACCGCGAAACCGACTTCGGCCGGGGTCAGCGCAGCAACCACCTCGACAGTGGTGATCGGATCGGTTTCCGTGTTGATCTTCGATTACTTCATCACCGCGCTGTGGGGGGTTTGATCGGATGAGTCGCTCGCCCCTCAGGGATTTCTTGGTCGGTCTGTTCGTCCTCGCCGGCCTCGGCGCCGTTGCCTATCTCTCGATGAACGTCGGGAATTTCTCCTTTCGGAAGGACGGCGGCTTGACGGTGTTCGCGGAGTTCGACGAGATCGGCGGGCTCAAAGCTCGGGCGCCGGTGGTCATCGCCGGCGTCAAGGTCGGGCAAGTCGACTCGATCGCCCTCGACAAGGACTATCGTGCGCGGATCACGCTGTCGCTTGACGCCGCATTGAAGCTCCCGGTCGACACATCGGCTTCGATCGTTACCGCCGGCCTGCTCGGCGACCGCTACATTTCCCTGCAGCTCGGCGGCGACGACAAGGACCTCAAGCCCGGTGACGAGATCCGCTTCACGGAGTCGGCCGTATTGCTCGAGCGACTGCTCGGCAAGTTCATCTACAACACCAATAGCACTGCCCCCAAGAAGGAGTGAGAGGCATGCGCATCCTGACCCGGCTCATTCTCTTCATTGCGGCGGCTTCTTTGGGACTCGGTTGGCTGTCTCCGTCACCGACCGCGGCCGCATCGGAATCGTCCGCGCAATCCAACCACGATCCGCTGGAAGGCATGAACCGCAAGATCTTCTGGTTCAACGACAAGGTCGACACCTACATCCTCGTACCGGTCGCGACCGGGTGGGATACGATTGCACCGACCCGCGTGAAGCAGTGCGTCTCGAATTTCTTCCACAACCTGCGCTTCCCAATCGTGACGGTCAATGACGTGCTGCAAGCCAAGCCCCTCGCTGCGGCGTCCGATGTCGGCCGCTTCGTCGTGAACACGACGGTGGGTGTGGCGGGCTTCCTCGATCCGGCCACCGGCTGGGGCCTGGAGCAACACAACGAGGACTTCGGCCAGACGCTCGGCTACTGGGGTGTGCCGCCGGGACCATACTTGGTGCTCCCGTTCTTCGGCCCGTCGGATCCCCGCGATGCCGTCGGGCTCGCGGCCGATTTGTTCAGCACGGTTTATCCGTACTTCATCGCCTACGTCTATACGGTCAGCGCCAACGCTACCAACACCATCAACGCGCGAGCGTTGGCGCTCAAAGACGTGCAGCAAGTCAAGGAAGCCTCGCTCGACTACTATGTGGCGGTGCGGAATGGGTACGAGCAGCGTCGTGAAGCGCTCGTGCACGACCGCAAAGGTCTGTCCGAAGAACAGCAGCGGGATCTCTACAATGTCGAAACCAATGATGGAGAGTAGAACCGTGAAGTCACAGCAGAGCCTTGAGGGTGCACACCTGCGTGTGCGCGCGCACGGACGCTCGATTGCCCGCCGTCGCGCCGTGGTGCTGCTCGCTATCCTGTGCGGCGTGATGGTTGGAGTGGTGCGCGCCGAGGTCAGCCGGACGGCGCTGGTACAACAGACCGTCGACGCGGTGGTTGCGGTGCTCGCCGACAAGAGTCTGACAGCGGATCAGAAGCGCGCCAAGATTCAAGACATCGTCTATGATCACTTCGACTTCAACACGCTGGCGCGGCTCGTGCTGGCGCGCAACTGGAAGCAGCTTTCCCCCGAGCAGCAGAAGGATTTCGTGGAAGAGTTCAAGAAGCACCTCTCGATGACCTACGGCAAGAACGTCGAGACCTACAACAACGAGCGCGCCGAGGTCACCGGCGATCGCGCTGAGCCGGGCGGCGATTGGACGGTCAAAACCAAGATCGTTCGCCTGGGTGCCGCGGACGTCCTCCTCGACTATCGCCTGCGTCAGGAAGACGGCAGCTGGAAGGTGATCGACGTGATCATCGAAGGTGTGAGCCTCGTGGCCAACTTTCGCTCCCAGTTCCAGGAGATCGTCAGCAACCAGGGCCCGCAGAAACTCATCGATCTGCTGCGCGAGAAGAACGCCAAGGGCGAGCCCCTGAAATCCTGAGCAATGCGATTGCGCGAGCGCTTCTCCGGGTACGTAACATGGAGACCTCCGTCTGGGTCCATGAGCGCTCAGTCTGCGCCCCAAGTCCAGTCGTGTTGATCGCCCAATCTGCCCGACCGTACAAAGAATTTTGGCCCGAATCGGGGCAGGAGTCAGTGTATTCGAAGGGCAGGGGTGCCAGCAGCCGGTTGGCCATTCGATCGCCACCACGCGGGCGCTGGCAAGCTCTTCGGGGCCGCACCTCGACGGTGGTTCCTGCATGGCCGCTCCGAGGGACGGGGGACGCCGCTTGAAGGCCCAGATGAGATTTTGGCGAGGCACACCTCGCGGTCTACGATAGGTCCCGACAGACTGAACAGCGTCCCGTCTGGTGAAGGGGAACCAATCCTACCCAGCGCTGTTCGGGCCGTGGTTCAGGGACCGGGCGAGCTGGCGCGCGTGGGAAGCGTTCCTTGCGGCGCTGTTCCGCTTCACAGTGGCGAGGACAAACGTGCTCAGGGCAGGGCACACGCCAGGCAAAAGCTGGCATCACTGTCAGCCTTGCGCAGAGCGGCGGCGGTCAGCAGGCGCTTGCAGCCTTCGCAGCTAGGGCGGTGGTCTCCGCTCAATCGCTCCACAACCCAAGCCTCTCCTGCCAGCGAGATGCGAACACGGTCCTCGCGCTGGGCTCTGTCCAGGACGTGCTCCCGCAGGAGTTGGCGGTCATAGGCTGTGTCCGCAGGCAGAATAAGTCCGCCACCCGAGAAAGTAACGTGTGCTGTCATCAGGTACGCTGAATATAGCGACGAGATTGAAGGACACAACCTTCTAGGATTTCTGCGAAGCCACAAACGTTGTAGCAGCGCAGTGGGGCGCGCTGATCATCGCGCAGTCTGGGCGCTGGCGCGGGTGTCAGCCGACCCGATCTCGTTGCGCCATGCCGCTCGCCGCCCGGTGATCATCTCGCGGACTTCGTTGGGGTGGTCCTCGTAGGCTTCCGACAGTTCGCGGCACAGGCTCTTCGCATAGGCGCTGACTTCGCCGGAAGGCACCAGCGTCAGCTCTCCGCGCAAAATGCTCAACCGCACCCGTTCACGAGCGAGGCAGTCCAGCACTTGGAGTACCCTGAACCGATCCGCTAGTTTCATTGCTTCTCCAGTCCACATGAGGGGCAGCAATGCCCGCGCCAGCATGACTCGATAGGCGCGCATCAAAAGAGCCGGTGTGCAGCCTGCTCCGGCGCTGAAAGGGTGGGCAATGTACCCCGGCGGGTGCCCAAAGAACACGCAAATGAAGACACAAGGATTCGATTGGCCGGCTGGAGGCTCACTGCCGCTTGTTGTTCACCGAACGGATACCAAAGAAGAGACGAAGGCGGGGGCGCTACCCACTGGCCGGGGGGCGCTCATGGGTCGCGCTTCAGACTTCATCCCAGTCGCACTGGCCGCTGCCAACGGAATCGAGCGTGCTCAAGCGCAGCCGCCGCAGCGCCTCGCCTTCTATCCGGCGCGTTGTTCGCACTGTTAAGCCGAGTGCCCCGGCCACCTCTTGTATCGTAGCTGGACGGCTGGGCTGGCCAAAGCGCAGGCCCAGCTGTGAATCGGCATCGGCGAGTGACCCCTATCGATCTTGCACGCAACTGGTTGATCTGTTGCTGAAAATCCCTTACTCGGCCGGTTCACTATCGGCGCCGAGCGTGACCCCGGCTGAGTGGCAAGTTTCGACAGCGGATCAATGAGTTGCGTCAAAGGGCAAGAGGGTCAGTTTTCGACGCCGATTCACAGTCAAGCCATCGAGCGTGCGATCACCACTCGCGATACGTTGGAGAAAGTCAGCCGGGAGAAGGCCGCCCTCGGTTCGTACGGTAGTGAAGAGGTCGCGTGCTGCCATCCTGACGATCTACACGGGTAGGAAGACGTAGATGCCGAGCACATCCACGGGAAGGCGAGGTTCGACTCGGTAGGTGACGCCGCGCATGCCAGCTGCGGCCCGCACCCGGCGATGCGCATCGAGAACGGCCGCTGCGCGGGTGCCGGCTTGTTCATCGATAGTCGAACGCAGCGCCTCGTATCCTTCAATCACGCGCTGAACGAAGCCGCTTGCTTGTTCGGGGTTGATGTTCGCGTCGGGCGTCACGTCGAGCAGCGCTTCCGCGTCTGCTTCCGAGAGCCACTGAGCGTTGGTAGGAGCGCCGGTGAAGCCAAGCAGCCTGCATTCCTCGGCAAGTTGCGAGGTCTCCTGTGTTCCGCGCCTCGTGACGAGATCGTAGCGGAAACGAACGAGGAGCAGCGTCGTGCGTTGATCGACTGCGCGCGTGCGAATGGCGCCGGCACGGCGAGCGACACCTTGGAGATGCGCGTCCAGCGCCGTGTCCATCACATACGACGCGACGCCTTCGACGAGAGGATGCGTTCGCGACAGGTAGTGAACCCCCTCTGCAACCGGAAGTTCGAACCGACCCTCGAAGGTCGGTGGCAACGTGACTAGATCTCGCAGCGCACGCGGCGTCTCGGAGACGTCGAAGCGATACGTGCTGGCCGTCGGATCCTTGTTGATGATCGCGCCATGGGCGCGCAGCGCTTCGAGGGTAAAACGTTCGACGGTATCCGCACTGCCGATTGAACTGCGAGCTTCGGCAAGCTCGGGGGCGACTTCTTCCGGTTTGATGGATTCCTGCGCGAACATGGTGCGCGACCGCTTCTCACGTTCGGCGGTGTCCTCCCAGTCGGCGTGCAGCGCCTCGCGGCGCGGGCGAACATGCTCTTCGAGGCCCGGCAAGACACCTTGCAAGCTCTCAGAGGACTCTTTGAGCAGCAGGCCCTCGGCGATGGCTTCCATGATCTTGCCTGAGTCCCCCGGCACCGGAACGGAAATGCCGAGCGAGCTGCGAATCGTGATGTGCTTGCGGAGCAGCACATCGAGAACCAGACCGTCGATGCGGTTGTCGACGCCGTAATACGTGAGGACCCGGACCTTCTTGCTTCCCTGTCCGTAGCGATCCACGCGCCCTTCGCGTTGCTCGTGGCGGGTCGGATTCCAAGACAGATCGTAGTGCATCACCGCATCGAAATGTTCCTGCAGGTTGATGCCTTCGCTGAGACAATCCGTTGCGACAAGAACCCGCCGAGGTGCTGCCGCGAGTTCGAGCACGCGTGCCTCTCGTTCGGCTGGAGGAAGCTCTCCCGTGACGGCCATGACCTGCACGCGGCCTGCGGCCGGCGTGGGTGCGGTGGCCCGCTCGCGTTGCTCGCTCCGGCCACCCAAGTTCGACGGGCTGCGAGACAAGCGGTCGCCGAGCTCGCGGGCCACATAGTGGGCTGTAGGAATGAAGCGGCAGAAAACGATGGGTCGAAATCCACCTTTCAGCAGGTCCTCGACGTGCTTGACGGCGTTCAGCAGCTTCAGGTCCTGATCCCCCTGCAGCTTCTCGGCCTGCCGGGCCATCTCGAGCAACCGACGCCGTTGTGTAGACTCCTCACCCTGGTCTTCCTCGCTGTCCGCACCCGGCGCGACGTCCACGATCTCGGCTGCATCATCTGCATCAAGATCCAGCACGGTCCGACGGCCGATTTCATCCGCTTCGTCCGCATTCTCCGTGTCCGCTGCCGGTGCCCGACTGCGCAGCGTCGCCGCCGCCGCGGCGGGGCTCGACGCGAGCGAGCGCAGCAAGGCGAGCGCTGACCACCAACGCACCCGCTGTCGATGTTGCCCCCCAACAGGGTCTCGTACGGTCTCGCGTGCGTAGGCGAGCACGCGCTCAAAGAGCTTCGTGTATTCGGGGGAGAGCTTGTAGGTTTCCTCTTTCTCCTCGCGGTCCGGGAAGGGAGTGTCGGCATCCAGAAAGCGGCGGATGTCTGCGCGCCGGCGCTGCACGAAATGCGCAGCCAGTTGGCGGCGACGTTGCTCATTCTGAGGTCCAGCCAAGTCGGGTGGTAACCCGACGAAGTCACCGCGCAGCAAGCCCAGCAGAGAGCGGAAGGCGTCTTCCTTGCCGCTGTGGGGCGTTGCGGTCACCAAGACCAGATGGCGCGACTTGTCGGCGGACAGCTGCTTCGCCATTTCAAAGCGCTGATGCCGGCCAGAACGGTCGGCAGCGAAGGCGCACGTGTGCGCTTCGTCGACGATCACCAGCTCGGGGCAGGTGCGGACGAAGTCGGTGCGTCGCCTCTCGGCTTTGATGTAGTCCATCGAGACGACGACGTACGGGTAGACCTCGAAGATCGATTGATTGATGCCGAGGCCGCGCTCCAGACGGGCCGCAGTGCTAGGTAAAACCAGTTCTGCGTAGATGTGAAACTTCTTCCGCAGCTCGGCTTGCCACTGCTCAGCGAGATGGGTTGGACACAGCACTGCCAGCCGGCGCACCTCCGCCCGGTCGAGTAGCTCTCGGGCCACCAAGGCCGCCTCGATCGTCTTGCCGATGCCAACGTCATCCGCGATCAGCAAGCGGACGGGATCCAGCCTTAGTGCCATGAGCAGCGGAACAAGCTGGTACGGGCGAGGTTCGACCGCAATGCGCCCAAGCGAGCGGAAAGGCCCGGCACCTGCCCGCGTACTGAGGCGGATCGCATCGCGAAGCATACGGCAAGACCGGTGATCGCCTACCTGATCAGGATTCGGGAGATCGAAGTGCGCCGGTTCGACGTTCTCTAATTCGGTGGAGATTCCAGTGACCTCGTCTTCCGTAGCTCCCAAAGGGCGCAGCACAAGAAAGTCCTCGGCGGACTCCGGTAGGACGACCCATTCACGACCGCGTGCTCTGACGAGAGATCCAGGGGTGTAGGTCATCGGCAGAGACTCTCTTGTGGCTAGTGCCCTTGCGGAACTCCAAAGACGTTTGGGTGCTTCGCGGCGATCGCGGCCCAGTCGTCGTGCGTGCCGAATCGGAGGACTGTGTATCCGGCGTCCTCCATGCAGTCCGTTTGCGCGTGGTCGCGTTCGCGACGCTCCGGATATTCGTGGTGCGGGCCATCGACGTACACCGCAAGCTTCTCCGCTGCGTACAGGAAGTCCGGCCGGGTCTTGCAGTTCTCGATGAAGGTCTGCGCGTTGGAGGGCAGCCGGAAACCATGCTCATCGATGAAACGCAACCAATCCCTTTCGAGGTCTGAACCACATTGACGCATCAGTTGCGCCAGGTGTTCGGCTCTCGGGACAGGCGCGGGCGACGCCTCCACCTCAGCGTGCCCAAGTCGCAGCAGCACATCCTTGATCAGCTTGCGATCGAGAACGCGGTGATCCGGCTGGTTGCTGTAGCTCATCAGGCAGTCGTAACAGGCGGCCTCGCAATCCTCGCGGGCACCGGGCGCGCGGCGTTGATCGGCCCCTGTGTCAGGGTCGAAGTGGCAAATCCGGAGCGCCTCTCTGGCGACTTCTTTGAGCGCACCAGCATCATCGAGCAGCCGCCGTAGGACACCTGCACCGCCTTCCGCGGCCTCGAAGATCAGCAGTAATCGGCGGTCACTCCTCGCGGGCAGCGGCTCCGCAGCCAGCTCCGATTCTTCGAGCTGGTACCGAACCTGAATCGCGTGCTTGAGGGCGGCTTGCAGTGACGCCATGATACCCTCGTCCAAGTTCTCGTTAGGGGCGAGAAGCAGGCAGTTTCTCCGGTCCTCGACATAGGGAATGACCCGTCGAGTTCGCGCGGACAGTGGATCATCTTCGTCTTCCGTGTCCTGGCTGTTGGCCTTCCAGTAGCCGCGCTCGACATCGAGGACGAAGCCACGTTCCTCTTCGCGTGCCCGGCGTCGCCAACCCAGATTGATTCGCCAGAGGGTGGCGGCGTGTCCGTAGGTCAGCGCCGCAATGTCTCCTTCTGCATCGGTCACGGTAGCGGTACGTGAGGCAGGATGACCGCCGTATTCGGCGAATCGAACACCGGTGACAATCTCATAGCCGAGCCGCAGTCGCTCTTCCTCATCAGAGCTGATCTTGTCTGCACGCTTCGTCGATACGTTCTGGAGTCGAAACAGCGGTGCCAGCACGAGTTGCAGCGGCGCATGGCAGTGTTCGCACAGATCGGCGCCGTTACCGTTTCGAGCCGGATGCAGATAACCGCACTCGCCACACTGCTTGATGCTTGTAGTGACAATTTCATCGCCCTCCGCGTCGCGTTCAGGCGTCAGGATGACCTTGTTGATCCGGTACCGAGAACCCTCGTGGTAGACGATTGCGCGCGGTCCAAACTCAGAAATGGCCAAGAATCGAGGGCGCGAGACGAACTCGTCGCCCTTCTGACGACGGGCAGGAATGTATGCAGACAGCGGCAGGCGCGGGAAGTTGTAACCCGGGAGGAACCCCTCGCTGGCGAAGTAGCGGTAGCTGTAGAAGTCAGACTCGATGGCGTTCTTGGCTTCGGTGAGCAGGTCGATCTGCGCCTCTGCCTCGGCGCGTAGACGCCGAGCCTTCTTCTTGTCGTCCGCGCTCCGCGACGCATCCGAGATGATCCGGTGTTGGAGGTCGCGTTGGCGAAGGGCAGCACGGTAGAGGCCTCGCCAGCGGTCACACGCGTCGTCGAAGCGTCGTGCCACTTGGCTGAGTGCCTCGTCGAGCCAGCCGTCGCTATACCAATCAGCTTGCTGCAGTTCGTTTCGAATACCTTCCAGCACGCGCTCGGCGTGCCGCTTAGCGCGCTCACGTGACGCCCGATTCTCCACGGCAGCCCGGACATGAGGAAGCAGCGGAAGCTTCGGTTCGTCACCGGACAGATCAAGAACCTCGCGAAGTGAATTGCCCAAGCCAAGACCCGCCTCGGCGAGCCAGATGGCATGGACATGCGCGAGGATGAGATCTTCGTTCGCAAGATCCAGGCGAGGTGGCGTCACCGCGCCAGAGACCATCAGCTGGGGGCGTCGAAAAAAATACTGGTCGTGCGGGCTGTAGGTTGTGCAGTACGAGAAGACAATCGCGGGCTGCCCGCTGCGGCCGGCCCGCCCGCTGCGTTGTGCGTAGTTTGCCGGTGTGGGTGGAATGTTGCGCAGATTGACGGCGTTGAGCTGCGCGATGTCCACGCCAAGCTCCATCGTCGGCGAGCAGTAGAGAATGGGCAGTTTCCCTTCTCGGAAGCGCGCCTCCCGATCTTGCCGGTCGTCGTAGTGGACCTGAGCGGTATGCTCACGGGCTTCCAACCCTTTTCCCTCGACCGCAATCTGGCGGTAGTACTGAATGAAAAAGGGGTTGGTTCGACCTCCCTCTGCCGCCGCGCGCGGCACACGGAGAGGGTCGTGAAAGGCATGGGTGCCGTCACCGGGTCGCCAGATCAGCGCTGAAGCGGGCAACTGGTAGCCAGGCACGTCGTCCTTCTTCTTGGGTTCATCGACCATCTCGACCAGCCCTGCGGTCCGGAGGGCCTCCAGCAGATCCCGGATGATCAACAACGTGTCATCCAGTGACAGCTTCCTTGGCAGTTGCGGATGTCGCCGTAGGTATTGGCCAAAGGCGCCACGCGGCGAAAGGTAGAAGTGACCGCCATAGTCGCCGGCCTCACGAGACCGCGGATACAAAACCGCGGCATGTTCCATTTGCTCGTTTTCGTCGATCGCCCACGGCGGGCGGAGGCGCTGCGAACTCTGCTGTTGAATCCGCTCTTGGAAAATCGGGTCCAACACGTCGACCTTGATCGTCAATTCACGGCGCATCAGATCCAGCAGCGTCTTGGCGACTTCCTCTCGGGTCTCGGGCGCCACTCCCGACAACGCAGGGTGGAGTTTTTCCCACACGTCCTGGGCACCGCTCAGCTCGTCGAGCGAGCCGTAGTGGATCTCCAGCAGGCCGCTCTGCTCAAGGTTCGGTGACGTGATCCGCCAGCCGTGCTGCAAGTCTCGGTAGAGGCGGTACGCCAAGACCAGCCGAAGCGCTCGTTTGGTCTCTTCCAGCGCCTGGAAGCGGACGCCCGGATCGGCTGCGTATAATTCGATCGGGAGATTGAGTGCCTCGTAGACCCGCTGCACTAACTCGTCATGCTGCAGTCCCTCAGATCCAGCGGCCATGACAGCCCGGTAGAGCCCGGATCGTAGAAGACCGATTTCGATGAAATCGTTGAAGTGGCCAGCCTGGAGAGAAGCGTCTTGCCGGTTGTCCGTAAAGCTGAGCAGCTTACGCGCACGTTCCGGCAAGCTCTCATCGTTGCGGAGGTAGCGAATCGCGGCGAGACTGAGGATCGTGGTTGCCGTGCTGCGTCCCTCGGTGCCGAGAGAGGCAAGCTTGGCGAAGTCGCTGGCTTGCCGGAATCCGTACGCGACACCGCAGCTCAGGCAAAATCGGAATGGCGCTGGGATGACGGAGCACTCAGCCCCGTCCGGATGCTCCGTTCCGTCTGGTGTGATGTGCGCCAACCGCGGGAGCCATGCCTGCCGATCCCTTCGAACTCGGAGAGCACCGCGGTGCTCCTCGATCCAATCGTCGGGGAGGCGCTCTAGGAGTTGTGCTCCGTCCGTGGGCCAAGGATCGGTGGAACTGACGTAAATGAAGCAGGCTTGGCTCTGCTCGTTGCTCAGCCGGTCGTTGAGTTCCCGAGGACTGAAGGTCTTTTGTCCACTCGTGCGGTCGACCGCGCTGCGGACGCAATAGTACTCCTGGCCGCACTCGCGGCAGAAGACGAGCGGAAGCAGGACCCGGCTTCGGTCACCGGGGACGAATTGCTGCCCATGAACCGTGATGTATCGCCGGGTTTCCGGTTCGACCGATGCGTACACGGTGTCGCCGCGACTGATGAATTGGTGCAACCGAAACGCGAAGACGGGAAATCCTGTATCCGGATTGGGCTCGGAGCCGTAGCTAGCAAGGAGCTGCTCCTCAATTGCCTCCGCGCAACGCTCCGCAGGAAGTCCCGTGACTTGGCTCAGCTCGTGGGCTGCCCCGTCGGAGCCGCGGACGCTTCGCGATTGCGAGCGAACCAGACGGCCAGATTTGGGCTCGGCTCGAATACCGAAGCTACCTTCAATCCAGATGGATAGCGGGTCCTCGATGAAGGCTTGATAGCGGCTTGGGGGCCGAATGCCTGTGTCAGCCACGCGTTGCGTGAGCTCCCTTATGAATGTGGGATCCGACAGGTCCCGATCGGGCGTTGAGCGTCGCAGGGTCTCGCCGATAACGTGTTCGGGTTTTACTTGCGCTCCGAAGAGCGCCGTCGCAACAGCGGCGACTTCCGTGCGCTGTTGCTCATGACTGCCCGTACCCGCGAGTGTGGCCGAGGTGCCGACACACTGCATCTGCAGCGCTTGAAATGCCTCTCGTGCACGGCGGACCAACATTGCCACATCGGCACCTTGCCGGCCGCGGTAGGTGTGGAGTTCATCGAGGACGAGGAACTGGAGACCCTTGGCTGCCGCGATGAGCTGCTGCTCGTACGGACGAGTAAGCAGCAACTCCAGCATCACGTAGTTGGTGAGCAGGATGTCAGGGGGCTTCTTTATGATCTCCTGACGTTCCTCGTCTTTCTCTTGCCCCGTGTACCGAGCAAAGGTGACCGGCCCCTTGCCGTCGGGGTACCCCTCGCAGAGAAACTTCTGGAGCTCGCCGAGCTGGCTGTTGGCGAGGGCGTTCATCGGGTACACGACGACGGCCCGGATTCCGCGGCCACTGCCGTTCCGGAGCACGTAGTCGACGATCGGCACGATGTAGGCCAAGCTCTTTCCCGAACCTGTACCCGTGGTCAGGACGTAGTTGTTGTTTCCACGCGCCGCGCGGATGGCCTCTACCTGATGCTGATAGAGGCGCATGATCTTCCCCTCGCTGTTGTGTGACTTCTGAATCCGAAAAATCCGGCGGCATTCCTCGTGGATGAGGCCCTCGGAAACCAGATCCTCAATCGAGCCACCAGATTCGAACGACGGGTTGAGCTGGATCAACGGTTGCGGCCACAGGAGCCCCGCATCCAGCTCTTCCTGAACGCGCGCGCGGATACGTTCGTCGCGAATTTCGATGAAGCTACGGACGTACGTGCCGTAGTCCCCGATCAGCCGCTCGCGGAGTCTGAAGACCTGCATCGTTGTCCAACGAGTTATGCGCTGTCAGGGTCGGTGGCGTCAAGGGTGAGGGGGTGAATCCATCACGGAACTCCCTCTCGCCCGTGTCTGAAACCCCCATGGGCTGCCGACCTCTCTGGAGTCACAGGACCGACTGTGAAAGCATCGGGTGTAGGCAGGGACCCAGGGTGAACTCGAGGGGCACCCCTTCGTGAAAGAGGTCGCTCATCGAGTTTACAAACACCATCTGCGGTTTCCGCCATCGCAAGGGGATTTCCAGGGCGTCTTCGTGCAGCGCGAGGTCAAACCCCTTCACGTAGTTTCGCTGTCCCATCGCTCGGAGTGGCACGCCTTGTACTTCGCGCCGTTGCCACACGGGCATGGGTCGTTTCTACCCACCTTCTGGCGCACAGCCGATCCTCCGGTTGGATGGCAGGACGCGGGTACCACGCCGACCGCCATCAAATGAACCCGGTGTAGTCGTTAAGCACATTGGTGGCGCTTGTGGGGTTGGCCGCGATGGGTGGCATGCTAGCCGCGCAAGAACTCTTGTGAGACCTATCTGCCGCGGCGACGGTGCCTCGGGGTACCAAAGATCTGCCGGGCGAACTCCTCACCCCAGCCGCTGCCCAGCTGGTGCGCGGCCTCTCGGCCGAACCCGCGGAGCTGGTACTTGGCCTCGCGCGGGAAGCCGCGCAGCTGTCGCTTGAACTCGCGGCGCAACCCGTCCATGACATCATCCTGTTGTCTGGCCATGGTGCTCCTCCTGTTGGCTGTGTTCCAAATTCATCGTGCCGATTTTGGATAAGAAACACTCCGCACGGCTGTCTCCGTTTTGATTTGCAAACACCTCCCCTGCATTCACCACATCCCGCACCGGAACGTGCGCGGCTAGTCGGTCGACAAGTCGCGTGGCCGCGGCCAGCATGCGGACGCGAATCGCGGCGAAGTCTTCATCATCTGGAAGACGTTTCGCCACGTACAGTTCAAATACGTCGCCCACAGACGTGAGGTGTTCCTCTGCCGTAATCTCGTTTGGACTCAATCCGTGGAGGTAGTGGTTCCGCAACACGATGACGTGCACGATGACCGATCGGTGGTCGCGGTAGCACCACTTCGGCAACGTTGGCGTGACCACCCCGCGGTCCGGAGCGCTCGTCACGCCATTCGTGCCATCGTAGAGCCATCGCCCGAGCGCGGTGATGAACTCTGCGAACTCCCGTTCGTTGCACGGCGACCGGCGCAAGAAGATTGGGTCATGAATCTGCCGGCAGCTACGTACCACTTCGCTCGGGCAACCCGTGACAAGTTGCTGGCGATGATTCAGCCGCAGCACCGAGACTTCCAGGACGGTCAGTGGGTCATTGCCGTCCTGCAAAGCGGCCGCTGGGTACTCGATCGCCTTACCATTCGGGCTGTGCGTCCCATTACGACCGCAGGTAGGTCCTGAAATCTTGGTGTCAGTAGTGGTGCCAGTTGGCGATTGAAAATCATCGAAATTGGCAGAAAGCCACAGAGGGTCGGACAGGAGCGAAGTCCTTGGCAGACGCGCAGAATTCATGATTTTTCCTCATCTTCTGCGCGGTCCTTTTTCGGGCTTCTAAGCCGTGGGTCGGGGGGTTTCGACTTCCTCCTGGCACGCTCCGCGGATTCTGAAATCTTCGATCGGTGCGCAGGCAGCGTTTGCGGCGTGTGGCTGGAGGTGCAGCCTAGCCGCGCTCTGTTTTCGTTGTTCCTTCGTGCGATCGAATAGCGAACGGGCGGCTGGCATTCCTGCCCTTCGAATACACTGACTCCTGCCCCGATTCGGGCCAAAATTCTTTGTACGGTCGGGCAGCTTTGGCGATCAACACGACTGGACTTGTAGCCCGGACTGAGCGCTCATGGACCTAGACGGAGGTCTCCATGTTACGAGCAAAATCGCCAGGTCGGACCCTGCCGCCGCACAGCGGCGGTGGCGATCTGGCGCGCGAAGTTGCGGGTTTGTCCACGCTCGACGCGAGCGCCCTGAAGCAGTTGTGGGCCGCGCTCGGTGGCGCCGCGCCCCCGCCAGAACTGAACCGTCCCCTGCTGATCCGGGCGCTTACCTACCGCATGCAGGAACGTGCGCTCGGCGGTCTCAGTCCGGCCACGCGTCGGTTCTTGCTCCAGGTTTCTGCTGAGGACACCGATAAGGAAAAGACCGGGCCTGTGCGGCCCACCCGCGCAGCGCAGCCGGGGATGGTCCTCGTGCGCGAGTGGCACGGGACCAGCCACCGGGTTACGGTTCTTGAGACGGCCTGCTGTTGGCGCGGCCGGCGCTATCGCTCGCTCTCAGAGGTGGCCCGCGCCATTACCGGCACGCGCTGGTCGGGGCCGCGCTTCTTCGGCCTCGGGCGTGTGCGGGAGGAAGGCCGCAATGGAACACGGCAACGCTAAGGTGCGGCGCTGCGCGATCTACACCCGCAAGTCTTCCGAGGAAGGGCTGGAGCAGGACTTCAATTCGCTGCAGGCCCAGCGCGAGGCGTGCGAGGCCTTCATTCGCAGCCAGGCGAGCGAAGGGTGGCGGCTTGTCCCGACGGCCTACGATGACGGCGGTTATTCGGGCGGCACGCTGGAGAGGCCAGCGCTCCAGCATCTGCTAGGCGACATCCGCGAACATCGGGTCGACGTGATTGTGGTGTACAAGGTCGATCGGCTGACGCGCTCGCTGGCCGACTTCGCCAAGATGGTCGACATCTTCGATGCGCACGGTGTCTCCTTCGTCGCGGTCACGCAACAATTCAACACGACGACCTCGATGGGGCGGCTCACTCTCAACGTGCTGCTCTCGTTCGCGCAGTTTGAGCGCGAGGTGACGGGCGAGCGCATCCGCGACAAGATCGCGGCCTCCAAGCGTAAGGGGATGTGGATGGGCGGCGTAGCGCCGCTGGGCTATGACCTGCAAGAGCGCCGGCTGGTGGTGAATGCGTCGGAGGCCGATACGGTGCGAGCCATCTTCCGCCGCTATCTGAAGCTTGGCTGCGTGCGGCGGCTGCAGAGCGATCTCGCCCGCCGTGGGATTGTCTCCAAGGTGCGCATCTCCCGCAAGGGCACGCGCTCGGGCGGGAAGGTCTTCTCGCGCGGAGCGTTGTACGCGCTGCTGTCGAACCCGGTCTACATCGGCGAGATCCGTCACCTGCACGAGCGCTATCCCGGACAGCACGAGGCGCTCATGGAGCGCAAGCTCTGGGATCGCGTCCACGAGCGCCTCCGCAACCAGGCGGTGCGCCGAGGAGGCCAACGTCCGCGCCAGGCACCACCGAGTGCGCTGGCGGGCAAGCTGTTCGACGAGGGCGGTGAGCCGCTGTATGTGCAGGGCACGGCAAAGGGGGCGCGCCACTACCGCTACTACGTCTCGCGCGCACTGGTGCGAGGCTCAGAGGACCATCGGGAACGCGGCTGGCGCGTGCCGGCACCGGAGCTGGAAGGTGTGGTGCGTGCTGTGGCGGAACAGCTGCTCGCCGACCGGGCGGCGCTGGCGGAGGCGGCCGAGGCGGCGGGCATCGAAGCCAGTCGTTTGCCCGGTATCTTCACGGTGGCACAGGGGTGGAGCGATCGTCTGCGCCTGGCAACTGAGGCTGCGGCGGCCTTGGGGCAGCTGACCGAGCGCGTCGACCTGACGCCGGAGGGTGTGCGGGTGGCGCTCAGGGTGCCGCTGCCGAGCGAGCAAAGCGGCAGTGCCGGGCGAGCGCAGGAACTGGTGCTGATGCGATTCGGTGCGCTGCGCCTGCGGCGGCGGGGCATCGAGATACGCCTGGTACTGGACGACACCGTGCCGCCGGGGCGTGTCGACCGCACGTTGCTCAAGACGGTGGCTCGGGCCTACCGCTGGGCAGACGACCTGTTTGCGGGTCGGGCGCAGTCGGTGGGCGAGATTGCCAGGCGGGAGGGGGTCAGCGACCGGTACGTGTGGCGGCTCATTCGGGTCGGCTTTCTGTCGCCAACGATCGTCGAGGCAATTGTCGAGGGTCGCCAGCCCGCGGAGCTCACGGCGAGCGCCCTCAGCCAGCGGCTCGATCTACCCGCTCTCTGGCAGGCCCAGGAGCAGGCGTTCGGCCTCGCGTAGCCCAGGGGCTGGGCGCGGTTTGGCAAAACTGAACCACCGAAATGGGGCGCAGAGACTTCCGGGGGCTGGGACGCCGGTGGCGTCGGCGCGGGGGCGTTATCTGGTTCTGTTCCTTGGCGGGACGCGCCGCCACACGCGGGAATTTCGAGCCAGTCTCCGCATGGCCCAACACATCGCAGACTCGGAAACGGAGAGGGAGGGATTCGAACCCTCGGTGGAGTTTTACCCCCACACACGCTTAGCAGGCGTGCGCCTTCGACCACTCGGCCACCTCTCCAAGCGCAAATCGCTTGATTTACCTACATCTCGCTGCACCTGACTGCAACTGCCTGCAACCAAATTCACACCGTTTTTCACACCACTCACACCGTTTTTCACACCGGCAATTTCCGCCACGGCGTGCGCCTCAGGGAGCACACCCAACTCGGCTTCGAGTTGCTGCGCCACGGCCCACAGCTCCGGCTCGGCGGCGTGCATGTAGCGCTCGGTGGCGCCCGTGTCGGTCTGGCCGAGAAACTGCGCCACCGCCTTCTTGCTCTTGCCCATGGAGGTGGCCACCATCCCAGCCCAGTGGCGAATCTGGTGGAAGGCGTAGCGTGGGATGCCGACGCGATCGCAGAGACGATGCAGGTTACCCAGTTCAGTGCGGTAGACCAGCGCGCCGCCGCTCGCGCCCGTGAACACCAGCTCGTCGCTGGCTCCGAGCAACGGCTCGATCGCATGGCGCGCAAGATCGGTCAACGGTTGCAGCCGCTTGCGCTCCGTGGCGCCGCGATTCTTGCGGGTCGTCAGAAGACACGCCGGTCGCGGCGCATCCAACAGCACCTCGGACGATCGCAGCCGTGCGGCCCCAACGAAGCGCGCCCCGGTCTGTGACAGGAACACCAATAACGCTTGCAGCTGCGGCTCCGCTGCGAGGATGAGTTGTTGCAAGTGCAGCTTCGGGATTGCCGCCACGCCAGCATCAGATTCAGGCACTCTCGGGATGCCGGCGGCCGGGTTGGTGGCCAGGGCGCCCATGCCCACGCCGTAGTTGAGCACCGCGTTGATGATCTTGCGGTACTCGTTCACCGACCGCGCGGTGTTTCCGTCTCGTGCGAGTCGATCGAGTACCGGCTCGATATGGCCACGGGTGATCTCGCGCGGGTGCAGGTCGGCAAGACGTGGGAATGCCTTGTTCAGCTTGATTTCCAGTTGGTAGCACCACGCGGCACTTTTCGTGCGCTGGCTAGACGTGAGGAACGCCCCCACCATCTCCTGGAAGGTTTGGAAGGGGTCGGTACGGCCGGCTTTGAGCAGTCGCTTGTGATCTACCGCGGCGTCGCGTGCGGCGGTCTTCGTCTCGAAACCGCGCTTCGTATACCGGCGCCCGCGGAACATGAAGTCGTACCGGTGTGTCCCCGTTGTCTTGTTTCGATAGACTGTCATCGCGCAATCCTCCCTCAGCCTCAAGGAACGCATTCAGCGCGGCAGGATGGAGCCGCAGCCTACCCGCGAGTTTCAGCCATGGCAACCGCCGCCGCAGATCGCCGCGTGTTACCGCCGCGGCGGGAAGTTGCAAGCGTCCGGCAACTTCCTCGGGTGTCAGCAACCGCTCGGCCATGGTGTCACAGTTCCCGCACCTCTTTCGTCAACGAAAGTAGCCGGCTCATGGCCTGGCACCCTTCCGCCGGCGCCCTCGCTTCCCGGATATCTGCCGCCGGCCTTGGCCAAGACAGCGGTGAAAGAGCAGCTTGGCCATGTCGAGGAACCGCTGTCCGCAGTGCCGGCATTCCAACTCGAACCAGCGCTTCGAGGTCATGCTGCACCACCGGTGAGTCGGTCGAGATATTCCCGCGTACACCGCTCGGCGCGTACCCGCGCCACTTCCTCGGGTACGCCGGCGCCCAATATGATGCTCAGCCGCTCCTCGAAGATCTCGGCGGCATCCGGCCACCAATCCAGCGCCACGGCCTCAGCTAGCACCGCCCGGACGGCACCGTCTGCCAGCCACACATTGACCCTGCCACTCGCGGTAGTACCGGCGTACTTGGCGGTGATCAGCTGGCCACCATCCCGGTAGGCGAGACTTTCGCCCGGCTTCCAGATCGCCGCGATGCGGTCGACCAGCAGCAGCCGGACCAGCTCTGCCTTTTGCGCGCGGATGGCCTCACGGTCAACGTCGGTGAGCTTCGATGCTGGCTTGGCCACCAGCCCGTCGCCATCCGGCATGAGCTGAACGCCACGGGCGGCAAGAGTCTGAATCAGTGCTTGCGCCATCATCAAAAACGCTCCAGATCGGCGCCACCCGAAAGTGGCTGCATCCGACCGTCACCACCGTCATCACCGTCATTGGCCGCGCCAGCATTACGTTTTTTGGTGACGGTCGGTGTGACGGTCTGCTCGGACGTACCGTCACCGTCACGAGTACCGTCACCGGGAAAGTCTAGCGTTTCCGCAGTCGATGACGATGGTGACGGTTGTGACGGTTGTTTACCGATACGTTCGGGCTCGCGTCGGATGGCCATACGGCGTTGCCGACCGCTGCGCGGCAGGAAGTCGACCGATATCCCGCCGGCCCGAAGGTTGGGGGCGATGCGGCGCAGTGCACCACTTAGCGCCCGTGCTGTCGTCGGCCATCCCCGCTGACGGCGTATACTGTCCTCAACCCGCTGATTCAGCAGCCCGAGCAGCTCCGCCGCGGTCCCAATTATCTCGCCCCCGTCGGCGACCAGCGCCAGCACGTGGGAGCCAATCTCTGATGCGTCGATGGCCACGTCATTTGCGCCCCGCCGGTTCTGAGTATAGGCGGCCAGGAAGGCATCTTGTTTCTGCGGATCAGCGGCAACCGCCCACACCGCGAAGTCGGCCATGCGCGGTAGCCGGTCGAGCCGCACGTGGTCGACGTTCGCCAGGGCGCTGACGACGTGGTCGAGTAGCGCTCCCAGCAGCTGCGGCCGTGCCGCCTCGAACGCGGACATGATGTCGCTCTCCGTGCGGCGTTTGTCCTCCGGAATGTTTGGCGCCTCAATCAATATCGTGCGGTCGAGCAGGTCCGCGCGGGTCGCCACCTCTGTGATCCCGTTGAGCAGGGTGGGGCGCATCGCGTTGAAGAGTACCTCTTCAGCGTCGGTGTACAGTTCGCGCGCACCGAAGCCGCCACCCGTCGCGAGACGACACAGCGCATCCGACAGCCACGCGGGCAGGTGTGAGACGTTATCCAGAGCGACTATCCAGCCGTTGGTCGCGGCAATGATCAGATCACGCGCGTCTCGCGGTTCAGCTCGCAGCCCCGCCGCGTTCGGGTCGATCAGATTGCGCAGCAGTCGGCACACGGTCGATTTCGCCGCGCCTTGCTCGCCGTGGATACTGAGGACCGGATACGGCCCGCGTTGCCGTAGGGCGGCAACGAGCCACGCACTCACCAACTGGTAGTTCTCATCACCCCCACTGTTGAGATGATTGCGCAGCTCGTCGAAATGGCCGCCCCGGTGCGGCTCAGGTAGTGGCAGCATGCCGTGCGGCCGACGAAACCGCACCGGCGGATCACTGACCACCTTCCAGCCAGCCGGCGTGATCTCCACCGCGCGCCACGCGTCATCACAGAGATCAAGATAGATGTTGCCATCCTGCTCACCGATGCGCGTGTAGACGCGGTGCTGCTCCCCATCGAAGCGCGCCGCCGCCTCGCAGAGCGCCAGTGCGCCTTGCAGCGCCTCGGCGTTGGGCGCCTTGCGCGTGCGCTCATAGTAGAGTCGAGTCAGATACAATTTGAACGCGCGGGTGCGCACCCCATACGTGGCACGGCACGTCGACAGTGGGCACACCGCATAGGCGTCGTCACCGTCGTGGAACAGCTCCCCACCCGCATCGACCGCACATTCGTACATGACAGTCGCCTGTGACGGTGGCCGTTGTGATTCTGCATCACCACCTGTTGCGCTCATCGCCTCCACCTCCACCGCTGCCTCGATCAGCTCGCACACACGCGCCGCACCGTACTGGCGGAGCACGTCGTTGAAATCCATGCCGTCTGGCGGAACTGCGATGCGAACGATTCTGCTCTCAGGGACCCAACGCCCCGCGGCCTCTTGTGCCTTGCGCATACTGACGCCGTCGTCGTCGTTGTCGACGGCGATGGTGATGTCACGCGCCGTCGGCGGCAGCTCCAGATTGGCGATGCCCCCGGCAGAGAGGGCGGCCCAAGTCGACCGACTTGTAGAGACGTGTACGCTCAGGGATGATTCGATGCCCTCGCCGATCACCACCCTTTCACCGGCCTCAGTGAGTCTCACAGCAGCGCCGTGCACGGGTCCGAGCATCATCTTGGGCTTGGTGACGTCCGCCTTGCCGCTGCCATCGGGCCGCAGGAATGTGCGATGGATTGCTACCATGGTGCCGCTCACGTCCCGCACCGCCGCCACCATCGCCGGGAATGTCTGCCCACTCTCATGCTTGAGCGCCGGATGGAATCGCAGCGCCTCGGGCATTGAGGCAAGGTCGATGCCGCGTGACCGTAGATACTGCCCCACGATGGTGCCGGCCGCGGGCTGGCTCTGTCGCCAAATGCGTAGTGCTGCTGCCGCGCGCTTCGAGTTCCCTGTGCGTGGTGACACCGCGGTCCGCTCTCCCTTGCGCAGTCGGTCGTTAGCTGACGGCCACAAGCCGCGTTCCCGCAGTGCACCGATAACAGCAGTCTGCGAGCAGCCCCCGAAGCAACACACGAGTACGCGGCCGTTGCGGTCCGTCAGGGATAGCGACGGATCATGGTCGTCGTGTGCCGGGCAGCGTACGGACCAGCTGTCACCATCCCGCTGTCCACCCAGGGCGTCGGCGATCTCCGCCGCCGTCATCGGCGTGCGCTCAGCTGCGTTCACGGTCGCCATCCGCCACCCCACCACCGCCCCGCTCCAAGCGCGTCAGGTGCTCACGTATCGCGTCGCGACATAGCTCAGAAACTCGCTGCTCTCTCTCCGTCGCGGCCCGACGGACACGGTCCAGCAGTGCTGCGCTGAGCCGCAGCCCCACACATCGGTGGAATCGCGTTGTCTTACGTGTGCGCTTCATACGCGAGTGATCATGCTTCACTCGCGCACGCGTGTCCCGGCTACAAATGGCGTCGCGATTTGTCGCGCTCAGCGGTCTCGCACAGCGGGCAAGCCGCGGACCTTCTGACGTTCGAGGAACTTCACACAGGCGTACTCGCTGGAAAACTTGAACACGTGCTTGACCGCCGTGATCGCATCACGCTTGCACAGCGGCAAGTGGATCACCTGGATATCGCGCTCGTATCCGAGCGCCTGCTTTTTGGTATGGAAATCGGGTGGGCTGAGTCTCTTCCCGGATTCATCGCACACCATCCACGTCCTGCCTTCTTGTTTGGTGATCGTATTCGGCACGTCGGATGGCCGCGGCAGTCCGCACTCTTCCCACGTCAAGGAATAGATCCCGATCCCGTGATCCCACGGCGGGCGTTTAATGACACCGCTGGTGAAAAACTTGTAGGCTTGGACGACACGCACCGCGTCGAAATCCGAACGGCGGCCGCGGTGGCTCGGTAGCCCCAGCAGGCAGTTAACGAAGTTGCGTGCGCGCACGTTCACGTTAATTTTGCGCGCGTTCCACTCGTCAAGCGCCTGCTGCAAGCGCGCCCCGTGCTCTCGCAGTCCGGGTAGTATTTCGCTGTACTCGGCAGCTTTCGCCACCGCGTCGAGCACCGCCTCCAACTCGCTCGAATTCAGGAACAGCTGGCCACGGCCGGCCTCCCAGCGCTGCCTCAGCGTTGCCAGCAGCTCATCCAACTGCCGGCGGTTCTGCCACGCCTTGAGATACTCCCGGTCGTGGATACGCTTCTCTCTCGGGCGGAGGTCCCAAGGATCGGCGATGCCCGAGGCGTCTTTCTTCCGGCTGCGCCGTTTTGATCGGGCTGACAAGTGCCGCACCTCCACGTGGTGCCCACGCGACGAAAGCGCCGCGGCGCCCCTATCGAATCAACAACCGGGCCAACACGAGACGCCGAAGTTGTGTCGGGGAGCCGGCTCAATGTGCTTCCACGACTCCAGCGTGGCGCTGTACGCCCGGTCGCACAGGATGCCACCCTGGTACGGTCCGAGGATCGTCGGCGATCCGTCGACGAAGGTCGCGAAGTAGTGCGGCGTGGGAATCCCGCAGTAGTCAGTGTCTCCGTGACACGCCTCGACTTGGACGTGGGCGGCGCCGAACGCTGGATGTTTCGTCATGCTGAGCACGTTCTGGCGCGCCGTGTTGCAGGTCACCGAATCACTCAGCGGTCCAAACCTGAATGGCTGCCCGTTCCCGTAGATCAGGAGAAACCACCATGCGAAAAGAACAACTGGGCGTGCTTCGATAAGTAGCTTTGCAGCCAGAACGACGCCGAATCCAATCGACGGACGTTTCATGTCTCAGCCCCTTCTTTTTCGACAGCGATAGGTCATCGTCCCATGTTATACCACGTTGCCGCTTGGAGTCTCGCCGGCTGTGCAGTCTTCTTGTTCGTCACGTGGCATCTCCTGCACGGAGGGGACAGCGAGCGCTGCCGGGCTATCGGCTCGGCGTCCGCTTCCTTGGCGGCATAGGCCACCGCTTGAACAGGCCCTCCCCTGCGATGTGATCTTCGACCTCTTCCGATATCTTGTACTTCGCCCGCACTTGCGCGCTGTATTTTCCCTTTAGCGCCTCCTCCCGGTCGCCGATCCGGCCAAGCTCGGCAAGATCGGCAGGCGCGTCGTGTCCGGACCATGCTTCGTCGCGTGCCCGGTCTTCCGCTAACACCAGCTCCTTGAAGATCTGCTCCCTCACATCGCTCGAAAGACCAAACTGCACCTCCTTGGACCGTCGCGCCTCCAAGTAGGCATCCAGGTCTGGCTTGACTTCGATCGAAAGCGAGTACCCCACACGACTGTTGGAGCGCGCGATCTCTGGAGAGACGTTTCCCATTTTTCCGCCAGGCGCCCAGGTAGCCGCGCCGACATCGTAGACATCGTCGATGAGCGCTTCGTCGCTGTACATCAGGATGTACAGCTCGTCGATATCGGGATCACGTGAAGTGATGTCTTGGACAATTCTGCGAAACGTTGGCTCAACCTGCGCCGTAGTGATCGTTGAAGGCACAACGACGCGGCAGAACCGTCTCTCGTCGATGGGAAGCGCCTCAAGTTCCTGGAGCGTATATTCTGACAGTGGCTTCACTAGTGCCTTGTGGCTTGCGTTCTCCATCCTCACGATCCTGTACGAAGTGGGGTCCTTCGAACCGCTGCCCTTATCGGGTCCAGCCGTAATATCGCAGTCTTTGTACCCGCCGCAGCGCGGGTCAGGCGTTGATGGGACTGCTGGTGACTTGACCGCAGCGAGCCGCTCCGGACCGGAATCCGTCGAGCCGCTGTCCTTTCCCGCAGTCGGCGCACCAGTTGGTGGCGGTGTGGATTGGATACCGAACGCAACAAACAGGAAAAGAGCTAGGAAGCCGACGTAGGAGCGAACCCACCAAAGGAGGCTAACCTTCTCTCCCGTACTCTTGTCCGTGTAAGACGCCGCAAAGCGGGGTTTTAGTGGCGGGAGTAATGAGAGAATGAAAAGCGCTCCTGCAAGTAACATGGCGGCCAAACACGCGTCGGCTCCCAAGGGCGACAGCACGGCGGTTGTCGCGGCCGTCGCGAAGAACCCAAGAACAGCAAGCCCGCCTGTGCGTTGTCGACGTTTCCTTTCGAGTTCAATTGCCGCGAGCCGGGCAACTGGCTCGGGGGCTGCGGCTTGAGGCGTACCAGCCTTCTCTTTTTCGACCCTTGCGCGGGCTTCTTGCTCTGCGCGAACACGAGGCTCCGCGCCGCCGCGTTGACCTTCCTCGATTCGCGTTCGCTCCTCGTCGGTCAGGCTCGTTCTGGAGTGAGCCGCCGCGAACTCTTCTTCAGATAGAAATCCTCCTTCCTTCATGTCAGCCAAGTTCTGCAAATCTTCCGATAGCCTTCCGGGCGGACCATCGAGTGGCTTGCTGCGAACCGCCTTCATTCTCGCTTCAACGTATTCCTTGACCTCGGTGGCAAGATCATTCTGGAAGTTGAACCTGAACGTGTTCTCGTCATACAGCGCTGTGAAAACTCCTGGAGTCTTTTCGTTCCCACGGCACCTGAACTGAATGTAGCCGTTGGTCAGCCCCGACCTCTTGAACTGGACAGCCGTCATCGATGAAATCGGGATTGTCTTCGTGGCCTTGAGCCCTTTTGCGAGGAATCCCATTACGCCCTTCGGCGTAATCGCCACCTTGTCCTCGAACACTTCGAGAAGGCCACCGACACCCTTCATCGCGTACAGAGCTTCCATGAGCATATCCTTCCTAGGGACAATTGCGCGCCGGTCGATAGCCCGCGGCCTGCGCGGCTTGCGCGTTCGGAAACTCCACTCGATTCCGGGGCGCGATCCTCCCAAAGCTTGGACACCCCGGCCAGTGATAAATGTGACTCTTGCGGTTCCCGACCACTGCGGCCGATGGTGTTTGTGCGCGGCCGGCCGGTGCGGAGCTTCCGTGTTCGAGCTGCTCCGCGGCCGCTGAATGTGCGGCGTGATCCTTCCAATTCTGCGTATAGACCGTTGCAACGGCGGGGTCGTCGATGAAGAAGACGTTTTCCGCGTTCTTCTCCTCGGCCGCTTTGGTGAACGCGGGCGTCGATCACCATGACCTTGTTGTGGGCGATCGCATGATGCGAATCGACAAGCGGCGGAATCCCCATGTGTTGCAGGAAGACCGCTGACGAATAGCCGGCTTTGAGATTGCTCGTGTCCAGGATCACGCGAACGTCGACACCCCGTTTGTGGGCGTCAGTTAGAGCCTTGGCAATTGGAGCAGACGTAAAGCTGTAAGCCTGAACAAGGATCGACTGATGAGCACCAGCGATGGCGGAAACGATTTGGTCGGTGCAGGTTGGACCGCCGTGATACTCGGGCGTGAAGCAAGCATGCACTTGTCCGGTTTCGAGGGCCTTCGTGCCACCAAGAGAGGCAAAGGCCAGTAACAGAGTTAGTGCGGCGGTATGTCGGATACGCACGAAAAGGGGCCTTTCGCCTCACTTGTGGCTGATAAACGCGCCGATCACGCCCAGCAGGAGCAGTGCGCCGATTCCCACAACCAACAGCATGGCACCACAGCCCATCATTCTGAGGCCGGCCTTACGCAACCGATATCCCTTTTCCATCGGTCGGCCGCACTTCACACAGGCCGGTGACTGATCGGAAATATCGGTTCCGCAGTCGGGACACTTTACGAGCATGCCTCTCTCCCTATCGGCCACGCACTCGGTGGATGGGCAGCACGGCCGTGTTAGAAGCCAATCGTATATCAATACAATTGTACATGGCAAACCGGTGACCACTGTCCCAACATCCGCCGCGACCGATGGGACGGCAGAAGTTTTCAAGGGCTTTCGGAACCGTCGTCAGGCGCCGGCGCCACGCTCTCGCGCTCTCGCAAGAAGTGTTGGCGGAACTGGCTGATATCCACCCGATGCACGTCGGGTACATTGAACGCGGGCAACGCAGCCCGAGCATCGACGTGGCGGAGCA